>NC_013173.1:1522552-2127578 GCF_000023225.1 Desulfomicrobium baculatum DSM 4028
AGTTACAAGACCATCAATTACAACCTGCCCGTGCCCGCCCCGGCCCCGCCCTCGCGTGAGAATCTGCTGGGCACCGACGACCAGGGCCGCGACGTGCTGGCGCGGATCATCTACGGGGTGCGCCTGTCCGTGCTCTTCGGGCTCATGCTCACCCTCGGCGGCTCCGTGGTCGGGGTTTGTGTCGGCGCGGTGCAGGGCTATTACGGCGGAATCGTCGATCTGGCGGGACAGCGCTTCCTGGAGATCTGGTCCGGCATGCCTGCGCTTTTCATCCTCATCATCCTGGCCTCCATGGTCGCGCCGGGTTTCTGGTGGCTACTGGCCGTGACCATGCTTTTTTCCTGGATGAGCCTGGTCGATGTGGTGCGGGCCGAGTTCCTGCGCGGCCGCAACCTCGAATACGTACGCGCAGCCAAGGCCCTGGGCCTGCCGGACCGGGTCATCATGTTCCGCCACATCCTGCCCAATGCCATGATCGCCACCGTGACCTTCATGCCCTTCATCGTCAGCGGGTCCATCACTACCCTGACCTCGCTCGACTTCCTCGGTTTTGGACTGCCGCCTGGTTCGCCGTCCCTGGGTGAGCTGCTGGCCCAGGGCAAAAACAATCTACAAGCCCCGTGGCTCGGCCTCTCGGCCTTTGCGGTCCTGGGCACGATCCTCAGTCTGTTGGTCTTTATCGGAGAAGGAGTGCGCGATGCCTTTGATCCCCGACACCGGAGCTAGTCCCACAGCGGCTAGCCGGACGCAGGACGAAGCCCTGTTGACCATTCGCAACCTGAGCGTTGATTTCTCCGTGGAGGATCGCACCGTCACCGCCGTGCAGGACGTGTCCCTATCCGTTTATCCCGGACGGACCTGCGCCCTGGTGGGGGAGAGCGGCTCTGGCAAGTCCGTGACCGCTCTGTCCATTTTGCGTCTGCTTCCGCCTGAGGTCGCGCGCAGCAAGGGGGAGATTCTGTTCGAGGGGCGCGACCTCGCGCGTCTGGACGAAAAGTCCCTGCGCGAGGTGCGCGGTGGACGCATCGGCATGATCTTCCAGGAGCCCATGACCTCGCTCAATCCCGTGCACGCTATCGGCCGTCAGATCGCCGAAAGCGTGCTGTTGCACCAGCCTGGAGTTGACGCCAAGGCCCGCACCCTGGAGCTTCTGGAGCTGGTCGGCATCCCGGATGCGGCCTCGCGTCTGAACAGCTTTCCCCATCAGCTCTCCGGCGGTCAGCGGCAGCGGGTCATCATCGCCATGGCCCTGGCCAACAATCCGGTGCTGCTGATCGCCGACGAGCCGACCACGGCCCTGGACGTGACCATCCAGGCCCAGGTGCTGGACCTCTTGAAGGATTTGCAACGGCGACTGGGCATGGCCATCCTGCTCATTTCCCACGATCTGGGCGTGGTCCGGCACATGGCCGACGAAGTGCACGTCATGCGCGAGGGCAGGATCGTGGAGAGCGGGCCGCGTGACGACATTTTCAAGAATCCGGGCCACCCGTACACGAAAACACTGCTGGCCAGCACCCCGTCGGGCAGGCCGGATCCCCTGCCCGAAGACGCGCCGCTCTTGATCGAGGCCAGCGGAGTGCAGGTCTGGTTCCCGCAGGGCAAGACGCTCTTTGGCCGTCCCAAAAGTTTCATCAAGGCCGTGACCGACGCCGAACTTTTCATCCGTCAGGGCGAATCCCTGGGCGTGGTGGGGGAGAGCGGGTCCGGCAAGACCACCCTGGGGCTGGCCCTCTTGCGCCTGCAGTCCTGCCGGGGAGTGATCGATTTTGACGGAGAGCGCCTTTCCGGCATGCGTGAAGGGCTGCTTCGAAGCTTGCGCCGCAATTTTCAGATTGTCTTCCAGGACCCGTATGGCAGCCTCAGCCCGCGCATGACCGTCGGTCAGATCGTGGCCGAGGGCCTGGACGCGCATCGCCTGGCCACGGGCACGGAGCGGGAGGAACGCATCGCCGAGATATTGGAAGCCGTGGATCTCGACCCTGCCGCCATGCACCGTTACCCCCATGAATTTTCCGGCGGCCAGCGCCAGCGCATCTCCATTGCCCGGGCGCTCATCCTGCGGCCCAAATTCGTGGTTCTGGACGAGCCCACCTCGGCCCTGGACCGCACGGTGCAGTTCCAGATCGTGGAGCTTCTGCGAGGCCTGCAGACCCGCTTCGGCCTGACCTACATGTTCATCACCCACGACCTGGCCCTGGTGCGGGCCCTGTGCCACCGCATCGTCATCATGAAGGAAGGACGGATCGTGGAGCAGGGGGCGACGGATGCGATCTTTGCGAGCCCGGTCCAGGAATACACCCGCACCCTGCTGGCCGCCGCCCTGGAATAAAGCCATGAAACACGCCCATAAATTTCTCTCTCCGGCGGTTCTTCCCGTTTATTTCTTCGCGGCGACCATACTCCTGGGGGGGGTGCTGCTGCACCTGCCGGTTGCATTGAACGGGACACACTTGACCTGGCTCGACGCCATGTTCACCTCCGTCTCCGCCACCTGCGTGACCGGACTTGTCGTGGTGGACACGGGCACCGTGTTCTCGACTTTCGGCCAGACCGTCATCGCCGTACTCATCCAGATCGGTGGTCTGGGAGTCATGACCTATACCAGCCTGGTTTTCTACATGTGGCGCCGTCGTGTTTCACTGACCGACCGCATCGCCGTGGGCCAATCCCTGCAGGGGGACCCGTCCTTCAAACTGGGCCGTTTTCTGGTGCAGCTTTTTCTGGTCTGTTTCGGCATCGAGGCCCTGGGTGCCGTGGCCATGTACGCCTTCAGCCTGGGAGAGCTGGACTGGTTCAGCGCTTTTTTTCATTCGGTTTCCGCCTTCTGCAACGCGGGTTTCAGCCTCTATCCGGACAGCCTGATGCGGTTTTCAGGCAACCTGCCCATAAACCTCCTTTTCATGACTCTCATTTTTTTGGGCGGGATCGGTTTTTACGTATTGGTGGAGCTTCCCGGCTTTTTTGGCGCCGCGCTCCGTGGACGTCCCCTGCGGGGCGCATTGAGCTGGCAGGGGTCGCTGGTCATCCGCACCAGCCTGTGGCTGATTCTCATCGGGTGGGTGGTTTTTTTCCTCATCGAGCAGCGGCAGGACGGGATGGCGACGGCGCTGCTCCAGAGCCTCTTTCAGTCCGTCACGGCCCGCACGGCCGGGTTCAACACCATGGACATCGGCATCATGACCGACACCTCGCTCTTTATCATGATTCTGCTCATGATTATCGGCGGTTCTCCCGGATCCTGCGCGGGCGGTATCAAAACCACGGCCCTGCGCGTACTTCTCGGGTTCGCCGTATCCCAGATCAAGGGACGCGATCAGGTCGTTGTCGAGGGCTATGGCGTGGACGCCTCCACCGTGAACAAAGCCATGACTCTTGTCATTTTCGCCTTTGTTCTCATCATGGGCTCGGTCTTCATCCTGACCGTGACCGAAGGTGCCAACCAGCCGCATCAACTGGTGCGAGGCAAGTTCATGGAACTCTTTTTCGAGGCCTCGTCCGCGTTCGGTACAGTGGGTCTGAGCACCGGCCTCACGCCTCATCTTTCGACGCCGGGGAAATTCATCATCATGCTTCTCATGTTCGTCGGCCGTCTTGGTCCCATCGTTTTTTTGACCATGCTGCAAGCCTGGCAGACGCGTGAACGTTTCAAGCGTGCCGAAAAGAGCATGCTCATCGGGTAGGAGGTTTTTATGACTCACAAGGAATTCGGTGTCGTGGGTTTGGGCAAGTTCGGGCTCAGTCTGGCAAGGTCCTTGATGGCTCACGGCCAGAAGGTGGTCGGAGTCGACAACGATCCGGACAAGGTCAAGGTCGCTGCGGAGGCTTTGACGCAAGTCTATCAGGCCGAAGCGGTGGACAAGATCGCCCTGGAGCAGCTCGGGTTCGGCGAGCTGCAGGAGGTGATCGTCAGCACCGGTCACAACATGGAAGCGAGTATCCTGATCACGCTCTTTCTGAAGGAACTGGGTTGCAAGAGCGTGACGGTCAAGGCCATGAGCAGGGATCACGAGAAGGTGCTGATAAAGGTCGGGGCGAATGCGGTCATCTTTCCTGAACGCTACGCCGCCGAACAGCTGGCGGCCAAACTGGCCGTGCCCGGCCTCATCGATTATCTGCCTCTGGGCACGAACATCATCCTTAAGGAGTTCACCGTGGAAAAATGGGCAGGCAAGACCTTGCGCGATCTGGACCTGACCAACTCCTTCGGCATCCAGGTGGTGGCCGTGAAAGGCCTGGAGGATAAGCAGTTCGTTTTCGTGCCCTCGGCCGACAAGTCCTTGCAAAAAGGGGATATCATGGCTGTCATCGGCCGGGGGGAGAAACTTCTGGAACTGGAGTCCTGAAGTGGGAGAGCGAAAAATCAGGATGAAGTTTGACGGTTTCCGGAGGGATATCTGATGGCGCGCGTGCAGATCGAATTACCGAGGACATGGCTTTACCGGACGCGGCTTGATGTGCGCGTGACCGACGTGAATTATGGCGGGCATCTGGGCAATGACCGGGTGTTGGCCCTTGCCCACGAGGCGCGGGTGCGCTGGCTGGCGTCCTGCGGTCTGTCTGAAAAGGACGTCGGCGGGGTGGGGCTGATCATGGCCGATGCGGCACTGGTTTTTAAGGGAGAGGCGTTTCTGGGCGATGAACTGGACGTGGAACTGGGCGCGGTCGAGGTGCGGCGGTCGAGTTTCGATCTTGTCTGCCGGCTGAATCGTCCTGCCGATGGCGCGGAAATCGCTCTGGTCAAGACGGGCATGGTCTGCTTCGATTACGTCGCGCGCAAGGTCGCCCGTCTGCCTCATGTGCTGGCCCGTTGCCTGGAAAGCGTGTCCTGATGCGCTGCCGGATCGCCCACAAACTTTTCCTCTCCGATATCCCGGAACCCATCCAGACGCAGGTCATGGCCGAGCTGACCCTGGAGAACCCCAAGTGGCTCGAAAATTTGAAGATGGGTCGCACCAATTACAAGATCTCCCGGCATCTGAAGTTCTATTCCGTGCGCAAAAGCGGCGGGCTCATCCTGCCGCGCGGCTATGGCGGACGGCTGGCCCGGATCTGCGCCGAGCACGGCGAGGCCGTGGAGTACGAGGACGAGCGGCGCAGCCTGCCGGAAATTGATTTCACCTTTCAGGGGGAACTGCGTCCCTACCAGCAGTCCGCCTGCGACGCCATGCTCCGCCGCCGCTTTGGCACGCTCTGCGCCCCCACCGGCGCGGGCAAGACCGTATGCGGCCTGTCGCTTGTCGCCAGCCGTCGCCAGCCTACGCTGATCGTGGTACACACTCGCGACCTGGCCATGCAGTGGGTCGAGCGCATCGAGCAATTCCTGGACATCCCGGCCCGCAAGGTGGGCATGATCGGCAGCGGCAAAAGCACGGTGGGCGAGGCCGTGACCGTGGCCACGGTGCAGTCCGTGTACAGCCGGGCCAAGGAGCTTAAAAAACGCGTCGGCCACATCATCGTCGACGAATGCCACCGCGCCCCGAGCCGCACCTTCACCGCCGCCGTGACCGCCTTCGACTGCGCCTATTCCCTTGGCCTCTCGGCCACCCCGTACCGGCGCGACGGCCTGACTCAGCTCATTTTCTGGCACCTGGGTGAAATGCACGCCCGCATCGACAGTGATGATCTGATGGAAAGCGGGGCGATCATGCGCCCGGAAATCTGCATCCGGCCGACTTCTTTTAAGTGCGAGCGCGATCCGACAGAGGAGTACGGCCTCATCATCGCCGACCTGACCGAAGACATGGACCGCAACAGCCTGATCGTCGATGAAGTGGCGCGGGAAGTGGCGTCCGGGCGGGGAGTCGGGCTGGTGCTGTCCGACCGCAAGATACACTGCCGGATGCTGCAGGAGCTCCTGGAAGAACGGCATGGGATCAGCGGGGCGATCCTGACCGGCGACACACCCTTGCCCGAACGCAAACGCCTGGTGGACCAGATCCAGTCGGGCCGGGTGGATGTGGTCTTTGCAACGGGCCAGCTTATCGGCGAAGGTTTCGACGCCAGCAACCTGACGTCCCTGTTCCTGGCCACGCCTGTCAAATTCAGCGGCCGCCTGATCCAATATCTGGGCCGGGTGCTGCGTCCCTCTGCTGGAAAAGCTCAACCAAAGGTTTATGATTTCGTGGACGAAAAGGTCGGCGTGCTTGACGCGGCAGCCCGTGCCCGAGCGGCGGTGTATGCGGATATTGGCGAGTAGGCGGGGCGCTTCAACGAGCAGATCAAGCGCAATTTGCGGCGGTTCCCTGAGGACTTTATACTTATGTTGACCGTAAAGGATAAAGCCAGGGTGATCGCAAATTGCGACCACCTCGGAAAGCTGAGATTTTCACCATGTAATGATGGTGAATTGAGATATGGGGAATTGCCATTATAGCCCATTTCCCGATCGGGTAGATGCAGCATGACAACGCGGTGGAGAGCGGTTACATTCCTGAGCGCCAAGCGGCCAATCGCTTTCATGAACACGAACCGCTCATCAGGAGTGACGCATGTATTCGCCGCGAAACGTTCCGCTCTTGACGTACGTGCGTCACGTCCTCGTAGCCCGGCTCGCGCTCATGGCCACCGTCATCGCCCTGACTCTGGCCACTCTGGCCTATCTGGCGGAAGAGCGCATGTTGGAGGAGGCGGTGGTGGCCGAGGCGCAGGAGGATCTCGCGGAACTGGTGGAGCGCACCCGCGCGATTGTCTCTCATGACGGGCTGAAGCCCCTGGACGCCTTTCGTCTGGCGGTCGGGGAAAAAATCGCCGCCAATGCCAGGAAAAGCAGGCGTGGCAAGGTCGTCTACGCCAGATTTTTCAAGCCGGGCATCTCCGGCGCAGAGGAGTATCTGGACCAAACCTTTGTGTTGCACGAGGCGGTGCGCGCGCACGCCCATGCAGGCAAGAGCCCCGAGCCCAATGCCGGGGCCTGGTCGGAAACGGTCTTTATCGCTGATATCCTCTGCGTCCACGCCATACTTCCCATAGACGAGTTTGGACGGAGTGATACCGGCCAGGTCGAAATCATCTTTGTCCCAGCCCCTTCTGTGCTGGCCGCCATGGAACGCAAAGCATTTTACACCGTCGGTGCCGTCGCGTTCGTCGCTCTGGCCACGGCGGCCCTCCTCTATCCGGTCATCCTGCGCCTGACCAACCGCCTCGTCGCCTTTTCCCGCAACCTGCAGGCGGCGAACTTTGAAACGTTGGCCCTGCTCGGCTGCGCCGTCGCCAAGCGGGACAGCGACACCGACGAGCACAACTACAGGGTGACCCTCTACGCCTTGCGCATGGCCGAGGCCCTTGGCCTGGACGCGGCCGGAATGCGCGCCCTGGCCAAGGGCGCCTTCCTGCACGATGTTGGCAAGATCGCCATAAGGGACAGCATCCTGCTCAAGCCCGGCAAACTCACGGAAGACGAATACGAGATCATGAAGACCCACGTCAGACACGGGCTGGAAGTGGTCGCCCGCTCGACCTGGCTGCGCGACGCGAAGGACGTTGTCGGGTGCCACCACGAAAAATTCAACGGAAAAGGGTATCCAAACGGAATAAGCGGAAAGGACATCCCCCTCACGGCGCGGATCTTCACCGTGGCGGATGTCTTCGACGCCCTGACCTCGCGCCGGTCTTACAAGAACGCGCTGAGCTGCGCCGAGGCCCTCGACATCCTCATGCGCGGGCGCGGGAAGCATTTCGATCCCAAGATAGTCGACACCTTCGCCACCATGGCCGCGCCCCTGCATGAACGATACGCCCACAGGTCCGGCCGTGACCTGAGCGCGGAACTGATCGACGTCGCCTGGAAATATTTTCATGTCGGGACCGACACGCTGGTCTCGTGACGGTCCGTTGAAGTATTCCTGACCACTGGCTTGAATTGCCTGGCAGGCATTGTGCGGCCGACCTGCCGGGATACCACGAACGTTCAATTCGTGAGGGGTTTCTTTCGATTCAAGACTCGCGTTTTCCGCCCGCCAGTTTTTCCTTTTCGCCCAGCCCCCATCGCCAGTTCCGAATCTCCGGCAGATCTTCGCCGTGCTCCTCGATGTACTGCCGGTGCTCGATGAGTTTGTCGCGGATGGCCTGCTTGGCATACGCGGCCGTGGCGCCGACCTGCGGCACGCGATCGATGACGTCGGCCATGAGGCGAAAGCGGTCGAGGTCGTTCACGACCACCATGTCGAACGGCGTCGTGGTCGACCCTTCCTCCTTGAAGCCGCGCACGTGAAGGTTCCCATGGTTGGTGCGACGGTAGGTCAGCCGGTGGATCAGCCACGGGTAGCCGTGGTAGGCAAAGATGACCGGCTTGTCGGTAGTGAACAGCGTGTCGAAATCGCCGTCGCTCAAGCCGTGTGGGTGCTCGCGGTGATGCTGCAGCTTCATGAGATCGACCACGTTCACCACCCGGATTTTCAAGGCCGGGAAATGTTCGCGCAGGAGCTGCACTGCCGCCAGGGTTTCGAGGGTGGGCACGTCGCCGCAGCAGGCCATGACGACATCCGGCTCGCAGCCCTGGTCATTGCTGGCCCACGGCCAGATGCCGATGCCGGCGGCGCAGTGCTTGACGGCGGCGTCCATGTCCAGCCACTGCGGCCCGGGCTGCTTTCCGGCCACGACCACGTTCACGCAGTTGCGGCTGCGCAGGCATTGATCCGTCACGCAGAGCAGGGTGTTCGCATCGGGCGGGAGATAGACGCGGATGACCTCGGACTTCTTGTTGGCTGCGACATCGATGAAGCCTGGGTCCTGATGGCTGAAGCCATTGTGGTCCTGCCGCCAGACATGTGACGAGAGCAGGTAGTTGAGGGAGGCGATGGGGCGGCGCCAGGGAATCCCGCGCGTGACGTCCAGCCACTTGGCGTGCTGGTTGAACATCGAATCCACGATGTGGATGAACGCTTCATAGCAGGAAAAGAAGCCGTGGCGGCCGGTCAGGAGATACCCTTCGAGCCAGCCCTCGCACTGGTGCTCGCTCAGCATCTCCATGACCCGGCCATCGGGCGCGACGTGCTCGTCGCCGGGGACGATGGCCGCCATCGAGCAGCGGCTGGTGACCTCGAACACCGCGCCCCAGCGGTTCGAGCTCGTCTCGTCCGGGCTGAAGACGCGGAAGGTGGATGGGTTGCGTGCAATCACGTCGCGGATGAACTCGCCCTGCACGCGGGTGGCCTCGGCGTCCACCGCGCCGGGTTTCGGGACCTTGACCGCGTAGTCGCCGAAATCCGGCAGGCGCAGGTCGCGCAGGAACAGGCCGCCGTTGGCGTGGGGGTTGGCGCTCATCCGGCGCTCCCCTGCCGGCGCGAGCCCGGCCAGCTCGGGGCGGAGCCGGCCGGACTTGTCGAACAGCTCCTGCGGCCGGTAGCTCTTCATCCACGTCTCCAAAAGCTTCACATGGCCTGGATGGCCCATGTCGCCCATGGGCACCTGATGCGACCGCCAGGTGCCTTCCGTGGGTTTTCCATCCACTTCCCGCGGGCAGGTCCAGCCCTTGGGCGTGCGCAGGATGATCATCGGCCAGCGCGGCCGCTCCGTGAACCCCTGTTCGCGGGCGTCCCGCTGGATGCGCCGGATCTCGCCCACCACGCGGTCAAGAGTGGCGGCCATGAGGACGTGCATCTCCATGGGCTCGTCACCCTCGACGAAATGGGGGGTGTAGCCGTAGCCATGGAAGAGCGCCTCCAGTTCGTCATGGGGAATACGCGCGAGCACGGTGGGACCGGCGATCTTGTAGCCGTTCAGGTGCAGGATCGGCAGCACGGCGCCGTCATGGACCGGATTCAGGAACTTGTTCGAGTGCCAGCTCGTGGCCATGGGGCCGGTCTCCGCTTCGCCATCGCCGATGACGCAGGCGACAAGGAGGTCCGGGTTGTCGAAGGCCGCTCCGAAAGCATGCGACAGCGCATAGCCCAGCTCTCCGCCCTCGTTGATCGAGCCCGGCGTCTCCGGCGAGACGTGGCTCGGGATGCCGCCGGGGAAGGAGAACTGCTTGAAGAGCCGCGTCAGGCCCTCCTCGTCCTGCGAAATGTGGGGATAGACCTCGCTGTAGGTCCCTTCGAGATACGCGTTGGCAACAAGCCCGGGCCCGCCATGGCCCGGCCCGGTGATATTGATGATGTTCAGATCGTACGCCTTGATGATGCGGTTCAAATGCACATAGATGAAGTTCAGGCCCGGCACCGTGCCCCAGTGACCGAGCAGGCGCGGCTTGATGTGCTTCAGCATGAGCTCTTTTTTCAGCAGCGGGTTGTCATAAAGATAAATCTGGCCGACCGACAGGTAGTTGGCGGCGCGCCAGTAGGCGTCCATCATTGCAACGAGTTCCGGGGAGAGGGCCTTTGTCTGCATGATTTGATTTTTCCTTTATTCAGGCCGTGAAGGGGCTTTTGCGTCGTCAACCTTTGCTTGCGCAGCTCGACGATCCTTTTTCCTTCGTCGGGCCAAGCAGCCACCAGACCAAACCGAGTTCGTCCATCCGTCTTGTTCTGCCCCACAATAACCCTGGCAAAAGGCCCCAGCGTGAAAGCCGACTCCTGCACGCCAGGGGCTCATGCCCATGCAACCTCCATGGCAACTCCCGTGCCGGACACTGCCCCGGTGCACTTTGCTGATTACACAGGATTAATCGGAATAAGGGAGCTGGCCGGCAAAAGAAATCCATCAACCGTTCCGCCACATCCAACAAAATCGCCCTATATGACGGCACAAGGAAAAGGAGGCGCTTTGACTTAACTTTTTCATCCGCTTCGGCGCTTTCAAAATAAGTGCACATGTTCAGAGGGGGCCTTTCTCTCGCACGACATGAATGAAATGGGATGGCCGCGTTTCCCGGTATTCGTCCCCGATCAACAAAGTCGAAAGCCCCCGGACAGAGGCTGTCAGGGGGCTTTCGACTTTTTGAGGAGGAGAGGAAATGCTATTGCTCGCCTGCATAGGGCCAGGCCATGAGGCCTCCTTCCATGACACGGACGTCTGTGTACCCGGCGCTTTCCAGAATGCGCTGGGCTTCGTAGCCGCTGCCTTGGGTCCGGCCGCGGTTCCTCCGATGACTATGATGCGATTGGGGATCATATTCCTTTCTGTGGTCTTGTTGGTTGAAATCTGGAACTAGACTTCCCGTCGCGCGCACCCAGTCGCGGATGCGCGGCCACTATGAGGGAACGGTCCGAAACATCAGGTGTCCCTTTAACTGTTCAGTGGCTTTTCACAGTACGGACTCGCACTCTGGAGCGCATCAGACTCGCTGCCCCAAGCAGCATGACAAAACCGAGGTGAAGCCAGTCGACCCACATGACAAGGGTCGGGGAGAAATAGCTCTCCGGTTGGTTCTTCATTACCCGGACGATGCCGGTCAGGACGATACCGGCCCAGCACAGGCCAACGATCACGTCCATGGCCGTCCAGGCCGGGCGGCGCAGGACGCGGGGCAGCCGCCAGCCGAGAATGGCCAGCAGCACGATGGCCAGGATGTAATGCGCCACGTGGTTGAAATAGTAATCCGCAGTCCAGCCGAAACCCGGCACGTCGGCCAGATAGTAGCGGGCAAAGATGGGCATCTGGGCGAAGCCCGTGAAGGCCAGGGCAAAAACCGTCAGGCGAAAAACAAGGGTTCGGCTATTCATGGTCGTCCTCCGAGGTCGCGCCGCGCACCAGATGCAGCACTCCGGCCATGATTCCCACCAGCGGGGCCCCATACACGGCGCGAGCCAGCAATTCTTCCTTGGCAAACGGATTGCCGACCGAAGCCAGATGCGGCTTGCCCGGTCCCAGTTCGATGGCCTGGTTCAGCGCTTCAAAGGGTACGGGGGAAACGTAGAAAGTGTTGGTGCCGCCGTTTTCCGTGTCGCCATAGATGAACCCTCCGGTGCGCGTGGACAGTTCCCGGGCCTGGGCCAGGATTTCATCGCGCGGGCCGATGGTCTGCACGCCTTCGGGGCAGACCTCGATGCAGGCCGGAGTCTCGCCCAGGGCCACCCGGTCCCGGCAGCGGTCGCACTTGTACATGACGCCGTTGCCGGCAAAGCCCGGAGCCAGCTTCAGATACAGGCCAACGCCCGTCTGGCGTTCGGGGATGTGCCAGGGGCAGACATCCTTGCATTTGGACCCGCCCAGGCAGATTTCGTCATTGATGCTGACAATGCCCTTGGCGTCCTTGGATGCCGCGCCCCACGGGCAGAGGTTGGCGCAGGGCGGGTTCTGGCAGTGCAGGCAGCGCCTTGGGATGTGCAGCTCGAAGGGCTCGCCGTTGTATTCGCCCGTGGCGGTCTGTATGTAGAGCCAGTTGTAGGGGGTCAGGCGGTCGTCCACATCCTGTTTGTCCGACCAGTCGGCGGCCTTGACCTTGGCCGGGTACATCTTGGGGAAGGGCTTTTGCGGCTGCGGGTACTTGTGCCCGTTGGTCTCACGGCAGGCTTCCACGCACGCGCCGCAGGCGATGCATTTGGAGATGTCCAGCAGTGTGGCCAGCACGACATGCTCAGCGGTTGCTGCGCCCCCAGTGTTTGCCGCCGCCGGGCGCGCCACGGCTGCTGTGGCGGCTGCCAGACCGGCCGCGAGGAAGTGTCTACGATTGACTTTCATGTATCTCTCCGACGTATCCGTTATGCGAGTTTCAAAGGCATGTATTCATTCTGCCGTATTTTCTTTCGGCAGTCGTACCGTCAGCACCGGCACCGTGCTGAGTCTTACGACCTTGTTTGCCACGGATCCGAGCAGCATGTCCATGAAGGCCCTGCGTCCGTGAGCGCCCATGACCACCAGATCGTTGTTCCCGGTATGAATTTCGGCCAGGATGCGTGCGGCCGGGTCTCCGGCCTGGATTTTCAGTTCGGCGCCGGACACGGGGCAGCGGGGACTGTCCGTGACTTTCATCCTTGTTCGTTATTCTTCACACGTGGCGCTGGTCTCGATTTCCCGGCATTCCGGGTTGCTCATGCACGGCGCTTCCTTTTCCTTCATCACCTTGGTTCCGCTCGCTCCGCGTTCGACAATGAACCGCTTTCCACATCCGGGGCAGGCATGAAACTGCGGAGCATAGTCTTCGCCCTGGGTGACGGTTACGCTTTGCCGGCAATACGGACAGTCGACTGTGACTGCGGACATGGGTTCCTCCTTGTGACAGGTTTGCACGTTCAAGGGTTCACGCCTTTCTGACCTGGAACAGATAGTCGCCGCCGTTCTTCACATCATGGGCAGGCGGGATGAGCTGAAAGCTGCACTCCGGATGCACCCTGCGCAGATCGGGTAGAAAGGATGCGTCGTTGACCAGAATCAGCATGGATTCTCCGGCTTCAAGTCTTTTGATGAGCGCGCATGCCGTGAGCATGCCAAAAAAATCCACCGTGTTCCGCATGTCGAGTGTGTTCATAACAATTATCCTCGCATGCCGGCCAGTGCCGACATTTTTTCTTTAGCCAGCGTCGTGCCAGAACGTCGCTTTTCCGGGATCGCTCTTTTTTATAGAAATAATATTCTGAAATAATGGATTTAAATTTAATAGGCGCGACGTTTTCTTGTTCACGATGAACCGAGGTGTTGCGTTTTGAGTGTTCACTAAGTAAACAGGTGAACAGATGTTATGTTCACAAACAAAGCAGAAGGGCATGGAGCAGTAGGGATGGAAGAAAATCTGAATCAATATTGGAAGACCGTGGTCAACACCATTCAGGACGGGATCATGATCGTCACGCCCGATGGCCAGATCGTGTCCGTCAACGAAGGCCTGGTGGCGATGACAGGCTACTCCCGCGAGGAACTCATCGGCGCGTCATGCGCGATTCTCGGCTGTTCGGCCTGCGAGCTGGCGCGGGGGATTCCGCAGTGCCACTGGTGCGTCATGTTCAAGCAAGGTTCCTTGCGCAAGCAGCAGTGTGCCCTGGTGCGCAAGGACGGAACGCGCGTGCCCGTGGTCAAGAACGCTTCCGTGCTGAAAGACAAGGACGGCGAGACCATCGGCGCGGTGGAGACCATCACCGACATCTCCGATCTGGTGGACAAGGAGGAGCAGCTGGAGATCTTCCGGCGCGAGATCTCGCGGGAAGACTCCTTTCACGGGATCGTGGGCCGCGCGGCCACCATGCAGCAGGTTTTCGATCTCATCGACGGCGTGGCGCAGATCGATGCTCCGGTCATCATCTACGGCGAAAGCGGGACGGGCAAGGAGCTGGTGGCCAAGGCCATCCACGATGCCGGGCCGCGCCGGGACAAGCCTTTCATCAAGGTCAACTGCGCGGCGCTGAACGAATCGCTGCTGGAGAGCGAACTCTTCGGGCATGTCAAAGGCGCCTACACAGGAGCGCACAAGGATCGCATGGGCCGCTTCGAGAGCGCGGGCGACGGGGACATCTTTCTGGACGAAATCGGGGACCTGCCCGCCAGTACCCAGGTCAAGCTCCTGCGCGTGCTGGAGGAAAAGGTCATCGAGCGCGTGGGCGACCATCGTCCCATCCCGGTCCAGGCCAGGATCATCACCGCCACCAACCGCGACCTGACGGATCTGGTCGCCAGAAACCTCTTTCGCCAGGACCTCTACTACCGCATCAATGTCATCCCTATCCGCATGCCTGCGCTGCGCGAGCGCCGCGAGGACATCCCGCTCCTGGCCTCCACCTTTTTCCTGCGCACGCAGCTCAAATCCGGCAAGAAAGTGCACGGCATCTCGCCCGCGGCCATGGAGCTGCTCGTGCGCCACTCCTGGCCCGGCAACGTGCGCGAGCTGCGCAGCGCCTTCGAGTACGCCTTCGTGGCCTGCAAGACGGACATGATCGAACCCCGCGACCTGCCGGCCGAACTCATGAACGGAGCGGTCGTGTGCACCCCTGCCGATGTCGCGGCCAGAAGCCTGGACGAAATCAAAAAGGAACGCCTCGCCCAAGCCCTGCGCGAGGCAAACGGAAACCAGTCCGAAGCGGCCCGAATCCTCGGTATTTCCCGGACCAGCGTGTGGAGCCAGATGCGGCGCTACGGGATGGGCAAAGGGTGAGGCTGCGCAGAAACAGGAGGAAGGGGCAGCGTTGCGGAGCGTGGTGGTGCTGGACCGGGCTGTTCGGCAAGTACTGCTTTGGCAGTACGCAAGGGGTTTGCGTTGCTGAAGCACATCCGTATTTCAAAAAACAAATGCTCGTGTAACTTGCCGTTATCGTAAACGTTCGTGTTCGCGGCTGAAATTGATTCAGGGCACTTTCCCGCCACGGCATCCCTTCCCTTGACACTGCGGTGAATACCCCGCACAATCACCGCATGATAAGCGGAGAAAAAAAATACATCTGGCAGCAGGACGACTGGCCGCGTTGGGTTTACGACCTGAAGCGGCTGTTGCCGTTGCTTTCACAGGTGCACTTGGCCCAGGGGCACTTGCTGGGGCGGATGCATGATGTCGGGATGGAGCTGCGCGATGAGGCTACGCTTCGGGTTTTGTCGATGGACGTGCTCAAGACCAGTGAGATCGAAGGCGAGAAACTCAACCTTGAGTCGGTCCGGTCCTCCATTGCCAGACGTTTGGGCCTCGATATCGGGGCGTTGGCACCGGCGGACCGCCACGTCGATGGGGTGGTGGACATGGTGCTGGATGCGACCCAGCGCCACGCCGATATCCTGACCGCCGAGCGGCTGTTCGGCTGGCATGCGGCCTTGTTTCCGACGGGCTACAGCGGTCTGGCCAGGATTCGGGTCGGGGCCTGGCGTGATGACAGCCAGGGGCCGATGCAGGTCGTGTCCGGCCCTGTTCAGCGCCGCCGGGTTCACTACGAAGCGCCTCCGGCGGCCATGCTGGATGCCAAGTTGTTTGAATTTCTGCGCTGGTTCAACGCCCCGCACGATGAAGATCCCGTCATTACGGCGGGAATAGCCCATCTCTGGTTCGTGACCATTCATCCTTTTGATGACGGCAATGGCCGCATCGCCCGCGCCGTGGGTGACATGGCCCTGGCAGGGGCTGATCACTGCGTGCAGCGCTACTACAGCGTGTCTGCGCAATTGCTGCGCGAGCGCAAGGATTACTACGACTGGCTGGAACGAACCCAGAAGGGAACGCTTGATGTCACGGACTGGCTTGAGTGGTTTTTGGGATGTTTGCTGCGTGCCGTTCAAGGGGCCGAAAGCACGCTCTCGGCAGTGCTGGCCAAGGCCGGTTTCTGGAGTCGCTGGGCTGGGGTGTCCATGAACGAGCGGCAGATCAAGCTGCTCAACAAGCTGCTTGATGGTTTCGACGGAAAGCTGACCAGCAGCAAATGGGCCGCCATCGCCAAATGCTCCCAGGACACCGCCCTGCGCGATATTTCCGACCTGCTCGCCAAGGGCGTGCTGGTCAAATCCGCAGCCAGCGGCCGCAGCACGAGCTATGAGCTGACGACGTGATCATCAACCGCAGGCTGACTCCCCGTCTTGATTTGTCGGCGTTCAGTGATTGAACTGTGCCTAAACATGCGAAGGATTCCGCCATGACCGAAACCATTCTGGTCATAAGAAAATGGGGAAACAGTCTGGGGGGCCGTCTGCCTGCGGCCGTAGCCCGCGAGGCGAAGTTGCATGCCGATCAGCGGGTCAGGATCAGCGTGGAAAATGGAAGGATCATCATCACGTCGCTCAGTGAGGTTCATCTGACCCTGGAGCAACGTCTTGCCAGTTTCGATCCTGCCCGGCATGGCGGCGAGGACATGCAGACCGCCGAGAATCGTGGAGCCGAGAAATAGCCCATGACCGCATAGGCTTCGGATAGAGAAGATGTTGTCTGGACAGCTTGTTCTTTCCAGGCGGGGCGGAAAATGCTCCTCATCCGCCTATTCCTCGCTTCAATGCCAGGCTTCGTGGATCATGCGCGGGCCACGGCTTCGCGCACGGCTTCGGTGATGAACTGGTTCAGGCTTTTTCCGCTGGCGGCGGCGGCGATAGTGGCCTGGCGGTAGATGTCCTGATCCAGGCGCAGGGCGAATTTTCCTTTTGCCTTTTTGGGCTCGATGCCACGTGCGGCGCATTCGTCCAAAAAGACCTTGAGCGACAACGCGCCTTCTCGCTTGAGTCCTTCCAGGTCCGTGGCGTAGAAGTCGGCTCCGCCATTCAAGCCGACAAATTCTCCCCGGAACATTTCCAGCTCGGAATCGTAGCCAATGACGGCAGAGTAACCGCCGGGAAAATCAAGTACGTTCTTCATGGCTTCACCCCATTCGTTTCGAGCCACTTCCTGATGCTTGCCACCGCGCCCTTGTCCTTGTCCGGCGAAGGATGCGGGCGATGGAAGATTCTGATCTCTCCAAAAAGAAACACGCTGATGCGCGAACCTTCACGCTCCGCTATTTCCGCTCCCAGCTCCGCAAACAAGGCCTCGATATCTGCCCATTTGATCCCGCCAGATGTCGGATGGTCAAAAATCCTGCGGAGAGTGGATTCGTGTTTGCGTTTCATTGTTTTACGATATTATTTTTTGATATCATGTCAAGATGACGTTGGTGCTGTTGCGTGGAAGAAGACTCAGTCGAAACTCGATGTTGGTATCGGAAATGGTGTTGAAAAAAGATCGCAACAAAAAAGGGGGAAGTCGCCTTCCCCCCTTTTAGTTGTCTTTTTTTCAAACACTATTCCAGCGGCGTATTCGGAATGAGCGTCCAGATGCCGCAGGGGCAGGCTCCGGCGCAGAAGCCGCAGCCGATGCATTTTTCGGAGTCGCAGACCATGGCGAACTCATTGTCCGGCAGGGCCTCACGGCTTATGGCTCCGCGCGGGCAGATGGCCTCGCAGATGCCGCAGTCCCGGCACACGCCGCAGGATGAGCATTCCTCGGCGCACTGGTCCAGGCTGTCGAAACCGCCCAGGCGCGGGTCGAAGTAGGCCAGGTTCATGCGCGAGTAGTCGATGGTCTCGGACATGTGATTGCCCGGGTCCATGTACTCGATGCGCGTCTTGAGCCCCTCGTGCATGTCCGCCGTGACCGAGAGGGGGCGGCGGCCGCTGATGATCTCGTCGATGGCCTGGGCCGCGCGGCGTCCGTCGCCGATGGCCTGGGTCAGTAAACCCAGCTTGACCAGATCGCCGATGGCGAAGACGCGCGGGTCCGTGGTCTGGTTGACGTCGTTGACGGTGATGAAGCCGCGCTCACGGGCGATGTTCTCGGGGAAGGCCTCCAGGTCCGGCGTGTCGCCGATGGATATGATGACTGTGTCACCGGGAATGACGCGGCCGTCGGTCAAGAGTACGCCTTCGGCCGTGATCTCCTTGGTGAAGCAGGGCCACAGGAATTTGGCTCCGGCCTTTTCCGCCTCTTCACGTTCCTTGCCGAAGCTCATGGGCTTCTGCACGTCGATGAGCGTCATGCTTTTCGCGCCCAGGCGGGCGGCTTCCGTGGCCACGTCGCAGCCAACGTTGCCCGCGCCGATAATGACCACGCGTTCGCCGACCTTGGCGTCACCGTGCTTTGCGGCCTTGAGGAAGTCCGTGGCCGTGGTCAGGCGTTCGTTGCCGGGCACGGGCAGGGTGCGCGGACGCTGGGCGCCGGTGGCCAGGACGATGAAGTCGTAATCGCTTTTGATGGCCTCGAAGTCGTCGCGGGTCAGCTTCTTTTCCAGGCGCACATGGGGGATGACCTCCCGCGCCCGGTCCAGCTCCGCCGCCAGCACTTCGGGCGGGATGCGGTTGGCCGGAATGGAGGCCTGCAGTTTGCCGCCGAGCTTCTCGTCCATGTCGAACACGGAGGCCTTGTGGCCCTTGAGGCGCAGCTGCCAGGCCACGGAGATGCCGGCCGGGCCGCCGCCGATGACTGCGACCTTCTTGTCCGAGGACAGGGGCAGCATGGGCGGGTGGGCGTTGATGCCTTCCTTGCCGAGCATCTTGGCGTCCACGGGTTTGAGACTCCCCAGGCCGCGCGTGCATCCTTCCATGCACAGGTTGGGGCACAGATAGCCGCAGACCGTGGCCGGGAAGGGCGTGTACTCCAGAGACAGGTCCACGGCCTCGGCCAGGCGGCCTTCGCGCACCAGCTGCCAGCGCTTTTGCACCGGAATTCCCGATGGGCAGCTGGCCTGACAGGGCGGCATGTATTTGCAGTTTTCCCAGACCGGGACAAAGCGGCGCAGTTCCCCGCTGGTGATGAGCCCAATGGGCGAGCGGTCCACGGAGGTCAGGTCGCCGACCAGTCCGCCCCGGCCAAGCTCCATGTCCCAGACCTGGGAACGGAAATCGGACATGTTCTTGCGCTTGCGGGTGACCTTCTCATAGGGCGACTTGGCGACGACCAGATGCCACTGGTCGCGGGTGGCCAGGATGTCGAAAAGGTCGGACTTGTCGATTTTCTGAAGGTATTGCTTTAAGTTTTCCTGGAGCCAAGTCCAGTCCTCGTCGCTGATGGGCATGTGCTTGGCATCGGCGTTGCTGATGGCCTGTTCCTGGCCACGGTAGAAAATGCGTCCGCCGACCATGCCCACGCAGGGGCGGTAGCCCATGACGTTGGCCTGGTCGTGGGCGTCCACGCCGCAGACCACGGCCGTGCCGCCGGCCATGAACTCGGCGAAATAGTCGCCCGTTTCGCCCAGGACCCACAGCTCCGGGGCCGTGAAGCGCGGGTTCTGTTTGGTCATGGTCATGCAGCGCGACCCGACGTTGCCGCCGACACAGACCTTGCCCTGAGCCATGGCGTTACAGATGCCGTTGCCCGCGTTGCCGTGGACGATGATTTCGGCTCCGGCGTTCAGCCAGCCGATGTCGTCGGAACCCGGCCCCATGACTTCGATGGTCGTGCCGGGGAAGCCCAGGGAACCCAGACGCTGTCCGGGCGCGCCGATGACCTTGACCGTGACCGCTTCAGCCTTGGAGACCCAGAGGCGCCCGCCGATGCCGTGCTGACCGCAGGCTTCGACTGTCAGCTCCCTGGCTCCGGCCTTGACCGCGTCCTGGATGCGTTCCTCCAGGATGCGCGATTCCAGGCGCACGCCGTTTTCCTTTCCGTCAATATGTATGGTGCTTTGCATGTCTTTCCCTCATCAGACCACGTATTTGATGGCCAGTCTGTCCGCCGCGTTCTTGTCGGCGATCCCCAGCGCGTCGGACATGCCGATGGGCAGGGACGTGGACCTGCCCAGGGGGGCGAAGATCTTCTTCATTTCCATGTCGAAGCTGACGTAGAGCTCGACCAGCCTTTCGGCCACCTTTTCCGGATCGAGCCTGCGGTAGATGCGCGGGTCCTGGGAGGTGATGCCCTTGGGGCAGACGCCGATGTTGCACACGTTGCAGCGGTCGGACTCCGAGCCCACGCATCCGGCCGCGGCCTGCATGGCGTATTTGCCGATCTGCACGGCCGAGGCCCCGAGCATGATCAGCGAGGCCGCGTTGGCAGCCAGATTGCCGTTCTTGCCGATGCCGCCGCCGGCGATGAGCGGGACTTCGTTCTGTTTGCCGATCTTGCACAGGGTCAGGTAGGCATCGCGGATGTTGGAGGCGATGGGGCTGCCCATGTGGTTCATGGACACGTTGTAGGCCGCGCCCGTGCCGCCGTCTTCGCCGTCAACCGCCAGACCGGCCGCGTAGGGGTTGCGGCAGAGGTTGTTCAGGACCGCGTTGGTCGTGGTCGTGGCCGAGATCTTGGGATATACGGGCACGCGGAAGCCCCAGGCCATGGACATGGACTGGATCATCTTGGCCACGGATTCCTCGATGGAGTATTGGGTCTGATGCGTGGGGGGGCTTGGCAGGCTCACTCCCGGAGGCACGCCGCGAATGGCCGCGATGAGCTTGTTGACCTTGTGCCACATGAGGAGGCCGCCGTCGCCGGGCTTGGCGCCCTGGCCGTACTTGATCTCGATGGCGCAGGGGTCTTCCTTCATTTGCGGGATGGCGTGGATGATCTCGTCCCAGCCGAAATAGCCCGAGGCGATCTGCAATATGACATATTTGAGAAAACGTGATCTCAAAAGGCGCGGCGGACAGCCGCCCTCGCCGGTACACATGCGCACGGGCATGCCCAGCTCTTCGTTCAGGTACGCGACGCCCATCTGCAGGCCTTCCCACATGTTGGGCGAGAGCGCGCCAAACGACATGCTGCCGATCATGAGCGGATAGATTTCGCGCACGGGCGGAGCCCAGCCGTGCTCCTTGATGGTGGCCAGCCCTTCGGCGGGGCTCTGGATGCGCCCGATGAGGGTGCGCAGGTCGAATTCGTGGCGGCCCGAATCCAGGGCCGGGTCCGTCAGCATGGAGATGCGGATGAACTTGATCTGGTCGAGCAGGGAATTGTTGTCGTTGCGCCGCCCGCCACGGGTGCGCGGCTGGCCGCCAAGATTGACGTGGTAGCGCAGCTTGTCTTTTTCGTCGGAGTGCATGGGCAGGATGGCGTCGTTGGGACAGACCATGCTGCACGTGCCGCAGCCCACGCAGGCCTGATGCGGGGCCGTGCGCTGGCGGATGCCGTAATAAATGGAGTGCTCGTTCTCGGGCTTGTTCTTGAACCCGGCCGGGACCTTGATTGTGCGTTTGCGGAAGGTGCCGAGCTCCAGCGACTGCATGGGGCACACGGCGCAGCATTGGCCGCACAGGGTGCACCGGTCCTTGTTCCATTCTATCTGCCAGGGCAGATCCTTGATGCTCAGTTGGGAAGGGCTAATGGCTGTGTTTGCCGACATACTTTGATCTCCTGGCGGTCCGGGCCGACAATGGCCGAATCAAGATGCATGGGTTGAAAATCCTGGGATTTGTCACGGTCGGGGATGGCCAGGTCCAGGCCGCAGATCTCGGAAGAGAACGCGTACAGGCCGGGGCGGCCGCCGACCACGCCGGGGCGCAGCTTCTTGCTGTCCTGAACCATGAACATGGACTTGTCCGGCAGGCAGCCGATGACGCAGTTGGGGCCGTCGATGATAAGACGGCGGCAGATCTGCTTCAGCTTGGACAGGAATTCCTTGTCCGGATGGTCTTTCATTTCATGGTCTTTCAAAGGCGTGATGATGTGCTTGTAGGCTTCAAAGGGCAGGCCCAGCTTTTTGATCGTGTAGTGCAGGATGTGCGTGAAGACTTCGGAATCGGAGTTGTAGCCCTCGTAGCCGGGAATCCCCTGGGATGCGAGGTAATCACGGATGGGGATGAAGGCCGTGTTCTCGCCGTTGGTCATGGTGCTTAAGCCTTCGATGAAGAAGGGGTGGCAGGCGTACAGATTGATGGCGTAGTTGGTGTTCTGACGGCCCTGGGCCAGGACGAGTCGGCTCTTGATCTCGGGCCGGTCCAGTCCCAGATATTCGCCGACCTGCAGCGGGTCGCCGATCTCCTTGATCATGACCGTGTCCGGCCAGAAGGAGAAGACGGTGATGTCCTCGCTAGCGAGGCCCATGTGCTTGAGCTCAAGGCGGGTCTTCAGGTAGCCGAGGCCCTTCTCATCTTCGCTCAGATCCTTCCACGTCGCAGGGATGTCATAGGCCCGTACGATGTAGCGTTCCCGCTTGGGCGTCCAGGTGGGCATGGCCCCCTTGGGGGTGATGGCGAGATCGTACTTGATGGCGAAGCCCTTGGCGTTCATGAAGGCGTCCAGACGCTGGACACCGGCGTTGGTGAAAATTCCCGACAGGATGGGGCAACCCTTCATGGACTCGAACGGACCGCCCATATCCGACAAATAAAGGCCGACTCCCGATCCGTCGTGCCCCTCGCGCATGACATCCAAGGCCCGGATGGCATCCATGGGGGAGACGGGGTCGCTGCTGGTCAGCGCAAACAATCGACACATAGCGCGCTACTCCCTGATGAGTGTTCAATTCCCGTCGCCTCAGGAGGGTGAATGCATATATGACAGAAATGTCATATTTTCCCAAGGCGACACGGCTTTTAATGACAAAAATGTAGAGAATTATGCTTCCCGGCCTGAATTTCAGGCAGGGGCGATGAAATAAGCAAGTAAGAGGCCAAAAAAATCGATTATCTGATGGGAAAACAGGCGGTCAAGTGGGAAATATGCCCGGTTGAATTGGGATATTATCCTGTTGCGGGGAGACGTGGTGTGGCTGATCAGGAAGTGCGCTCGTGCGCCTGTCTTGCTGTACGAAGCAAAAGGTTTGTTCTGGTCGCGAACGCACAAAGCTTCACGGTCCGTCAATAGCCGCTCCAACTCCTCTCCTGCCAAGGAGGGGTGCCCGAAGGGCGGGGTGGTTGACTTTTGAGATTTTTGCTCGTGTGCGGCCGCCTTGCTGTCCGATCCGGGCGAGGCACGTCGAAACTCCTTCGCCGGCCTCGTACCATTTTCCCGTCGCTTCTCCGAACAGGGGCTGTCGCTTCGGGCGATGGGCGACGGGAAAACGAACGATGCCTGGCTCAGTCAGACAGTCGACGAGCCTCGCCCGGATCGGACAGTAAGGCTAGGATCGGAGTTTTGGAGAAAGGTCGGAAAGAAGAGGTCGGAGAAAATCATGGATCCCTGCGAAGGTGGAAATCCATCTTTCGGGCAGGAAGTGGCTTCGCGCAGGGATTGAACGTCGTGGGCCGCTATTTTCTCTCAGGCGTGTAGTGCCACCACGGCCTGGCTTCCTCTCCGTCCATGAACCGTGTCACGGACACGAAGACATCCAGCACGCAGGGGTCCTGGCGGACTCCTGTCAATGCGCTGAGGCGGTCGTAGAGGGCTTGTGGATTCTGGCCCGCAAGCTGGCCGGGATGCTCGAAGCCGAGCAGTTGCAGGTCACGGGCCATGGCCGGGCCGATGTTGGGCAGGTCGGTCAGCGCGAGAAGCCGGTCGCGTCGGACTTTGGCAGGATTCACAACGGTTTCCTACGCGATGCGGCGGGTAATTTCGTGATGGTTGACGAGGATTCTGCTGACGTATTCCACAGTCTCGGCAAAATTAGGGATGCGTCCGTAGGAGGAATAGACCCCGTATTTGGAGTCGGTGTTGCCAAGACCGGCATTGTATCCGGCCGTGGCCGCCAGAATGTTGCCGCCGCGGGCGCGCAGGTTCTCGGCCATCATTTTGACCATGGCGTTTATTGCATGGGAATAGAGGACGCGCTGGTCGAATTTTTCGAAAAAGGCCACGTCCTGGGGTGAGAAAATGGAGCGATCCCTGAAGTTCTCATCGAGATACAGGCGGCAATTATCCCGCGCCGCGTTGTATTGGGCTTGCAGCAGATCCATGCGGTCCAGGGCCAGGGCGTAGGTTCCGGCGGCGCTCAAGGGTTTGCCTGCAGCCTGGGCGTTTACAAGGGTGCGCAGCAATTTGGCCGGGCTACCAAAGAGTTCCGACTGTTCCTTGCGCAGGGCCCGCATCTGGGTACGGTACGCACCGGCCTGTTCGAATTCCGGTTCCAGGTCTTCGCGCCGCGCAAACCCTGCAGGCTGCCCGTGTTCGTCGGCGCAGACCAGGCCGTACCCTCTGGCCGTGGCGGCGATGAATTGGCAGGGGCCCACAGCCAGGGCCGAGGACACGGCGAATTCATAAAAAAAGGATTCGGCCATCATCTGCCCCATGATCCAGCAGGGGTCCACCGGGTAGATGGAGGCGTGACGCAATACGCCTTGCACCACGTGCGTACAGATCTCAGGAATGCGCGAGTGCAGGTCGATCTCGGACAGCGGTTTTTTCCAAACCGGCAGATTGCCCTTGGGGTAGCTTTCGATGATGAAGGCTAGGGTAGACTGGGCCATGGAGTGGGCGAATCCCGGAGCCGAAACCCGCTCCAGGATACGTGCGGGGTCCTTGGTCTGAATGATCCGGATCTCGGAAATGTCCGAAACCGGCACCGACGCCTGGGCCTCAGAGGTCAGAAAGGGCAGCAGAAGGGGGGCCAGAGCGGCTTTTAAGAGCGAACGTCTTGGGATATTCATGGGAGTTCAGGCTTTGTTGAGCGTGACGCGGGCCACGACTTTCTGGAAATATTTTTCGTTTTCTTCCTGCAGCAAACCGCCGTGCTCCATCTTGGCCCGGGCGATGAAAAGCTGGACCTTTTGGATCTGGCGCATCTTTCGAAACTCGTCCGTTTCCTGTTCGAGACATTCGATCAGGGAGCGGATTTCGCGCTGGTCCTCTACTTCCTTGGGGATGTAGCCGGCATTCTTGAGCACCTTGTAGGCCATGCGCAGCGTTTCAGGCATGAACGGATCGCCGCTCTCCGGCAAAGGGCGTCCCTGACCGTTCAGGTCATCGAATTCGCCGCGCTCCTGGGCCTCGCGGATCGCCCTTTCAGCCAGTTCGGCGAGAACGTTCATGGCATCTTGAGAAGTCGCTCGATAACATGCCGGAAGCTTTCCTCGGAAATGAAACCGAGATGATCGAGGATCTTCTCCCCGGCGCGGTTGTAGATCAGGGTGCGGGGTATGGACTTGATGTCGAGCATGGAGCCTATGGATTCGTCATCAAGAAGTATAGGGAAATTGACCTTGTTCAGTTTGACGAAATTTTCCACCGGGCGCATGCCGTAATCCATGGAGATGCCGATGATGGTCAGCTCATCCTCCGAAAATTCCTGGCGCATATTCATGAGTCCTGGAAATTCCTTGACACACGGTGAACACCAGGTCGCCCAGAAGTTGATGATCAGGACCTTGCCCTTGTTTGATTCGACGATATTTTTGAAATCATGGATTCCCGCTTTATGGATATCCTGCGACAAAGCGTTCGAAGGCAGAAAAGAAAGCAGCAGGAGCAGGACGAATGTCTTCAGAAAATTCATGGATAGTCCTCGTTTGGATGTCGTATAATTGAGTTGCTAGCTGTTTGCCATTTGCCAGTCAATGCGGCGACCATGGCGTCAGGGCATTGCAATTTGCATGCTTTTCGCCCATTCCTGTGACCGCATCACAGAAGGAGGAGATAAATGACAAGTTTTATCAAGAAGAAAGTGGAAGTCGATGACGCCGCCGCCAGCATGACCTTTCGTCCGGGACAGTTCAAACGTGAACCTTTTTCCCTGCAAAAGAAAAATATTTACCTGCTTGGCATGCGGGCCAGCGGTAAGACCACCGTGGGCAAGGCGTTGGCCGAGGCCCTTGGATGCGCTTTCGTCGATACCGACGCCCTGGTCGTGACCGAGGCCGGGCAGGATATCGACGCCATCGTGGCCGGGCAGGGCTGGGATGCCTTTCGAAGCCTGGAGGAAGCTGCCTTGTCCCGCGCGGCGGAGCTTCCGGGCAAGGTCATCTCCACGGGCGGCGGCATCGTCCTCTCCCCGGCCAACCGCGACCTCATGTACCGCACCGGGGTCAGCTTCTATCTGGCAGCCGACGCCGGGCTTCTCATCGCGCGCATGCTGCGCGACCCTAATGCCGCCCAGCGTCCGGCCCTGACCCCCCTGGCACTGCACGACGAGGTGGCGGCGATCATGAGCGAACGCGAAGCCCTGTACATGGCCAGCATGGACCACATGCTCCAGGCCCACAGGAGCGTGGAGGAGCTGGTCGACGACGCGCTCGTGGCCCTGGGGCTCAAAGAGTGGGATTATTCCGAGAAAGAACGGGTGCTGGACCGCTACTAAATCCTGGCCACGGCCAGGAATACCGTGTGCAGACCGGCCACCAGAACCACGAAAACCTGGCGCGCACGCTCCCTGGTCAGACCGGGAAAGCTGTAGCCCAGATGTCCGTGAGGACAGCGGGGCAGGCAGTCCCCGCACAGGGAGCAGGTCAGGCCGGGTCGCCCTTTTTCCAGATCCAGGCGGGTCAGGGCATTGTAGCGGCACGCCCTGGAGCAGAGTCCGCACTGCGTGCAGCCGCTGCCGATGGTCACGCGCCAGGGCAATATGCGCCCGATGAGATTGTTGACCAGCCCGATGGGGCAGTAGGCCGTGCAATGGACCATGGTCCCGCTTTTGCGCGAGATCAGGGCCATGATCCCGACCCCGACCGCTCCGAAGATCGCGGCCAGACCCAGCGCCCAGGGCCAGGAAACATCCAGCAGGCGCAGGACCACTGGAATGACGATCGTGGCCAGCAGCAATCCGGCCCGCAGACGCGGCGCCCAGAGGGGCAGGGGGGTCGGCCGTGCGGGGGCAAGACGGGCCATGCGGTCGTCCCAGGCGCCGATATAGCACAGGTAGCTGCACCAGGCCGGGCCGACCAGTAAAAGGGACACGCCGAGCAGGATGGGCATGAAGAAGCCCTCGCCCCGAAACAGCGGCCCGGCCAGGATCAGGGCCGGGACGGGCAGGTGCAGTTTGCCGGTCATCAGGAAAATGCTCCATCCGGCAAGGCCCAGCAGGAGCTGGCCGAAAAAAACGACCGAAAACAGGGTCCAGATGCGGCCACGAACCTTGCCCCTGTTGTCGGTCAGCAACCAGCCGCTGACCAGCGCCCCGTAAAAAGCGAAAAGACAGATCCAGAAAATTCCGGAACCGGGGAAAAAACGATCTCCAAGGAGCAGGGGGAGGGGCGTCTTGTCACGGGCCAGCAGCAGGATGCCGCCCACCAGCAGGGCCGTGGCGGTCTTGATCAGGTCGGCATCGCGCATGGGGCCGAAGAATTTCTGCCCGGCGCGGCCTGTCAGGAGCGCTGCGAGGCCCAGGTGAGTCAGGCAGACGGCGCCGAGGATCAGGGCGAGGCGCATCCAGGGCAGGCCGAAATTGATCCGCCACGACGCCAGCTCCACCCCCTGGAACGCCCACAGCAGCGCGCCGCCCAGGGCGGCCAGGATGAGAAGGGGCCTGGGCAACAGGCGCGGAAAAAACGCGGCCGCCGCCGGGAACAGGGCGGGGACCGCGTCCCAGAGCGTGCCGAAGCGCAGGAAATGCGCGGCCGTGGTCAGGCTGCACAGCACGATGAGGATGCGCAGAAAATGCGTCATGGCCGCACCCGCCGGTCGAATTCCTCTCGCCCGAATTTTTCGATGAGTTCGCCCAGGCGCAGTCCTGGTCGCCGTTGCTCCATGAGCACGTTTAAAACATTGCCGAGAATTTCAAGCGCCTGGGGCAGGCTGTATAATCCCAGTTCATGGGCCAGGCGCGGGTGGCGGCCGAGTTTGCCGCCCAGGAGCACTCGGTAACCAGTCTCATCCACACGCAGGGCCTTGTCCGCGCAGACCCGCGCGCACGCGGCGCACCCCAGGCAGCGCGAGACATCAAGCCGGATGGCGTCTTCCAGATGCAGGGCCTTTTCCGCGCAGACGGCGACACAATGGCCGCAGCCCGAGCAGCGCTCCGGCAAGGCCCCGATGCGCGCGAAGGCGATGAGCCCGAAATCCGCGATATGCGGCTGGGAGCAGCCGTTGGGACAGGACGCCACGGCCATCCTGAACTGATGATGATGGCGGATGGGGCGATTCATGCCGGCCAGAAATCCGGACCAGCCGGAGGCGGCGATCACCGCTTCGAGTTCGGTGGTCAGATCCCGGCCAAGGACCGCATGCGGGCATTGGGCAGCGCCACGGCAGACTTTGAGCGTATGAGCAGGGAGCTGGGCTTTCATGGCGTTGCCTGTACCTCGAAACGAGTTCGGGAATCCTTGACCTAGGTCAAAAATTCCCGACGTCCGAATTTTGTTGTGAATTTTGTGGAAATTGAAGGCTGTTCGTTACGCAACCTTGATGGTAAAGGGAATGACATGCAGGCTTCGGGATATTTCGCGAGTTGAGCCCAGCGCCCAGGAAGCCATGCTCGCATTGATGCGCTCGGGCAGGCTCTGCGCCAGCTTTCCCACGCCAAGCAGCGGATGCCGGGTGAAAACCTGTGGCAGCCCGTAGGTCAGATTGCAGGCCAGACACATGCCGGGGCGTTGCAGGAGATGGAAGGCAAAGCGCAGCTCTTCCTGACTGTGCCCCTCGAATCTGAGCCTGATGTCGTAGGCGCCGTCCTCGGCATCGCCGAACAGTGCTTCAAAAAAGGCGTCGGTGATCGATGGGGGAAATATTTCGTCCAGGCTGGCCGGGGTGAAAATCTGGTCGGCGTTGGTCATGTTTTTCTCCTTTGCGTCCGAGTCGTTCGCGGTGTATTTTTCATGACCGTGCTTGCGGGTCAAGGGTAAGAATAGCCCGAAAGCACTGTGGGGCCGGTCTTATAAAACATCCCTGGGGAAATTCATGCAAAAACGAATGGAAGATATTGAAATAAAGTATATATATTTGCAAAAAACGGTTGATGATCTGAACGTGGTTGTCATAGAACAACAAAAGGAAATTCGGGAGCTCAAAGCCACGCTGATGCTTTTGGGCAAAAAGCTCCAAGACATCTCTTCCATGGAGCCTTTCGATCCCGATGAAAAACCACCCCACTACTGATTGGCCGGAGTTTTAAGTGGACACCTCTTTTTCTCATCATGAGCCAGACCCGGGGCATTTGAAAAATGCTTCTGTCGAGGACCGGTCCCTGCGTTCCATCCTGCAACAGATCGAAGCGCTTCCATCTCTTCCCGCCGTCGCCAATACCATCCTGGGGCTGGTTCTGACCAAGGACTTCGACCATTCCAAACTGGCGCGCATCATCGAGACCGACCCCGCCATGACCGTCAAGGTTCTTGAGCACGCAAACAGCGCTACCTATGCCAGCCGTGGGCAGGTGGTCCAGGTGGAGCAAGGGCTCAATCGTCTGGGCAGCAAAGTGACGCAGACGCTCATGCTCTCCATGCTCATCAAGGATTCCCTGATCAAGGGCGACAAGAAGTCCGAAGCGATTCAGACCGCGCACTGGAAACACAGCCTGGCCACGGCCGTATTCGCCTCCCTCATCGCGGCCAAGGCGTCTCCCGCCCTGGCCGGCGAAGCCTTTGGCGCGGGCATCATGCATGATATCGGCGGGATTTTCCTGCAGCTGCATCTTCAGGAACAGTATGTTCAGGTCACGGAGCGGATGGAGGAATTGTACGAGCCCGTCCTTGAGGCTGAGCAACAGGTCTTCAAAACCGATCATACCGCCGTCGGCCGCTGGATTGCCGAGAAATGGAAACTGCCCCAGTCCATGACCGACGCCATCTGGCTGCATCATCATACGGCTGCGGCCCTGGAAACCTTCAAGGACAACACCCGCCTTGTGGCCATCGTGGCCCTGGCCAACATTCTGGCGCATTCGACCCTCATGGACTCGCCTCGGGTCATGGCCCGCGAAAAGCAGCGTCAGCTTGGCCTGCAGGAAGTGCTGGGCCTTGGCGACAAAGAGATGCAGGCGATTCTGACCGCCTTTGCCCCGGCCTTTGCCGAGAGGGCCGAACCTTTCGAGCTGGACGGCGATCAGGTCGGCCTTTTTCTTTCATCTCTGCAAAAGGCCAATCAGCAGCTCATGCGCATGAGCCTTGATCTGGAACTGGCCAACGGCCGACTGGAGGACGCTCACCGCTTCACGAGCATGGGCTCCACGGTGGGGCTCAAGATGAGCAAAGCCAGGACCCCGGACGAAGTTTTCGAATCAGCGGCCATGTGCATGCATGACAGTGTCGGAGTTCGTGGCGGTTTTGTATACTGGATCGTCCCTGCCGAGCGCATTATGCAGGGTCTGGTCTGGAACGGTAACGGCCACCGGCGTGTCATCTCCTATCCGCTGGAAGGTGACGGCCTGCCGGCCTTGAATGGCGGGACCAGTCTGCCCGACAACCTGAAGGCCATTCTGCTGACGCATCACGAACGTCACGAAGGCGCTTCCCTCATGGACCGGGAGCTCAGGCTCAAGCAATTTTTCGTGGTGCGAGGATATTGCCTCTTTCCCCTTGTCGGCAGTGATTTCACCGGCGAGATTTGCATCCTGCGCTCGGGCGACCGGCCGTCCAAGATGACCCCCCAGGAATACATGGGGTATTCCCAGGTCTCGTGCGTGGCTTCGGCCTCGCTTGACCGGGTACGGCTCTTCGACAGCCTGCAACTGCGCGCCGACGAGCTGTCCCTGGCCCTGTGGAAGAACCAGCAGATCAACCTGCAGCTCCTGCAGACCGAGCGGCTGGCGGCGGTGGGGCAACTGGCGGCAGGCGCGGCCCATGAGATCAACAACCCCCTGGCTATCATCTCCGCGCGCACCCAATTGCTGGAAAGCCGTGAAAACGACGAGAAGAAGCGCCGGGACCTGCACCAGATCTCCGAACAGATCGAACGCATCTCGTCCATCCTGCAGAGCCTCATGGGCTTTGCCAGACCCAATGCGCCCCAAGTCATCAATCTGGACATCAATTCCCTGTTGCTCAAGATCATCGGCCTAGTGGAATCAATTTTCCAAACCCACCGCATCCCCATCGTTCAGAGCCTTGCCCCGGACCTGCCGCTCATCCTGGCCGACGCCAATCAATTGGAGCAGGTTTTTCTGAATCTGGTCATAAATGCCCAGCACGCAATGGAGAAAGAAGGCGGGGTGCTGACCGTAAGCTCCGCCTTCATGCCCGACGGAAAGCGCATCAGCATCTCCGTCAGGGATACCGGCACGGGCATTTCGCCGGAAAATCTTTCGCGCATCTTCGATCCCTTCTTCTCCACCAAGTCCGAAGGAAAGGGCACGGGGCTGGGGCTGTCCACGGCATATGGCATCGTCACCAACCATTATGGCGAGATCAAGGTGATCAGCACGCCGGGTCAGGGCACGGAAATGATCGTCGTACTGCCGGTGTCCACGCCGGTGACCCTTCCTGAAAAGCCGGTCGTGCGCCTGGAGACCGAATGCGCCATGCCAACGGCGACCAAAGGGCACAGAATTCTGGTCGTCGATGACGAACAGCACATTCGCGACATTCTCTCCGAAACCCTGCGCGAGGCCGGTTATGTTGTCGAAACCGCGCCCAACGGAGATGAAGGTGTCCGTAAATTGCGTTCGGGTTCTTTCGATCTGATTCTGCTCGACATCCGCATGCCCATCCATTCCGGGCTCGACGTGTTGAAGCTGCTGCGTCGCAACGGCGGCGCTCCGCCCGTAATAATCATTACGGGCCTTGCTTCTTCCGAGGAGTTGGAAGAAGCCTTGCGTCTTGGTGCAGCCAAGTGTATACGCAAGCCCTTTCATTTGAAGACCCTGCTGTCCGACATCTCCGGTATTTTACATTCGGGCTGTCCCGCGAACAATTAACCCCCGGCTTTAATGCAGCACTCGCCGTCAACCGCAAAGCCCAGGACCCGTCACACCCGCATCCTGGCCCTGGCCAGTGGCAAGGGCGGGACAGGGAAAACCACCGTGGCCGTCAATCTGGCCCTGGCGCTCAATCGCGCCGGGCACACGGTTTGTCTGCTCGACGCCGATTTCGGCCTGTCCAACGCGGAAGTGCATCTGGGGCTGCCGTCTCCTCTCCACACGCTTGAAAACGTCCTCTTTGACTCCATGCCTCTGGAAGACTGTCTTGTTCCCGTGCGACCCGGGTTTGATCTTCTCTCCGGCAGCAACGGCGTGGCCCGCATGGCCGAACTTGACGTGGCGAACCGCAAGCGACTGGTGGCCGAATTTTCCGCGCTCTCCGGGTACGATTTCCTCATTCTCGACAATTCGCCGGGCATCTCCGCCCAGGTGGTCTCCTTGTGTCTGGCCACGCGCGAGATCATTCTGGTGGTCAATCCCGAGGCCAGCGCCCTGGTCGACGCCTACGCCCTGATCAAGGTGCTCAAGGAAAACGGGCTGTGGTGGCCGCCGCTGGTCCTGGTCAACCGCTCGGAATCGGGAGTGCAGGCCAGACAGGTCTTCACCCGATTTCAGGAGACGGTGGAGCAGTTCCTGGGTCTCAAACCCCTTTTTCTGGGCGCGGTACCCATGGACGACGCGGCCCGGAAAATGACGGCTCTGGGCAAGCCCTTTGTGACCCTGCGCGACGATCTGCCCGCAAGCCAGGCGATCATGTCCATCGCCAAGATCCTGGCCGAACGCCTGAACAAGGATTGGGCCAAAAACAAGCCCGCGGATTTTTTTGAGAACGTCGTGGTGCGCATGAAGCAGCGTCCGGATTTCGGCTTAAGCCAGATCGCCGCCAATTCCAGCGCCCCCACCAATGATACCACCCAGCCCGACGTGTACATGGAGCTGGTGGCCATGCTCGACAAGGCCTCGCGCCTCTGCGAAAAGCTGCTTGAAAATCCGGCCTATGCCTTTGTGCGGGACCGTTTCGGCCTGGTGCGTCTGGCCATGGACAATTTTCTGAATCCCCTCGACCGACTGCGCAAGCCCCGCGGAATCCTGAAACCGCGCATCCTGGTACTCAGCAACCACGAACAGATGCGGACCATGCTTGGTGAAATCGTGGCGGAGGTCGGCTACGAGGGCGAAGCCTTCGCGCCCGGACACGGAGATTTCCTCAAATTCCGCGACACCTGCAATTTGATCCTGGTCTCCTGCGATCGCCCCGAGGCCCTGATCCGTTCCTGCCTGCTCCAGATCCCAGAGGTCCCCCTTATTCTCCTGACGGGATTCGGCAACTCGTCACTGGAGACGGAATTCCGCCACCGGACCGTGGCCGTGGTGCCCAGACCCTTTCATATCAACGAATTGCGCACCATTCTGCAGTCCGCCTTACGCTAGGTACCTATTTACAATCCCCGCCCCCTGGCATAAGCAAAACACCTTTCTTTCCCATTCTTTGGGAGCAGTCATCATCCTGTGAAATCCGGCCGTGCGGATTTTGCAGCATTCGGGAATGCATATGCGCAGAGACATCGAACATGTGGGTTGGGGAAAACTGACCTATGAAATCAGGGCGATAGTGGCCGTGGCTCAGGATCTTCGCAACCTGGGCCTTGAGATTACCTGGGAAAACATCGGCGACCCCATCGAGAAGGGCGAGCAGGTTCCCGGCTGGATCAAGGAGATCATCGCCGGTCTTGCCATGCAAGACAAGACCTATGGCTATTGCGCCACGCAGGGCGTGCTTGAGACCCGCGAATTCGTGGCCCAGCTGGTCAACAAGCGGGGCAGCTATCAGGTCACGGCCGACGATATCATATTTTTCAACGGACTTGGCGACGCAGTGGCCAAGATTTTCGGCTTCCTGAAGCGCGAAGCCCGGGTCATCGGGCCGTCTCCGGCCTATTCCACCCACTCGTCGGCCGAAGCCGCGCATTCCGGTTACGAGCACCTGACCTACGAGCTCGACCCGAACAACGGCTGGATGCCGGATCTGGTCGATCTGGAGAACAAGGTCCGCTACAACGATTCCATCGCGGGCATCCTGTTCATCAATCCCGACAATCCGACGGGCGCGGTCTATCCATGCGAACTGATTGAAAAGATCGTGGACATCGCCCGGCGCTACAATGTTTTCGTCCTGGCCGACGAAATCTATGCCAACATCGTCTACAGCGGTCATCCGACCTGCAGTCTGTCCGAGGTCATCGGCGAGGTTCCCGGCATGGCCCTGCGCGGCATTTCCAAGGAATATCCCTGGCCGGGCGGGCGCTGCGGCTGGATCGAAGTCTACAACAAGGACAAGAATCCGGATTTTCGCGCCTACATCAGGAGCCTCTTGAACGCCAAGATGCTTGAGGTCTGCTCCACCAGTCTGCCCCAGCTTTCCATTCCGCCGATCATGGGCGACCCGCGGTATCCGGCCCACCTCGACGCCCGGCGCAGGATGTTCGAATACCGCGCCCAGGAGGCCTGGGAAGCGTTCCAGGGCGTGAAAGGGGTCAAGGTCATCAAACCCCAGGGCGCCTTCTACATGTCGGTCATGTTCGAGGATGGGGTTTTAAACGGCAAGCAGACCCTTGAAATCGGGAACCCCAAGGTGAAGGCCCACATCGAGGAGATCGTGCAGGGAGTGGAAGTGGACAAGCGTTTCGTCTACTACCTGCTCGGCGCCACCGGCATCTGCGTGGTGCCACTGACAGGCTTCTGCTGCAATCGCAAGGGCTTCCGCGTCACGCTCCTGGAGACCGACGACGCCAAGCGGCTGCAAACCTGGCGGACCATCGTCGACGCCATCACCCGTTACTTGGCCTCGGCCTGAACCCGTGACCGAAGGTTGCAACCCGCGCTGGCTGGATTGGGCGCGAGAGATTCAATCCCTGGCGCAGACAGGTCTGGCCTTTACCAAAAGCCCCTATGACCGGGCGAGTTTCAGCCGCCTGTCGGACATCGCGGCGGAAATTTTGGCGGAACACTCGCAGCTTGACGCCCAGGCCGTGAAGCGAGCCTTTTCCCTGGAACCGGGTTACGCAACGCCCAAGGTCGATGTGCGCGCGGCGGTGGTGCGTGACGGACGCATCCTCTTGGTGCGGGAAAGTGCCGACGGAAAATGGGCCATGCCTGGCGGCTGGTCCGACGTGGGCGACCGCCCCTCGGAAACGGCCGAACGCGAAACTCTTGAAGAGAGCGGCTTCGTGGTGCGGACCACGAAACTCGTCGGTGCCTTCGACGCCAACCGGGGCGAGAAGGCCAGCATGTTTTTTCACGCCGTGAAATTGATTTTCCTCTGCGAACTTCTCGGGGGAGAGGCCAGAGGCAGCCTGGAAACCCTGGAGGTCGATTTTTTCGACTTTGCCGACCTGCCGCCCCTGTCCATGCAACGAACCAACCAGCGCCACCTGGAGGAAGTCCGCGCCCATCTGCGCGATCCCCTGCGGCCGGCTGCTTTTGATTGATATGTACGAATCCGAATGCACTCTGCCCATCGGGGTTTTTGATTCCGGCATCGGCGGACTGACCGTGCTGAAGGCGCTGACCGAAGCGTTGCCCAAAGAGAGTTTTCTCTATCTCGGGGACACGGCGCGTCTGCCTTACGGCACCAAAAGCGCCAAGTCCGTGACGCGCTACGTGCTGCAAACCACGGCTCTGCTCAAAGCCAGGGGCATCAAGCTTCTAGTCATCGCCTGCAACACGGCCACGGGCGTGTCCCTGGAAGCCTTGCAGGAGGCCTATCCGGAACTGCCGGTCATCGGCGTCATCCGCCCCGGAGCTGAAGCGGCCTGCCGGTCGAGCAGAAATGGCCGCATCGGGGTCATCGGCACGGAGAGCACCGTAAACGCCCGTGGGTATGAGCGCGAAATCCTGCGCATCCGGCCTGACGCCCAGGTTTTCGCCCAGGCCTGCCCGCTTTTCGTGCCCCTGGCCGAAGAAGGGTGGTGCGATGGGCAGATCGCAAGCCTTGTGGCCGAGCGCTATCTGGGCGGCCTGGTCAGGGATACCGGCATCGACACGCTGGTGCTCGGCTGCACCCACTTCCCGGTTCTGGCCGATGCCATCCAGGATGTCGTGGGCCCGGACGTGACCCTGGTCGACTCCGCCCGCACCACGGCGGAATTCGTGCAGGACATGCTGGAGCGCCGCGACATCTGCTCGACCACGAAAGAGCGCTGCCTGACCTTTCTGGCCACGGACGGCGCCAGACGCTTTGCCAGGGTCGGCGGGGTGTTCATGCATCATCCGCTCGATCCTGCCGATGTGGAGATCGTGGATCTCTGATGTCCGCATTGCTGGCCGTGGACGCGGGGGTGCGTACGGGCCTCGCTCTTCTGGACCGCGACGGACGTCTGCTTTGGTGCAGGTCGCACAATCTGGGCACCACGACACGGCTCAAAAAAGCCGCGGCCCGGGTACTTTTTGAATTGCCCCATTTACAGTTTCTGGTAGTGGAAGGGGGCGGGCAGACGGCAGGTATATGGGAGCACGCGGCTGCCAAAAGAAATCTGCCCTGCATGATCATCCAGGCCGAGCGCTGGCGCGAGCAGTTTCTGCTCCCACGGCAGCGGGCCAGCGGACAGAAGGCAAAGGCGGCAGCCTGCGCTCTGGTGTCCATAATTTTACGACGCGAAGGCTGGTCTTCTCCGACCGTTCCAGGCCATGACGCGGCCGAAGCCGCGCTCATCGGGCTGTGGGCTGCGGTTCAACTCGGGTGGCGGGCTATGCCCGCGCTCAAATAATTCGACGGAAAACATGGACAAACTCAGTTTTGATCTTCCCGGTATCAGCCCGGTCGGTCTTGACCTCATTACGTTGCTGAACACATCGAATGCCACGGTCAAACAGATCGCGGCCCAGGCCAAGCTTGACCCGGTCATCTTTGGCAATATCATCGCTTGCGCAAACTCGCCCATGTATCACGAGGCCAACAATTCCACTGATATCCTGACCTCCCTGGTCCGTCTGGGGCAGCGGGAAATCAAGCGCATCGTGTACCAGGTCGTGCTCAGATCGGCGTTCTTCCATGAATCCTCGGAAATCAGCGGAATCCTGCGCCGGATCTGGCAACAGAGTCTGACCGCCAACGTGTTCATGCAGAAATTCGTCTCCTCCGTTCCGGACGCCTACGCCCTTGATGCCGAGGGCATGGAATGCATCGAATGTCTGGGACTTATACACAATATCGGCTACGTGGTGCTGCTGGTCAATTTTCAGGATCGTTTCCAGGAATTCTTCACCCGTGACGATGAACAGGATTTGCCCTCCTTCTTCGAGGAAGAGCGTCTCTGGTTTGACGGATTCGATCATTTTTCAGCAGGCCATGCGGTGCTCAAAACCTGGGGTTTCCCTTTGCCCCTCTGCGAAGTCGTCGCCCAATACGGCTTTGAAAACCACGTTTTCAAAGGCCGCTATCCTGAGCTGCACAATCTGCTTCGCCTCTCCAGGCACGTGATCATGATAACGGAATCCAATTTCCACCCCAAAAAACCTGCTGATTTCTGGTTGAACGGGACAGAGCTGCCATCGGCGGAAGTCGATTACGAGCAGATCATTGACGACGTGCGCCAGTGCGTCCAAAGCATCGAGGGGGCATTCGCATGATGCCCGGTCAAAACGAATTCCGGACACGGCTGCGTTGCACGAAATGCCACGGCATGCTGCAGGTCCGTCGCACCTGACGGGCCGTGGAGCTTCGCTGCAAGTCTTGCGGCGCTACCTTTGGATTGCAGGAGTTTGGCACCAATCTTGACGACCTGCTGGAAGAGTATCTGGCCAATTTTCCCTGCGACAGGGTCTAGGCCCTGCACGATTATCGGACCGGCTCCCGCGCAGGGGCCGGGAGTAACATTTTGCGCACAGGATTTCTTACAACCCTATGACTTCAGTTATAATTCCCCGATCGGAACATTCTGTTTCCCGCCAAAACATCCATCCCGATGCGCTCAAGGTCATGTACCGTCTGGTGCGCAAGGGTTTTACCGCCTATCTGGTGGGCGGCGGTGTTCGCGACCTGCTGCTTGGACGCACGCCCAAGGATTTTGACGTCAGCACCAACGCAACGCCAAGCCAGATCAAGAAGATCTTCCAGAACTACTTTTTGATCGGACGACGGTTCCGCCTGGCTCACATCCGATTCGACGATCACGTCATCGAAACCTCGACCTTTCGGCGCTGTCCGGACCAGGAAGAGGAGAACGGCGATGAAGATTTGTACATGCTGCGCGACAACTGTTACGGCACGCCCGAGGAAGACGCCCTGCGCCGTGATTTCACCATCAACGGCCTGTTCTACGAGGTCGAGCGCTTCTCCATCATCGACCACGTCGGGGGCCTCTCCGACATAGAGAACCGCCTTATCCGCTGCATCGGCGACCCGAACATCCGCTTCCGGGAAGACCCGGTGCGCATGATCCGGGCCGTGCGTTTCGCCGCGCGACTTGATTTTCATATCGAGCCCGCGACCTACAACGCCATCATGCGCCACCACGAGGAAATCCTCAAAGCCTCGCCGCCCCGTGTTTTCGAGGAACTGCAGAAGCTTTTCGCCTACGGCTCCGGGGAAAAAGCCGTCCGCCTGCTCTACAAGACCGGGCTGCTGCACAACCTGTTGCCCGAGATTGCGGACTTTCTCGATCACGATCACGGACAGGATTCGATCCTGTGGACGTGGCTTGAGCATCTGGACCGCCGTATCAGAACCGTGGGCAAGGTCGAGCCGGTGCTGGTTTTCGCCGCCCTTTTTTCCGCGCCGGTGCGGCATATCGCGGCCCGATACGAGGCCGACGGCGAGCGGGTGGTCTACAACGCCATGCTTGAGGATCTTTTGCAGCCCATCTGCGTGCGCATGAGCATGCCCAAATGGATGTGTTCACGCATGATTCAGATCATGGCCAATCAGACCCGTTTCGAGCCGGACAAGAAAAAGCGTTTTTCCAAGCGCGGCTTCGTGGCCCACGAGTGCTTTCCCGAAACCCTGGCCCTTTATCAGCTCGGTCTGCTGGTCAGCGGGGCGGATCTGGGACCGGCGGAAATGTGGGGCAGTCTGCGCAGCGAAATGGAAGCGGAAAACCCCCAGGTTCTGCGCACGGATCCACGGGGACAGCAGGGCCGTCCGCCGCGCAAGCGTCCGCCCCGCAGACGTCGCAGATGATCTCGCGTAAAATCCTGCCAAGCTTTCCCACCTGCCCGGGCGTGTATCTGATGAAGAACGCCACGGGCAGAATCATTTATGTGGGCAAGGCCAAGCATCTGCGCCGCCGCCTGGCTTCGTATTTCCAGCCCGAGCATCGCCTCGCCCCCAAGGTGCGGGTCATGATGACCCGGGTCGAGACCATCGATTTTCTGTGCACCTCCACGGAAAAGGAAGCCTTGCTGCTTGAAGCCAGCCTGATCAAGAAGCACCGGCCCAAGTACAACATCGTCCTGCGCGACGACAAGCAGTACGTCCTTTTCTGCCTGTCCAGGAACCATCCCTTCCCGGCCCTGCGCCTGACGCGCAAGGTGCTGCGCGACGGCTCGGTCTATTTCGGGCCCTTCACCTCGGCCCTGTCCGCCCGCGAGACCAAACGGGTCATCGACCGCCTCTTTCCCTTGCGCAAATGCCGGGACACGGTTTTTTCCAACCGCACCCGTCCCTGCCTGCAGTACCACATCGGCCGCTGCCTGGGACCGTGCTGCCTGCCCGTGTCCGAAGAGGAGTACCGGCAGGTCGTGCGCCGGGTCGAACTTTTCCTGTCCGGAAAATCCGACGAACTCATGGCCGGCCTGCATGACCAGATGATGCGTCTGTCCGATGCCCTTGATTTCGAGGGCGCGGCCCGGCTGCGCGACAGCATCCGCGCCCTGCGCGAGACCGTGGAACGCCAGGCCGCCGTGCTCTCCGACGGGCGCGATCTGGACGTCATCGGCGTGCATGGCCATGAAAACGGCGCGGCCTTGGCCATCGTCTTTGTGCGGCAGGGCCGGATCATCGATGGGCAGGCGTTCTGGTTCGCGGACGCGGCGGTGGACACTCCGGAAGCGGAGGCCGGCCTCACGGACTCCTTTCTCATGCAGTACTACAACGCGGAGCGTTTCATCCCGGCCCGCATCATCACCGCTTTCGGCAGCCAGGATCCGGCGCTGGAAGACGCCCTGGCCGACATGCGCGGGGGCAGGGCGAGCGTGGCCAAGGCCCGCGGCGACCAGGAACGTCGGCTGGTGGACATTGCCACGGCCAACGCCAAAGCCCACGCCCTCCGCCAGCGCCGAACCATACCCACTCGGGCGGAACTGGCCGGGGTTTTGGGCGTGGAGGGGGAGGTGGAACGCATCGAGTGCGTGGACGCCTCGCACATCCAGGGCGAAGGCATGCGCGTGGGCATGGTCGTCTTTGTCGACGGGAGGGAAGAAAAAAGCGCCTACCGCGTCTATTCGTTTCCGGAGCTTGAAGGCACTGCGGACGACTATCTGGCCCTGGCTTCTTTTGCCGCTCGCCGCGCCAAATCCGGCCCTCCCTGGCCCGATCTTCTTCTCATCGACGGCGGCAAGGGACAGCTTGGCGCCGTGGAACGCGCCATGGCCGAAAACGGGTTGTCTGCCGTCCCTTTGGCTTCCATTGCCAAGGGGGTGAGCCGCAGGGCGGGAGAGCTGGGCGATGTCATTTTCCGGCCCGGGCGCAAGAATCCCCTGAATCTGAGGCCCGGAAGCCCGGAACTGCTTTTTCTGCAGCATGTCCGCGACACGGCCCATCGCTTCGTCATCTCCCGGCTGCGCCGTCACAAGCGCGCTGCCCAGCTTTCCTCCGACCTTGACAATCTGCCCGGAATCGGTCCCAAGACGGCCCGTCTGCTCTGGGATCATTTCGACTCCGTACAGGCCATGACCCAGGCCCGCATCGAGGATCTGGCCGCCTTGCCCGGATTCGGCCCCAAAAAGGCCGCCGCCCTGCACGCCGCGCTCAAGACTCTGCCCGGAAATGACTGACCGGCGCTTTTGTTTATAAAATTTCTTGCCTGCCTACCTCTTACCTCTGCATTTTTTTCACAATGAATCTTCGCAATCAATGTTATAAAGGTATTTTTTGAGTCTTTCAGTCCGATTTATTTTGCGTAACACAGAGCCTGCTTGCCTGAATTCGCATTTGTGGTACAAAATGATCTGAAATGGATTTGTCTTGTTTTTCCACTTCAGATTTCATGGAGGGACTATGAATCAGACGTTACGGAAGGCGGTCCTTTGCGGGGCTCTTGCCGTGTGCCTGGGCCCCATGGTGGCCTTTGCCGCGACAGAGGACAGCGAAGCGCCGGGCCGAGCCCTGGCGAGACAGACCGTCAAGAATGACGCCCAGAAATGGATCACCACCGATCATTCCCAACATCCGATTCTCAAACAACAATTCAGTTCGCCTGAAGAAGTGACCAAGGCTTGCCTGACGTGCCATAATCAGGCCGCCATGCAGCTGCACAAGACCATCCACTGGACCTGGAAGGACCCGGCCGACCCCAGCGGGGAAACAGGCAAGGGCGGCCTGTCCGTCAACAATTTCTGCATCAGCGTGGGCTCCAACGAACCCCGCTGCACCTCATGCCACATCGGTTACGGCTGGAAGGACAAGAACTTCGATTTCAGCAAGGCCGAAAAGGTGGACTGTCTGGTCTGTCACGAACAGACCGGCACATACGAGAAATTCCCGACCAAGTCCGGTTACCCCGTGACCAACGCAACCATGTTCGAGGGCAAGATAGAATTCCTGCCCCCGGACTATAACGCGGTGGCGCAGTCGGTGGGGCGTCCGGGGCGCGACAACTGCGGCACCTGTCACTTCTACGGAGGCGGTGGCGACGCGGTCAAACACGGCGACCTGGACTCGTCCATGGCCATGCCAAGCAAGCAGCTCGACGTGCACATGGGCACGGACGGACAGAATTTCGATTGCAGCCGCTGTCACACCACAAACGCCCACAATATCGCCGGGCGCATCTACGCCACTCCGGCTTCCACGGAGCGCAAGAGCCTGCTGGAGGACGACCTGACGCCCAAGATCATGTGCGAATCCTGCCACGGCGCGCAGCCGCACAAAACCAACCAGAAAGCCAACGATCACACCGACAAGGTCTCCTGTCAGGCGTGTCACATCCCGACCTATGCCCGCATCAATGCGACCAAGATGCACTGGGACTGGTCCACGGCCGGGGACAAGAAGCGCGAGGTGAAGAAGGACGAGTTCGGCAAGGCGGACTACGACGCCAAGAAGGGCTCGTTCGTATGGCAGAAAAACGTCGTTCCTCGCTACGAGTGGTTCAACGGCTCCATCCGGGGCACCACGGCCAAGGACGTTATCGACCCGTCCTCGACGGTACGCGTTTCCTGGCCCATCGGAGGCATTGGCGACCCCAATTCGCGCATCTTCCCCTTCAAGGTGCACACCGGCAAGACCCCGTACGACAAGGTCAACAAGACTATGGTCATTCCCAAGCTCTTTGGCCCCAAAGGATCGGGCGCGTACTGGGCCGAGTTCGACTGGAACAAGGCCATCGCGATCGGGCAGGAGTACAACGGGCTGCCCTACAGCGGCGAGTATGATTTCGTGGACACGGAATACGTCTTCCCCATCACCCACATGGTCGCGCCCAAGGAACAGGCCGTGGCCTGCGTGGAATGTCATGCCAAGGGCGGTCGGCTCGACCATCTGGAAGGCTTTTACATGCCCGGCCGTGATTCGGTGCAGCTCCTGAACATGGGCGGCTGGGCCATGGTCGCGGCCTCGGTTCTGGGTGTCGTCCTGCATGGGCTGGGGCGTTTTGTGAGCAGCGTCGGACGTCGCAAGGAGTGATTGATATGAGCACAAAAAAGAAAATCTACCTGTACACGAGGTTCGAGCGTTTCTGGCACTGGGTTCAGTCCCTGCTCATCTTCCTCTTGCTGCTGACCGGTTTCGAGGTCCATGGCACCTTCACCCTGTTCGGCTTCCAGAAGGCGGTGGAGTACCATAATTTCCTCGGCCTGACCTGGGTCATCCTCTTCATCTTCATCGTCTTCTGGGTCGTGACCACGGGTGAATGGCGGCAGTACATCCCGACCACCAAGAAGCTCTTCGAGGTCATTGGCTATTATTCCTCCGGCATTTTCAAGGGGCTGCCGCACCCGGTCAAAAAATCCAAGGAGACCAAGCACAACCCCCTGCAGCGCCTGACCTACCTGGGCCTGACCGCGATCCTGCTGACCCTGCAGATGGGCACGGGGCTTTTGTACTACCTCTACAACGACTGGGCCATCTGGAACTGGACCTTCCTGGACCTGCGCCTCCTGGCGCTCATCCACCTGGCCTGCGCGTTTGCCATCCTGGCTTTCATCATCGTCCACGTCTACATGACCACCACCGGCCACACCCTGACCAGCCACATCTCCGCCATGTTCAGCGGCTGGGAAGAAGTGGAAGAGGGCGAAGTGGCGGAGTGGGAAGTGCAGAAGAAAAGATAGAATCCTCCCTCCCAACGCAAAACCGCGGTCGGCCGGGTGGCTGGCCGCGGTTTTGCACCTTTTTGGTTTTCGAAGCTTCTGACCGACCCCGAATGTAAAAGCCGCGACCTGTGATGGAACAGATTGCGGCTTTTTGTGGTGCTTAGAAAAATTCAAGATTCAAGACCCCAGCCCCTTGAACCCTGCTCCGCCGATTTCACGTCCGCCGTATGGCAGCGGTCAAAACCCCCGCGCCGATCAGGGCAGAGCCACCTGCCCAGTTGACCATCTTCATGATCCGGGGATTCGTCACTGCGTATCGCGCCCTGGCCGCCAGAAGCGCGTACAAAGTGGCGTTGACTACCGCCAGGATCACAAAGGTCGATCCAAGGATGAGGACTTGAGCCATGACCGGTTCGGCGTGATTGATGAACTGAGGCATGAAGGCGCAGAAAAAGGCAATAGACTTGGGATTGGTAGCCGTAACCGCAAATGCACGGAACACGCTGGCCCCGCGCGATACAGAAGCAACACGCGGCAAGTCCTTGCCCGACACGGGGTTGGTTCGAAAGGTCTTTACGCCCAAGTAGACGAGATAGAACGCACCTACCCACTTGAGCACAGTGAACAGCGTGGCCGAGGTGGCAAGCAATGCGCCAAGCCCGGCCATGGACGCAATCATTGCCACGGTGTCGCCAAGACCGACGCCCAGGGCTAGCGGCAGGGCTAAGCGTTTGCCTTGGGTCAGCGAACAACTCACCACCAACATGATAGTCGGTCCAGGAATGACCAAGACTACTATGGTGGCCAAGAGAAAGGCGAGATAGGTATCAGGGCTCATGAACATCTCCGAGGAGTAGCGTATGTAGGTATCGGAAGGTCTTGGAGAAAGGGCAGAATGTCAAGATGGAGCCGGGCCAGTGCGACAACGCGTGGAGTAGCATCCAATTGGACCGGACGTTATAGGTTCTCATTTTCAACAGTCTAACAGGCTGTCCATCTAGTTTGGTAATTCTGCATCATTCTGGCTCTGCCTGCGGATGGATTACGATCTCGAAATAGCCGCAGACAGACAGCTTCCGAGGATTTGTAAAGAGGTCAAGCAGATGACTGTGGCTTGAAGTGTGGGTTGCTTAGGAAAATTCAAGATTAAAGATCTGACCACCCGGCCCCGCGAGAAGGACGACCCGGCTTCTGCTTCCAGCCGGGTCGTCACTGCCGAGTAATCCCATTATCAGATCATTTTTGTCTTCTTGAGCGCAGTGGCCGCGAACATGCCGCCCACTGCGCCGCCCACGGCCTGGATCAGGTTGGCCGGGATTTCGGCCACTGCGCCCTGCAGGCCGATGTTGGGCATCATGACTTCTCCGAAAAAGTAGATTCCGACCATGGCCGCTCCGCCAAGGGCGAGCACCGTGTAGCGGGCCGCCCCGGTCCTGCTTGCGGCTACGGCGGCAAGCGCGCCTTCCGCGCCCTTGGCGGCGAAGGTCAGGGGCGCGAAAACCGCGAATCCGCCCAGGATGTCGGCCAGGGCCGAACCGATGCCGCAGGCTCCGACCGCCCACAAGATGCCCTGTCTCGGATTCATGAAGCCAAGGACCAAACCACCGAAGACCACGGCCACATCGCCCACGTTGAAATACCCACGGCTCGGCAGCGGGATGCGCACGAAGAGGGTGGTCAGGCAGGTCAGGGCCACGATGGACAGGGCGGCTATCTTGATGTTCTTCATTTTTCTTTCCTCATATATCTGGTGCGGTGGTCAAACAGGGCCTGGGTCTTTTCGGCCTGGCCGTAGATGCTGATGTAGGCGGCCACGATGACCGCGCACAGACGCTGGAACCTGTGCCAACGTCGGCCGTCGAAATGCGGGGTCAGGTCCATGAAAAAACGGTAACGGTGCAGCAGTGGGGTACATTTTTCCATCACGGCCTTCAAGACGATGGCGTTGCGTCGTCCTCCCGCGCCAAGTGGGAGATGGACGATGTCGCGAAAGGTGATGGCTTCAAGGCCGAGCTTCACGGCCAAAAAGGAATTGGGAAAGACCAGGGCTTTTATGAGCGAATCGTGAATCCAGTCGGTGCGGCCCATGAGCCCGATCCACTGAAAGATCGCGCCGAAAAGAATCAGGGACAGCACAAAGGGCAGGATGAACCACATGGCCTGCACGGTGCCTCTCGGGCCATTCCTCCAGACGCTGACAGCCAGGAACGCAAGCAGCAAAACGGCCTGGAGGTCCACCTGCTCATAACCGGCCCCGAAGACGAAAAACCGGAAATAGGCCCCGAGCAGCCCGAAGATGCCAAGCAGTTTCAACGTGGCCATAACTGTGTGAGCCTTACGTTGACGTCCGTTCCTTCCTGCCTCTCGAAGGCCAGCTCAAAACCATGGGAAAATTCGGTGCATCGCTCACGTCGCGGCAGATGCGAGACCTGCACGACCCAGTCGAATCCGGGCAGGTTCAGAGCCTTTAGTTGCTCAGTGCTCACGTATTTGTCGAACTCGTCAAGAATGATGGTGTCCCGGCACCCGCTGGTTCTGACCCAGGCCACGGCCATGTCCGCCAAAGAATCAGGGACATCGTGTCCGAGCAGGGCCAGGGTGGTGCGGATGGTGTTCTGTTGCAGCTCCATGTCCTGGGCCAGATAGAGCAGGCTGTGCTTTTTGCGCAGGCTGGGAATGAGAACATGTTCCAGAAAGGTGCTCTTGCCCGCGCCGTTGTCCCCGCTCAGATACAGGCAGCTGTGCCTCGGCAATTCAAGGGCGCGGTCAAGGACGAAGTTCAGTCCGGCCTGCGCGACGGGATAGGTCCGAGCAGCGAGTTCAAACATGATCGGCCAGGGGTTTGGGTCCGTTTTCCGTCAGCACCGAGAGCGACGCGGCCGGAAGAAGGGCGGCGAATCTGTCCAGAAGGAGGCTGCGATTGCGCGGGGAGAGGGTCTCCAGCACGTGGACCAGGAGGACGCACAGCTTTTCCTTGGGCAGCAGGTGCATGAGCAACAGGCAGCAGATGATGCTCTGCTCGCCGCCTGAATAGGAGGGAAGCTTGCGGCCGGGCTCAAGCTGCAGGCCGAAGCGGGAGCACTCCTGGGCAATGACGGAAAAAAGGTCGTCGCCCGCTCCCAAAAGCAGAATTTCATCCTCCAGCGTGGTGCCGACAAAGAGATTATGCGTGTCGATGACACAATAGTCGCGGCCATATTCCGCAAGAGTCGCGAAGCTCATGGGCGCTCCAGCGGGCGGATGGGCCTTGTTTTGCTTGACGGGGAAAGGCGGTGGTGCAAAAGAGTTGTCCCATGATAAAATTCAGTATCGAATGCTGGCTCTACAATGATCTGGAAGACCGATTTCTGCTCTTGCGCTGCCCCGTGACCCATCGCCATGATGAATACTGGCAACCCGTGACCGGCGGACGAGGCCCCGACGAGCCCTGCATCGAAGCCTGTCTGCGCGAAGTGGAAGAGGAGACGGGCGTGACGCTGACCGCGGAGCAGCTGGAAGTGGTCATCCCCGAGTTCTCTTTCTGCATCCCCGACGCGCGCATCGAGTTGCGCAAGCCCATCTACCTGGCCCGGGTCAGAGTCGAAAAAGTGGTCCTCTCCGCAGAGCATATCGGCTACTATTGGTTTGACGCCGGGGATGTCGATGCCCAGTTGCACTGGGATTCCAACCGCGAATCGTTTCGTCAGGTTCTGGCCCACACCCGCCCCTAATTGCTCGTCGCCTTGGCCAGGGCGTCCAGATAGGCGACGATTTCCGGTGCATCCCACTGGGCGATGCCCGTATGCGCAAAGACCACCTTGCCTTGACGATTGAAGATGTATGTCGTCGGCAGTCCTTCGGGATCCAGCTCCGGCGGCGCCGGCGAGGTGAAGACATATAGGGGCATGGTCAGTGATTTCGCCAGGGGGTCCTGGCGCACTTCCGCCAGGGTCTCCTTGCTGATGCACAGCACCTGGACCTGGTCATTGTCCTGGAATTTCTTCCACAATCCTTCCAGAAAAGGCATCTCCGCCCGGCACGGCGGGCACCAGGTGGCCCACAGATTGATGACCACGACCTTGCCTCGCAAATCGGCCAGCGTGAAGCTTTGACCACCCAGATCCGAGAAGGTTGCCTGCAGATCATGCAGACGGGTCATGGGCGGAAGGGCCTGGGCATCGTCTGCCGAGCCCACGCTGCTCACGAGCAGCATGGCAGCGCCCGCCTCCAGCAGCAGCAACAGCAGGACCGCGCATAAAAATCCGGTGATTGGTTTGGTTGCGATACTGTTCATGCGCCTCCAGGGTCAGTCGAGACCAAGGCTTGATTTCAGGGTCTTTATTTCGGCGTCGGTCAGGGCGCGCCATTTTCCGGGTTCAAGATTCCCCAAAAACAACGGTCCCAATTCAATGCGACGCAGTCGCAGGATGGTCAGCCCCAGGTCGCGGCACATACGCCGGATCTGACGGTTCACGCCCTGGCGCAGAGTCATGCGCAAGAGCGTCGCCCCGCCGGCATCGGAGGCGCTTTCGACTTCCACCGGAGCCAGCCGTTCACCTTCCTGCAGGCGCATGCCCTGGCGCATGATGCCAAGGGATTTCTCCGTCACCGCCTCGCGCACCAGCACCTCGTATTTTTTCGGGTGTTCGTAGCTGGGGTGGGTCAGGCGCAGGGTGACCTCGCCGTCATTGGTCAAGAGGAGCAGGCCCTCGGACATGTAATCGAGCCGTCCCACGGGAAAGAGGCGCAGCGTGCGGAGTTCTTCGGGCAGCAGGTCGACGACGGTCTTGCGGCCCTGGGGATCATTGACCGTGGTCACCGTATGCACCGGCTTGTGCAGCATGATGTAGGAGGACGGTGCATTCTGCTTGGCCGAGACCGGTGCGCCGTTGCAGAGCACCGTGTCCTGGCCGGGAATGACCCTGGTCCCGGGCTCGCGCTGGATAAGGCCGTTCACGCAGACTCGCCCGCCCTGGATCAGGGCGTCGGCTCCGCGACGGGAGGCTATGCCGGCATCGGCAAGATATTTGTTCAAACGAACGGGGCTGTTTTCTGGCATGGGCGAACAAATAGGAAGATAGCGGGAACAGGGCAAGCAAAAAGGCGCGTCGGGACGAAAAACGAAAGGCTCCGCGCGGAGCCCTCGCGTTCCGGGATGTCAGCGCACGGCCTCGAACCTGGCCAGGGGGGCCATGCGCGCCTTGTACAGGGCAAGGGTTTTGCCGTCACAGGCGAAATTGTCCGTCATGGACAGCACGTTGAAAAGCTCCTGCTCCGAGTCCATGTCCGGACAAGCCATCATGGTGCTGGCCATGTTCGTGAAGCGGACGCGGTTGCCGGCCTTGAGCTCATAGCCGCCACCGAAGCTGTTGCATCCGCCGAAGCCCGAGATGCGTCCCTCCTTGGCATGGAGTTGGATAAACGGATACCGTTCGACCTCCGCCACGGGTTTTCCCCAAAGCTCCACCAATTTCCAGCGTGTATCCAGAATGCGCGCGTCCATCAGATCCAGGGACGTATCGATGTTTTTGTTGTCGGCATGCACGCAGCCCCACAACGCCGTACAGGCGAAAATCGTTATCAGGATGAGTTTTTTCACTGCATTCTCCTAATGTTTCGGACGCAGTGGAGCTTCAAGGGGTTCCTCTTCCTGCTTGTCCGGGCCGCGCGTGATGCACAGGTCGTGGATCAGGCCGTTGGAAATGGAATAGATCCAGCCATGCAGATAGAGGTTGCGACCACGCTGCCATGCCTTGCGCACGATGCTGTTCAAGGCCAGATTGCGGATCTGCAGCTTGACGTTGAGTTCGCACATGTCGTCGAGATTGGGGCGGCCCTTGCGTTCCATCAGGTCGTGCACGTTTTCCAGCCAATGGGCCAACAGGCCCGGAGTCTGGTCTTGCATGACCGCCTCGATGCCGCCGCAGCCGTAATGACCGCAGACGATGATATGCTTCACCTTGAGCACGTCGATGGCGTACTGCAACACGCACATCAGGTTGATGTCGGTGTTGATGACCTGATTCGAGATATTGCGATGCACAAAGACCTCGCCCGGCATGACGCCGATAAGCTGGTCCGCCGGGACCCGGCTGTCCGAGCAGCCGATCCACAGGAATTTTGGCTTGTGCTGGTTCTCCAGTTTGCGGAAAAAACCGGGGATGTTCTTTTCGACGTTCTGGGCCCAGGTCTTGTTATTATCAAGCAGCTTGCTGATTTCTTTCATTTTTAATCCTTATAAAAGGGTTGGCGACATTTTTATTTACCCATTTCAGGCTTGGCGCGCAATCCTTGGCCTCACGCTCAAAACCTGGGACGACGGGCTGCCGGCATTGGAAAAATATTGCGCCCCAAGACGGTGTCTCGGCCTATCCGCTGGTTATTTCCCCGCGACTCAAAAAAAAAGCCTCCCCCGCGAAGGAGAGGCCTTGTTGTGTTCGTAACGCAGGACCGTTTAGTCGGCCAGAACGAACTTGCCGTCCTTGACCTGGACCATAACCATGGAGTCCACATCGAGTCCGTTGTGGTCTTCGGGGGTCAGGTTGTAGATGCCGGAGATGCCGACATAGTTCTGCGTTTTCTCGATTTCGGCGCGCAGGGCTTCGGGCTCGGTTCCGACCTTGGCGATGGCGTCGACGATGAGCCGGATCGCATCCCAGGCATAGCCGGAGTGGGTGTTGATGGGGAACTGCTTATCGTAGCCCTTTTCGACGTAGAGCTTGACGAATTCCTGGATCACGGCCTTCTGAGGGTCCGTGTCAGGCAGTTCGTCCACGACCATGAGTTTGGTCGCGGGCATGCGGTTGCCTTCGCTCGCCGGTCCGGCCAGTTCGATGTACTTGGGATCGGGCAGGCCATGGCACTGGAACAGGGGCAGATCAATGCCGAGCTGGGCCACGTTCTTAGCGCTGATGGCCCCGGCCGGGCCCGTGGTCCAGACAACGAGCGCCTGGGGACCTGCGTTCTTGGCCTTGGTCAGCTGGGCGGTCATGTCCGTGTCGCGGGCGCCGAAAGATTCCTTGACCAGCATTTCAATCCCGAAAGCGGGGGCCAGCTCTTCCATCCAGCGCAGGCCGTCCTTGCCGAAACCGTCATCGGCCGAGAGCAGGGCGACCTTGGTCAGCCCCTTGTCCTTCAGATAGGTGAAGAGGCGTTCAACCGCGATCTTGGAGCGCTGGGGCGATTTGAAGACCCATTCAAAAGAGCCGAACTTGCCGCCCATGATGACCGGATCCCCGCCCACGGTCATGACGATGGGTGTCTTGCCGGAGTCCACGATCTTCTTCACGTTCATGCCCGTATCGGTCAGGGTCGGCCCGACAATGGCCACGACCTTGTCCTTGTGGATGAACTTGGTGGCGATGTTGGCGGCCTTGGCCGGATCGCCCTCGGTGTCGGCCATGAGCAGCTCGATCTTCCTGCCGTTTATCCCGCCCTCTGCGTTGATCTTGTCAACGAGCATCTCTGCGACCAGCTTGCTCGGAGTACCGATGAAAGACGCCCGGCCCGACAGGTCGAAAAACGCGCCCAGCTTGATGGTGTCCTCGGACAGGGCCGGGGAAGCCAGCAGCATGAGACAGCTCAAAAAACAGAAAATCTTGCGCATGACATTTTCTCCTCTTCAGATTGATTGATGCCTATATGGCCCAGTCGTAAAATCAAACGATCTCGTCCTGAATCCGGCTGTCGAAAACCCGCTGGCTCTTGCGATCCGAACGGGGCAAAGCGCCGTAGTCCACAAGTTCCAAGTCCACCGTGACCATGAGCTGTTTTTTTATCTGATGTCCAGCCTCATGCGCCAGCTCCGGCCCACGCCCTGCGGCCACGCCCTCGGCGCGTTCGATCACGAGCCGCAGATTGTCGCGGCCGCCGTCGCCCCGGGTCAGATGGATCTGATATTCCGAACCAAGTCCAGGCACGGACGAAAGGATGGTGTCGATGGAGCTGGGGTAGATATTCACGCCCCTGAATTTGATGGTGTCGTCGGAGCGGCCCTTGATGCGCGAATGCCGGGGCATGATGCTGCCGCAGGTGCAGGGCTCGGGGATGATGCGCGTGATGTCGCGAGTACGGTAGCGGATCAGCGGCGAGCCTTCCTTGCACAGGGTGGTGATGACCATCTCGCCCCATTCGCCGTCGGGCAGCGGCTGGAGGGTCTGTGGATCAAGGATCTCCAACAGGTAGTAGTCGCTCCAGTAATGGATGCAGTCGTGATCGGAGCATTCGATGCCCGTGCCCGGCCCGTAGAGTTCGGTCAGGCCGGTGATGTCGAAAAGCTCGGCCCCGCCGAAGAGCTCGGAGATCTTCTTGCGCATGGACCGGCTGGAGCGCTCGGATCCGTAGATGATCTTCTTGATCGCGATTTTGTCGGCGATGCCTCGTTTGTGGATCTCCTCGGCCATGAGCAGCGCCATGGAGGCCGTGGAGCAGAAGACCGTGGACTGGAAATCGAGCAGGAACTGGATGTGCATGTCGATGTTGCCGGGACCCACCGGCACGGCCAACGCGCCGACCTTTTCGCAGCCGAGCTGAAAGCCCATGCCCGCCGTCCAGACTCCGTAACCCACGGCGATCTGGACCCGATCGAGGGAATTGACGCCCGCGCTCTGGTAACAGCGGGCGAACATGTCGGTCCAGTCGTCCAGATCTTTTTGCGTGTAGCAGAGCACCTTGCGCTTGCCCGTGGTCCCGGAACTGGCGTGCACGCGCACCAACTGCTCGAAGGGCACGCTTTTCAGCGGGAAGGGGTAACCGTCGCGCAGATCGTCGGTGGTGGTAAAGGGCAGGCGCTTCAGATCATCCAGGCTCTGGATCGAATCCGGGGTCACGCCCGCCGCCTCAAGCTTGGCGCGGTAGGCGGGGGACCCTTCGAAGGCGTGGCGCACGGTCCACTGCAGCCCCTGCAACTGGTGGGCTTTGAGTTCTTCTTCAGAGTTAAAGGAAGGCATGAAGTTTTTGTGCATGGGCGGTTTCTCCAGACGGATATTGGTCAGCCCGGCCGCTCCCAGGCGGCTGGCGGATGGGTTGTCTTGACTGGCCGCGCCCAGGAATGCGGCGCGCAGGGAAGGGTCCAGGAGCAGATCGCGGCTATTGCCCTGCTCGACAATGTTTCCCCCGGCCAACAGATAGGCCGTGTCCGATGCGGACAGGGCGCGGGCGGCGTTCTGTTCGACAATGAGGATGGTCGTGCCGGCGCGGGCAAGCTGGTGGATGATGGAAAAGATTTCGTCGGTGATGAGCGGGGCCAGCCCGAGGCTCGGCTCGTCCAGGAGCAACAGGCGCGGCGCGGCCATCAGCGCCCGGCCCATGGCCAGCATCTGCTGTTCGCCGCCGGACAGGGTTCCGGCCAACTGCTGCCGACGCTCCTTAAGTTTTGGAAAACGGGCGAAAATCTCTTCCATGCGCCGGGTTTCCTCGGCCTTGGCCAGGCTCAAGGGGATGGCGCCGAGCTGCAGGTTTTCCAGCACAGAGAGCTGGGCAAACACCTCGCGCCCTTCGGGAGACAAGGCCAACCCGTGACGAACCATGCGCGCCGGACTCGATCCGGTCACGGTTTTGCCATCGAGGAGGATTTCCCCGCCCGTGGGCCTAACCAGACCCATCACGCATTTGAGCAGGGTGCTCTTGCCCGCGCCGTTGGCCCCGACCAGGGCCACGGTCTGCCCGGCCCCGACCTCCATGTCGATGCCGAACAGGGCCTGGGCCGCACCGTAGTGCGCCGTAAGATTCTTTATGGTCAGCATCAGGCCGTGGCCTCCATTCTTCCAAGATAGGCTTCAAGCACCAGCGGGTTGCGGCGGACTTCATCGGCCGTGCCCGTGGCGATGCAGCGGCCGCTGTCCAGCACCACCACCAGATCCGCGATGTTCATGACCAGATCCATGTCGTGTTCGACCAGTAAAATGGTGTGTCCCGCGCGGCGCAGGTTTCTGAGCTGCTCGCCCACGGCCGCCGTTTCTTCCGCGTTAAGGCCGGCCACGGGCTCGTCGAGAAGGAGCAGCTTCGGTTTGCCGACAATGGCCCGCGCCAGCTCGACTCGCTTCTTGTCGCCGTAGGCCAGCACTCCGGCTGGCCACTGGGCCTTGTCGGCCAGTCCGAACTGGTCCATCGCCTCAAGGGCCCGCAGCTTGAGCTGCCGTTCGCGGTGGCGCAGATAGGGCAGACGCAGCATGGCCATGATCATGGATTCGCCCCCTTCGCAGGTCAGGCCGGTCAGCACATTGTCCAGCACCGAAAGGCGGGGAAAAAGGCGCAGATTCTGAAAAGTACGGTGGATGCCCAGACGCGTGATGCGATGGGCCGTAAATCCCGCGATTTCCTGATCCAGAAATCGGATGGATCCAGAGCTTGGGGGGAGCACGCCGGTCATGCAGTTGATGAGCGTGCTCTTGCCCGCGCCGTTGGGGCCGATGAGCGCGGTCAGCTGCCCGGCGGGCACGCTGATGGATACGTCCTGCAGGGCAGGCAGTCCCCCGAAAAATTTACTGAGCCCGTCAAGCCGCAGCATGGTCGCGCCTCCACAGGGCCAGGCGCACCCGGATCATGTCGGTCAGGCCCGTGATCAGGCCCTGCGGCAGGAACATCAGCACCAGCACGAGAATGCCGCCGTGCACGAAGTCCTTGTAGGTATCGAAGACCTCCATCCATTCCGGGAGCAGAGTCAAAAAGGCCGCGCCGAAGACCGAGCCCCAGATGGAGCCCATCCCGCCGACCACGACCATGATGACGAGGTCCGTCGAGGTGAAGATGCCGAAGGTGTCGGGGCTCACGTAGGAATAGCAGTGGGCGAAAAGGCTTCCGGCCAGTGAGGCGAGCACGGCCGAGAGCACGAAGACCTTGACCTTGGCAGCGCGGGTGTCGACGCCCAGGCTCGCGGCCGCGGTCTCGTCCCCGGCCAGGGCGGCCAGGCCCCGGCCGACCCCGCTGCGCACCAGATTGAGACACAGCAGCAGACACGCCATGGTGAAGCCCCAGAGCAGATAATGCAGGCTGACCGGGTCATCGAAGACCACATCGGCAACGGACAGGCTGGGGATGCCTGCGAATCCGCTGGGGCCGCCCGTGACCTCGTCCCATTGCAAAAGGACGGTGTGCACGACGTAGTTCAGGCCAAGCGTGGCCATGGCCAGATAGTGCCCCGACAGGCGCAGCACCGGGATGCCCACGGCCAGCGAGACCAGGCCCACCAGCGCCGCGATCAGAAACATGGCCGGCCAGGGGGGCAATCCGAAAGTGACGGTGGCGATGGCCGAACCGTAGGCGCCAAGGCCGAAAAAAGCGGCATGGCCAAGCGAAATCTGTCCGGCATAGCCAATGAAGAGGTTCAGGCCCAGAACCACGATGGCGTTGATGGCGATGAGATTGGTCAGGCCCAGGGTGTAGGGGTTGTCCTCGATATAGGGAAAGAGGATCAGCGCCATGGCCATGAGGGATACGAAGAGTCCTGTCCGGTGCAGGGAGAGAAAGTAGAGAATGTTTTGTCTGCCGGTCATGAGAGTCCTTGAAGAATGGTGTCGTCTGGGCCGGGAAAGTATAATCGATTTGGCCGGGGGTAAAGCATATAAATTAGTGTTTTGCCATGAAGATGTCGAGCGTAGGGGCAGGCCCAAGTGCCTGCCCTCTTCGTCTTGGCGGGATGGGTGAGCATGCCGAATTATGAATCTCCCCCTGCCAAGGGGGAGTACCCGCAGGGGGAGGGGGTATTCCCCTTGAATGAAGCAATCAGACTGTAAGAGTCAACCACCCCGCCCTTCGGGCACCCCTCCTTGGCAGGAGGGGAGTTGAAGCGGCTGCTGACAAATCGTGATGCTTTACGCGTTCGCGATCTTTATAGTCAAAGGAAAGTCGTCACTTGCCCAGCAATCCCTTGGGGCGAACAAAGAGGACCAGCAGCAGAACCACGAAGGCTACCACGTCCTTGTAGGCGCTGGACAGGTATCCGGCGGACAGGGATTCGAGAAGGCCAAGTCCCAGGCCGCCGAGGATGGCTCCGGGGAAGGAGCCGAAGCCACCGAGGATGGCGGCGGCGAAGCCCTTGAGGCCCAGCAGCACTCCCACATCGTAGTTGAGCGTGGTGATGGGCGTGACCAGCACTCCGGCCAGGCCGCCCAGGGCTCCAGCGATGGCGTAGCTGGTCAGGCGGATGCGGCCCGAGGCAATGCCGACCACGGCCGCAGCCGTGGGATTGGAAGCCACGGCGCGCATGCACAGGCCAAGCGAGGTCCGGTGAAAGAACCAGGTCAGGACTGCGATGGCGACCACGGTCAGACCCAGAATCCACAGAGCCTGCGGCAGCACGCTCGCTCCCAGGATCTGCACGGGCACGTCCGGAGTCAGCGGGGGCAGCGCCATGCGGTTCTTGCCCCACACGATCTTGATGATCCCGCGCAGAATGATGGACAGTCCAACGGTCAAAAAAATGAGCACTAGATGATTGTCCGATCTCGCGGGCCTGAGGCCGATACGCTCAACCACCATGGCCACCAGCGCCACAAGGCAGACGGACAGGCCAAGCGCCGGGACCGTGGGCAGGCCGAGGGCGAACAGCGCCGAGAACATGAACATGCCGCCCAGGGTGACGAAATCGACCTGGATGAAGTTGACGATGCCCATAGTGTTGCTGACCACGCAAAAGCCCAGCGCGATGAGCGCATAGATGGCTCCGCCGGTCAGTCCGCTGAAAATATACTGAAGGAGATCTGTGTACAAATTTGTTTCCAACTGCTTGAAATGTGAAGATGGTTTCGTGTAATGGAGATGGCAAGGAATTTCAAGGATTGGTGCCGGCTTACTCCTGTGCATTCTGGCCGGACCCTGTCGATACAAATCGCATGATTACTCATGGTCCGGTAAAATGTGAAATGCGGCAACCGACCGGAAACTCACGCGTAACAAAGACAGCAACTCAATCATTTTTTGTCCTACGCATATTGTATGACAAACTTCGTAATGAATACCTGCATTGCTTGGCGGCCCGAGTTGCTTAATATTCAAGAGCAAATTTCAGCCGTTCACACAAAATCACCTTGGCACGAATCCTCTTTGACAAATGTTTTGACTTCCGGAGCATCTTAAGAAAAAAATGTCTTACAAAAAATGCTTGCTCGCCAGAAGACGCCTACTTTACGGTGGCCGCAAGCATAGATCAAAAACAAAGGCGGGCTCCGCGCCTGTCTGACACGATTATTCGAGACCGGATTCAAGCCAGGATTCAAGCCCAGTTTCAAGATCGGCACGAACAAACGAAAGGTAGTGGAGTCTTCGCAAACTGTGGTCGAACGTACGAATTTTTAACACGAGGCGTGTTTGAAGTCATTCCCCTGCGTTATCCTGATAAACGTCCTGCACACGGAGACCATGGTGGTAATGATGTCGCTACATTGCGGAGCCGGACATGGCTCCTGATCATTCCATAAGCCCCCCCTCGCGACTGTCCGGATTTCAGGATGTGGACGATCTGCTGCTGAGCGCTCCCATCGGCGTGTTCTCATCCACTCCCGAAGGGCGGTATCTGTACGTAAACCCAGCCTGGGTCAGAATTTTCGGCTACGATTCGCCAGAGGACGTCCTTGTCTCCATTACCGACATCGGCACGCAGGTTTATGTCGATCCGGCCCAAAGGGAGGAATTCAAGCGTGTGCTTGAAGCCCACGGCGAAGTCGTCAACTTTGAAAGCAAATTTAAGCGGCGGGATGGATCCATTGTCTGGGTGTCCAGAAACGCCAGGGCAGTACGCGACGCGCAGGGCAGAATCTCCCATTACCAAGGCTTCACCACGGACATTACCGAGCGCAAGCAATCCGAAGCAGCCTTGCAAAAACAAAAGGCAATGCTCGAGCATTTGTTCGACAGCTCGCCGGAGGCCATTGCCATTGTTGATAACCAGGGTTTCGTTTTGCAGATCAACAAGTCTTTCACCTATCTTTTCGGATACGAATGGGAAGATGCGCACGGCAAGCAGATAAACGATCTCGTTTCCCAGGGCATGTACCGTGACGAAGCGGGACACTATTCGGATCTCGTTTTTAAAAATGGAACGATCGTCGAGACGGAAACAGTGCGTTGCACAAAAGACGGCACGCCTCTCGATGTTGTGCTCATCGGGTACCCCATCCTCATCGACGGACGCATCATCGGCGCCTACGCCATTTATCGCGACATAACAGATCGCAAGCTCGCCGAGAAATCGCTCCAGGAAAGCGAAGAGCGCTTCAAGGCCCTGCACAATGCCTCTTTCGGCGGCATAACAATCCACGACAAGGGGATCATTCTCGATTGCAATCAGGGGTTGTCCGGCATCACCGGCTACTCCGTGAATGAATTGATCGGCATGGACGGCCTGCTGCTCATCGCTGAAAAGTCGCGGAAAATGGTCATGAAGAACATTCTGGCCGGGTACGAAAAGCCCTACGAAGCGGTCGGCCTGCGCAAGAACGGTCAGGAATACCCGCTGCGCCTGGAAGCCCGAAACATACCGTACAAGGGCCGCATGGTCCGATCCGTCGAATTCCGGGACGACACAGAGCGAAAACTGGTCGAAGCAGAGCTGATCAAGGCCAGGGACGCGGCCCAGGCGGCCAACCAGGCCAAGTCTGAATTTTTGGCCAACATGAGCCACGAAATCCGCACCCCTTTGAACGGCGTCATGGGTCTCATGCAACTGCTGCAAACCACGCTCCTGGACGACGAGCAGCGCGAAATCGTTTCCATGGCCATCAGGTCTTCAGACCGTCTGGCCCGTCTGCTGACAGATCTTCTCGACATCTCGAAGATCGAGGCGGGCAAGATGGATGTCGTCGAAGAGGATTTCAGCCTGCGTGAGCTGTGCGATTCCGTAACCGAACTTTTCGCCGTCAACGCCGACAAAAAAAATGTCTCCCTGGAGTATGTCATCGACCCCGACCTGCCGCCGATTCTTATCGGCGGTGTCGCCAGGTTGCGGCAGATTCTTTTCAACCTGGTCGGCAACTCCCTTAAATTCACCGATCAAGGCAGGGTGCGGCTGGAGATGGCTCCCATCGCTCCTGCCAAAAACGGCGAACTGCGGCTTCTTTTTTCCGTTTACGACACGGGAATCGGCATCCCCGAGGATAAACTGAGGGATCTGTTCAAGCCTTTCGCGCAGGTGGAAGGATCCTACACGCGCAAATACCAAGGTGCGGGCCTCGGACTGGCCATAGTGCGGCGTCTGGTGGAGCTTATGCGAGGGCACATTTATATGGAAAGCGTTCTGGGCAAAGGGACCGCGGTGCATGTGGTCCTCCCGTTCAAGTCACTGCAGGAGCTGCCCCCGGCAAGGATGAGGGAAAAGGCAGATATAACCGGTCGTAAAACCATGCACGTTCTGATGGTCGAAGATGATCCGTCCAACCAGGTCGCCACCCGCAAATTGCTGGAAAAATCCGGCCATGCGGTAACCCTGGCCGAAAATGGCCAGGAGGCTCTTGATCTCTTGCGCACAGGAGATTTCGACATCGTGCTCATGGATATTCAGATGCCGGTCATGGGAGGCCAGGAGGCCACCAAGGAAATCCGCAACTCTCCCGGCCTAGCCGCCTGCAAGAGCATCCCTGTCATCGCACTGACCGCGTACGCCATGACCGGGGACCGGGAAAAATTTCTCGCCTCGGGAATGGACGACTATCTGGTCAAGCCGGTCAGCCTGGAGAACCTGCAGCGAATGATCGAAAAACATGCTCCCCGTGCCGGGAGTCGAAACATGCATCCCTGACGCTTCGGACTGTTTGACGCGAACCATTGAAACCCCGGCACGAGGTCTCTTTAATGACAAAAAAGTATTCCCCCAAACAAAAGAAGCCGGCATCCGCCGCATCCAACACGCAGACGTCGATCAAACCGTCCCTGTATGTGGCGGTGGGAGCTTCGGCCGGAGGCCTGGAAGCCATTGAAGCTTTTTTCTCGGGCATGGCCCCGGACAGCGGCATGGCCTTCATCGTCATCCAGCACCTGTCTCCGGACTACAAGAGCCTTATGGTCGAGATCCTTTCCAAGAAGACCAAGATGAAAGTGCTCCGGGCCGAGGAGGGCATGCCGGTCCTGCCGGACAACGTCTATCTGATTCCGCCCAAGAAGAACCTGAGCATATTTCACGGCAAGCTGCTCTTGAACGACCAGGAACACGTCAAAGGCACCATCAACCTCCCCATCGATATTTTTTTGCGTTCCCTGGCCGAAGACCAGGGCGACAAGGCCGTTGCCGTCATCCTTTCTGGATCGGGCAGCGACGGCATGCGCGGCGTGCGGGCCATCAAGGAGTTCGGCGGCATGGTCATGGTCCAGAGCGAAAGCACGGCCAAATTCGACAGCATGCCCCGGGCCTCCCTTTCCACGGGACTGGTGGACTTCATCCTGCCGCCGGAGGAAATGCCCGAACGATTGCTTTCCTACGCCAAGCACCCCTTCGTCATAAAAGCCGAGCGCTCCGAGACCGTCATCAGCGACGAGGACGCCCTGACCCGCATTTTCGCCATCCTGCGCGACAAGTTCAAGGCCGATTTCACCTACTACAAGCCCAGCACCGTGACCCGGCGCATCGAACGCCGCATGTCCATAAACCGCATCGATGAGATCCGGGATTATGTGGCCTACATGCAGAATTTTCCCGGCGAGGCGGGCACGTTGTTTCGCGAATTCCTGATCGGCGTGACCAGATTCTTCCGCGACCGGGAGGTGTTTGAACTTTTGAAGGAAAGCTGGCTACCGGAAATCCTGAACCGCTCCGCCGGAAAAGAGAGCCGGTTCTGGATCGCCGGTTGCTCCACGGGAGAGGAGGCCTACACCCTGGCCATCCTGGCCAAGGAATACATGCTTCAGTCCGGAATCAACCGTGACCTGAAAATTTTCGCCACGGACATCGACCGCGACGCCGTCCTTTTCGCGGCCAACGGGGTCTACCCCGACAGCATCGCCGCCGACGTCCCGCAGGAGCTGCTGAGCAAGTATTTCTACCGCAAGCAGGACAGCTATCAGATTTCCCGCAACATCCGCGAGATGGTCGTCTTTGCCCAGCACAACCTCATAAAAGACCCTCCGTTCACCAATATCGATCTTATCTCCTGCCGCAACCTGCTTATCTACCTGCAGCCTGTCCTGCAGCGCAAAGTTTTGGAGTTTTTCAATTTTTCGCTCAATGCCCAGGGCGTTTTGCTGCTCGGCACCAGCGAAACCATCGGCGAGATGGGCGACTGTTTCGAGAGCCTCGATCACAAAAGCAAGATTTACCGCACCAAGGGGCGGTTCAAGCACAGCCTCGATTCTCATGAGCTGCCCCAGGTTCCGGGTTCGACCTACCGCGACCTGGGCAGCCGTTTCCCGGTGATGCGCCGGGATCCGCACGTCAATGACGAGCGCATTCTGGAGCGTTTCCTGGAAGCGCTAAGCGCGGACAATTTCCCCCTGGCCGTGGTCGTCAACGAGCAGATGGAGGTGCTGCACGTCTTCGGAGACACCACAGGGTATTTCAAGCTGCCCTCGGGCAAGCTCTCGCGGGACATCTCCAAGATGGCGGCCAAGGATCTGTCCATCCCTCTTTCCACCGGCATCCAGAAAGTTTTCCGCAAGCAGGAGGCGCTTCGCTTCTCCAACATCAAGCTGCGCGACATGGATGCGCTCAAAGTGGTGGATTTGCGGATTCTGCCCCTGCCCCAGAAAAAAGGGCAGGAGCCGCTGGTGGCCGTATTTCTGGAAGAGGTCGCACGGCCCGACATTCTGGACAAGACACAGGCCATTCAGGCTTATGATCTGTCCCTGGAAGCCGAGCAGCGCATCACCGACCTGGAGCAGGAGCTGCAATTCACCCGCGAGAACCTGCAGGCAACGGTAGAGGAACTGGAGACCGCCAACGAGGAATTGCAGGCCACCAACGAAGAGCTCCTTGCCAGCAATGAGGAGTTGCAATCCACCAACGAGGAACTGCAATCCACCAATGAAGAGCTGTATTCGGTCAATTCCGAGTACCAGTCCAAGATCGTGGAGCTGAGCGAGCTGCACAACGACGTGGACAACCTCTTGAACGTCAGCCAGATCGGGCAGCTCCTGCTCGACGAGAACATGGATATCAGGCGTTTTTCACCCAAAATCGCCGAGGTGTTCAATGTGCTTGGCGCGGATGTGGGGCGGAGCTTGTCGGACATCTCCCACCAGCTCGAAAATGCCGATCCGGTCCGGATCATCGAGAGCGTGCACAGGCAAGGGAAATTGGCAGAGCACGAGGTCCGCGCCAAGGATGGCCGCTGGTATCTGATGCGAGTGGTGCCGTATTCCGTAGGGCCGAGGGTCTTTTCCGGCACCCTGGTTTCCTTTGTGGACATCACCCGCATGAAGCTCGGCGAGGAGGCTCTGCGTGCAAGCGAGGAAGAATACCGCGCCCTCTTTGAAACCCTCCCCTTAGGCGTGGTCTACCATGAGGCCGACGGCTCCATCATCTCCGCCAACCCAGCTGCGGGACGCATTCTGGGGCTTACCCTGGACCAGATACTGGGCAAGACATCCATGGACCCGCGCTGGAATATGATCCGCGAGGATGGCTCCACTGTGGCCGGAACGCACCACCCGGCCATGATCGCCTTGCGGACCGGACACAAGGAGGGACCGGTGGTGAGAGGGGTCTTTCATCCCGAGAAGAACGCGCACATCTGGCTCTCCATCACCGCCATGCCTCTGTTCAAACCCGGCGAGAGCACGCCTTCGCAGGTCTATGCGACATTTGAGGACATAACTGAAAAACGCCAGGCGGAGCAGGACTTTCAGACGCTTTTTCGGGAAATGTTCAACGGATTCTCGTTGCATGAGATCATCTGCGACGAAAAAGGCACGCCCGTGGATTACCGTTTTCTGGCCGTCAATCCCGCTTTCGAGAGGATGACTGGCCTGAAAGCCGAGCAGGTTTTGGGCAAGACCGTTCTTGAAATCATGCCGGATACGGAAAAATTCTGGATCGAGGCTTTCGGCGAGGTGGCCCTGACCGGTAAGTCCTCGAAATTCGAACAATATTCGTCGCAGGTCGGCAAACGTTTTCAAGTCACGGCTTTCAGGCCGGCGCGTAATCAGTTTGCCTGTATTTTTGCCGAGGTCATGGATGGTGAAGGGGTCGATAATGCGGTTCAACCCACCGCCCAGGCCTCTTGACCAGTGTCTATATGATGACCATTTTATCAAGTATCTTAGGGTGATCACTGACAACCAAAACATGGGAGAGCCATGACAGCGACCTTTGAAGTCAAGAAGAAGATATTGCGAGAGCAAGCCGAGGCACGCCTGGCGCAATCCGTCAGCACGGTCGAGAATCTTTCCCTGGAAGAGATCAAGACCCTGTTTCACGATTATCAGGTGTACCAGATCGAGCTTGAGCTTCAAAACGAGGAACTGCGCGACACCCAGAAACAGTTTGAAATCGCGCGGGACCGTTTCGCGCGTCTCTACAATGACGCCCCGGTCGGGTATCTGACCATCGACCAGAGCGGAATCATAGCCCAGACCAATCAGACATTTGCCGAAATGGTCGAAAAGGACCCCTACCTGCTTTGCGGCAAGGCCTTGGTCGATTTCATTGCCGCGCCGGACCGCTCGGCTTTTCTGGGCCGTTTCAAGGCGTTTTTCAAAAACCCCGATGGCAAGGAATTGAGCTTCGCCCTGGCCGGCTGCCAGCGCACGGTGCGCTGTGTCGGCAGAATCGAGAATCACAGGCAGGAATCGGAACAGGAGCGTAGACTGCTCCTGATCCTGAGCGACATCACGGAGCAAGCCCGGATGGAAGAGGCCCTGCAGGAGCGGGAACGCTTCCTGACTTCCATTCTGGAAACCACCCAGGACGGATTCTGGGTCATCGGTGCGGACGGGCGCCTGACCGATATCAACGATGCCTATTGCCGCATGACTGGCTACACGAAAGGCGAACTTGAAGGGATGCGCATCGGCGAGCTGGACGCTCTGGAAGACAGCGCCGTGACTGAAGCGCGTCTTGTGCGCATCGTCGAAAACGGCTCCGAATTATTTGAAACGAAGCATCGTCGAAAAGACGGCAGCATTTTCGATGTGGAAGTCTCCGCATCTTACCTGGAGCTGTACGGAGGCATGTTTATCTGTTTCTGCCGCGACATTTCGAATCGCAAATCAGCGGAGCTGGCTTGCCGAGAAAACGAAATGCGCTATCGACTGCTTTCAGATGTGACTATGGAGGGGATTGTCATCCACAAAAAAGGCGTCATCGTGGATTTGAATGCCGCCCTGGCCAGACTTCTTGGTTATGAACAGCAGGAAATACTCGATAAAAACATTCTCGATTTCTTGGTTCATGAGCAGGATAGGGATATTGTCCGCAAGAATATAGTCAAGGAATATGCACGGCCGTATGTCGTCAGATTTGTGAGAAAAAATGGTGAAGCCGTTTTTGTCGAGCTTGAAGCGCGAAATTTTGAAATCAACGGCGAAATCATGCGCGTGGCTGCGGTGCGTGACATCAGCGAGCGCATAAAATCCGAAGAGGAGATTAGGCGGGTCAATACGGAACTGCGAAATGCGATTGCGGAAAAGGACAAGTTCTTTTCCATCATTGCCCATGATCTCAAATCCCCCATATCGGGTTTCCTTTCCCTGACCAAAATTCTGGTCGAGGATTTCGAGGAATTGACTGTAAAAGAAGTCAACAGGTCTTTGGACGCCTTGTACGCAAGCTCTGTTCGCGTTTACGCGCTGCTGGAAAATCTTTTGGAGTGGGCCAGAGTCCAGCAAGGGCTGCTGACCTGTTCGCCAAGTCATTTTCTGTTGAAAGGAGTCGTCAGAGCGAGCCTTGATTTCACGCATTCCGTGGCCGACCAGAAGGGGATCGTCCTGCGTGACGAGACTCCGGACGATCTGGTTGTATGCATCGACCCGCCAATGATAGGTACTGTGCTACGGAACATCATTTCCAATGCCCTGAAGTTCTCGAATCGGGGCGAACAGGTTCGTATTACGGCTCGTCGCGATGGGGACATGGTCACGGTCGAGGTACGGGACGAGGGTGTGGGCATGGACCAACACACCCTGTCCATGCTCTTTGCCCTCGACAACAAGATCACCCGGCCCGGCACCGAGGGAGAAGCGAGTACGGGCCTCGGGCTCATCCTGTGCAAGGAATTCGTCGAAAAGCACGGAGGCACGATCTGGGCGGAAAGCAGCCTCGGGCAGGGCACGACATTCTATTTCACGCTTCCCCTCGCAGACAAGGAATGCGACATTTAACGCACGTGCGAAGTCGCAGACAGAGACAGCGCCATCGAAATTTTCCTCAACATCCACATAGAAGCAGTCAATAATGAACAAGAAATGTGAAACACTGTGCGCTCCCGGCGAACGATTGCCCATACATGAAATTCAGCAGGAAAATGCCCGGATCGGAAATCATCTGTGTTCGCAATATTTCGATTTTTTTCCGTTGCCTCTTCTGGTGCTGAACTCTTTTCGTCAGATCCTATTCAGCAACAAGGCCTTCACCGACCTTTTGGGCACCAACGATGTCGGCTCATTTCTGGCCAAGCGCCCGGGCGAGGCCATAGGCTGCAGCTATTCCGATGTGGGGAAAAACGGATGCGGCACGTCACTGTATTGCCGCGAGTGCGGAGTGCTGCGGGCGATGCTCGAGAGTATACGAACCCGGGAAAAAACCGTGCACGAATGCCAACTGCTGTGCGGTGATGAGCACGGCGCGACCGTGGCCCGGGATCTGCGGGTCTTCGCCTCCCCGTGGGAAACCCCGGACGGCACGTATTACGTGCTGACCCTCCTTGACATAGCGGACGAAAAACGCCGCCAGGCCCTGGAGCGGATCTTTTTTCACGACATCCTCAATTCTGCGGGCGGGGCCAGAAATCTGGTCGACATCCTCATGAACGAAGTGCCCGAGGACGCCCGGGAGATCGCCCACATGGCCAAGTCCTCGCTCTTCGCCCTGGTCGACGAGATCCAGAAACAGAAGCAGCTCTTGGCTGCGGAAAGAAATGAATATGCTACTTCAAAGATAACGCTGCAGGGACTTGAAATTGTCCAGTCCGTTGTCGGAGAATTCCGCACCCATCCCAAGGCTCTGGGCAAAAACATCCATCTTGACGGTGGCAGCTTCAATGTGGCCGTCTACTCCGACTTTTCCCTGCTGCGCAGAATTCTGGTCAACATGCTCATAAACGCCCTCGAAGCCACTCCCGCAGGGGGCATCGTCACGGCCGGGCTGCGCCGGGAGGAGGACATGGCAGTGTTCTGGGTCGGCAATCCCGCCGTCATGGAAGAATCGGTCCGGCTGCAGGTCTTCAAGCGCTCATTCTCGACCAAGGGCCAGGACCGGGGGCTGGGAACCTATTCCATCAAGCTGCTGGCGGAGAATTATCTCGGCGGGGAGGTCGGCTTCACGTCCGAGGAACCGGCAGGCACGACATTCTGGGTGCGACTGCCGGCTCTTGAAGCCTGATTGCGTGGACATACGGGGGGATTAGTAAGCGCTGTGGGAACCCCATCTTCCAATAATTTCAAGCGATGAGATAATGGGCCTTCAATTCAAGTAGGTCTTTATGAAATCTCAGTTTGCACAGAATCATGCGGCACGCTATCCGTCTTGTCGCCAGGCACAGGTTATTGAAGTCTGGGGGCTCGATATCGTGGTCTTGCCGATTTCGACCAGGGAGCGCGTGGCGCTAGCGTCCGCACCCAAGGGGGCTCTATACCGTGCTTTACTCAAGCATTTTGACCTACCTTTTTGACCCACCCAAATCGATCTATAATACCTGAAGCAACTTGTCCTGCGCCACAAGGTGCGTCTGCTTCCCTAACGCCGCTGTTCTGAGAGCGTTTCGACCATCATCTGCATGAGGGTCTCCATAGTTACGGGCTTTGCTACGTATCCGCTCATGCCCGCAGCCAGAAATTTCTCCTTATCTCCGGCCATGGCGTAGGCCGTCAGGGCGATGATGGGGACATCCCGTTTGTGTGAGTTTCTAGAGCCTCGGATGCGCCGGCAGGCTGCGATGCCATCCATGACCGGCATCGATACGTCCATGAGGATGAGGTCGAAATTATTCGCTTCATGCATTTCCAGGGCTTCCTGCCCGTTGTGGGCCAGGGTTACGCTGTGCCCGGACTTCTCCAACAGCCTGCTGATACTGAAACCCGTTGTCTCGTCGTCTTCGGCCAAAAGGATTTGGAGGGACGTCGGCGGCGCAGTAAGGCTCTCTGGCGCAGCCTCGTCGTCATGAGGCTGCACTTCCTTGCTGAAGGTCACGCAAAAAGCAAAGGTCGTGCCCACTCCCTCCTCGCTCTCCACGGCCATGTTGCCGCCCATGAGGGCCACCAGTTGCTTGCTGATGGTTAGGCCCAATCCGGCACCCTGGTGGTTCCGATTATATCCCTGGCTTACCTGGGTGAAAGGTTGGAACAGATTCCCAATATCTTTTTCCGCAATACCGCACCCCGTATCTTCAATGGCGAAGAAAACTCTTAAGGTATCGATGCTGCGTGACGGAAGCGGATAGGCCTCGACGTGCACGTGCCCGCGCTTGGTGAATTTGAAGGAATTACCGATCAGATTGGTGAGCACCTGCTGTAGCCTGATGGAATCTCCGACAACCCAAATCGGAAGACCAGGGTCGAGATGCGCTGTCAACGTGACACCGGTCTGAACGGCGACAGGTCCGAAAAGATCAATGGTCTGAGTCAGTGCGCTGTGCAGGTTGAAGCGTTCGGAGCGGATGAGCATCATGCTCGCCTCGACCCGGGAGAGGTCCAAAATGTCCGAAAGCAGGCTAGTCAGACGATTGGTGGACTGGATGGCCAAGGCACAAAACTGCAACTCTTCCTTATCCTGCACAGATGTCTCAAGGAGCTGAAGCATGCCCAAGATGCCGTTCAAGGGAGTTCGGATCTCGTGGCTCATATTGGCCAGGAATTCGGACTTGGCCCGGTTAGCTGCTTCGGCATGCTCCTTCGCCAGCAGCAGTTCTTTCTCCTCCCGCTTGCGCTCGGTGATGTCCTGGACCATGCCGACGGAGCGGATGACCGTGCCTTCGGCATCCCGCTCATGGACGCAGCGTTCGATTACAAAACTGATTTCTCCGTCGTCCCTGCGTACGATGCGATGCTCAATTTCGTAGCGCTCCCCATTTTCCTTAATGGAGGAGGCATAAGCATGGTCAACGGCGGCGCGGTCGTCGGGGTGCACGATGGCCATGAACAGCTCGTAGCTGGGTTCAACTTCGTCCTGCGTTGCACCAAAGATGCGGTAGGCTTCGTCCGACCATGTCAGGCGCTTTTCGACCAGGTCCAGCCGCCAGCTGCCCATGTGGCCGATGCTTTGAGCCTGCTCCAGGATGCCCTGGGTTTTGTGCAATGCATCTGCCTGTTGGCGCAAGGCCTCTTGTTGGGCGAGATTGTTGCGGTGGTACTCCGTGAACAATTGGCGCATCCAGCGCGAGAATATCCATGAGACGATCAGGCCGATCAGCAACGCCATCAGTCCCGCCAGCGTGATTGTCAGTGCCTGCCGGGTAATCAGCTGCGCGTGATTTTGTTGTTCAGCTGCGACCGCCGCATGCACCTCGTCATCGAATATGGTGGTCACCACGACCCACTGCCAGGGAGCATAGGTCTGAACATAGGCCGTTTTTTTCGCCAGCGTGCCGGTGCCTGCTTGCGGCCAATCGTAGTGGACGATGCCGCCGCCGGCTCGGGCAGTGCTCAGCAGCTTTTCGAGGACGCTGCGTTCAAAGACAGACAGGTCGGCTGCCGTCTTGCCTTCAAGCGCGGCTTTGGAGGGCGAGAGCAGCGAACTGCCGTCGGAATCGAACAGCGCGACGTAGCCGGTTGTGTTGAAGCGGTGATCACGCAGTTGCAACATCGCTTCCTGCTTTTGCCTTTCCGCCCACTTGTAGAGGTAGTCGCCAGTGCCGATCAGCCAGTCGTAAGGCTCGAAATATCGGACGTAGGACAGCTTGTCGGCCATCACTGTGGGATTTTCCGGCGTGTACCAGCGATAGCGCGAGAAGCCCTCGCCGCGAGGCAGTCTTGCGGCGGCGATCAGGCCTTGCATAATGAAGTGGCCGGTGTCATCCTGATTGTCGAGCAGGGTTTTGCCTTCGAGCTCTGGCGACGTGGGCAGCAGGATGAACTGGCCGTTCATGTCATCGATGAAAAAATAGCCGCGGCCGTCGTAAAAGCGTATCGGCCGGAGCGTCTCGACGATCATTTTTTGGACTTCGGCCTTCGGCCGGAGGCCAGACTCCCGGGTGTGGATGGCTTCGGCAATCTGATAGGCGCTATCTACCTGCTGCACAATGCTTTCACGCAGGACTGCCTCAGTCTGGCTGCGGATATATTCGAGGGTGGTCATGGCGCGGTGCATTTCAGCCTTCAGGCGTGCATCGATCTGCTCGGTGAGGGTCTGCTCAATGCGGTCGAAGGACGATTGCGCATTCTGCCGGCTTTGCCACAAGTTATAGCCGGCAAGTCCGACCGTTAGCAGCAGTACGACTAACAGCGTGCCGACCAGATGAATGCGCGGGATTGACTTTTCGTTGGCGATCAGCCGCATAGTCTCTCTCCTGTAACAATGCCGTAATGCGGGCCCATCAGGATCAAAAGTCCATTCCTCATACCTCGTCCCCCCGGTCGCGCTCGGTTACCGCAGCGGCTGCCCGGCCAGGGTCAGCAGTTCAGCAGTGGATTCGCAGCCAGAAGATGGTTGGGACTTTGCTATCCAGTATTGAAACGTGATCAAAGCCAAGCCATTTTCGCGGCAATATCGGGTCTTGCCAAGGGCAATCTCCCGCCATTGCTGGACATGCGCCATCCAGCGAGCCGAGCGATTCTGTGCAAACTGTGATTTCATGAAGACCCCCTTGAATTGGAGGCCCATTAGCTCACATGAAAAATTTATGGATAGATGCGGATCGGTGAGCGCTTACGGAGATCATAGGCGCATGTAGGTGGCCGGAGCCAGCTGTTTCAGCGGCAGGTCCGTGCCGGCCAGGCTTTCGGAATGGCCGATGAACAGATAGCCGCCGGGTTCGAGGTGGTTGCAGAATTTCTGGACCAGCTCATTCTGGGTCTTCTTGTCGAAATAGATCATGACGTTGCGGCAGAAGATCAGGTCCATCTTCTCGCGGAACTGAAAGTCATCCATGAAATTGAGGCGTCTGAAGCTGACCGTGTCGCGCAGTTCCGGGATGATGCGGACCATTCGCCTGCTCCTGTCCTTACTACGCAGCAGATATTTGCGTCTGAATTCCACCGGAATGGTCCCGATTTTTTCATCTTCATACACGGCGCGCGCGGCCTTCTTCAGGATGTCCGTTGAGATATCCGTGGCCACGATGGTGAAGCGCAAGGGGCTGACCCGCTGGTGGTAGTCCATGAGGGTCATGGCCGTGGTGTAGGGCTCCTCCCCGGATGAGCAGCCCGCGTTCCAGACGGCGAAAGTCTGGCCGGGATGTTTTTTTTGCCACTGCGGCAGGATGATCTGGGACAGGTACTCGAAATGCTTCGGTTCGCGGAAAAAGCTGGTGGTGTTGGTGGTCACCGCGTCGACCATCTGCGGCAGTTCGACCTCCAGCCCCTTCAGGGACTGCAGATACTCAAGATACTGCCCGTAGGACCTCATGTTCAGGGTGCGCAGACGGCGCTGCAGCCGGGCCTGCAGCATGGTCTTCTTGGTCTGGGTGATCTTTATGCCAAGCTCGGAATAGATGAACTCACTGAACTGCTTGAGTTCCTTGTCGGTCATGAGCGGCGCGGTCTGGCCGTTTGCGTCGTACATGGATCAGGCCACAAGAGCTGCGATATCAAGGATAAGCGCCATGCTTCCATCGCCCTTGATGGTCGCGCCGGAGATGCCTCGCACGTCCTGGTAGACCTTGCCCAGGCTCTTGATGACGGTCTGGTGCTCGCCGATGACCCGGTCCACGACGATGCCGACCCGCCGCCCCTGGGAGTTGCAGACCACGACCTGCTCGATCTCCGGAGTCTGGCCCGGAATTTCGAAACCGGCGCGCAGGCTGACGTACGGCACCATCTGGCCGCGCAGATTGATGAGATCGGCGCGGTCCTTGTCCTTGCGGATGAGCTCCACGCACTCCTCCACGGCGGAGAGGGGCATGATGAAATAGCTGTTTTCGACCTGGACTTGCAGTCCGTCGATGATGGCCAGCGTCAGCGGGATGCGCACCGAGATCGTGGTGCCCTGGCCGGGCACGCTCTCCAGGGAGATGCGCCCGCGCAGGGCGTCGATGTTGCGCTTGACCACGTCCATGCCCACGCCGCGCCCTGAAACGCTGGTGACCTTTTCGGCCGTGGAAAAGCCCGGCGCAAAGATGAGCATGAGGGCGTCCTTGTCGGAAATGAGCGAGTCCGGGGCAATAATCCCTTTTTCCACGGCCTTGGCCCGGATGCGCTCGGGATCTATGCCCGCGCCGTCATCGATGATGCGGATGAGCACCTCGCCGCCGGAATGCTCGGCCGAGAGTTCGATTCGGCCTTCGGGATTCTTGCCTTTAGCCAGACGCTCCTCGGGACTCTCGATGCCGTGGTCGATACTGTTGCGGAGCAGGTGAACCAGCGGATCGTTCAGACGTTCGATGACGGTTTTGTCGAGTTCCGTGTCTTCGCCGTGAGTCTCGAGCACAATGCGCTTGCCAAGCTCCTGCGAGAGGTCGCGCACCAGGCGCTTGAAGCGGCTGAACGTCGAGCCGATGGGCAGCATGCGAATGCCGAGGGTGTTGTCGCGCAGCTCATCGGAGAGTCGCTCGATCTCTTCGGAGATGGCCTGCAGCCGTGCGTCATTCTGCTCGCTGGCGAATTGGGTCAGCCGCGCCTGGGCCGTGACCAGTTCGCCGACCAGATCGACCAGAAAATCCAGCTTCTGCGCCGGAACCCGGATGCTCGACGCCTGCGGCTCGGCGCCAGCCGTCTGACGCAGACGTTTGACTTCCTGCTGCTCGACCAAGGCCGCCTCGACCTGGCTTGCGCTGACCAGCCCCGCCTCGGACAGAAGCTGTCCGATGGGCTTGCGCTCAAGTAAAATGCGCTCCAGGGCATCCTTGGTGATGTCGTTCTTCTCGACCAGGATCTGGCCGATGAGCTTGTAGGATTCCTCGTCGATGCCCTGACAGCTCCCGACCATCTGGATGGTCAGGTCGCTGTCCTCTTCCACGAAGATGAACACGTCACGGATATCGTCCTCGCTGCTGGCCGTGGTCAGGATGATATCCCACCAGACCAGACAGTCCTCGGGATTGAGCTGGGGCAGGGCGGGGATATCCTTGGTGTGCATGATGACGTGGTGTTCACCCATCTCGCACAGTTCTTCCAGGAGGGAGGCCGGGTTGGTACCGCTCATGAACAAATTCTTGGGCGGGGCGAAGCGAATGCGCCAGGTGTTCATGGACGAATCCGTGGCGCAGGTCGGCGTGGCCGTCTTGACCGCAGGGTCCGGTTCAGTCTGCGTGCGGCTTGGAGTCAGCGCTTTGAGCCCCCGTATGACCTCGCCGGCCCGCGCGCCCAGGCCCTGCTCCTCGCCTTCGAGCATGGACAGAATATGGTCCCTGGCCAGAAGCGTCAGGTCCAGAAGCTCTTTGGATACCAGAATCTGACCATTGCGCGCCAGATCGAAGACCGTCTCCACCTCGTGGGTGAACGAGGCGATATCCTCAAAACCGAACATGGCCCCCGAGCCCTTGATGGTGTGCATCGCCCGGAAAACGCGGTTGATGACCTCATCATTGGCCGGATCTTCCTCCAGTTCGAGGAGGGATGTCTCCAGTTCGCCCAAAAGTTCCAGGGCTTCTTCTTTAAACGCCTGACGGTTCAGTTCTTCTCTGGACATTTTTGCTCCGAGGTGGGTTAGCGCAGCAGTTTCTTGGCCACTGCCAGGAGCTGATCCGGCTTGAACGGTTTGACGATCCAGCCGGTGGCCCCGGCCGCCTTGCCTTCCTCTTTGGTGGAAGCCTGGGATTCCGTGGTCAGCATGATAATGGGCACGAACTTGTACTGAGGCGTAGCGCGCACGGCGCGGATAAGTTCGATGCCATTCATGTTGGGCATATTGAGATCGGTCACGATCATGTCCACCGGCCCGGAGAGTTTGGCCAGGGCGTCCTTGCCGTCGCAGGCCTCGATGACCGCATAGCCGGCGTCTTTGAGGGTCAGGCTGACCATCTGACGGACGCTGGCCGAGTCATCAACCGTCATTATGGTTTTACTCATACGTTTTCCTCTGTACGGCTCGTTATTTCTTTGATGAGCCCGTCCGCCCCAAGGCTCGCCGCATTTTCGAGCAGGTGGGTGGGCAGGTTCACGAAGCTGATTCTTTTGTCCTCATCCTTCAAGAGGGAGCAAAGGATCTGCACAAAAGAGAGGTCCGATTTTTCCGAATCAGCCAAATCAAGGGTAATGGCGCTGGCCTGAGGCAAACGGGCCAGCAGCTCGGCGTGTATATCCCTGGAATGATCGAGGGTGAGATTGCCGGAAAGTTTTATGACCGGGTGTTCCGGGGGGCCCTGGACGGTGCATGAAAACATGAAAGGCTCCTGATTTTAGAAAAGTTCCACGTTGTCGCCGAGATCCTCTTCGGGTTCGGCCTTCTTTTTTGGCGCGTTCGGCTGCCCGTCGAAAAGTTCGACATTGTCGTCGTCAAAAAGCTCCACGTTGTCATCACTGAAGAGCTCGACATTTTCATCGCCGAAAAGTTCGACGTCATTATCGCCGAACAGATCGACCTCGCCATCTTCATGAGCGGTGCCATGGTGCCCAAGTACGGACAAGTGGACCAGCCGTTCGCTGTCCATGGTGTACCTGGAGAGCTGCTCCCGCAATTTCTCGGGCTGTCTGGCCGTGTCGAGCTCTGTAGAGAAGGGGGCGAACGTGTCTTTCAAGACCGTGATTTCTTTTTCCAAGGTCAACAATTGGTCCGATACCAACTCATGGAAATGGATGGAAGATGTCAAGGCGTTGATTTGTGACACAAGCCCTGTGCTAAGCTCCGAGAGGTGTGCGATGTTTGTCCCGAGTTCGGCATCAAGACCGGCCAGATGGTCGAGCACGGTTTCAAAACGGCCTTGGATTCCGCCCACCATTTCGGACACGTCCGAGTCACGGGCCAGGGTGGAGAGGCGTTCGGCCACGGAGGAAATGCGATTCAGGATTTCGGCCACCGTACCGGTGCGGGCGCGGGCGTCCACGGAAAGATTCTGGATTTCCATGGCGATGACCCCGAGGGTGCGGCCCTGGTCTCCGGTGTGGGCGGCTTTGACCCGGGCGTTCAGGGCGATGAGCTCGATTTCGGCCCCGATGTCCTCGATGCCGTGCACGAAGGTGCTGACCGTGGAGATGGTTTCCGCCATGTGCGACATGGTTTTGGATGTCTCCGAGATGTGTCCGCTGGTGGTCCGCATGGCGTTCGTGACATCGCCGATGTGATGCCGAATGGCATCGAGAATGGAAACGCCGCCTTTCCTGTCCGCATAGGCCACGGCGGTGATCTTGCCGTGCAGGTCCTTGATGCCATGTCCGATGGAGATCAAATTGCTGATAAGCTCTTCCACGGCCCCCGAAAACATTTCCTGCGCCTGACGCAGTTGCGGAGCCTGGAGCGTGAGCACGTCCCGCACCCAGGCTCCAAGGCCTGGATCGCCATCATTATTTGCGCTGGTGCGGATTTCCCGAACGGCCTGATCCAGAATTTCCTCGACGTGTTCGACCTGCTGGCGGGTGATATCGTGAAATTGCACCGAGGCGATGACCTGTCCCATGCTCTCGGTCACCTGCCGCGACCCGTGGGCCAGATCCTGAACCAGACCGGCCGAATGGGTGCGCATGGACTCGAGTTCGGAAATGCCGGCAAAGAGTTCCGTGAACATGTCCTCGACAATGCGTTTCTGCGAAGCGATCTGCATTTTGCTGCGCTCGCAGGCGGAGGTCACCTGGTTCATGAGCAGGTGCGAATGCTCGCGGATTTTTTCCGTGTGCTCGTCGATGATCGTGCCCAGCGCCCTGACATCGTCGGCCAGGGTGGTGAACCCGGCACCGGCGCTGCCCAGGCGGGCGCTCTCGATGCGGGTGGTGATTTCGAGCACTTTCAAGGTCTGCACCATATTGAAAAATTGGGCCATGGCTTGGTCCAGGCTGCGAATAAGGCCCAGCACCTCGGACATGCCTTGCAATTGCTCCGTGGACGAGACGGAAGAAAATACGGCTTTTGCCTCGTCGGCCCGGGTCTGCAGTTCGCCGATGGCCGCGTGCAGCGCGCCTTCTCCGACGGAAGACGCCATGGCCGAAGCCGTGGCGGAAAACGTGTTGGCTTTTGAATTGATGCCGAAAATCGTGGACCCAAGTCCGAGAAATTCCTCTTCTCTGTCTTTGATGACACCGGCAAGGCGGGGCAGAAGGATGGGCAGGCTGTTGGCGCATTCCTCCATCACAGAACCCAGTTCGTGGAGAGGATGCGCTTTTTCGTGGGGCATGGACCGGTCCTTGTTCATGATGCGGGCCGGAGTTAATGTCCGGCCCGCGTTGTTTCTTGTGTTACGCTTCCAGTTCTTCGGTGCTGCGCAGAACCTGCAGTTCCTCGGGGGAGAAGACCCTGCCGATGTCGAGGATCATGATGAACTCCTCGTTCTGCTTGCCCATGCCCCGGATGAAGTCAGCCCTGATGGCCGTGCCCATGCGCGGCGGCGGGTTGATCTGGTCGCTGGTCATCTCGAACACTTCGCGTACCGAGTCAACTATCGCGCCCATGTAGCAGTTTTCGCCTTCAACTTCCACATCAACTATTATGATGCATGTATTCACAGTATCCTGGGCCGTTGGCATGTCGAACTTTATGCGCAGGTCGACCACCGGCACGGCATGGCCGCGCAGATTGATGACCCCGCGCATGTAGGCCGGCGTCTTGGGGATGCGGGTCACGGACACGAGCTCGATGACCTCGCGCACGGAACCCGTCTCCAGGGCAAAGACCTCCTCGCCAAGACCGAAGGTCAGGTACTGCAGGGTAGTGTTGTCACTCATGAGTCACCTCGACCTTTGGTTAGAAACGTTCGAATTCATCATCTTCATCGTCGCGTCCCATATCAAGGGCCAAGCCGCTGGCTGATCCCTTGGCGGCCAGGGCCTTGGGAGCCGCCTTGCGGGAGGCCTGCGGCCGTCCGCGATGGGCGGCCTGACGGGTGACGCGGGCCGCTGTCGCGCCCAGATGGAAGAAGGAGATGGAGGACTGCAGCTGCTCGGCCTGGCTGGACAGTTCTTCGGAAGTGGAAGCCATCTCCTCGGAAGCCGAGGCGTTCTGCTGAATGACCTGATCAAGCTGCTGCAAGGCCTTGTTGATCTGTTCGGCACCGGCGTTCTGTTCGTTTGAGGCGGCGGAAATCTCCTGCACCAGCTCTGCCGTGCGCTGGATGTCCGGGACCAGCTTGACCAGCATCTGCCCGGCCTGATCGGCCACGCTCACGGTGGAGGAGGACAGTTCGCTGATCTCGGCCGCGGCCGTGCCGCTGCGTTCGGCCAATTTGCGCACTTCCGCCGCGACCACCGCGAAGCCCTTGCCGTGTTCGCCTGCGCGGGCAGCTTCGATGGCAGCATTGAGGGCCAAGAGGTTGGTCTGGCGGGCGATCTCCTCGACGATGGAGATCTTCTCGGCGATGTTCTTCATGGCGCCCACGGCCTGGACCACTGCCTTGCCGCCGGCTTCGGCGTCAAGGGCGGCCTTGAGGGCGATCTTTTCGGTCTGGGAGGCGTTGTCGGCGTTCTGGCGGATGTTGGAGCCCATCTCTTCCATACTCGACGATACCTCTTCAACAGAGGCGGCCTGCTCGGTCGCGCCCTGGGAGAGCTGTTCGGCCGAAGCGCTCAGTTCCTCGGAACCCGAGGCCACGTTGTCGGAAGCCGACTGCACTTCGGTCACGATCTCGCGCAGCTTGGCGACCATGTCGCGCAGCGCCTGGGCCAGGATGCCGACTTCGTCCTTCTGGTCCACGTCCAGTTTGGCGGTCAGGTCACCCTGAGCCAGCTTGCGGGCAAAATCCACGCCCAGCTGCACCGGGCCGGTGATGCCCTTGGTCAGGAAAATGGCGGTGAGGATGCCGATGATGACGCCGACGCTCAGGCCACCGATCATGACAGTGGAGGCCGAGTTCAGATTGGCGACGGCATCGTCGGCGATCTTTTGCGTGCCTTCAAGTCCGGCTTCCGCGGTGGTCTGAGCGGAAACAAGCACGGCCTCACCGGTCTTGGTGCGCTTGGCGTTGATCTCGCTCAGCTCCTTCCAATGCTCGTTCAGGCTGAGCATGGCATTCTTGTATTGGAGCGCGGCATCGCGGGTTTCCGCAATTCTGTCGAGATCTACGTCCAGGCGCGTGATGGACTTCAATTTATCAAACAGCACATCCATTTTGGGAAAATTGTCCATGGCTGATTCGATAATCTTCGGATCACGCTGTGCTTGAGCGCGCCAGACCTGGATGCGCGTGTCATTGCCCATTTTAATGATTTCGTTGACCAGAGATATTTTTTGAAGCCGCTCGGCCAGTTGATCCGGAGCGGCCCCTGCCGTGATCTCCTGGTTCATGGCCTGATTCTGTCCCGCAAGGAAATCCGCGCAATTTTTCATGTACTGGGCGGCGCCAAGATCCAGATTTTTTCGATCATTGTTCATCACTTGTATAGTGGCCACGGTCTGATCCGCCAAGCTGGCATATTCGGCGACTTCACTTTTTGCCTGGACAATCTGTTCCTTCAGTTTGACAAGGGCCGGAAATGTCTGCGCATGCTTTTCGGCCGTGCTCAGGGCCTGCTGCACGGATGCCAGCTGTTTGCGCCCTTCATCCAAAAAGGAGCTTTCTTCTGTAAAGGAGTAGCCGCGCCAGGCATACATGGTCAGCAAAGACGTGCGTTCAAGTTCGTTGGCCATCCCGACTTCCGGCACATACTCATGGGCCAGCCGGATGGAATCTCCCTCGACGGTTTTCATGTTGAATACGGCCAGACCACCCAAAGCGCATGCGATAAGAATCAGAACTCCGAAACCTCCGCCGATCTTGATCCCCAACTTGATGTTTTTCATTCCCCCCTCCTTGTGAGTGAAACGGCGAAAATTCGCCTGCAGGGCTGCACCACGCTCCGGGTGGATGAACTTGGCCGCCTGGGCCGATGCCAAGGCGGTGAGGCTCTTCCTACGCGGATTTATTGATCAAAAGCCAGAAAAAAATGAAACCGTGAACTCATTGCGAACCGCTCGTAAGCAGTTCGAGAGTCTTTCTGGCTTCGATATCCTCTACAAAAACATCATACTGTAAAAGCTCGCCCCGGGCGTCGCGAACCACGCGGATGGTGCGGGAAGTCCAGATTGTGCTCCCGTCGGCGCGGCGAATGCGGCACTCAAATCCGAAAATTTCGTCCTGCGCTTGGAGCATCTTCCGCAGCCGCTGCCAATCTTCAGCAGAATCAAAAAGCTCGGATACGTCGCGCACGGAATTCATCATCTTGCCGGATGACGCGTAGCCGTAGAGGCGGGCGTAGCTGGGGTTCATGGACACGAACCGGCCACGGGCGTCCACCGTGCACATGCCGATGGGCGCGCCTTCGTAGATGGTGTGATACTTGTTCTCGATTTCGGCCAGGGCCTGCTGAATCTGTCTTTTGGAGGTGATGTCGCGCACGAAGACAATGACGCCGGTGACCAGTCCGCTTTGCGCATCCTTGATCGGATATGCGTTGAATTCGATGGCGCGAGAGGCCGTTGAGGACATGATTTCGAGTATTTCGAATTCATTGCGACCCGTGCGCAGGGTTCTGACCGCCGGACAGCGGGAACAGCACTCGCCCAGACGATGAAAGGCCTGATGGCATTTGCGTCCCACGACGGGCATCTCTTCGGCATACCAGCGGGTCATGGTCTGGTTGGCGTAGCGAACCGTCATGTCCGGTGCGAGCACGCTGATTCCTTCCTCGATGCTGCCGAGCAGATTTTCAAGGAAAGCCTCGTTGGCGAGGATCTGTTCTTCGGCCGCCTTGCGCTCGCTCATGTCGTAGTTCGTGCCGATAATGCGTATCGGTGTCCCAATGCCGCTTTTCTCCATGAGCTTACCCCGTGAGTGGATCCATTTGTAGGAACCGTCACTGCAGCGCAGGCGATATTCAAAATCATAAAAATCCGTTTCCCCGCGAAAATGGGCTGAAAGCATGTTCAAGGTCGGAACGCGGTCATCGTGGTGGAGCAGGGCTTCCCATTGCGTGATGGTCGGTTCAAGGTCCCCATCCTTGTAGCCAAGCATCGTGTACCACGAAGGCGAGCACTGCATTCTTCCGGAAGGGACATCATAATCCCACACTGCTTCCTGCGCCCCCTCCAGGGCGAATTTCCAGCGCTGCTCGCTGGCCTCCAGGGCCTGCTTGGCATGCATGAGCTCCGTAACCTCGAACTGCATGTGGACGATCTGGGTCACGTTGTCATGAGTATCGAGCACCGGGGCGCTGCGAACGAGCCAATGCTTGCCGTCCGGGGACCTGTAGGTTCCGTTTTGCACTGTGCGGGTCTTCATGGCCCGCCAGGCGGTGCTGAAAGCTCCCGATTCGGATTCGCTTGAACCGTTTTGGCTTGCCGGCTCACTCTTCTTCAAATCGTGGTGATCCAGAAAATTCGCAGGGCTTTCGGTAACCGGGGAATTTGACCACAGAATGCGAAACTGGGAATCCAGCAGCGTCACCGACACGTCCTGCAGATTTTCCAGAATGGTGCGCTGCACCCGCTGCTGCTCGCGCAGTTGCGACTCAAGAACCTGGCGCTCCCGTATTTCGTCGCGCAGCAGGCGGGTCAGCTCTTCGAGTTCGTTTTTGCGCAGATCCTTGCGCAGGGCCGGAGCATCGGGCATGCTTGCGTTCTGCTTTTCAAGTGCTTCCACGCTGCCGAGAAAAAGCAGGGGATTTGAACGGATGAGTCCGGTGATACGATCGGACAATTTCCCGGACAGAGCCATGAGCAGATCCGGATCTTCTCCCAGAAGCCTGGCCAGGGCGTGGATGCGCTCTTCCGTCAGGGGCGCGTTCTCACCGCGTTCCAGCTTGCTCAAGTAGGAATGATGGATGCCGATACGCTTGGCCACGCTCCGGATTGAATATCCGGAATGTTTGGCGGCGAGTGCTTTTCTGCGCTCGGTGAGATAACTTCCTAGTGCGCTCATGTGTCTATGATATGGTAGTCAGTTTTTCTTGGGCAAGCATTTATTTGTCGGACGCGCAAATTATTTATTTGAGGCGTATTGCGGCCATGAAGGCCGCGTTTGGGCCGTTGTTGGCAAGCCGTTTGTCGGACAAGGGGTAAATACTCACAAAAACAGTGATTTCTGGCTCAAATGCATGACGGCGGCCCGCAGCCTGCACCGGCATCCATGGCGATAGCGCTTTCGGCAGGTTTTCAAAAAAACATGTTGACCACAAAACATTGGCTATTTCATACTCGCCAACAGGGCCAGCTGAATGAGTAAAGGCGACCCGGCGCATCCGGGCGGAGCAGTCCCTCTGCGGCAAAGCCCGGATTCCCATCATCGCCGTGACCGCTTTCGCCATGAGCGGAGACAGGGAGCGGTTCCTGGACGCGGGCATGGACGACTACATCCCCAAACCCGTGAACATGAATACCCTGGTCGAAGCCATGGACAGGGTGGTGGAATTCAACAGGATGTGAATACAAACTTTTTGGGGGATGGAATGAAGAGTTTACGTTTGACCGACAGCGCAATCCCGCAGGTGGTGCGGTGCGGTGCGCGGCAGTTCCTCCCCCTCTTGCTGCTCTGTCTGTTTCCGCTCTCTGCCTTGGCAGAAGGGGAGCGGGTGCTTTTTATCAGTTCCTATCATCCAGGTTTTCCGACCTTTTTTCAACAAACCGAGGGGCTGCGTACGGAATTGGAACCGGCGGGCATCACCCTTGACGTCGAATTCATGGACACCAAGCGTTTTTCCGGAACCGAGTATGAGGCGCTCTTTTTGGAACATCTGCGCTTTAAGCTGAAAAAAGTCCCTGCCTACGACGCTTTCGTCGTTGCCGATGACGCTGCATTGCATTTCGCCTTGGATAACCGTCAGGAGCTCTTCGCAGGGAGACCCGTGATTTTTTGCGGCGTCAACAATCAGGACCTGGCCCACGCATTGAGCGGTACTCCAGGCATCACCGGCGTCATCGAATCCATTTCAATACGTGAGACTCTTGAAGCCATGTGGCGCTTGAGGCCCGGGTTGAAAACGGTCTACGCGCTGGTCGACGGGGAGCCTGGCGGTCAGGGCGACCTGCGCACCTATCTGGCGCAGCGTGAGTTTTTTTCCGAAAAAAGCCTCCAGGTTCTGGGCCTTGACACCATGACCTGGAACGAACTTAGGGACAGACTTTCCGCTCTGCGGCAGGATGAAGCCGTCCTGCTGCTTTCCGCATATCGTGACCGTGACCTTATAACCAGGTCCTTTGAAGATGCTTTGAAATTCATTCTGGCTCACACGCGCGTGCCGGTGCTGCATCTCTGGGAACATGGTCTAGGCCAGGGAATCTTCGGAGGCAGGATCATCTCGCACACGGAGCAAGGGCGCATCGCTGGCCAGTTGACCCTGAAAATACTGGCGGGAACGCCTGCTCATTCAATACCTGTGGTCGAAGGCAGCGAGGCCAACCGTTATGTTTTTGACCATGCGGTCCTGACCCGCTTCGGCATCAAGGAATTCCAGCTGCCTTCGAGCAGCGAAGTCCGGGGCAAGCCTTTCTCCATCCTTTCCCAATACGGTACGGAAATTTTTGTCGCGGTCGTGTTCCTGGTTACGCTGATAGCCCTTGTAGTGACCCTGATCAGTCACATATATCGATTGCGCAGGGCACAGGTTCAGATCACGGACAGCGAGAAACGCTACAAAGCCCTCTTCGATGCCAACTCCGATGGAATTCTGGCCGCCGACAGCGTGACTCGACGTTTTGTTTTCGCCAACCCCGCCGTGTGCCGAATGTTCGGCTACTCCGAAGAGGAGTTTCGCGGGTTGAAAGTAGACGATATCCATCCGCAGGAAAATCTTGAAGAGGTTCTTGGCAATTTCAACGCCCAGGCCCTCGGGCAAACAGACGTTGCGGAGGCGCTGCCCTGCCTGCACCGGGATGGGAGTGTTTTCACGGCCGACATCCGCAGTTTTTTGCTCAAGATCAATGGAACGTCCTGCGCCGTGGGCCTTTTCCGGGACGTGACCGAGCGCAGCCAGATCCTTGATGCCTTGCGTCAGACTCAGGAGCGTCTGGCACTGGCCATCGCCGGCAGCAATGACGGCATCTGGGATTGGGACCGGGTTGCCGACCAGGTCTATTTTTCCCCGCGCTGGAAGGAGATCATCGGCTACGAGGATCACGAACTGCGCAACGACCTGGAGGAATGGCGAAGCAGGATTCATCCCGAGGACAGGGAGCGGGTGCTGGCCGTGAACAACCAGTTTTTCAGCAGCGATGCGTCCCACTTCGTCATTGAATACAGGCTGCGCCACAAGGACGGAACCTACCGCTGGATCATGGGGCGAGGCACCTGCCTGCGCGACGATGAAGGCGTGCCATGCCGCATGGCCGGTTCGCACGCGGACATCACCGAACGCAAGGCCATGGAACTCGAACTTGTGGGCGTACGCGACGCTGCCCTGGCTGCAAGCGTCGCCAAGAGCGCCTTTCTGGCCAACATGAGCCACGAGATCCGCACGCCGTTGAACGGGATAATGGGCATGCTGCAGTTGCTTGACTCCTCATCCCTGACCGAAGAGCAAAAAAACTACGTGCGCATGGCCGATGTTTCGGGCCGGCGTCTGACAGCACTTTTGTCAGACATTCTGGACATCTCCCGGATCGAAGCTGGTAAGTTGTTGTTGACGGAACGCGCTTTTGACCTTGAAGAGATGCGGACTTCCATTATAACTCTTTTTTCAATCCCCGCGCAGGAGAAAGGCATAAGCCTTGTCGTTGAGCTGGCTCCTGATCTTCCTCCAAGGTTGATCGGGGATGATCTGCGGCTGCGGCAGATTCTTTTCAACCTGGTTGGAAACGCAGTCAAATTTACCAATGAAGGTTTCGTGCAAACGCAGATAAGTTTGCTGTCCAGCCAGGCCGACAACGGATGCCGACTTCTGTTTTCTGTCCAAGACAGCGGTGAGGGCATCAGCGACACGCTCTTGCCCGCCATTTTCGAGCCTTTCGTGCAGGGCGAGGGGTCCTATGTGCGCTACCACCAGGGGGCGGGACTTGGCCTGGCCATTGTCGGACGTCTCATGCGCATGATGGGCGGGTCGCTGGCCATCGACAGTTCGGACAGCGGCACGACGATATGTTTTTCCCTGAACTTCAGGATCCCGGAAGCACCGGCAAAAACAATCGTCGAATGCGAACATTCTGAAAAGACAGGGCACGGGAATCTGCGTATTCTGCTCGCTGAGGACGATCCGGTGAACATGTTCGCCGCGCGGCGCATTCTGGGCAAGGCGGGACATGCGGTCACCCCGGCCACGAACGGTGGGCAGGCTGTCGAATTGCTGCGGGAGTCGGAGTTTGACCTTATCCTCATGGATGTGCAGATGCCGGTCATGGACGGTTTGGAAGCCACGGCAATGATTCGTGGCGATGCAACCCTGGGTGAAAAATCCCGCATCCCCATCGTGGCCATGACCGCCTACGCCATGAGCGGCGACCGGGAGAAATTCCTGGCCGGAAGCATGGATGGCTATATCGCCAAGCCTCTGAGTTGCGAGACTCTTTACGAAATCATTTCCAATGTCATTGCCCGAAAAAATATCGAACCGGAGCCATGTGCACGAGGTGTTTCGAACGAAAAAGGCACCCTGGAATCTAATCCTTAGGAAGCATGATGCCCACACGAGAAAACGACCTGAAGACTAATCCCGAGCAGGGACAGGCATCTGAAGATCTACTGCGTGAGCTTGAATCGCTGCGCCGCAGGGTGACCGAACTTGAAGACATTACCTGCGCGGCAGCACTGGCCGAGGAGACCCTGGCTCACCAGGACGCGCTCATGCAGGCCATGCTGCGCAATCTGCCCCTGGATTTCTGGGCTCGAGATTTGAACGAAAACATCATCATACAGAGCGACGCATCCGTGCGCCTGTGGGGCGATCTGTCCACCACCAGGGTCGACGACGCCGACGTTTCGGAGGAGATCCGCAGCACCTGGCGCTCGGTCAACGAACGCGTCTATGCGGGGGAGGTCCTTACGGGCGAAAAGGAATACGTCCTGCCAAACGGCGAAAAACGCATTTTTCGCGACATCGTCGCCCCCATTCGCAAAGGCGACGAAACCCTGGGCATCCTCGGCACCAACATCGACATCACGGAGCATGTGCACAGCATCCTCGCCCTGCATAAGAGCGAGGCCCACCTGGCCTCCCTGCTCAATTCCATCGACGAGTCCGCGGCGCTGCTCGAACCGGACGGCAAGGTCATCACCGTCAACAAGACCTTTGCCGCCCGGGTGGGCAGGACCGTCGAGGAATGCCTGGGCCAGTCCATCTATGATTTCATTCCCCCTGAAGCCGCGCAGACCCGAAAACGCATGGTCGAAGACCTGGTGCGCAACGCCCGGCCCGTGGCCTTCGAGGACGAACGCCATGGCCGCTGGATGCGCCACAGCCTGAGCCCGGTGCTCGGCTCCGACGGCACGGTGGCGGCGGTGGCGATTTTCGCCATGGACCTGACCGAGCGCAGGCGCCGTGAAGCCCTCCTGCTCGCCCGCCAACGGCTCGGCGAATACGCCATCAACCATTCCCTCAAAGATCTCTTGCGCAAGGCCCTGGACGAGGCCGAAACCGTGACCGGCAGCACGCTGAGCTTCCTGCATTTCCTTGACGAGAAGCAGCGGACCATGACCATGCAGGCCTGGTCCACCAGGACGCTGCGCACCGGCTTCATGGTCCCGGAGAAAAACCTGCCCTATGACCTGGGGCAATCCGGGGTCTGGGCGGATTGCGTGCGCCTGCGCCGTGCAGTGGTCCACAACGACTACGCCGCCCTGGGACACAAGAAGGGGATGCCTTCCGGCCATCCGCCGCTGGTCCGCATGATGCTTTTGCCGGTCTTCCGCGTCGAAAGAATCGTGGCCATCGTGGCAATGGGCAACAAGGCGTCGGACTACACCGACGAGGACGTGCAGGCCTTGACCGAGCTTGGCACCCTGCTGTGGGATATTCTGGAACACAAGCGCGCCCAGGAGGAACTGGGCAAGAGCGAAGCCCTCCTCAACATGACCCAGCGCCTGAGCCGCATTGGCGGCTGGCAGTGGGATGTGACGCAGGGCGTCATGACCTGGACCCGGGAGCTTTATCGCCTGCACGGCTTTGCACCCGACCAGTTCGAGCCGGGTTCGCCGGAGCATATCAGAAGCAGCCAGGCCTGTTACGAGCCCGAGGACCGGGAACTCATCCGCCAAGCATTCGAGAACTGCGTGACTCATGGCCTTCCCTATGACCTGGAGTTGACGTTCACCCCGGTCGGCGGAGAGCGGATACGGATCCGCACCAGCGGGGAGGCGATGTGGGAGAACGGGCGCGTGTCCAAGGTGCTCGGCACCTTTCAGGACATCACGGAAAAGAGGGCTCTCGAACAACGCTACGAAGCCCTGTTCCAGCACATGCTGGACGGGTTCGCCCTGCACGAGATCATTTGCGACGCCTCAGGCCGGCCCGTTGATTACCGTTTTCTGGAGGTCAATCCGGCCTTCGAACGGCACACCGGACTTGCAGGCAAGGACATTAAGGGCAGGACGGTGCGCGAAGTCCTGCCCCTGGTCGAACAGGTCTGGATCGACACTTACGGGAAGGTGGCCCTGACGGGAGAACCTGTATTTTTCGAGGAATATGCCTCGGCCCAGGACAAATTCTTCCAGGTCAGCGCGTTTCGCCCAACACCCATGCGCTTCGCCTGCATTTTCACGGACATAACCGACCGCAAACGCTACGAGCGGGACCTTCGTCAGGCCAAGGACGCCGCCGAGGCCGCCAATGTGGCCAAGTCGGAATTTCTGGCCAACATGAGTCACGAAATCCGCACCCCTTTAAACGGGATCATGGGCATCCTGCATTTGTTCGAGTCCCAGGACCTTCCTGGCGAACAGAAAAAACTTCTCGAATTGGCCAACACCTCGGCCGGACGGCTGAACGGCTTGCTCTCGGACATCCTTGATCTGGCCAGGATCGAATCCGGTAAACTGGCCATCCAGTCCGCGCCCTTCGCCCCCCGCGAATTGCGGGCTTCGACCCTGGGACTTTTCACCCTGGCCGCCCAGGGTAAAAACCTGAGCCTCGAATTCATCCTCGACGACACCCTGCCGTCCATGCTGGAGGGAGACGAATCCCGGCTGCGCCAAGTGCTCTTCAACCTGGTGGGCAACTCTCTTAAATTCACCCGCGCCGGTTTCGTGAGGGTAGAGGTCGGCCCGTTGCCGGGCGGGGCATCGCCCAGGATTCTCTTTTGCGTCACCGATTCCGGGCCCGGAATTTCCGATCACCAACTTAAAGATATTTTCACCCCGTTTGTGCAGGGCGAGGATTCCTATGTCCGCCGGCATCAGGGCGCGGGTTTGGGGCTCGCCATCGTCAAACGCATCGTTGGGCTGATGGACGGATGCCTGTGCGTTGACAGCTCCGCAAACGGGACCACGATCTGTTTCTCCCTGCCTATGTCCGCTTCCACCGCCGCACAGACCGCCAGTCATGACCCGGCCCCCATCAAGGGCAAAGCAGACAGCGATTTGGCAGGGCTGCGCATTCTCCTTGTCGAAGACGATTCCGTGAGCATGTTCGCGGCCCGTCGTGTCCTGGAAAAGGCCGGACACACCGTCAGCATGGCCACGGACGGCAGCGAGGTGCTGCCGCTGTTGCGGGCACATGATTTCGATGTGATCCTCATGGACGTGCAGTTGCCGGTCATGGACGGGCTACAGGCCACTGCCGGAATCCGCTCCGAAACGTCCCTGGGGGACAAATCCCGCATCCCCATTGTGGCCATGACGGCATACGCCATGAGTGGAGACCGGGAGAAGTTCCTGGCCGCCGGAATGGATGACTACATCGCCAAACCCGTCAGCGCACCCGAATTGCTGGACGTGCTGCGCAGGACGGGAATCCGTTTTCCGGAGAAATCATGAATCGACATTGTCTTGAATTTATTTCGGGAATAAACCAGCCATGACCAAAACCATGCCCCTGAAAAATAACGGTGACCTGCGTTTTGAAGATTTCTTCGATCTGCGGGAGGTCCAGATTATTCAGGACAGTTTTGCCATGGCTACGGGCGTCGCATCTCTGATCACTTCTCCCGAAGGGCTTCCATTAACCAGGCCAAGCAATTTTACCCGGCTCTGCAGTCAGGTCATCCGCGGATCCAGAGCGGGAAACGAGAACTGCATGCGCTCCGACGCCCTGCTTGGTGCGTACAACCCAAGCGGCCCGAACGTAAGCCGCTGCATGAGCGGCGGGTTGTGGGATGCAGGCGTGAGCATCACCGTGGGCGGCAGGCATGTCGCCAACTGGCTCATCGGGCAGGTGCGCTCCAGCCTCGCAGACGAGGAGGCCATGCTCGGCTATGCGAAAACCATCGGCGCCGACCCGCAGGAATACCGCGAGGCCATGAAAGAGGTGCCTTTCATGGAAGAGGCGCAGTTCCGCCGCGTGGCTGATGCCCTTTTCGTCATCGCCAACTCCCTGTCCGAAAAAGCCTATCAGCAAACCATGCTGCTGGAGGAAAAAAGGGAGCGGCAGAAAATGGACGCCATGCGCGAGATGCTCATGGATCGAAGCCTCGACGCCATTGTCGTCGTCGACCAGAACCATCGCATCATCGAAGCCAACAGGCGCTTTGCGGACATGCTCGGCTACACTCCCGCCGAGGTGCTGGGTTTGCGCACCTGGGACTACGAAGCGAACATGACCGAAGGCATGATCAAAGAGCTGTTTTCCGATTTTTCGCAAGTCAATTCGGTTTTCGAGACCAGGCATCGCAGAAAGGACGGGTCGATCTTCGATGTGGAGGTGACTACGGCCGGGGCCAGCATAGACGGCCGGTCCTGCGTCCTGGCCTTCAGCCGGGACATTACCACGCGCAAGGAAGCCGAGCGGCAGCTGCGCCAGAGCGAAAAGCATTTCCGGGCGCTTTTCGAACTGAGCCGGGACGGGTTCATCCTGGCCGACGCGGAAGGACGCTTTCTGGATGCCAACAAGGCATACTGCGACATGACGGGCTATTCGCTGCCGGAGCTACGCGCCCTGGGCGATTTCTACGCGCTCACACCCGAGAAATGGCATGACTGGCAGCGGGACGAGATCTGGACGAGGCTGTTCAAATCCGGCGACACGGGAGTGTACCGGAAAGAATACATCCACAAGGACGGGCACGTGTTCCCGGTGGAACTGCGGGATTTCGCGGTCCATGACGACCACGGCGTCGTCAGGTACGCCTGGGGCATCGTGCGGGACATTTCCGAACGCGTACGGACCGAGGAGCGGATGCGCTCCCTCATGCAGATGGTCGAGCAGAGTCCGGCCTGTATCGTCATGACCGACCCGCAAGGCAACATCGAATACGTCAATCCCAAATTCACGGAGCTTTCGGGATATTCCTTCGACGAAGCCCGGGGACAGAATCCCCGCATTCTCGGTTCGGGCTACAAATCGCGCGAAGAGTATCAGGATCTCTGGCGCACGATCGAATCCGGCCGGCAGTGGCGGGGCGAGTTTCGCAACCGCCACAAGGACGGCAGCCTGTACTGGGAATCCGCCCTCATCGCGCCCATCCTCGACCCTGATGGGCGGACCACCCATTATGTAGCCATCAAGGAGGACATCACCAAACGCCGCCACACGGAAGAGGAGCTGCGCAAGCGCGACATCAACTTCAAGAAGATCGTCGACATCCTGCCGCAACTGGTCTCGTATATTGATAAGGATCTGCGCTACCGCTTTGTCAACGCCACGTATTCCAGTTTTTTCTCGCCCGGGAACCTTATCGGCAACACCGTCGCGGAGGTCATCGGCGAAAAGGCTTTCGAGGCCACACGGGGGCATATCGAACAGGTTTTTCAGGGCAAGACCGTGCATTACGGGGCCACTTTGACGTATCCGGAAATGGGCGAACGCTTTGTCGATGTCTATCTCATTCCCGATTATTCGAGTCATGGTGTCGTGGATGGCTATTACGCGATTCTGAACGACCTGACCCATTTGAAGAGAATCGAGGATTCCCTGCGCCTGGCCAAGGACGAGGCGGAGGCCGCGAACAAGCTCAAGTCCGAATTTCTGGCCAACATGAGCCACGAAATCCGCACGCCATTGAACGGCATCCTCGGCATGCTGCAGCTCATGCAGGGCTCGAACCTGGACGCGGAGCAACAAGAATGCCTGCACACGGCCATCAAATCATCGGAACGCCTGACCCGCCTCCTGAGCGACATTCTCGACATTTCAAAGATCGAGGCGGACAGACTGATTTTCCGGGAGCATGCCTTCGACATCATGGATGTCGAAAAGGCGCTCACGGAATTGTTCGGCCAGGCAGTAAAGGAAGCAGGCATCGCCTACGACTTCAGAGTGGACCCCGGCCTGCCGAAACAGGTCCTGGGCGACGAGGCGCGGCTGGTGCAGATACTTTTCAATCTGGTCGGCAACTCCCTCAAATTCGCTGACAAAGGCTACGTAAGCGTCGATATCACGCCCCTTCCGTTCACGGCGGGCGCGCCGCTGCGACTGCTTTTTTGCGTCACCGACTCGGGCCTTGGCATGTCGGAGCAAACCCAGCGCGACATCTTCGAACCTTTCATCCAAAGCGACGGCTCCTACACCAGACGCCATCAGGGAGTGGGGCTGGGGCTGACCATCGTGCGCAAACTCGTGCAACGCATGGGCGGTAGCCTCTGTCTGGATTCAGTCTCCGGGCAGGGCACGGCGGTGTATGTTTCCCTGCCGTTTGGGCTGCCGCCTGATCGCAGCGGGGAAGATCCCACATCCTGCGGACACTGCGATGGAGTGCCGGGCCTGCGCCTGCTCATGGTCGAGGACGATGCGGTCAATCTGCTTTGCGGACAGCGCCTGCTGGAAAAATCAGGGTATGTGGTCACAACGGCCCGTGATGGCCAGGAGGCCCTTGAAGTACTCATGGTCCATGATTTCGATCTGGTGCTGATGGACATTCAGATGCCGGTACTGGACGGAATCCAGACCACCCGGGCCATCCGCCATGCCGCGCCATTCGCGCACGTATCAACGATCCCCATTATCGCCCTGACCGCTCACGCCATGGCCGGGGATCAGGAAAAATTTCTGGCTGCGGAAATGGATGGATACCTGAGCAAACCTTTTGACATTTGTAAAATCAACCAGGAGATCGCCAGGGTCGTGTCCCTGCCCCGCAGGGGAGCGCGCCAGGCGGATTGACGAGGACAATATTTTGAGAAAAGGCGTCGGCCTGCTCCGTGAAACAGAGCCGGGCCGGAGGAAAAAAAGCCAGCCATGAAAATATAACACCATGAGGCCACCGCAAAAAATCGCGAAAGAGTCTGAATGTCATTCCCGCAAGCGCGTGCCCGGCAGGGCCATGACGGACAATGAGACGAAGTTCATTCCAGGCGGTTAAAAAAACATGGATTCCCTTCTTCAAGGGGATGACGACTTTTTACAACAATCCCGTGCAACCATCATCCTGTCAGTCTTGAAATACCGTCAGAAACAGAGAGGTCTGAATGCGAATACTGATCGTTGAAGATGATTTTGTCGGCCGCAAAGTGATGCACCAACTGCTGCTCGAATACGGAGAGTGCGATGTCGCCGTGGATGGAGTCGAAGCCGTCAAGGCTTTCGAACTGGCCTGGGCGGCGAACCAGCCCTATGACGTCATGTTTCTGGACATAATGATGCCGAACATGAGCGGGCATGAGGCGTTGAAGATCATCCGGGACAGGGAGAAGGAGCGCGGCGTGACACCGCAGAACGAAGTGAGGGTCATCATGACCAGCGCCCTGGATGACGTGAAAAACGTGACCCAGTCCTTTTTTCAAGGCGGGGCTTCAGCCTATCTGGTCAAGCCCATCGAACGGCGCAAGGTCATCGAAGAGCTGCGCAAACTGGGTCTGGTGTAATCCGCTTGTGCCGATCCGCCGGTCAGGATCGGCACAATTGCAGAACCAGGGGCGCGATCTGGGTCAGCGGCACTATTTTGTCCACGCCGCCCAGTTTGATGGCCTCGCCGGGCATGCCGAAGACAACGCATGACGCCTCATCCTGGGCCACGGTCACGGCTCCGGCCTCGTGCATCTCAAGCATGGCCTTGGCTCCATCGTCGCCCATGCCGGTCATGATGACGCCCACCGCGTTTTTGCCCGCGTAACGCGCAGCCGACCGGAAGAGCACGTCCACGGAAGGGCGGTGCCGTGAGACCAGCGGTCCCTCCTTGACCTGCACGTAATATCTGGCGCCGCTGCGTTTAAGCAGCATGTGCTGATTGCCCGGGGCGACGAGGGCCTGACCGCGCAGCACGGTGTCGTTGTCGACGGCTTCCTTGACCACGATGTCGCACAGGGTGTTCAGGCGCTGGGCAAAGGCGGCCGTGAATTTCTCCGGCATGTGCTGGACAATGACGATGCCCGGGCAATCCACCGGCATGGATTGCAGCAGGGTCAAGAGGGCCTCGGTCCCGCCCGTGGAGGCCCCGACCACGACAACCTTCTCCGTGGTCTGGATCATGGCGTTGGACGCGGCCTTGGGCAGCATGACGTCGGCGTTGAGTTTCTGAGTGATCTTCAAGGTCCGGGGCACATATTTGACCACCTTTGCCTTGGCTGCGGCCTTGACCTCGTCGCAGAGCATGATCCGCGACTCCTCCATGAACTGCTTGGTGCCCACCTTGGGCTTCTGGATGATGGACACGGCCCCGTATTCCAGGGCCTTCATGGTCGTTTCGGCGTTTTTTTCGGTCAGGGTGGAGCAGATGATGGTCGGAATGGGGTGCTGGGTCATGATCTTTTTGAGAAACGTGATTCCGTCCATGCGCGGCATCTCCACATCCAGGGAAAGGACATCCGGGGTCTGATCGCGCATGATCTCCGCCGCCGCGAAGGGGTCTCCCGCCGCGCCGATGACCTCGATCTCCGGATCCGAGGAATAGATGGAGGTCAGTGTCTGGCGGACCAGGGCCGAATCATCCACTATAAGAATGCGTATTTTATTTTTCATGCACGCAGGCTCCGGATTTGCATACAACAAACTGATTTTTTTGCTTATATAACGTTACGACCAGAGAGTAAACCAGGAAATGGATTTGAAGTGCCTAGATCGCCTGATACAGCGCATGATCCAGGTGACGGAAACCCGGCATTCGCGGCATGCGCGCCCCCAGGACCAGAATGCCGCCCGGAGCCAGATACTGACGTAGACGGCCGGCCAGGGCCAGAGCCAGGGCGGGGTGAAAATGATGCAGTACCTGACGGCAGACAATGACATCCATGGGTTCGCGCAGGGCGAAGGACTCGAAAATGTCCTGACACCGGAAATTGACCATGTCGCGCACCCCGGGCCGCAGCCGAACCAGGTTCGTGGCGGAATTGCGACTGCGCAGAAAATAGCGTTTGATCAGGGCTTGCGGCAAATCCCGGACGCTGGACGAAGAGTACACCCCGCGTTTGGCCTGGCTAACGTTGACAGGCAGGAAATCCGTAGCCAGTATTGAAAATTGGAGCCCGGAGTGCTCTTTGGCCTCTTCCAGCAGGGTGATGCACAGACTGTAGGCGTCGAGCCCGCGATCACATCCTGCCACAAGGAACGAGGAGAGCGGAGTGGACCCGTTGAGATGATGATCGGCGACGATTTCCGCCAGGAACTCAAATTGCCGGGCATCATGCAAAAAGCCGTGGTCCTTGCCCAGGGCATCGACAAGATAGGGCAGTTCCAGCCGCAGACCCGAGCGAAAGGTGTTTTCTTCTGATGACATGTGCATGGATAAAGGTTACTTTTATCTACAGAATGATCGCTGCCCTGAACGTACACCCAAGGTTTCCAAGTCGGCAATGCAAAGAATCGCAAAAAACAGGATGATCGTCCCGACACAGGCCGTTGACGGCCTCGAAGATTGTCGGGAGCTGCCTCATGACTACCTGCTGGTAGGGCAGGGAGGAGTCTATGCCGCCCCGACTCTGGTGCAGACGGTGCTCGGTTCGTGCGTTTCCGTGACCATGTATTGCGCGAAATACCGCTGGGGCGGAATTTTTCATGCCTTGCTGCCGCGCATCGGCGATTTTCCAGGGAGCAGATCCAGCGGCGATCAGTACCGGTACGTCGACTCGTCCATCTGGAGCCTGCTGCGGGAATTCGCCAAGGCAGGAATTTCAGCAAAGAGCCTCGAATGCAAGGTTTTTGGCGGGGCCTCCCCGCTGCATCAGAATTGCGACGCATCGGCTGGAAACCGCAACGTGCAGGTCGCCATGGAGGTGCTGGCCAACGAGGGCGTGACGGTAAGCGCCTCCAGCGTCGGCGGCTACGGCGGCCGTAAGCTTTTCTTCCGCACAGACACGGGCCTGATTCTGCAGAAACGCTTCCAGGTCAAAACCTGCAGGGATTGCGGGAGCTGAAACTTCTTTTTTCAGCCTCCTGGAATATGCGTGCCTTATCCGGTCCAGACATCGCTACGTGTTGCCGACACAATGCAATAACTCCCGCCTGACATCATCGAATTCGGACAGCTCTTCATGGCTGGCTTAGGTTTTTGCTGACCGTTTTGCTCTTGGCAGGATGTGTTGGCGACGTGTCATTTTTATACATATCCCAAGAAATAGTACGATTATACCGGCAGATATTGAGAATTAATCCCTGTCATACATTTTAAAGGGTTGACATTGTTTTTATATTCATGTTTATGGATGTTTTACAGATCTTCATTTTGTACCTTCAAATGTATTTCGATTCATATTTTATATATTTATTCTTTTCTGAAATTCTTCTTGTGCCGTTATAAAATTAAAATTTTTGTTTATTAACTCCAAATTTAATTTTAAAATATATATTTATTTATATTAAGCACGAAAAATATTTATATCAATAAATATTTAATAATAAAATATATTTTAATAATTTTATTATTTTTTGCGATAATTAATGAATTGTTTTTAATTTATTCTTATAATTTATAAAAAATTTACTTTGATATATATTTTAAAAATATTACTTATTTTTTTAAATATTATTTTATTATAAAAAATGCTTACTAAGAATAAATGATTCAATATGCATGGAGCCAGAAGATGAAGTTAAGCAACGGCCAAAACCAGTCTCTATCCAGGCTCCGCAAGCAAGCGGAAAAGAAGTTTAAAATGAAGTCTGCTGAATTGTATTCGCCCCACACCGAGGCGGATGCGAGACGAATGGTGCAGGAACTCGCGGTTCAGCTGATAGAACTTGAGATGCGGAATAAAGAATCGAGTCGAGGCAAAGATGAGCTGACTCGGTCGCTGGAGAAATACACAGATCTCTACGCTTTTGCACCCATCGGCTATTTTACCCTCAACCGCGGGGGAGAGATTCGCACCGTGAATCTCGCTGGCGCCGTTCTCTTGGGGCTTGAACAGAGTGTCTTGCTCGGTCTGGACTTTAAACTCTTTGTCTTGAATGAAGCCTCCCGTGTTTTTTCTGATTTTCTCGACCGGGTGTTTGCAAGCCAGGTTAAAGAATCCTGCGAGTTCACCCTCAAGAGCAAGCATGCCCCGGCACTTTTCGTGCGGGCGGATGCGGTTGCGCGTGATTCCACCGAGTGTTTCGTCACGATCATCGACGTCACTGCGCACAAACAAACGGAGAGGGCACTGCGCGAAAGTGAGAGGCTGTATCGCGCCATCGGCGAGTCCATTGAATACGGCGTCTGGGTTTGCGCCCCTGATGGACGAAACATTTACGCCAGTGAGTCTCTGCTCAACCTGCTCGGCATAACCCAGGAGCAATGCTCCAACTTCGGCTGGGGCGATGCACTGTACCCCGATGATGCCGAACGCACCATCGCCGCCTGGAAAGAGTGCGTAAAAAGCGAAGGCATTTGGGATATTGAGCATCGTTATCGCGGTGCGGATGGGCAATGGTACCCCATTCTGGCGCGAGGGGTGCCGGTCAGAAATGAAAACGGCGAGATTGTCTGTTGGGCCGGCATCAATCTGGATATCAGCCGCTTGAAACAGGCTGAAGCTGCGCTGCGCGCAAGCGAAGAACTGAATCGCAAAACGTTGCAGGCATTGCCTGCGCATATTGCAGTGATTGACCGTCAAGGCGGCATTATCGCCGTGAATCATGCCTGGGAAGAGTTTGCCCGTCACAATGATGCGGACGGATCACCCTCGGTTACTGTGGGTGCCAACTACTGTGAAGTTTGCCGTCGAGCCACCGCCGGCAAGGATTCCTTGGCGGAGGTGGCCCTGCGCGGTATTGAGGCCGTGTTGAATGGCACAAGTGAGCAGTTCATGATGGAATATCCCTGCCACAGTCCGCAGGAGGAGCGATGGTTTTTCATGACCGTCGCGCCTTTGGGTCTCGGCGGGGAGAACGGTGCGGTCATCACGCACCTCAATATCTCCGAGCGGGTACGGTTCGAAGTCGAACTTCAAAAGGCTCACGACGAACTGGAGCTCCGGGTCGAAAAACGGACGTACGAGCTCCGGGCTGCGAATAAGGAGATAAATCAGCTCAAAGACCGGCTTCAGGCTGAGAACATCTGCCTACGGCAGGAGGTTGCGAGAGAGTACAACTTCGGAGAGATCATCGGTCAAAGCGACTCCATCGTGAACATGTTCGAGCAAATTGAACAGGTGTCGCCACTGAATGCGACAGTTCTTCTGCTGGGCGAGACCGGCACCGGCAAAGGCTTGGTCGCACGGGCCATCCATGCCCGCAGTGCCCGCAAGGGCCGGTCCATGATCACGGTCAACTGCGCGGCGCTGCCGGCCAATCTCATCGAGAGCGAACTTTTTGGGCGGGAACGGGGCGCGTTCACCGGGTCCAACGCACAGCAGTTGGGGCGCTTCGAACTGGCCGACGGAGGCACCATCTTTCTCGATGAAATCGGGGAGATGCCGCTTGAGCTGCAAAGCAAGCTGCTGCGAGTCATTCAGGATGGAGAGATGGAGCGGCTGGGCAGTCCCCGCACAATCAAGGTTGATGTCCGCATCATAGCGGCCAGCAATAGGAATCTGCAGGATGAGATCCGCAAGGGCAGGTTCCGGGAAGACCTTTTCTATCGACTCAATGTTTTTCCTATCTCGATTCCTCCGCTTCGTCAGCGCGACGGCGACATCGCGTTGCTCATCAATTTTTTTGTGGCCAAATTCAACAAGAAGACCGGCAAGAATATCAAAACCGTGCCCAAAAATACCCTGAACGCGCTGCAGGAATATCATTGGCCCGGAAATGTGCGGGAACTGGAAAGCGTCGTTGAGCGGGCGGTGATCACCAGTCCCGGAAGCTCCCTGCAAATATTGGACAGGTTTGAAACATCGAGAAAGACGGTGCCGGTTGATGGAAACATCAAAGCCCTGGTCGATCTGGAACGCGACCACATCCTGCAGGTGCTCCGGAAGACCGGCTGGCGCATTGAAGGCAAAAGCGGGGCCGCGGCGCTCCTTGAAATCAACCCCAGCACCCTGCGCGCCCGCATGCGCAAATTCGGCATCCGGCGCCAGTAGAGAAGCGCGGCAGTCCGAGCGTGAAGTCATGCAAAGGACTAGGCCAATGTCTCGATCAGCACCATTTCCGAAAAAATGAGGTCCTTCCGGAAAATATGTGGGTAGCGCTCCGTGCGGATAATTGGTTTGCCTGCGTGATTACGCCGCCCTCTGCATGCCCCGAACCTGCGACTGAATTCTGGCGCGACCTGCCTCGTCATATTTTGCGTTTAAGTTGGATCTAGCGAGTGGAGTCGAGCAATCCCCTGTTCGGAAATTCATGATTCGCATCAGGATGTAGGCTCTAAAATCCGGGAGTCTCCAGCTTTTTATGCACGCGTTTTTGCTTTGAGCACAAACAATAATCTACTGTTCATCCCGAGCGACTGAAGGCGGTTACGCGGTCTAAGGCCACCGCCAAATCATCCATTCGCACCGGCTTCCCAACATAATCGCTCATTCCCCATTTTAGGAACGTCTCCCTATCTCCCCTCATGGCATAGGCGGTCATGGCAATGATCGGTATGTCCTTTTTGGGGCCAAGATCCGCTGAGGAACGAATAGTCTTCGTCGCCTCCAAGCCGTCCATCAAGGGCATCTGCACGTCCATAAGTATACAGTCAAAGTCGTGAATCTTCAGCAGGTCAATGGCCTGCTTGCCATTCTCTGCCAGCATCACTTCATTTCCTGCCTTCTCCAGCAGTTTGATCATTGCAAACTGGTTGGATGGATCGTCTTCAGCCAGAAGAATTCGCAATTTTTGCTTTTCCGCAATCTGTACGGTTTGATGCTTTAATATGCTCGCTTCGATCGACTGTTTGAAAGGTAAAACTACGTTCATTGACGTTCCTTCACCGACAACGCTATCAACTTCAATGCTTCCACCCATCAAATGGACAAGCTTTTTGACTATAGACAGGCCAAGTCCAGCTCCTTGGTACTTACGAGTATAGGATTTTTCTATCTGGACAAAAGGTTTGAATAGGTTTTTAAGATGATCTTCGTGTATACCAATTCCTGTATCAGAAACAGTAAACAGAACTCTGTAATCATTATTTTTTTCTGATCCCAATGGAGTTATTTCAACAGTGACAGAACCTTCTTTTGTAAACTTTAATCCATTTCCAACTAAATTGAATAAAATTTGGAGGACCCTCCCTTCATCACCAATAACTTCGGGATGAATGGTTGGATCAATAATGCATTTTAAAGTGACAGCCTTGGTCAAGGATTCCACGGCGAAGAGTCCTAAGATTGAGTTACGCAAATCCGCAAAGCGGAATTTTGATTCGTGGATTTCCATCATGCCCGCTTCAATTCGAGACAAGTCCAGAATGTCTGAAAGTAAACGGGTCAGGCGGTTGCACGACGTCAAAGCCAACTCAATATACTTATTTTGATCAGCACCGACAGGTGTGCCATCCAGAAGCTGAATCATGCCCATAATACCGTTGAGTGGGGTGCGAATTTCATGGCTCATATTGGCAAGAAATTCGGATTTTGCTATGTTCGCTATCTCAGCTTGTTTTGTTGCCCGTATAAGAGATTTTAAATTTATTTTGTTCTGAGTCATGTCTCTAATATTGCATTGTACTAAAGATGCTCTATCAACTAAATATATATCTGTATCGATATCAAGATTAAAATTTGTTTTTATACTGACATCATCATAATTTATTACGCCTGTATCTCTTAATTTTTGCATTATAATCTGGAAATCACTGTTTTCGAGAAAAATGCCAATATCTTCTAGATGCTTTCCAAGAATTTCCTTTACGTTATAGCCAAACATCTTCTCGAATGCCGGATTGGCATGAGTTATCGTTCCTTCACGTTTTTCTAGCAGCACAATCCCATCATTGGCTGTCTCAAAAAGACGTCGATAACGCTCTTCAGAATCCGCTAACAAATCCTCCAATCGCTTACGTTCAGTGATATCCTCAATAGCCAACAGGATGATCGGATCTTTGTCCGAAGTGCGCTGAATCTGCCGGGCATTCAAAAGCATGACCCGTCTGCCGATGGAATCAAAAACGTGTTCAACTTCGTAGTTTCCAAAATTTGTTTCTCGGGGAATTATTGTCTCAAGTAATTCCCGTAGTTTTGGAATATCCCACTGCTTGTTACCAAGATCATAGAGAACACTCCCTATCGTCTCATCAGGATTTACACTGAAGGTGTTATAAAAATTACGACTTGCCGAGATAACCTTCATGTCTTTATCCAGAATCAGAAGCGGTTCTCGTATGGTTTCCAGGATACTTTGGGCGTAGTTCAGGGCTTCCTCTGTCAAAAGCACATCGGATTTTGACTCAGTCATCGATTTTTTCAAGGTGACAAATTGCGAACGCAATTCTGTAAGTTCTTGGATAAGTAATGCTTTTGATTTTATTTCATCATCCATTGTGTTCCCCCCTTCAATTGTGAGAGCCGGACAAAACGAACCGCCCCCCCCCCGCTCCGAATCCGACTCCAGCACGCTAGGGTGACCATAACCATGCAATCTCCATGACAACTCCTGTGCCTGCCGATGCCTTAGTACATTTTACTGATTCGCTTGATTAATCGGAATAAGAGAGCACCCTTGAGTAAGAAATCCATCACCGACGTTCCGTCACATTCGACATAATCACACTATATGACGACATCGATCTCCTGCCCAGCAGACTTAAGATGCGGGTCATTTCTTGTCACGAAAGACAGAATAACAAATCAGAAATCACAGGCCGTTGCAAAAGAGTTGGATGAAGACATTACTATTGGCGGTATGATAGTTGATTTTGGTCCTTCCGGAATTGCTGTGAGTAAATGACTTGCTTAGGAGTCTTCTCACGGAGGACGCCGATGAGAGACACCGAACTTTACGCACAGATTCTTGGAGTCAAAGCGCCTTGGTTTGTTGACAAGGTTGATCTGAAAATAGCCGAGAATAGTGTTGATATTTGGCTAGACCATGGTCCAGGCGAGCGCTGGCCATGCCCAGAATGCGGCAAACTTCTGCCCTGCCGGGACCATGTAGGCGAGCGTGTCTGGCGTCACCTGGATACATGTCAATTCAAGACGTTACTTCATGCCCGAGTTCCGCGAGTGGAATGCCCGGAACATGGAGTGCACCAGGTGCTTGTACCCTGGGCTGAACCACGGTCTCGCTTCACATTGCTCATGGAGCGCTGGATTATAGATGTGCTCACGGAGTGCGCGACAGTTGATGGTTTTCGGCGCTTGCTGAAACTCACATGGGATGAGGTTTGGGGAGTAATGGAGCGGGCTGTTCGACGAGGTCTTTCGCGCAAGGAGGCCCAGCCGATTCACTATCTCGGAGTGAACGAGAAAGCATTCCGCAAAGGGCACTCCTACATGACCATAGTCTGCGACCTTATGCGCAGTACGGTCGAGCATGTTTCCGAAGAGCGGAAGAAGAGCAGCCTGGAGGGATATTACCTCAGCCTCTCACCCGGCCAACTGGATTCCATACGGGCCATCGCAATGGATATGTGGGAGCCATATTTCACGGCGACCATGGCGCACGTGCCGGATGCCGGAGCCAAAATCGTCCACGACAGATTTCATGTCATGAAGCACGTGAACGAAGCCGTGGATAAAGTGCGCAAGCAAGAACATAAGGCCCTGATGGCTCAGGGCGACGAAACCCTCAAAGGGACCAAGTATCTTTGGCTGTTTCGCCCTGAGAACTTGCCTGCCCAGCATCAGCCGACATTCGACGTCCTTAAGGCCAGCGATCTCAATGTGGCCAAGGCATGGGCCATGAAAGAGAATTTGCAGTCACTGTGGGACTATATGTCTCCTGGATGGGGACGCAGATTCTTCAAGCGTTGGATAAAATGGATTGATCGTTCCGGCTTGGAACCAATGAAGCGGGTTGGACAGTTACTTTCGCGGCATCTTGAAAATATTCTGACTTTCTGCCGCCACCGGATCACCAACGGCGTCGCCGAAGGGTTGAACAGCAAAATCATGAGCATCAAGCGAAAGGCGTGTGGGTACAGCAACAAGGATCATTTCAAGACGGCGATCTACTTTTTCTGCGGTGGACTTGATCTGTACCCAAGGTCAGTTTGAACACGTTACCCACATATTTTCCGGAAGGACCAAAAATGAAAACGTCCGGAGCGGGGCGCTGCGGACGTTTTCATGTGGCGTGGTGCTGCTCGAATTCGTCATTCGACCCAATCAAAAGTCCTGGTTACGGCCTTTTGCCAACCTGCGAACAACTCCCTGCGTTTCTCTTCCTCCATATCCGGAACCCAGCGTTTGTCCTCTTCCCAGTTGTTGTAGAGCTCCTCGCGACCGGACCAGAAGCCCGAGGCGATGCCTGCGGCGTAGGCCGCGCCCAGGCAGGTGGTTTCGGCCACCTTGGGCCGGACCACGGGTACGTTCAGGATGTCCGCCTGGAACTGCATGAGCAGTTCGTTGAAGACCATGCCGCCATCGGCCTTGAGGGTTTTCAGGTCCACGCCGGAGTCCTTGTTCATGGCCAGGACGATGTCCTTGGTCTGGTAGGCTGTGGCCTCAAGCACGGCCCGGGCGAAATGGTTGCGGTTGATGTAGCGGGTCAGGCCGACCATGACGCCGCGCGCGTCGGGCCGCCAGTAGGGGGCGTAAAGACCGGAAAAGGCCGGGACAATGTACATGCCGCCCGTATCCTCAACTTTCCGGGCCAGAGTCTCTATCTCCGGGGCCGACGAGAACATCTGCAGGTTGTCCCTGAGCCACTGCACCAGGGCCCCGGCAATGGCGATGGAGCCTTCAAGACAGTAGGACGGCTTGCGGCCGCTGAACTGATAGGCCAGCGTGGTGATCAGTCCGTGTTTTGACTGGATGGGCTCGTGACCCGTGTGCATGAGCAGGAAGCAACCCGTGCCGTAGGTGTTCTTGGCTTCGCCGGGCGCGAAGCAGGTCTGCCCCACAAGGGCGGCCTGCTGGTCGCCCACGGCTCCGCAGACCGGCACGCGCGCGCCGATGGGGCCGTCCTCGCTGGTGGGACCCCAGGTCTCGCTGTCGGAGGAGGGCACAATGCGCGGCAGACCCTGCAGCGGAATGTCCATGATCTTCAGGATTTCTTCGTCCCAGCTCAGCGTTTTGAGGTCCATGAGCATGGTCCGGCTGGCGTTGGTCACGTCGGTCACATGCGCGCCGCCTTTGGGACCGCCGGTCAGCCACCAGATGATCCAGGTCTCGATGGTGCCGAAGAGGGCGTTGCCTTTATCTGCGGCCGCGCGGGCCTCGGGCACGTTGTCCAGAATCCAGCGCATCTTGGGTCCGGAAAAATAGGTTGCCACGGGCAGTCCGGTCACGAGGCGGAAACGGTCCTGACCGCCGTCGGCCATGAGCTGCTTGCAGATTTCGTGAGTGCGGGTGCATTGCCAGACAATGGCGTTGTAGTAGGGCTTGCCCGTGAAGCGGTCCCAGACCACGGTGGTCTCGCGCTGGTTGGTGATGCCGATGGACGAGAGATCGGAGCCTCTGATCCCGGACTTGGCCAGCGCTCCCCGGATGACGTCCTGGGTGTTGTTCCAGATCTCCATGGGATCGTGTTCGACCCAGCCGGGTTTCGGATAAATCTGCTCATGCTCTTTTTGATCCATGCCGACGATGCGGCCGTGCTCGTCGAAAATGATGAAACGGCTGCTGGTGGTTCCCTGATCGACTGCTCCTACGTAGCGGGCCATGTGCTCTCCTCCTTGGATGTATCTTCCTACAGGAATTTCATGTGTTCTCAAACCACGAAGCGACGACATCGCCGGGTAGAATCCCGAGGTCGTCCGGATCCAGCCCCAGGGCCAGACCCAGAATCTGGGGGTAGGGGACGGCCGGTATGGTCCCAGGCCTTTTTGTATTCTCGGCCCCGAACTGCAACTGGCAATACGTGCAGGCCGTGGCCAGCACATCCGCGCCGGACGCCTTGGCGCCGGCCAATTTCTTGGCCACCAGAAGATCCGCGATACCCTCGTCGCGGCCGCGCAGCGGATACCCGCAGCATTCCAGCCGCAGGTCCCAGGGCAGGGCAGCGGCTCCGGTGACGGCGATCAGCCGCTCGAAAAGCGTCGGCGCCAGAGGGTCGTCGAAATGGGTGATGTTTTCGGGACGCAAGGCATGGCATCCGTAATGGCAGGCAATTTTCAGATTCCGCAACGGACGGCTCACGGCGCCGGCCACGCTGGACAGATTGTCGTCAAGTACCTGCAGCAGATGCCGGACACGGGTCGTAGCGGGAAAATCAAGCCCGTCCTCTTTCAGCATATTCTTCATGCGACACATGAGCTTTTCATCATGATCGACCTGATGCCGCGCCTGCTGGAAATTGCCGAAACAGCATTTGCATGGCGTCATCAGATCCAGGCCTCGATTTGCCGCCAGGGCGAGGTTGCGCAGGGCCGAATAGACGGATGCGTCCCGGCTCTCGTGGCGCACGGGGTAGCCGCAGCAGTTGAACTCGGGCTTGACCAGTTCCAGCCCGAGATGGGCGCAGACCGCCTCCACGCTTTTTCCGTACTCCGGCAGATGGTGGGCGATCTTGCAGCCCGGAAAATAGGCGTATTTCATGACCGGCCCTCTTTCTTGCGCAGGATTTCCGCGCCCAGTTGCCGCAGCTCGTACAGAATGTCGGCCACGGGCACGCCTTGGGGGCAGTGCTCCTGACATTTGTAGCAGGTGGTGCAGCTCCAGACCATGCGCGCGCCCAGGGTCTGGGCTTTGAGACCCATGCGCAAAAGGTTCATGATCTGCTGCGGGGCGAGGTCCAGATCGCGGGACGGGTCTTCGCTGACCGCGACCACGGGGCAGACCCCCGTACAGGTCGTGCACTGCACGCAGCCCCAGAAGGATTCGGCCCGGTCCGCAAGACCGGCCCCTGTGCTGCCGATCCTGCCCGGATCGCGCGAGCCAAGCTCCCTGGACCATTCACCGGCCGTTCGCTTGCGGATTTCACCGTCAACCCCGGCCCGGCCCGCCTCGGTAAGCGCTTTCTTGGAGGCCATCCAGAGGTCCTGCAGATCGATGCCGGCGGAGCAGACCTCCGTGCAGCGCAGACATTCGGTGCAGATGTGACTTCCCTCCGTCAGAGAGGCTGTGCGGGCGGGCGAAAGCCTGCCGCCCAGATAGCGGCGCAGATCCGAGAGCTTGTCCATGGGCAGAATATCCGCGTTGCCCATGACCCTATGGATCGGCGCGACGCTGCAATGCAGGCTGCATTGGCCGCAGCGGGTGCAGGCGTCCAGGCCCAGGCCGCGTGATAAGGGCGGCGTATCCGCACGGCTTTTCACGCGTCCGCCTCGCACAAGCAGGTTGGCTCCCGTCGCAACGGGGTGAAAGAACTTGCCCCAAGGCAGAAGCCCAAGGCCAAGAAAGGCGAGGCCGACGTGCACATACCAGAACAGGTCGCGCCCCTGATCGGCGATATTCCAGGAAGCAGGCACAAGCGCGGTCATGGAGCGGGAAACAAAGGCCGAGGACGTGGGGGCGTGGCATCCGGCACAGTGATTCTCGTGCAGCTCGGCGCCAAGCTCCATCATTTCAGGGGCTGTCGGCATGAATTCCTTGAAACGCACGCCATTTTCCCTGGCCCAGTAGGCTTTGAGGGAGATCAGCTCGCCGGGTTCCTCCTCGACAAAATAATAGTCCGTCATGCGCGTGAAATCGCCGGCGGACATGATCTTGAATGATTCGAGAAAAAAACCGGAAAGGAGCAGGCCAAAAACCACCGCAAGGAGCGCCCAGTCTTGCGGTATGCTTACTTTTTTGAGTTTTGTGCAGCGATTCCAGAAAAGGAGTGCGAGGCCGAAAACGCTGAGCAGCCCGAAGAGATTGCGCAGAAATTGCCAGGGGTCGAGGGTTGGTTCGTACCCGGCGATGAGGGGACGGGTGACGACCCCGTCCATGGCGTGCAGGACAAGAAGAGGAAGAAAGCCAAGCACCAGGAACATGTGCCCGCTCCAGCGAAGAAAACCCTGACGCAGGGTGCGGCGCAGGAAGACCAGATCGGCCAGTCCGCGCCAGACTGCGCGGAATGTGCCCTGGCGCGGTCCTCCGGGTCCCGGCTTTGCGACTGCTGATCCGCGCGTACGCCATCCGCGCACCCGCCAGAGGATGCCACCGACCGCGCTGATGCACGCAAGGGTGAGACCGATGGAAAAAAAGTCCATGCAGGCTCCACTGGTTTGAAATTACAAAGAGGCCACCGCCTTGTAGGCAGTGGCGATGGCCAGCCCGGCACCGCACTTCATGCGCATCCAGTCCTGATGGGCCAGGATCGCGCCCGCGGCATGCAGGCGCGGGTGAAAGACCCGGCCTTGCGCGTTGAGCGGCCGCAAGGCCTCGTCGGTCTCGACCCCGGCCTGGTTGACCTCGTGTCCACGCGGATCGAAAAATTCGGGCCTGTGCCAGAGGCTGCGATCTTCGGGTTGGGTCACGGGCAGATCGAAGACCGCCTCCTGAATGCGATGACGGTCCGCCTTGAGGCCCTTGCCGAAAAAGCGGCCGCTGGCAAGGATGGCACTGCGCGCGAAAAGCTCCACGGATGTCGAACCGCTTCCGGCGGTAAAATGGAATCCCTCATCCGAACACACCGCCCTTGTGATCAGCTTCTGCGTATAGGTACGCACTCCCAGGGTCGGCAGGCCCCGATCGAAGGCGGCGCGCAGCCGGGGCCCGGCGATGGAGGGGGGCAGGGTAGGGATCTCGAAGACCCGTTTGCCGAGCAATTCTTCCAGGTGCCGCAGCACGGCGGCGGTGTCGGTCATGCCCAGGATGGCCGGGAAGCCGACATAATCGACGTCTCCGGCCAGCGGCGCGACGCTTATCGCCAGTTCGGCCCGGCGCGCCGGGTCGGCCATGCTCCAGGCCATGTGTTCGGGATACAGCTCCCCGCTCATGCCGGGAAATTTTATCCGCGCCACTTTCAGCTCCGGCCAGGAATCTTTCCGCACTTCCGCGATCTGTCTTGCGCTGAGACCCTTGAGGCCATGAAAATCGACGATCAGCGCGGGGGCCTTCGCTTCCCATGCCTCCACCCCGTTCCAGGCGGTGCAGGGCATGAGGTAGGTGGGCTTCATGGTCCCGGCGGAGGTCAAGGTCAGGGTGTTCTTCCCGGCGCGGCCCCGATAACAAAGCCCGTGTTCGCCCAGAAAAAGGGTGAATTCCTCCAGTGCCCGGCAAATCTCCGCGTCGCTCACCCGGCAGTAGGGGTGCGCCGGAAGATCACGGCGCAGGGCGGCCAGCGCGGCAAAGGGGTCCTCCCAGACTTTCTGCTCCGTGATGGGATGCACGGCCAACAGGTCGATGAATCCGGTGCTGAAATCAATGCCGCCCGTGGCTCCTGTCTGGGCCACGGACAGGCCGCGCCTGGCGGCGAAAAGCGCCGCGGCCATGCCGGCGAAGCCGGAGCCGATGACCATGACATCATATGTTTTCATGGCTGCTCCTTGACGGCCGCGGCAGGGCATTTTTCACTCTCCTCGTCCCTGGTCGAAGGGGCGGGCCCGAACTCCAAGTCCATGGCCCCGCAATGCAGGGCCTCCTGCAAGTCGGCCTGCATGAGCGGCACGCCCCAGAGGATCGGCGAAAAGCCTCTCCAGCGGCGCTCGGTGAAGGTTTTCAGCTCCGCCAGCCCCTGCGTCCCGGTGGAAACCTCGCGGTCATAGAGGTGCCCGGTGATGCGCGGTCCGCAGAACCCGCCCTGGCACGGCCCCTTGCCGACCCGGCTGCGCATGCCGATGGCCTTGAGCATGGAACGGCCGCGCATGTCCTTGGCCTCGTCCACGATGGAATCGATGACCCTGCGCGAAACCATCTCGCATTCGCACAGCACGATGTCGTCTTCGGTCCGGCTTTCGATCCAGCTTTTCGGGCCCCGGCCGGGCTCCGTCCACTTGCCCATGGTGGAGGGCGGGAGCGGCTCCGTGCGCGTCCGGCACTTCGCGGACACGCCGAGTTTCGCGCAGGCCAGATCCGCCGCTTTTTCGGCCATGAGCCGATACGTGGTCAGCTTACCGCCGGTGATGGTCATAAAATTCGACACGCCCTCATCGGCGTGGTCGATGAGCGAGAAGCCACGGCTGACCGCGCGGTCGTCCCCGGCCGGGCCGAGGGAAACCAGGGGGCGGACTCCGGCGTAGGCGCGGATGAAGCGCGTGCGCTCCAGGATGGGCAGCATGTGGCGGGCGTCGTCGATAATGCGGTCTGTTTCCGCCACGCTGGGCCTGCATCCGTCGGGGGTTGGCACCCGGATGGAAGTGGTGCCGAGAATGGACACGGTGCCGCCGGGCACAAGGATGTCCGCGTCCGAAGGCGGACGCAGCCGGTTGATGACCCGGGTGGCGATGCGGTCCTGGGTGATGATGAGGCTGCCCATGGAATAGAGTATGTTTATGTGCGCCCCGGCCAGGGCCGCGATCCGTCCTGCCCAGGCCCCCGAGGCGTTGATCACGAGTTCGGCTTCGATCAGGACCTCGGCGCCTGTGGTTATATCCCGGCAGCGCACAAGGGTGACGCGTGCGTCCTGCACTTCCATGGACACGGCGGCGAGATTGCGGCGCACAAAGCACCCCAGGCTCAAGGCCTGGGCGATGTTATCGAGGGAGAGCATGAACGGATCCACCGCGCCGTCCTGCACCGCAAAGGCGGCGATGAGATTCTCCGACAGGGCGGGTTCCATGGCGCGGGCCGTGCTCAATTCCAGTCCACGGCAGGGAACGCCGCTTTTGGCGCAAAGAGCGGAAAAATCAGAGGCATACTTTTCGTCGTCTCCGCGCACGGCCACAAAAAGCCCTCCGGTGTCCTCTATGCACTGCGGCGCGAGTCGGCGCAGGATGTCGCCTTCTTCCCTGCATTCGACCGCAGCCTCCACATCCGAGGCCACATAGCGCGCGCCGCTGTGCAAGAGGCCGTGGTTCCCGCCGGATGCGCCTGAATTGACGTCGCGCTGTTCGATCAGAAGCGCCTGCACCCCGCGCAGAGCGAGATCGCGCAGCAATCCCGCGCCGGTGACACCGGCACCGATGATGAGAACCCGGGTTGTAAGTATGGTCATGGATATCCTTAAGAAGAGTCAAAAAAATAAGAATACGAAAACAAACGAAAAGATGAAATCTTGGCCTACGCACTTCCGGCGTGCGTTCGGGTGCTGGGAAATCATGCTGGCAATGGGAAACAAGCCATGTTAACAGCTTTCGCGGAGCATGCCGCCTTCTGGGGAGATTTTTTAACATGAGCCGGTGCATTCTGCCAGAATTTTTTTCTTAAAACGACACTTCATGTAGTTTTTTTTTCGGAAACGAAAGGAGTAGGTATGCATAACGCCCGCCCCGACAAAAGCGAAGGCCAGGACACGGGAGCCCGGCATGTCACGGTCCGTCAACGCCATGCCGAAATGATCCGCATGGTCCGGGAGACGGGTTTCGCCACCATCCAATCCCTGGCCGACCATTTCGGCATCACCCCGCAGTCCGTGCGCCGGGACATCAACACCCTGAACGCCAAGGGCCTCGTGCAGCGCTATCACGGCGGGGCGGGGCCATGCCTGAGCACGGAGAACATGGACTACCTGGACCGAAAAGTGCTCTGCCTGGCCGAAAAGCGGGTCATCGGGCAGATGGTGGCCAGGGCCATCCCCAACAAGTCGTCGCTCTTCATCAACATCGGCACCACCACCGAAGAGGTGGCCCGGGCCCTGGGCGGACACAAGAACCTGCGAGTCATCACCAACAGCCTCAATGTGGCCTCCATCCTGACGGGAAACCCGGAGGTGGAGATTATCGTGGCCGGCGGCCTGATCCGGCATCATGACGGAGGCATCGTCGGCGAGGCGGCCATCGACTTCATCCGCCAGTTCAAGGTCGACTTCGGGATCATCGGCATCAGCGGCATCGACATGGATGGCACGCTGCTTGACTTCGACTACCGGGAAGTGCGCGCGGCCAGGGCCATCATGGAAAATTCCAGACAGGTCTTCCTGGTCACGGACCATACCAAATTCGGTCGCAACGCCATGGTGCGCCTGGGCAACATCGAGGAAATCGACTCCCTGTTCACGGACAAGACGCCGCCGGCGAGCGTGCTTGAGCAGATGAAACGCGGGAACGTGAAACTGCACGTCGATGAAGATTCGGAAATTTGAGTGTTTACGAAAAAAAATAGGTTAACTGACCAATTTTCTTTTTCAGTTGAGAAAAATATTTTCGTTTGCTATGGGCTTTTGAACACGCTCCGGCCTTCATCCAGATGCCGGAATTCATACCCTGCCACGGAGGAGCCGCATGGGGCTTCAGCTTGATTCCATTGACAGAATCGTGGACGGCGAAACGTACCTCAAAGACATTTCGCTCAATTTTGAAACAGGCCAGCGATATGTGCTGCTGGGCCGCACCCAGGCCGGCAAGACCTCACTCTTGCGCATCATGGCCGGGCTTGATCGTCCTTCAAAGGGCAAGGTCCTGGCCCACGGCAAGGACGTGACTGGCGTGTCGGTACGCCGCCGCAGCATTGCCATGGTCTACCAGCAGTTCATCAACTACCCATCCCAGACAATTTTCGACAACATCGCCTCGCCTCTGCGCATTGCAGGGATGCCAAAGGCCGAGATCACGAAGCGGGTCATGGAGACAGCCCGGATGCTGCATCTTGAACCGTTGCTCGACCGTCTTCCGGCCGAACTCTCCGGCGGCCAGCAGCAGCGCACGGCCATTGCACGGGCCCTGGTCAAGGAGGCCCAGCTTCTGCTTCTGGACGAACCCCTGGTCAACCTCGACTACAAGCTGCGCGAGGAATTGCGCGACGAATTGCAGCAGATCTTCGGCCAGCGCGAGTCCATCGTGGTCTACACCACGACCGAGCCCACCGAGGCCCTCATGCTCGGCGGCAACATCATCATCATGCACGAGGGCAGGGTGCTGCAGACCGGCCCCACGGCCGACGTCTACCATCACCCGGCCACGACGCAGGTCGCCGAAGTCTTCAGCGATCCGCCCATCAATTTCATCACCGCCGAGGTCGATTCGGCCAAGGCCCATCTGCGCATAGGCATCGATCTGCCCCTGAGCGGGCATCTGTGCGACCTGACTCCGGGCGTCTACAAATTCGGCATCCGCTCGCACCATTTCAATCTCACTCGCAAGACCAGCGAGGACGTGGAGATCCGCACCGTTGTCGAACTGGCCGAAATCAACGGCTCCGAAACCTTTGTGCATTTCCACTATCGCAACAGGTCCCTGGTCCTGCAGGAGCAGGGAGTGAGAACCTACAAGGTCGGGCAGGAAATTTCAGTCTTTGTCCGTCCTTGCGATGTCTACGTGTTCGGTGAGGACGACCGTCTGGTCAAGGCACCTGCATGTCCCGCCACGTGCGCCCAAAGCGCCAAATAAAGGATTTTTTCATGGCCAAAATCGAACTTGAGAACATCGCCCACAGCTACCGGTCCAAACCCGCCAGCGATGACGATTTCGCAATCAAGAAAGTGCAGACGGTCTGGGAAGACGGGGGCGCTTACGCGCTGCTGGGTTCCAGCGGGTGCGGCAAGACCACCATGCTCAACATCATCTCGGGCCTGTTGACCCCAAGCCAGGGGCGTGTGCTCTTCGACGGCAAGGACGTGACCAAATTGCCGCCGGAAAAACGCAACATCGCGCAGGTCTTTCAGTTCCCGGTGCTCTACGACACCATGACGGTTTTCGACAATCTGGCCTTTCCGCTGCGCAACCGCAAGGTGGAGGAGGGCGAGGTGCGCGCACGGGTGCATGAGATCGCGGAGATCCTGGACCTGAGCCCCTACCTGAACAAACGGGCCAGCGGCCTGGCCGCCGACGCCAAGCAGAAGATTTCCCTCGGCCGGGGACTGGTGCGAAAAGACGTGGCCGCCATTCTTTTTGACGAGCCCCTGACCGTCATCGACCCGCACCTCAAATGGCAGCTGCGCCGCAAATTGAAGGAAATCCACCAGCAATTCGGACTGACGCTCATCTACGTGACCCACGATCAGACCGAAGCCATGACCTTTGCCGACAATATCGTCATCATGTACGATGGCGCGCTCCTGCAGATCGGCTCGCCGGACGAGCTCTTTGAGGACCCGGCGCATACCTTTGTCGGGTATTTCATCGGCAGTCCGGGCATGAATCTCTTGCCGTGCACGATTGAGGGAAACCAGGCCGTGCTCGATTGCGGCAGCATCCCCCTTGATCCGGCCGTAGCCGCCAAGGCGGGACAGGGCGAATTTAAGATCGGCATCCGCCCGCTGTACCTCGAACTGTCGGACGCGCCCCGTGACGGGGCCGTGGCCGGACGAATCGTCTCTGTCGAGTTCGAAGGCAGCAGCCGCATCGTGACCGTGGAGTCGGGCTCATCCAAGCTCAAGGTCAGGGTCCCCGAAGGGCGGCCCATTCCGGCCGACAGCTGCTGGGTTGTCTTTCCGCCGCAGCGGACCAAGCTTTTTCGCGACCAGTATCTGGTCAAGTAGGAGGTGGGCGTGGAAAAATGGGAAAACAACAGGGCCTGGTTTCTTATCCTGCCCGTCTTCGTCATCGTGGCTTTCAGCGCCATCATCCCGCTGATGACCGTGGTCAACTATTCGGTTCAGGACATCCTTGGGCCCGGTCAGAGCATTTTTGTCGGCACGGAATGGTTTCGCGAGATGCTGACCAATTCCCGCCTGCATGACGCGCTCGTCAAACAGCTCATCTTTTCGGGCCTGGTCCTTCTGATCGAGATTCCGCTCGGCATCGCCATCGCCCTGACCATGCCGGCCAAGGGCTGGACCGCTTCAGCCTGCCTGGTGCTCCTGGCCTTGCCGCTGCTCATTCCCTGGAACGTCATCGGGACCATCTGGATCATCTTCACCCGGCCTGACATCGGCCTCTTCGGGGCGACCATCAACAGTCTGGGGCTGAGCTTCGACCACACCGCCAATCCCCTGCATGCCTGGATCACGGTCATGCTCATGGAGGTCTGGCACTGGACGCCGCTGGTGGTTCTGCTGGCCTACGCGGGTCTGCGCTCCATCCCCGACGCCTACTATCAGGCGGCAAAGATCGACGGGGCCAGCCGCTGGGCCGTGTTCCGCTTCATCCAGCTCCCGAAGATGCGCGGGGTGCTGACCATCGCGGTGCTGCTCCGCTTCATGGACAGCTTCCTGATCTATGCCGAACCCTTTGTGCTGACCGGCGGCGGACCCGGCAACGCCACAACCTTTCTGTCCATCTATCTGGTCAAGCTCTCGACGGCCATGGATCTCGGGCCGGCCGCGGCCTTCTCCATCATCTACTTCCTTATTGTCCTGCTTTTCTGCTGGCTTTTCTATCAGGCTCTGCAGGCCGTGGGCACGGGAGACAAGTCATGAGAAAACGTCATTTCGTCCTGATTTTCTATCTCACGCTCCTGCTGCTGCCCATTTACTGGATGCTGAACATGTCTCTGCGCACCAACGCGGACATCATGCGCTCCTTCGAGCTATTCCCGAGTTCCATGACCCTGGGCAATTATGCCAAGATTTTCTCGGATCCGTCCTGGTATTCGGGTTACATCAACACCATGATCTATGTCAGCATCAATACGGTCATCTCGCTGGTCACGGCGCTGCCCGCCGCCTACGCCTTCTCGCGCTTCCGTTTCATCGGCGACAAGCACGTCTTCTTCTGGCTGCTGACCAACCGCATGGCTCCTCCGGCCGTCTTTCTGCTGCCGTTCTTCCAGCTCTATTCGACCTTCAATCTGATCGATACGCACATCGCTGTGGCCCTGGCGCACTGCCTCTTCAACGTGCCGCTGGCGGTCTGGATTCTGGAAGGGTTCATGTCCGGAGTGCCGCGCGAGATCGACGAGACGGCTTTCATCGACGGGTACAGCTTCCCGCGTTTCTTCCTGGCCGTCTTCATCCCGCTCATCCGTGCCGGCATCGGCGTGACCGCGTTCTTCTGCTTCATGTTCAGCTGGGTCGAGCTGCTTCTGGCCCGTACCCTGACCACCACCGTGGCCAAACCCATCGCCGCGACCATGACCCGCACGGTCAGCGCCTCGGGCCTGGACTGGGGCCTCCTGGCAGCGGCCGGCATCCTGACCATCGTGCCCGGCGCTCTGGTCATCTGGTTTGTACGCAACCATCTGGCCAAGGGCTTCGCCCTGGGCCGGGTTTAGGAGGGCAGCCATGAATATCGCCTGGATGGCCTGGACGCCTGTCACGGCAGGATTTTTCATTTTCATCGTGCTCATGCTCATCAGCATGACCATCTGGCAGATCATCTCTCCGAGCATTGCCCGCCAGGGATTTCTGCCCTTGGTCACCACCCGTGGGGACCGTCTGTTCATAAGCCTTCTGGGTAGCGCATACATCCATCTGGCCTGGCTTGGCCTGACGGAACTGGCTGTCTGGATCGCTACCATGATATCCGTGCTTTTTCTTGTCGCCGTCATGCGCTGGGGTTGAGATCAGGACACCAGCGCGGTGACAGGAGCAGGGCGGAAGCGGCGTTTTGGGGTTTATTGTAATAACCGCAAATGGAGGTCCGTATGCAAGTTCGACGTGTTCTCTTAACCGGAATGCTCATCGCGGCGTTCCTGGGCGTCACCACTTTAGGCTTTGCCGATGAGGCGGCCCAGAAGGCGGCGGCGAAAAAATGGATCGAAGAGGAGTTTCAGCCTTCGACGCTCAGCAAAGATGAGCAGATGAAGGAAATGGAATGGTTCATGAAAGCGGCCGCCCCCTTCAAGGGCCTGGAGATCAAGGTTGTCTCCGAAACAATTCCCACTCATGAATATGAGTCCAAGGTCATGGCCAAGGCATTCTATGACATCACTGGCATCAAGGTCACTCATGACCTGATCCAGGAAGGTGACGTCATTGAGAAGCTGCAGGTCCAGATGCAGTCCGGCGAGAACGTTTTCGACGGTTACGTCAACGACTCCGACCTCATCGGCACGCATTTCCGCTACGGCGCAGTGGTCAACCTGACGGACTGGATGGCGGGCGAAGGCAAGGACGTGACCCTGCCGACCCTCGACATCGACGACTTCATGGGCAAATCCTTCACCACCGGCCCCGACGGTAAGCTCTATCAGCTGCCCGACCAGCAGTTCGCGAACCTGTACTGGTTCCGTTACGACTGGTTCCAGCGTCCCGAACTCAAAGAAAAGTTCAAGGCCAAATACGGCTATGAGCTGGGCGTGCCGGTCAACTGGTCCGCCTACGAAGACATCGCCGAATTCTTCACCAACGACGTCAAGGAAATCGACGGCAAGGCCATTTACGGTCACATGGATTACGGCAAGAAGGCTCCCGATCTTGGCTGGCGTTTTACCGACGCATGGCTGTCCATGGCCGGAGCCGGCGACAAGGGCATCCCCAACGGCGTGCCCGTCGATGAATGGGGCATCCGCGTGGACGGCTGCCGTCCTGTCGGCGCCAGCGTATCCCGTGGCGGCGCAGCCAACGGCCCGGCCGCCAAGTACGCCCTGCGCAAGTACATGGACTGGCTGCGTCTCTATGCACCTCCCGGCGCCCTGGGCATGGACTTCTATCAGTCCCTGCCAAGCCTGGCCAAGGGCAACGTGGCCCAGCAGATCTTCTGGTACACCGCCTTCACGGCCTCCATGGTCGAGAAGGGCACACCCGTGGTCAACGACGACGGCACGCCCAAGTGGCGCATGGCTCCCTCCCCTCATGGCCCGTACTGGGAAGAAGGGCAGAAGCTCGGCTATCAGGACTGCGGTTCCTGGACGCTCCTGAAGAGCACTCCTGTTGATCGCCGCAAGGCCGCCTGGCTCTTCGCGCAGTTCTGCGTGGCCAAGTCGACCTCGCTCAAGAAAGCCCATGTCGGCCTGAACCCGGTTCGCGATTCCGACATCCGTCATCAGTCCTTCACGGACCGCGCCCCCATGCTCGGCGGTCTGGTTGAGTTCTATCGCAGCCCGGCCCGCGTGGCCTGGACGCCCACCGGCACCAACGTGCCCGATTACCCCAAACTGGCCCAGCTGTGGTGGCAGAACATCGGTGAAGCCGTCTCCGGTGAAGTCACCCCTGAAACCGCCATGGACAACCTGGCCGCCGAACAGGACAAGATTCTGGAACGCCTGGAGCGCGCCAATGTTCAGGGCGATTGCGGCCCGAAAATGAACGAGCCCCGGGACGAGCAGTACTGGCTCGACCAGCCCGGCGCTCCCAAGCCCAAGCTTGAGAACGAGAAGCCCAAGGGCGAAACGGTTGATTACGATCAGCTGATTCAGGCCTGGAAGGCCGGCAAGGTCAAATAGACTCCAAAATCCGGCACCAAGCGAGGGAGCGTCTTCGGATGCTCCCTTTTTTATTGTCGGGGCATGGGCCTGCAGGTATGTGAGCCGTGGCAACGGGACAATTTCGGCACAGGGGGAAAGCATGACCTATTCGGCGATTGTGGAGATTCTGGTCATCGGCAATGAAATTCTCATCGGCGACATCCAGGATACCAATACGAGTTGGCTCTGCAGACTGATCAACTCCAGGGGAGGGCATGTGGCGCGCGGGACCATGCTGCGCGACGATGTGGATGAAATCGCGGCCGAGGTCGGGCGCGCGCTGGAACGTGGGGCGGACGTCATCTTCACGTCCGGCGGGCTCGGCCCGACAGCCGACGATCTGACCCTGTCCGCCGTGGCCCAAGGGCTGGGCTTGCCGCTTGAATTGCATCCCGAAGCCTTGCGCATGGTCAAGGAGCAGTACGACAAATTTCATGCCTCGGGCATCATGGCCCAGGGCGGACTCAACCCGGGCCGCGAAAAAATGGCCTGGCTGCCCAGGGGCTCCGTGCCACTCTTCAACCCGGGCGGGACCGCGCCCGGCGTGCTGCTGCGGACGGGGCGGACCGCCATCATCTCGCTGCCGGGAGTACCCTCGGAACTCAAAAACATCATTGAGTCCTCCCTGCAGGAGTTCATGAATCAGACCTTCGGCGACGGGGGGTCCCTCTGCCGGGCCCTGCGCGTGCGCTGCAACGACGAATCCCTTCTGGAACCGATCTTGCGCAAGGTGGTTCCAAGGCATCCCCGGGTCTACATCAAGTCCCTGGCCTCGACCGTCGGCATGACGCCTGAACTGGACATAACCCTGACCGTCACCGGCGGCGAGACAGGGGAGAGGGTTCGGCTTTTGGACGTGGCTTTCGGGGAACTGTGCCGAGGACTGGCGGAGCAGGAGATCGGATTCAGGGAAATGGCGCGAACCGTATAAGAGCGGAAAAAGGCATTTATTCCAAAATATGCCCAACAATTACGATCAATAATGGTACGTCCTCCCGGCCATGATGGTCGTGGCCCGGAAAAGCTGCTCGTAAAGCACCACCTGGGCCAGTTCGTGCGGCATGGTAAGCGGGCTCAGACTGAGCTGGACCTGGGATCGGGCCAACAGCTCCGGCGACAGCCCCAGCGCCCCGCCGATAACGAAACAGCACTCCCCGACGGGATTTTCAAGCAACGGGCGCAAAAATGAGGCGAAATCCAGCGATGTGAAGAGCTTTCCCGTCTCGTGCAGGGCCACCAGAGTGTCCTTGGGGCCTACTTTCTCCAGGATGCGCAAGGACTCCAGGCGTTTTCTTTGGGCCCCTTCGGCCCGCGGGCAATCCTTGACATTCTGGACATCGATACGCACGACTGGCTTGAGCATTTTTGCGTAGTGAGCAATAGCGTCAAGGTAGTAATTTTTCTTGAGTTTGCCTACGCTTATAATTTTGAGTCTGTACATGTTCCTCCGGAATTTCTGCAGATTCACGGCCGCCGAACTGTGCTTTTCGCGATTTTTTACGTTTGCGTCGAGGGATTGATTTTCAATAAAATCAAGGGCAATAATACATCATTGCCAATCGTTGCCTGCCGAAATACATCGGCCCGGCATCGGGTCATGGATAAATTGCCAGCCACGGTCTTTGGAGGTGTTGCATGAACAGCAAGGTAGGACAAGACGATACGGGCGCGAAAACGGCTCGGACAGGCGACGATTCAAGCCTGCTTATCGCCTGCGATAACGAGGGAAAGAAGGTCGTGCGCAAATCTTTTCGCGTACCGGTGCCCCATGGGCTTGTGACCATGAATCATGACGGGCTGAAACATTCCGTAAAGGACCTGTCCATGTACGGCATCGGACTTTTGGTGACGAGCCCCGACGCCTTCGTGATCGGCAGCGTTTTGAACGGGGTACAGATCATCTTTCCGGACCGCTCGTTCCACGTCGACGTCAGGATCGTGCATATCTCGCCCTACGAAGGGGATACCCTCATTTGCGGCATGGAGATCATAAACACCCATGATTCCGGATATATAGACTGGATGACCAGGGTCGTCAGCGAAATCAAGAGTTCGGTCCTTTCAAGCGTCGCAACAAAATCTTGAAGCGGGAAAACAGATGAGCACACGCGAACAGCACGACATTCTCGGCGAACTTTTCCGGGAAGACAGAAACCTTGCGGCCGTGCCCGGCCTGGAAGAGCTTGATTCCCTGATTCATGCCTGCCTGGCACCCAAGACTCCGCAGCCTGCAGCCAGAAAAAAAGTCCTGCCCTTGAAATCGAAGGCGGGAGCCAGCACGAAGAAAACGACCCATTATTTGCGCGAAGATGTGTTTGACGGTTTGACCCAGGCCAAGGTGATCCTGAAGCGTTTGCTACCTGCCGGGGCGAAAGGAAAGGCGTCCAAATCCAATCTGGTCAATTACGCGGTCAATACGTTGCTCAGGGAAATCGAGGAAAAAGGGGCCCAGAGCTCCATCATCAAAAAAATTCTCGAGAAAAAATGAAGTTACGGCAGGAGGCTGTCAATGAAGGTGATCTGTCCGCAGTGCAAAAAAGAGCACAACATCGATGAATCAAAGATACCTGTGGGTGCCACCGTGGCGCAATGCAGAGCCTGCGGCCATCGATTCCCGCTTTTTGAACCGGCGCCTGAGCCGGCCCCTGAAGCGGAAGCTCCAAAAACCGGGCCGCGCCGAATAGGCGTGACTTTGAGCAAGGGCGGCGTGGGAAAAACCACCACCTCCGTCAACCTGGCCGCAGGCCTCGCCCTGGCCGGTTACAAGGTTTTGCTGGTCGATACGGATACCCAGGGCCAGGCTTCCTATCTGTTGGGGCAAAAAACCCAGGCAGGACTGACGGAACTGGTCACAGGCGAACTGCCTGCTGCCGAAACCATTGTTCAGGCCCGGGAAAATTTATGGCTGCTGGCCGGCGGAAGGTCGCTTGCGGGCGTTAAACGCATGATCGACCGCAAGGATTTCGGCGGCGAGCTGACCCTGGTCGAGGCCCTGGAGCCCGTTGAAAAGGATTTCGATTTCGTCATCGTCGATACCTCTCCGGGCTGGGACCCGCTGACGGTCAATGTTCTCTTCTATGTCTTTGAACTCATTACGCCTGTTTCCCTGGAAGTCATGACACTTCAAGGACTGGTTGAATTCTTGAAAAACCTCTCGTCCATCCAGAAATACCGCAGTGAAGTGGCACTGAACTACATCCTGCCGACCTTTTTGGACAAGCGCATCAAGAACCCCGACGCCATCCTGGATAAGCTCAAAGACCTGTACGGGGAATACGTCTGCACGCCCATCCGCTACAATGTGCGGCTCTCGGAATCCCCGGCATACGGAAAAACCATTTTCGAATACGCGCCGGGCTCGCACGGCTCCCAGGACTACCGCGACCTGGTGCGCAAGATCACCGGCCGTCCGGAACTGTTCTCCTGAATGCATTGCACAGCCCTTCAAATCCCTGCGCATTCGCGTGCGCAGGGATTTTTTCTCGATGAAAATCCTGCTGCGATTACGAAGCTACACAGGATTGCTCGTCTGTTGCGGGTAAAGAGGTTCATGTGCCCAGAACGCTGATCATAGCCGAAAAGCCCTCCGTGGCCCGCGAGCTGGCAGGTGTCCTTGGCGTCAAGGGACGCGGGGACGGCTTTCTGCAAGGTCCGGGACACATAGTCACCTGGGCCGTTGGGCATCTGGTCAACATCGCCGAACCGGCCGAACAGAACCCGGCATGGTCCGGCCGCTGGTCCATGCGCCAATTGCCCATGCTGCCTTCGCGTTTCACCCTGGGAATTCTTCCGTCCACGGCCAAGCAGTACGAAATTATCCGCAATTTCCTGCTCGACGACGATATCGATTCCGTCGTTAACGCCACGGACGCGGGCCGGGAGGGGGAACTCATCTTTCGCCGTATCTACCTGCTGGCCGGAAGCACCAAGCCGATAAAACGCCTCTGGGCCAACGACATGACCGAAAAAGGTCTGCAAAAGGCTTTCGCCGGCATGGTCAGCGGAGAGGAAAAAAGAAATCTGGGGCACGCCGCCTTTGCCCGAGCCGAGGCCGACTGGCTGGTGGGCATGAATTTCTCCCGTCTCTTCACCTTGCGCGCGGGCAGCCTGATCACTGTCGGGCGGGTGCAGACGCCGGTTCTCAAACTACTGGTTGAACGCAGGCGCGAGATTGAAAACTTCCTGCCTCGGGATTACTGGACCGTGGAAGGCGAGTTCGCGCACGAGGGTGAGACGTTCAAGGCGACCTGGTTCGCGGCTCCGGATTTCAAGGACTCCAAGATCTGGCAGGTGGAGGAAGGGCAGACCGTGGTCCAGGCCTGCGCCGGAAAGGATGGGGCGGTTCTTGAAATGGAAAAGAAGAAGGGCAGACAAAAACCGCCCCTGCTCTTCGACCTGACCAATCTGCAGAAAGAAGCCAACTCGCGGCTTGGTTTTTCGGCCCAGCAGACGCTCTCCATCGCCCAGGACCTCTACGAAAAAAGAAAGCTCATCACCTATCCGCGAACGGATTCCAGGTATCTGACCAAAGAGCTTTTCGCCGAATGCCTGGAGAACATGCGCGCGGTCTACGCCCATTTTCCCGAAATTTCGCAGTCGGCCGCAGCCAACATCAAGGACGCAAAGAAGAAATTCGAATGCGTCAACGACAAGAAGGTCTCGGATCACCACGCCATCATCCCCACAACCCTGCGCGCCAATCCGGCGACGCTGGGCAAAGAGGAGTGGGCCATCTATGAAATGATCTGCAGGCGTTTCGCGGCGGCCTTCATGGATGACGCCACCTTTGCCAGCTCAACGCTGTGGATCGGGGTGGAAGGGCATCGCTACCGGGCCACGGGCAAGATATTCCAGGACAAGGGCTGGCTTGAGGCCGAGCCCTGGCGCGCGTCCGAGGACAACCCCCTGCCGAACCTGCGCAAGGGCGCGGCCGTCACGGCGCAGAGCCTTGATCTGGTCGCGCACAAGACCAAGCCCCCGGCGCATTTCACCGATGCCACGCTGCTGGCGGCCATGGAGACGGCGGGCAAGCTGATCGATGACGAAGAGCTCCGGGACGCCATGAAAGAGCGCGGCCTCGGCACCCCGGCCACCCGCGCCCAGATCATTGAAACCCTGCTCGCCAGGAAGTATATCGGCAAGGACGGCAAGCGTCTCGTGGCCACGGATCTCGGCTGCTGGGCGGTGGACGTGGTCTGCTCCATGATTCCACAGGTGGCGTCTCCCGAACTGACCGGCGAGTGGGAAAAACGGCTCAAAGAAATGGAGCAGGGCGGCTATGCCTACGGCGTCTTCATGCATCAGGTCCGGGAAATGGTCAGTTCCGGAGTGAGCCGGGTCAAGGGCAGCAACGCACGGCCCCCGGCCTGCCCGGTGGTTTCGGACAGAAAGCCCAGCAAAGAGGTGAACTCATGAGTTCCATTTTAATCGTGGATTCAGACGGCAAGTCCCTGACGGCCATGCAGCGCAAGCTGCGCAAGAGTTTCGAGACCCACATCGCCCTGGGACCCCGCCTCGGCTTGCAGCGAATCAGGGAAGAGGGGCCGTATGCGCTGGTCCTGGCCGAATTTTCCATGCCGGAGATGGACGGTATCGATTTTCTGGCCGAGGTCCGCACGCTTTGCCCGGAGACGACCCGCGTGCTCGTGAGCCGTTCGCCCATGGACGTTGCGAGCCTGATGAGAGCGATCAATTCGGGCAAGATCCATCACGTGCTGCCCGCATCCTGCGAGGAAGCCACGCTCGGCGCGGCCGTGCAGGAAGGCGTCGATCACTACAAGCGCATCTCGACTTCGGCCGGCAACATGCACGAGGTTCACGCCATCTTCGCCAAGGCCGTGCATGAGCTTGTGTGCTGGCTGCGCGGCGACGTTCGCGGAGTGATCAGTCCGCTGCTGCCTTTGCTGCGCAGCCTTGGGCAAAAAGCTCAAAATCCGATGCCGACAATCACCGAGACCGCGATCCTGCTTTCCATCATAGGGCTTATCGTCCTGCCGCCGACTGTACTGGAAAAAATCGTCCGTGGGCAAACGCTCACGGACGATGAACTCCTGATTTTCGCAAGACACCCGGAACACGCGGTGGAATGGGTTCGGCACCTGCCGCAATTGCAAGAGGTTGCGAATGTTCTGCGTGAATATGCCAACGCCCTGCATCTGTGTTTGCTGCCCGAATCCGCGGAACCTGCGGAGCGGCCGGCCATCTCCATGGAAGCGACCCTTCTGGCCATGGTCCTGGAATATCGCCTGGCCGGCTACGCGCAGCTCGAAAATGCCGAAATCCTGGCCAGGATGCGACGCAACAGCCTGTATTCACAAACTTTGGTCAAGGCCTTTGAAGCGGTGCTGCTCGATCTCGATCAAGACGAAGTCGAACTCAGCCTGGACGGCCTGCAGCCGGGCATGGTTCTGGCCAGGGCTGTGATCGGTATTCGTGACGGCGTAGAAGTCGTCATGGTGCCGGAAGGATACGAGTTGTCCCGGACGACCATTGTCTTTCTGCGGCAGTCGGCACGAAACGGCCAAGTCCGGGAACCTTTTTTCGTTCGGAAGATGAGCGTCATTCCTCAAGAAGATAATGATATCGCTTGAGATTCGTGTACGTCCATTCCAGAATTTTCTGCATCTCCGCTGCAACCCCCTCGGTATGAACCTGCCCCTGATAATGGTTTAAATAATAGGCCAACGTACCTGCATCTTCTTGATATACAAGAACAATAGAATACTGAGAGGCGATGCCGGGGCGATCGGGAAATTCGGCCTGGGTGAGTACATGCAGGACAAATTTCTTTTTGTCCGAAACTTTCAGTTCAAACAGCCTGCTGGCGATGACCTCTTCTTTGAGCTTGTACGAAAGCAGGGTGCCACTTTGATCGGAACCTCTGCTTTGAATGTCGAGAGGAAACTTGCCGGGCGAGTCCTCCTGGGGAATACCGGCCGCAGGTATGGTCTTGGGTTGTTGTTCCTGCACGGGCCTGGCGATGCCGGGAGTTGAATTGTCCTGGGTCTCGGCCCAGGCAGGCACGCCGACAAACAACACCGTCAAGGCAATCAAAAGGAACCGGACGCAGCATTTCATGGGTAGACCTCAGGTTGCAGATTCATTTCAGACAGCTGATTCAGTTGCACAGGATCAGCGGATGGTCACAAAACAGCGGTCGTTTTTTGCCATGCACCGATGTGGATCATAACAAAAGAGAAGCGACATAGGCAATGCCGCGACATTGCTCAACCTTGGTTTTTTTAAAGTTAACATAATTTTCATTATGTGTCAAAAAAAACGGGTAAAAATGTGGCCAAAAACGCCGGACCCCTCTCGCAATCGAATGTGCCGGGTTGATTTTGATCGCTTCCGTTCTGTGTTCAAATCGCTTCGTTCGACAGGCGCATTCGTCATGCCCAACGCAGAATAATGGGACGGGTCCATCCCATTATCCTGCGCGGCACTAAACGCCACGGCACGGTGTTGAGACTGTCATTTTCCGCCTGCGGGGAATTCAGCAACGTCCCACAAGCAAAAAAGCCCGAGGCATTGGCCACGGGCTTTTTTGCTTCACTGCGTGCAGGTGTCGTTATTTGCCTTTCTTCTCCCAATCCTTGAGAAACGCGGCAATGCCCTTGTCGGTCAAGGGATGGTCGATAAGCTGGGTCAGGATCTTGTACGGGACCGTGGCGATGTGGGCTCCGGCCATGGCTGCGTCGAGCACGTGCAAAGGGCTGCGTATGCTGGCCGCGATGATCTGCGTGGTGAATCCGTAATTGCCGAAGATGCCCATAATCTGGTGCACCAACTCCATGCCGTCCTGACCGACATCGTCGAGCCGACCCAAGAACGGGCTGACGTAGGCCGCCCCCGCCTTGGCCGCAAGCAAGGCCTGGGCGGCGGAGAAAATCAGGGTCACGTTGGTCTCGATGTCCATGGATTTCAAGATGCGCACGGCTTTGAGCCCTTCTGCCGTCATGGGCACCTTGACCACGACATTGGGCCCGAACTGCACCAGATCCTTGGCTTCACGCACCATGCCTTCGGTATCGAGCGCGATAACCTCAAGACTGACCGGCCCCGGGACCAGCTTGCAGATTGTGCCGGCGATGTCGCGCCAGTCATCCGCTTCCTTGCTCATGAGCGAAGGGTTGGTGGTCACCCCGTCCACGAGTCCCATTTCCATGGCGGCCTTGATCTCGGTCAAGTTCGCCGTATCGATGAAGAATTGCATAGCGTCCTCCTTCTAATCGATCATTTTCAGATATTTGTCCCGGCATTCGTAACTGCAGAAACAGCGCACCTCTTCCCCTTCCTTGATTCTGATGTCCGAATCCTTGGAAACGTAGGTCCCGCAGACAGGGTCCTTTACCAGCACTCCTTCCTTGGCCAGTTTCTCTTCCTGCTTGTGTTTGACCTCGACCTTCTTTTTCTTGTCATTGGTCACCAGTTTGTAAAGGATGAAGCAGACTGCAGCCAGAATGACAAATTTAAGCATTGTTCACCTCGGAAATAACGTTGGTGGCCTGCAAGATCCGATCTCCTTCAAGGCGATACGGAAGCCGGGACAGCCACTGTGATGGATAAAAGTCCCGGATGCGGATATCCGGAGCCAGATGCATGAGCGGGACGAGCACAAAAGCCCTCTCGGTCATGCGTGGATGAGGGATTTGAAGCGTGGGCGAATTCCACTGCATGTCTCCGTAAAGGAGGATGTCGATATCTATGACCCGTGGTCCCCAACGCTTCGCGCGGACCCGGCCCATCTGTGTCTCAATTCCTGCCAGGACGCCAAGCAGCTCTTCGGGGGAATACGAAGCACGAACATTCAGACGTACCACGCAGTTGGCGAACCAGTCCTGGTCACGCACCCCCTGCGGCTCCGTCCGGAAAATCGGGGACACGGCGTCCACCTCAAGGCCGGGGGCGCTGTCCAGGGCTTTGATGGCCTGCTTCACATTGGCCACGGGGTCTCCGATATTGGACCCCAGACTGAGATATGCCTGAGAGGCGCTTGGTTTGGGCATTGGTTGAAAAAGCTACCTTTTTCAGCTTGTGCAGGCAAGGGGGCAGATGTACCTTGCCGGGAATGCACGAAGAAATCGACGCCTATCTCCAGCATCTGACCGTCATTCGCGGATTGGCCGAAAAAACCGTCGAGGCCTATGGTTCGGATCTGCTTTTTTTCCGGGATTTTTTGTCGGAACTTGGCGGCAGCCTGCATCAGATCGATGAACACACCCTCTTCCTTTATATGGTGCATCTGCGGCGCAAGGGTCTGAAAAACACGTCCATGGCCCGCAACATCTCAAGTTTACGCGGTTTTTTCGAATTTCTGGTGCAGGAACGCCACCTCGCCTCCAGCCCCGCCGCTCTGCTGGACAGCCCCAAACTGGTCCGCAAACTGCCGGAAGTCCTGTCCCGGGATGAGGTCACCGCCCTCTTGGACCGCCCCGCCTTGAACACCCCGCTGGGTTTTCGCGACCGGACCATGCTCGAACTCCTCTACGCCTGCGGACTGCGCGTGTCCGAACTGGTCTCCCTGACCGCACCCGACTTTGATCCCCAGGCCGGGCTTTTGCGCGTGCTGGGCAAGGGCAGCAAGGAGCGATACGTGCCTCTGCACGACTCCGCGGTCAGCTTCATGCTCTCGTTCCTGCGCCAGTGGCGCCCCCTGTTCGGCCCCAAGACCGACACCGTATTTCTCAATCGCTCCGGCCTTGGCCTGTCCCGACAGGGCGTCTGGAAGCTGCTGCGCCGCTACGCGCTGGAGGCCGGCATCACGCGTCCGGTCTCGCCGCACACTCTGCGCCACTCGTTCGCCACGCACCTGCTGGAAGGCGGGGCCGATCTGCGCACCGTGCAGATCCTGCTCGGTCACAGCGACATCATGGCCACGGAAATCTACACCCATGTGCAATCGGCCCGCATGGTCGCCCTGCACCGCAAATTTCACCCCCGGTCCTAAGCCATGACCCAGCCCACTTCTTTTAAAACGGTCATCACCTGCCACGCCAATGCGGATTTCGACGCCCTGGCCGCCATGATCGCGGTCAGCAAGCTCTATCCGGACGCCGCCCTGGTCTTCCCCGGCACCCAGGAAAGCTCGCTCAAGGATTATTTCATCCAGAGCGCCATGTATCTCTTCAATTTCAAAAGCTTGAAAGACATTGACCTGCAGGCGGTGCGGCTTTTGGTGGTCGTGGATACACGGCAACGCTCCAGGCTCACCCACGTCGAGCCCCTGCTGGCTTTGCCGGATCTGTCCATTCATCTCTATGATCACCACCCGGCCACCGATGACGCTCTTGAAGCGAGTCTCGACATCTATCAGCCATGGGGCGCGACCACGTCCATCATCGTTGAAAAGCTCCGCGAAAAATCCCTGACCGTCAGCCCCGACGAAGCGACCATCATGGGTCTTGGCATCTTCGAGGACACGGGCGGATTCACCTTCAAATCCACCACCGAACACGATTTCAAGGCCGCGGCCTGGCTGCGGACCATGGGCATGGATCTCGACGTCATCCGCGACATCATGAGCCGCGAACTGTCCACGGAGCAGGTCGCCATCCTGTCGGAACTCATCGATTCCGCCACCACCCACACCATAAACGGCGTCGACATCGTCATCGCCGAGGTCGTGCTTGATGCCTATGTCGGCGATTTCGCCTTGCTGACGCACAAACTCATGGACATGGAAAACATCCGCGTGCTTTTTGCCGTCGGCCACATGGGCGACCGCATCCAGCTCGTGGCCCGCAGCAAGGTTCAGGAAGTGGATGTGGGCGTGGTCTGTTCGTCTTTCGGCGGCGGAGGCCATGCCTATGCCGCGTCGGCGTCCATCAAGGACCGCACTATTTCTCAGGTAAAGGATGAGCTTTTTGCTCTGCTCTACTCGCTCATCAACCCCCAGATGGTGGTCAAGGATTTCATGTCCTCGCCCGTGGTGCGCATCAAGGCAACGCAGAGCGTGGCCCAGGCGGCGGAAGTGATGGTCCGCTATGGGCTCAAAGCCCTGCCCGTGGTCGAATACGCAGACCAGGTCTGCGGCATCATCGAGAACAGCGTGGCCGAAAAAGCCGTCGGACATGGTCTGGGAGAGGAACGGGTCACGGAGTACATGCTGGAGGATTTTCTTTTCGTGACCGAGGCCCAGGACCTCTATCAGGTCATGGAGATCATTCTGGGGCATCGCCAGCGTCTGGTCCCGGTGCTGCGCGAACAGGAATTGGTCGGGGTCATCACGCGCACGGACCTCATCAATCTCATGATTCAGGAACCGGCCCGCATCCCCGAGTCCCTGCTTTCGGACAAGCGCCAGGAAAAGAACATCCGCCAGATACTCCTTGAGCGGCTACCTAAAGACATTGTTTCCCTGCTTCAGCTGGCAGGGCAGACCGGGCAGGAGCTTGGCGTGGAGGTCTATGCCGTGGGCGGGTTCGTGCGCGATATGCTGCTGGGCATCCCCAACGACGACATCGACCTGGTGGTCGAAGGCGACGGGATCGTGTTCGCCCAGAATCTTGGCCACAAGCTCGCGGCGCGGGTGCGCTCGCACCTCAAATTCCGCACCGCGGTGCTCATCCTGCCCAGCGGCCAGAAGATCGACGTGGCCACCGCCCGACTGGAGTACTACGAGTACCCGGCCGCCCTGCCCATCGTCGAACTCTCGTCGCTGAAGATGGACCTGTACCGCCGCGATTTTTCCATCAACACCCTGGCCATCCACCTCTGCCCGCCCCACTTCGGGCGGCTGGTGGATTTTTTCGGCGGGCAGCAGGATTTGAAAGACGGCGTCATCCGCGTCCTGCATTCCCTGTCTTTCGTGGAAGACCCGACGCGCATCATCCGCGCCATCCGTTTCGAGCAGCGTTTCCAGTTCAAGATCGGCTCGCAGACCGAGCGGCTCATCAAAAACGCGGTGCGCCTGAACATCTTTCAGAAGCTCTCCGGGGCGCGCATCCGGCACGAGCTGCGCCTTTTGGCCGAAGACAGCGCGCCCCTTGACGCGCTGATCCGCATGCGCGACCTGGGACTTTTGCAGGAGATCCATCCCCTGCTCCATTTCCCGCAGACAAAAGAAGCCCTGCTGGAGGAGATCGAGAAGATCATCACCTGGTACAAGCTGCTGTTCCGCGAGGAATCCCCGGACATCTGGATCGTCTATTTTCTCGGGCTGGTCTCGGGCTTCGACACGCATCAGGTCCAGGCCCTGACCTCGCGCCTGAAGTTCCCGCCCAAGAGGACGGACCTGGTGGAATCCACCCGCCGCCAGTTGCGCTATGTAGCCATGCAGCTGGCGCAATGGGGGAAGAACGAGGGGTCGTTGGCCGATCTGTACGAGATCCTCTCCCCCTTGTCTCTGGAAGGACTGCTCTATACCATGGCCAAGCAGCGCAAGCTGGAACTAAAGAAAGCCATCTCCCACTACCTGACGCATTTGCAGGATGTGGGCATCCTCGTTACAGGCTCTGATATCAAGGAAATGGGCCTGGAACCGGGGCCGCAGTTTGCGAATATCCTGCGGGCGGTGAAACGGGCCGTTCTGAACGCGGAAGTGCGGACCAGGGAAGAACAGCTCAAATACGCCAAGCGCATGGCGGGATCGCTGCAAGGCCAAAGACGCGCACCCAAAGCCGTTTCTTGACCAAACCATGGCAATTCTTTAATGATTTTGTGTCATTTTGGTCTGTCGGACAAATTTTCGGAAAATCATCATTTTACCAGCTCTGGAGGACGTATGCGTACACGGATTGCACTAGTTTTGCTGGCTCTTTTTCTCATGGCCTCAAATGCCCTGGCCAAGGATGTCGTCTTTGCGGTGGATGCCACCTATCCGCCAATGGAAATGATTGACGCCGACAAGAACATCGTGGGCTTTGGTCCCGAGGTCGTCATGGCCATGGGCAAGGCCGGCGGATTCAACCCCATCCTCAAGAACACCGCCTGGGACGGCATCTTCGCAGGTCTTGCCTCCGGCAAGTACGACGCCATCGCCTCTTCGGTCTCCATCACCGAAGAACGCAAACAGAGCATGGATTTTTCCGACCCCTATTTTGAAGTGAAGCAGGGCGTCATCGTGCCCAAGGGCGCGGCCATCAGTTCCGTGGCCGACCTGGCCGGCAAGACCGTGGCCTCCCAGATGGGCACCACCGGCTATTTCGTCTGCAAGAAGATCGAAGGCGCCACCGCCAAATCCTACGACGAGATCGGCCTGGCCGTGGAAGACCTTTATAATGGTCGCATCGACGCCGTCATCGCCGACGACGCCGTCGCCTCCAACTACGCCCTGCAGCACGAGCAGTATTCCCAGAAGCTGACCCTGGCCTTCCTCATCGCCCCCGAAGCCCCCGAGTACCTGGGCTTTGCCGTGAACAAGGGCAACAAGGAGACCGTGGAACTGATCAACTCCGCCCTGGCCGCCATCAAGGCCAACGGCGAGTACGACAAGATCTACGCCAAATGGTTCGGACCCAAATAATGTCATAAACCGGGGCTAACGCCCCGGTTTTCCTTTTCTTTCCAGCGACTCGACAAGGCCAGTCATGAACCCAAAATTTTCCAAAAAAGCTGTCAAGATCGACATCGGCGACGGCGCGGCCATCCCGCTCAAAAAGGATTCCGGCCTCTTCAACGCCTGGTGGCTCACTTTTTTCGGCGCCATCGGCATCATTACCTATCTGTGCGTGACCAGGCCCGAACCATACTGGCGGATTCTGCAATTTCTTCCCGACGGCGTCGTGGTCACCTTCCAGGTCACGATCCTGTCCATCATGCTCTCCCTGGTGCTCGGACTCATAACAGGCCTTGGCCGCCTGTCCCGCAACAAAGTCCTGAATCTGATCGCTTCGACCTATGTCGAAGTCATTCGCGGCATCCCGCTTCTGGTGCAGCTTTTTTACATCTACTACGCTCTCGGACGCCTCGAATTTTTCAAGGATCTGCCTCCCATGGCCGCGGCAGTGACCGCCATGGGCATCTGTTATGGCGCCTACATGGGCGAAGTATTCAGGGCCGGCATCGATTCCATCGACAAAGGCCAGGCCGAGGCGGCCAGATCCCTTGGGTTCAGCCGCGCCCAGACCATGATGTACGTGATCCTGCCCCAGGCCTGGCGGACCATCCTGCCACCGGTGGGCAACGAATTCATCGCCCTCCTGAAAGACAGTTCCCTGGTCTCCATCCTGGCCGTGTCGGACCTCTTGCGCCGAGGCCGGGAATTCGCCAGCGAATCCTTCATGTATTTCGAGGCATACACCATGGTGGCCCTGGTTTATCTGGTCATCACGCTCTTCTTGTCCAAGGCCGTCAGTAAAATGGAGCAGAGGTTGAATTATTATGAACGGGACTAGGCCCATCATCGAAATCAAGAACGTCTACAAGTTCTTTGGACAGTTGCAGGCATTAAACGACGTCAGCCTGTCCATCAATTCCGGCGAGAAAGTGGTCATCATCGGTCCCAGCGGATCGGGAAAATCCACCCTGCTGCGTTCCATCAACCGCCTGGAAACCATCGACAGCGGAAGCATCGTGGTCGACGGGCAGGATATCAACGCCAAAGACAACAATATCAACCTGATCCGCCAGGAACTGGGCATGGTCTTCCAGAGTTTCAACCTTTTTCCGCACAAGACGGTGCTCGGCAACCTGACCATGGCACCCATGAAGCTGAAAAACGTGCCGGAGCTTGAGGCCAAGAAACGGGCCCTCAGCCTGCTGGACAAGGTCGGTATCCGGGAGAAGGCGGAGGTTTTTCCGGCCATGCTCTCCGGTGGACAGCAGCAGCGCGTGGCCATTGCCCGGGCGCTGGCCATGAACCCCAAGATCATGCTCTTCGATGAGCCGACCTCTGCCCTGGACCCGGAGATGATCGGCGAGGTGCTCGACGTCATGGTCACCCTGGCCAAGGAAGGCATGACCATGGTCGTCGTCACCCACGAGATGGGATTCGCCCGCGAAGTGGCGGACCGCGTCATCTTCATGGATCACGGCCAGATCGTCGAGACGGGCACTCCGGAGCATTTCTTCACCAGCCCCGAGCATCCGCGCACCCAGAAATTCCTGAGCCAGATCCTGTAGACATGAAAACACTGCACGCGCCCTGGCGCATCAACTACATTCTCGGTCCCAAACCCGACTCGTGCGTCTTCTGTCTGCCCGAGTCCACGGACGGCGATGAGAAACGCTTCGTGTTGCACCGCGCCGAGAACTGTTTTGTCATCATGAACATCTTCCCCTACTCCAGCGGGCATCTCATGGTCACCCCGTATCGGCACGTCAGCAACATCACCGAACTCGACGCGAGGGAAAGTCATGAGATCATGGACTATGTACAAAAGTGCTCTTTTATCTTAGAGCAGGCTTTCAATCCCCACGGAATCAATATCGGCGTAAATATAGGCGAGGCCGCCGGCGCCGGGATCAGGGAACATCTTCATGTGCACCTTGTGCCGCGCTGGAACGGAGATCACTCCTTCATGGCCGTCATGTCGGAAACGAGCGTTCTGCCTGAGCATCTGCGCGAGACGTACAAGCGCTTGAAGCCCTTTTTCAACAACCTTCAACGGTAGAGGTGATACGGATGCGATATCTCAAGGTGTTGGGCCTGGTAGCCCTTTTCTTTTTCTCCATGCTTTTCTTTGTTCAGAACCATGAGATCCTGATCCAGGAACTGGCGCTGGAACTCAAAGTCTTCGGCTGGCATTACCAGACCGAGGCGGTGCCCTTCTATCTGATCATCCTCATGGCTTTCGTGATCGGTTCCCTGCTCTGCACCTTCTACTTCTTCCTGGAAAGAATCCGCCTGTCCAAGCAGTGCCGCCAGTACAAGAAGGAAGTGGATGCCCTGGAGCGCGAAGTAGCATCCCTGCGTCCCAAGACCATGGATGAGTACACCACCACGGAATCCACCGACAACATCCAGAACTGAAGCATCCGGAACGATCCGTCGTCCACCCTGCTGTAGTGCGTCCCAAGGATCACCCCTTCGGGACGCAATTTTTTTCCTTATATCGAGTACCTCATGCATAAAAAAATACTCCCTCTTCTGGAATCCAAACAACGCTGGCTCGTCACCGGCGTTGCCGGATTCATCGGCTCGAACCTGCTGGAAACCCTGCTGTGCCATGATCACGAGGTCACGGGTCTCGATAATTTTTCCACCGGCCACAGGCACAACCTGGACGAAGTCCAAGGCAGCGTGACCCCCGAGCAGTGGGCCCGTTTCCGCTTCATCGAAGGCGACATCCGGGACCTGCCCACCTGCATGGAGGCCTGCAAGGGCGCAACCTACGTCCTGCACCAGGCCGCGCTTGGCTCGGTGCCCCGCTCCATTGTCGATCCTCTGCTGACCAACGCCAACAACGTGACCGGCTTTCTGAACATGCTGGTCGCCGCCAAGGACAGCACGGTCAGGCGCTTCGTGTACGCGGCCTCAAGTTCCACCTACGGCGATCACCCCGGCTTGCCCAAGGTCGAGGACACCATCGGCAAGCCCTTGTCTCCCTACGCCGTGACCAAGTACGTGAATGAGCTGTATGCCGAGGTCTTCCTCAAAACCTATGGCCTGGACAGCGTGGGGCTGCGCTATTTCAATGTCTTCGGAAAACGCCAGGATCCCGAGGGCGCCTATGCGGCGGTCATCCCCAAATGGTTCGCGGGCCTCTTGCGCGGCGAGACTGTCTGGATCAACGGCGACGGTGAAACAAGCCGCGATTTCTGCTTCATCGACAATTGCGTGCAGGCCAACATCCTGGCAGCATGCGCCACGGGTCCGGACGTTGCCGGGAGCGTGTTCAATGTCGCCTTTGGTCAGCGCACCACCCTTGGCGAGCTGTTTTATCTCATCCGCGACGAGGCCGCCAAATTCATGCCGGCCTGCGCGGAAGCGTTGCCCTCGCACCGGGATTTCCGGGCCGGGGACGTCCGGCACTCCCTGGCCGATATTTCCAAAAGCCGCAGACTGCTCGGCTACGACCCCGCCTATGACGTGCGCGAAGGCCTGGCCAAGGCCGGCGAGTGGTACGCCAGGCATCTGACCTAGGAGCAAACACATGCAATGGCTACGATCCCTCCTGGGAATGCGCGACGACCACGCCGACCTTTTCTCTCCTGTGCCGCCCAATCCGGCTCAGGACGCCCTGGCCGCCATCGACGACCTGTCTCGTGCCATGCGCAACCATCAGGGCGCGGTGGAGATCTGTTCGGCTCTCGGCAACCTCTACCGCATGCGCGGGGAGCTTGACCGGGCCATTCAGATGCGCAGCTCCCTTTTGCACCGCGCGGACCTGAACCGCGAGGATCAGGCCCGCATCTATTTTGAACTCGGGCGCGACTACTCCCGGGCCGGCATTCTCGACCGCGCCCATGAGGCCTTGCGGAAATGCCGCGACATCGGCGGCGACAATCCCGCGCTGGAACTGGAACTGGCTCTCCTGCATGCCAAAGGCGGCGATTTTCTGGCCGCCAGCCGCCAATACCGGAAAATGGGGCATGATCTGCAAGCCGCCCACTATCTGGTCCGTGCCGCCACAACCGGAACCGAGGTCACGGATCAGGGGCTGCTGGCGGAGGCCAGGGAAATCTATCCCGCCTCCCCCGAGGCATGGCTTGAAGGAATCATGTTCCAGATCAGCCGGGAATCCTGGGATGATGTCCTCTCTCTGCTCGACCAGGGCCTTGGTTCGGTCGGCACGCATCTGGGCTTCGTACTGCTCGACCCCCTGCTTGATTTCGAGGATTCGGGCGCGCCCGTGAAAGCCATCCTGCCGGCGGCATATCTGGACGCCTTGCTGACCGTCATCGACAGGCATCCGCCCGAGCTGGCCCCGCTGCATTATGCCGGATGCCTGCTGCGCGCCCATGGCCGCATCGAGGAAGCCAAGACCTGGCAGGAGAAAACCCTGCTCATGAGCCCCGCCTTCTGGCCCGCCCGCCTGGAGCTTCTGACCATGTCCCTGCCCGAACAGCAGATGACCGCGGTCTTTGAATTGCAACTTGAATTTCTGCTGCGCCGCGCACGCGAGGCGAAACGCTTTGTCTGCGGCCGCTGCGGTCTGAAACGCGGGCAGATCTTCTTCTGCTGTCCCAAATGCATGTCCTGGCACTCCATAACCATCCGCCAGCTCTTGAGCGACGAGGCGTCATGAGCACAGTCAAGGTCACGCCCATGATGGAGCAGTACCTGCGGGTCAAGGAAGAATATCCAGGCACCCTGGTCTTCTTTCGCATGGGAGATTTTTTCGAACTCTTCTTCGAGGACGCCCAGATCGCGGCCCGGGAGCTGCAGATCACCCTGACCAGCCGCAACCCCGGCGCGGAGAATCCCGTACCCATGTGCGGAATGCCGCATCACGCCATCGACGAATACCTTCGCCAGTTGCTGGATAAGGGCTACAAGGTGGCCCTGTGCGATCAGGTCGAGGACCCGAAGCAGGCCAAGGGGCTGGTCAAGCGCGAGGTGACGCGGGTGCTGACCCCGGGCACCGTGGTGGAGGATATCAACCTCGACGCCAAGGGTCACAATTTTCTGGGAGCCCTGTACTGGGATGCCGACCTCGGCGGCGGTCTGGCCTGGGTCGATTTCTCCACCGGCGTCTGGTCCGGCATTCAGACCAAAAGCGAGTCCGTGCTGTGGCAATGGCTGGTCAAAATGGACCCGCGCGAGCTGCTCCTGACCGAGACCCAGGCCCTGCCCAAGGGCTTCGAGCAATGGCAGGCCAGGCTCTCGCGCTATCCGCAGAAATCCTATTTCGACGAGCGCGGCGCCCGGGACAAGCTCCTGCGCGCCCAGGCCGTCCCCAACCTGCAGACCCTCGACCTGGACGACAAGCCGGCCCTGATCCGCTGTTGCGGAGCGCTCCTGACCTACCTGGAGCTGACCCAGAAGCGCGACCTTGGCCACCTCTCACCTTTCATTCCCCTGGACCTCTCCGCCACCCTGCTCCTGGACGAGGTCACGGAGCGCAATCTGGAACTCTTCAGGACCATGGACGGAAGAAAGGGGCGCGGCACCCTGTGGCAGGTCCTGGATCAGACCCAGACCCCCATGGGCGGCAGGCTGCTGGAGACCCGGATGCACCAGCCCTTCAAGGACCTCGGGAGCATCCTGCCCGTGCAGGAACTGGTCGCCTATCTGCACGACGGCGATGGCATCCGCGAGGATCTGCGCCGGTCGCTGGACACGGTCTACGATCTGGAACGACTGTGCACGCGCATTGTCGTCAACCGCTCGACGCCCAAGGATTTCGCGGCCCTCAAGGCGTCGATGGGCGTTCTGCCGCGCCTGCGGCAGGCCCTCCTTGAACTTGAGTCCCCGCCGCCGAGGCTTGCCGCATTGCTGCGCGACTGGGACAATCTGGATGATGTGCACGGCCTCCTGACCCGCGCGCTGGCCGATTCCCTGCCGCCGGTCATCACCGAGGGGGGGCTCTTCAGGCCCGGCTACGACGCCGCCCTCGACGAACTCATGGATCTGACCGACCACGGCGAGGCGGCGCTCGCGGGCATGCTCGACCGAGAGCGCGCGGCCTGCAATATTCCCAAGCTCAAGCTCGGGTACACCAAGGTCTTCGGCTATTATTTCGAATTGAGCCGGGCAGTCGCGGCCGAACCACCGGCCCACTTCATCCGCCGCCAGACCCTGGTCAACGCCGAACGCTATATCACTGAAGAACTGAAAATCCTTGAAGAAAAACTTCTCAGCGCCTCGGATCAACGCAAAACCCGCGAGTACCAGCTCTTTCTGGCCCTGCGCGAGGAAGTGGCCGGGCATCGCGCCCGCTTCATGCATATGGCCACAATCCTGGCCGAGCTTGATTTTGCTCAGGGGCTCGCCCATGCCGCGCGCAAATGGGAATGGAGCAGGCCCGAGCTGCATGACGGGCTGGAAATCGCCATCAAGGGCGGACGCCATCCCGTGGTCGAGGCGGTGCAGGGTCGCTCGGGCTACATTCCCAACGACCTGACCCTGGACGACTCCGGCCGGGTACTGCTCATCACCGGCCCGAACATGGCAGGCAAGTCGACGGTGCTCAGGCAAGTGGCGCTCATCTGCATCCTGGCCCAGATGGGAGGGTTCGTTCCCGCCGCCAAGGCCCGGCTTGGACTCTGCGACCGCATTTTTTCACGCGTCGGCGCATCGGACAACCTGGCCATGGGCCAATCGACCTTCATGGTCGAAATGACGGAGACGGCCCGCATCCTGCGCCAGGCAGGCAAACGCTCGCTGGTCATTCTGGACGAAATCGGACGGGGCACAAGCACCTTCGACGGCCTCTCCCTGGCCTGGGCCGTGGCCGAAGAACTGGTCAGACGCCAGGGCGGAATCCGCACCCTTTTCGCGACCCATTACCACGAGCTGACCGTGCTCGAAGACCGCTTGCCCGGGGTGCGCAATTACAATATCGCCATCAAGGAATGGAAGGGCGACATCGTCTTTCTGCGCCGCATGGTGCCCGGACCGGCAGACCGCAGCTACGGCATCGAGGTGGCCCGGCTGGCAGGGGTCCCGGCTTCGGTCGTGACCCGGGCCAAGGAAATTCTGGCGGTGCTGGAGCGTCACGCTCCCGGCGGAGCCAAACGCAATGACTTTATCAGCCGCCAGGTCTCCCTGCCCGGTCTGACCAAGGCGCCGGTCTCGCACAAGCAGCCCGAGGAGCACGAGGTTCTTCAGGCCCTGAAAAAACTCAACGTCAACGAGCTTTCCCCCCTGGACGCACTGACCCTGCTCCACCAGTGGAAAGCAATGGCAGGATTGTCATGAAACGTATTCTTTTCCTGTTTCTTGTTCTCATGCTCGCCGCCTGCGGCAAAAAGGAATGGCCGCAGCCCATCGTCAGTGAAGAGATGATCCAGATCAACCACATGGAAGTCCGCATGGAAGAGGGCTGCGTGCTGATCAATGCCAAGCTGGGCGGACGACTCGTCAATCTCGAATATTTCATGGTCGAGATCGAGCAGGACGGCTGTCCCACCTGCCCGTTCACCCCGTCCTTCGTGCGCAAGTACTACCCCTTCAGTTCCGAGGTGTACCGCCAGGAGAACAGCTATATCTTCACCATCTGCGAGCCGTTGCCGGGCCAGACCCTGCGCGTTCGTCTGAAGGCGGACAACACGCACCAGATCATCGCGCCCGCGTTTTCGGAAATCATCACGCTCACCCCTAGCGCCCCTTAATCCCGAAAGGAGAACACATATGCATCATTTCCAATACAAGAACGGTCAACTTCACGCCGAGGACATAGCCGTGGCCGATCTGGTCTACGAATACGGCACACCGCTCTACATCTATTCCGCGACGACCTTGAAGCGCCACTACAAGGCCTTTGACTCCGCTTTCGACGGCATCGACCACCTGACCTGCTACTCGGTCAAGGCCAACTCCAACCTGAGCTTCCTCAAGATTCTGGCCCAGGAAGGAGCCGGTACGGACATCGTCTCCGGCGGCGAGCTTTTCCGGGCGCTCAGAGCCGGGGTGGACCCGAAAAAAATCGTCTATTCGGGAGTGGGCAAGAAGACCGTGGAGATCCAGGAAGCCCTCTTTGCCGACATACTCATGTTCAATGTGGAGTCCGTGCAGGAACTTGAACGCATCAACGACGTGGCCGGCGGCGTGGACAAGGTCGCGCGGGTCAGCCTGCGCATCAACCCCGACGTGGACCCCAAGACCCACCCCTATGTCTCGACCGGCCTCAAGGAGAACAAGTTCGGACTGTCCCGGGCCGACGCCCTGAAAGCCTACGCCCTGGCCCAGAGCCTGCCCAATGTCGAACCCATCGGCATGGATTGTCATATCGGCTCCCAGCTGACCCAGCTTTCTCCCTTTATGGAAGCACTGGAAAAGCTGAAAGAATTTCATGGCCAGCTGGTGCAGATGGGCATCAAGATCAAGTATATGGATCTGGGCGGTGGCCTCGGGATCACCTACAACGAGGAAGCCCCGCCGCATCCCGAGGAACTTGGCAAGGCCCTCATTGAATCCCTGAAGGGGCTGGATGTGACCCTCATCCTTGAGCCCGGACGGGTCATCGCCGGAAACACCGGCATCCTGGTGACCGAAGTGCAGTACACCAAGACCAACGAGGACAAGACGTTCGTCATTGTCGACGCGGCCATGAACGATCTGGTTCGCCCTTCCCTCTATGGCTCCTACCATCGCATCGCTTCGGTGCGTGAAGGAAACGGCGAGGAGATGACCGCCGATGTGGTCGGCCCCATCTGCGAGTCCGGAGATTTTCTGGCCAAGAACCGCACCTTCCCCAAGGTCGCCCAGGGAGACCTGCTGGCCGCCTTCTCGGCCGGGGCCTATGGGTTCGTCATGTCCTCGCAGTACAATTCCAGAGCACGCGCCGCCGAAATCATGGTCGAGGGCGACAAGCACGTGCTCGTGCGCAAGCGCGAGGTCTACAATGATCTGGTGGCTTTGGAAGAGGATGGGCTGGCCTGCATCGGCAGATTGAAGAAATAGGCGTTGCCTAGAGCCTGACTGATGAATCCCCCGGGCGCCCGAAGCGACCGGGGGATTTTTTTAGACCTGCGATTCAGCGGACGAGTACGAACCAGGCTGCGCGACTATTTTTTTTCATGACCGCAGCAGCCTGAAACGGCGGACGGCCAGCTGCAGGACCGAACGCAGCAGCACCGCAAGCATAATGAGGGCTGCCAGGATCGCAAGCAACCCGCCCTCTTCGGCACCGGAATTCTCGAGCCAGCCGTGCACTTCGAATCCGAGCCACAGGTAAAGGGCGTCGGCCGCCACGGCGCAGACAAGGGTGACGACGATGATGGACCCCACGTAGATGAAGGCGGATTTCCTGCCCAGCAACCTGCCGACCATGACCATGGTGGCCGCGTTGGTGGCCGGTCCGGCCAGCAGGAACACCAGCAGCGCTCCGGGAGAAAAGCCCTTCATAGCCAGGGCCGCGGCTATGGGCGTGCTGGCCGTGGCGCAGACGTACATGGGCAGGGCCACGACGAGCATGGCCAGCATGGAGGTGAATCCTCCGCCCGGCAGCGTCTGGCCCAGGTCATCCGGGAGATAGAGCGTGATGATCCCGGCCAGCAGGATTCCAAGGCCGAACCAGGGCGCGATGTCCGCCAGCAGATCGTCGAAGGCGAAGCGCTGGCCGTCGAGAAAGCGTTTCCAGACGGAGGGCGCAGGCGCCTCGCCTTGGCAGGAACAGCACCCGGATGCGCAGCCCTGCCCTGCGCCCGACGGCGCAAGGGTTTGCGGCGGCGCTGGTTCCTGTGTGCTGTCCTTGTCCGCCGCGTCGATGAAGAATCCCGTGACCATGGCCGTCAAAAAGGCGGAAAGGGGCCGCAGCACGGTCATGAGAGGGTCAAGAAGCGCCCAGCTCACGGCTATGGAATCGACGCCGGTCTCGGGAGTGGAAATGAGAAACGAGGCCGTCGCCCCCTTGCCCGCGCCCTGCCGCCGAAGCCCTGCCGCAGCCGGAATGACCCCGCAGCTGCACAGGGGCAGCGGCACCCCGAAGAGCGCCGCCTTGAAAATGTTTCCGGACTGGTTCTTGCCCAGGTGCCTGGCCACCAGATCGGAGGGCACGAACGCGCGCAGGAGTCCGGCCATGAAGAAGCCAAACAGCATCCAGAACGATGAATCGACCAGAATATCCCAGCATGCTTGCAACAATTCGTTCATTCCCCGCACCTCTGTCTGCAGTGATCAAGGGCCATATCGATGAGTTTTTCGACATGCCCGTCGTGAATCGTGTAGAAAATCACCTTGCCCGCCCGCCTGCCGCGCACCAGCCGGGCCGTTCGCAACAGCCGCAACTGATGGGATATGGCCGAAACGGACATGGAAAGCACCGCCGCCAGGTCGCAGACGCACAATTCTCCGAGGCGCAGGGCGTCCATGATCTTGAGCCGCGTCGGATCGGAGATCACGCCCAGAAGCGCGGCGGCTTCGTCCAGCACGCCGTCATCGGTCCTGGCACGCTGCGCCCTTTGCACGTTTTCTTCATGGATACAGCGTACTTCGCAGACATCCTTCATTTTGACTCCTCTGGAACGCAGATTGTGGCGATATCAAACCAACGCTTGAATAGTTGTTCAAGTATTAACTTGGAGTGCGCAGGTCAAGAGCCGCGCCGCACAGATTCTCCTTTCAAGGCGAGGCTCTTTTTCGTAAGATATTGATGCAGCGCACGGCTTTGGCCCGCGAAGCGGCCCCGCATCACATTTTCAATGAACACGAGCACAGATGACTATTCCAGGATCAGATCACTCCGCGCAACCCTTCGACACAAAGGCGCTGGTTCACGTCTTTGAGCAGCTCTGGAAGCATTCCAGCGATCCGTTCTGGATCTGCAGGCCCGTGGACGAGGACTATGAATTGCTGATGGCCAACGATGCCGCGGTCCGTCTGGACGCCAGGCAGGTCCCCGGGAATACGGTGCGCTCCATTGTCGGTTACGCCCTTGCGGGTGATCAGCTCATTTCCGGATATCACGAGTGCATGGCCCGCGGCGAAGCCGTGACCTTTGAACAGCGCCCGGTCCTGAATGGCAGCCAGCGGCTTTTCGAGACACTGCTTGTGCCTGTGAAGGACGAAGCCGGCACGATCACCCACATCTGGGGCATGGCGCGCGACCTGACACGCTTTCTGGTTTCCCAGAACGCGCTGGTGCATTTGAACGAACAGCTTGAAGCCAAGATTCTCCAGCGCACCAGGGAATTGGAAGAGGCGAACCACAGGCTGTCCGAGCTCTCGCTGACCGACGGGCTCACGGGCATCGCCAACCGCCGCAGGTTCGATGCGGCCTTGGCCGAGGAATGGTCCCGGTCCGCGCGAACGGGATCGACACTGGCGCTCATCATGCTCGATATCGATCACTTCAAGAAATACAACGATCACTACGGACACCAGCAGGGAGACGACTGTCTTCGGCGCGTGGCGGAGGTGCTCAGGTCCAGCGCCCGCCGTCAGGGAGACCTTGTGTCGCGCTACGGAGGCGAGGAATTCTGCATGATCCTCCCGGACACGGCCTTGCCGGGGGCGTTTGAAATCGCCGAGCGATTGCGGCGTGAAGTGGAAAACATGGACATGCCGCACGTCTTGTCGGACGTGGGCAGGGTCACGGCCAGCATGGGCGTGGCGGCGAGCATGCCGTGCAAGGCCATGAGCCCTGCCGAGCTGCTGCGCCGTGCCGACGAATCCTTGTATCAGGCCAAGTCCGAGGGCAGAAATTGCGTGCGGGGCGCTTTTTCCTGCGTTGGTTGAAATTCTGTCATGGGCGAAAATTACGCGGATGACATGATCTCATCGTGAAGAAACCTGGGGAAAGCGCAATTTTTTCCAAGACGGCCTCCCCCTCCCTGGTCTATCAGCGTGCCCATGCCCTGTCCGTCCATCAATTTCCTGCATGTTCAGCCCGGTCTCGAAATGAGCCAGGTCGCGCGCAGCAGCCATGTCTTTCCCCGCCATTTCCATGACGACCTCTACGCCATCGGACTCATGCGCCAGGGAGCAAGCTACTGCCTCGGCCCCTCGCATTCCGAGGCCACGGTGCGACAGGGACAGGCGTGTCTGATCAATCCCGGCCAGGTCCACTCCGGCGTGCCGATTTCGGACGATACCATATCCTACACCATGTTCTACCTGCATGCAGACCTGGTCCGGAACATGGCCGAAGACATGAGCCGGCGACCGGGAACGGCACCGGAATTCACGGCCCTGATCTGCGACCGGCCTGATCTTGTCATGTCCCTGCACGGACTGGCGCAGGCCTTGGCCGCAAGCAACGGACTGGCCCGCGAATCGGCCCTGGTCAGAACACTGGGGGATATTCTTGGCGCGCACGGCGGAGTGAAGAGCAAATCCCCGGAGCACGCCCCTGTGCTCGTCCGTCAGGCCACAGAAATACTGCGCTCGAACCTGGAACAAAAAATCACCCTGCGGGCCATGGCCGCCATGCTCGGGATAAGCCAGTATCAGCTGCTGCGCGCCTTCAAGCGCCAGACAGGGGTGCCGCCCCATGTCTTCCGCACCCAGCAGCGCGTGGAGCGGGCCCGGTCCCTGATCCGGCACGGCATGGTCCTGTCGGAGGTGGCGCAGGCCACGGGCTTTTCCGATCAATCCCATTTCAGCAACACATTCAAACTCTACACCGGAGCCACGCCAGGCCAGTATGCGCTTCTGCCCTGAAGCTCTCCGGCCGGTTCATCTTGCGTACGACTCAAGGAGCTTTCATGAAATCCGAATCCCTTTCCATCACCGCCGCCAGCCCCGTCGCCCTGCTGCCAAGGCTCGCCGTGCTCGGTGCGGTGGTGCTCTGGGGCGCGTCCTTTTCGACCATGCGCATCGCCCTTCAGGACCTCCATCCGCTGAGCGTGATGTGGCTGCGCATGATCATCGCCCTAACCTGCATCCTGCCGCTGTACCGGACCGTAAGCCTGTCCGCGTATCGCAAGGGCGACTGGAAGCTGCTGTTGGCCGCCGTCATTTTTCAGCCCTGCCTGTACTTCTGGCTGGAATCCGCGGCCCTGGGGCTGACCACCTCGGCCCAGGCCGGGATCATCTCCGCCTCCGTGCCGCTCCTGGTCGCCGTGGCCGCCTGGATGATCCTCAAAGAACCCATGAGCACGCGCATCACCGCCGGGCTGCTTCTTTCCGTGGCCGGCGTCGCGGTCCTGACCCTCGGCGGACAGGCCACCGAGTCCGCCCCGTCCCCGCTCCTGGGCAACAGCATGGAGTTTCTGGCCATGGTCTGCGCGGCCGCGAACATGATCCTCATCCGCATCCTCGGCAGGCGCTACGACGCCTGGACCCTGACCGTCATGCAGGTCGTCACGGGCTGCCTCTTCTTTTCGCCCGGCATCGCCCATCTGATGGAAGTTCCGGCGGGGACCTTCGACCTGCAACTGGTCCTGATCCTCGTCTTCCTCGGCGCGGGCGTGACGCTTGGCGCTTTCTCCCTCTACAACTGGGCCATAACGCGCATGCCCGCGAGCACGGCTTCGGCGCACATCAACCTCATCCCGGTGGTGGCCGTGGGCTGCGGCTTCGCCGTCCTGGGCGAGACCATGAACCCGCTCCAAATGGCCGCCGCCTGCGTGGTCCTCTTCTCCGTGCTGATGACCCAGAAATTCTGAGCGCAAAAAAAGGGAGCCAGGCTCCCTCTCCTTGCGGACATCATCCTTTCGATTCCGGCGCGAGCGGATCCAGCAACGCCAGAAGTTCAGGCAAGTCCCTGTGCACGGTGTCCCAGACGATATCCATGTCCACATCGTCGTAATCATGGATCATGAGGTTGCGCATTCCGATCATGGCTGCCCAGGGAATTTCGGGATGCAGTTCCCTGGTCTGTGACGAAACGCGCCGCGCCGCTTCACCGTTGACTTCGATGCGCCTGATCACCGCATCCTGACATCGGGTATCGAGCAGGAAATCCTTGAGAGTCAGGTCATCGACATAGGAAAGAGCGAGGCGTGCGGCTTCGGTGATATCGAAAATGTACGCGCGGTCACGATCCATGGAAGACCTCCGCGCTTTGCAGAATCGCATTTCGACGAATGTGATTTCGGCTTTGTTCCAGGCCGCGACGGCTGACCAAGTCAACCTTGCGACCAAAAATCCCTTCCAATTCGTTTTGCATGCGGACCATGTCGAAAAGGGTCGGACGGGCATTTTTTTGAAAGCGGACCAGCACATCGACATCACTGTGAGGTCGAAAATCTTCACGCAGCACGGATCCAAAAAGCGCCAGTTCCGAGACACTCCATTTCAGACAAAAAGCGGCCACCGCCTCCCGGTTCACGGAAATTCCGTGCACTATCGATGCGGGCGTCGCGCTGGACGCATCGAATCCCTGACGTTGCTGGTCCGAAACGTTCATCGCCTGGTTTTTTGCCATGCCTGCCTCCATTTCAGAACAAAGAATGCTTTTTCCGTAAATAAATAAAAAAAGTGTACGAAGAACACGGATTGAAGGCCAGAATTTTCTGAACCAAAGGCGGCTGGACTATGCAATGGGGTTGTTAAAAAAAGGGAGCCTAATGCCCCCTTTTCTCAACGATCCTTCATCAGGATATAGTCCCTTATGTTCGGCCCCACGTAGATCTGACGGGGGCGGTGGATGCGGGTGTTCTCTTCCAGGTGCTGCTCGTGCCAGTGCGCGATCCAGCCCGGCAGGCGGCCGATGGCGAACATGACCGGGAACATGTTCACCGGAATGTTCAGGGCGCGCAGGATCAGTCCGGAATAGAAGTCCACGTTGGGATAGAGCTTGCGCGAGACGAAATAATCGTCATGCAATGCGATCTCTTCAAGCTCCTGGGCGATATCGAGGAACGGGTCCTTGATGTGCAGCGAAGCCAAAAGGTTCGTGGCGCATTCCTTCAAAACCTTGGCCCGGGGGTCGAAGTTCTTGTAGACCCTGTGCCCAAATCCCATCAACCTGAATTCCTTGCGTTTAACCTTTTCGATGCAATCCTTGACGGTGAGATCGCCGTCGCGGATGTTTTCGAGCATCTGCACCACGGCGGAGTTGGCCCCACCGTGCAACCGGCCCCACAGGGCGCAGATGCCGGCCGAGACCGAGGCAAAAAGATTGGCCTCGCTCGATCCGACCATGCGCACCGTGGAACAGGAGCAGTTCTGCTCATGGTCGGCGTGCACCAGCAGGAACTGCGACAGCGCTTTCTGGGCCTCGGGGGTGGGCACGTGCTCCTTGTAGGGCACGGAAAACATCATGTGCAGAAAGTTTTCACAGTAGGAGCGGCTGGGGTCCGGGTAGATGATGGGCAGCCCTGCGGACTTGCGGTAACTGAAAGCCGCGATGGTGCGCACTTTGCTGACCAGCTTGGCCACGGCCTTGCGAAACTCCTCTTCGGTCTGGATGTCCAGCAGATCGGGATTGTAGGCTCCGAGCGAATTGATGACCGCCGAGAGGATGGCCATGGGATGGCCGTTGGGTGGAAAACCCTCGAAGTGGTGCATGAGATCCTCATGCAGCAAGGCCGTGTCGCCGAGCATGGTGCGGAACGCGGCCCGCTCTTCGCGGGTCGGCAGTTCGCCGAAGACAAGCAGCATGACCGTTTCCACGAAGGAACTCTGCCGGGCCAGCTGTTCAATGGGATATCCGCGATAGCGCAGGATCCCCCTCTCCCCGTCCACGAAAGTTATGCCGCTGTAACACGAACCGGTATTGGCGTAGCCCTGGTCCAGGGTAATGACCCCGGCCCGGGTTCGCAGACAGCTCACGTCCACCCCGATCTCGCCTTCGGTGCCGCGCACGATGGGCAGCTCGTAGGTCTGGCCGTCAATGGTCAAAGTGGCTGTATCTTTTTTTTGCATAAATCCTCCTGCAATCTTTCCCCCCGCCAGGAAAAAGACCAGTCTTGAACACGTTCCGAGCCTGCCCACGCTCACGCGGGGGCAGGCTCAGTCTCGCGAAAAAAATCGTTTAACGGAAATCGATTGAATTATCCAGACGGCAAAAAGGCTAGGATTTCGGCTCCCATTCCCACAAAGGCAAACGCATTTCTACCAATTCTTCTTCATAGTTATGCGACACATTCAGGCCGAAGCGCTTGGCCAGACCGATCATGCCCTTGTTGCGCGGCATGGTCTGCCCCTCAAGATAGCGGGTCCCCCGCCCTTTGCAATAGCGGATCATTTTTTCAAACAGCACCGAGCCAAGGCCCGATCCTTTCATGTCCGCGCTGATGATTATGGCGAATTCGGCCGACGAATTATCGGGTTTGGTGGACGTGCGCACCACGCCAAGAGTCTTGGGCTGGCCATCGACGTTCTGGGTGGCGATGAAAGCCATCTCGCGGTCGTAGTCGATCTGCGTGAACTTGGGCATGTCGCTTAAAACGAAATTCTGGACCAGCCCGAAAAAGCGCAGGCGCAAATCCTCCTCGGGCAGGTTGTGGATGAAATCGAGATGGGCCTGGGCATCCTCCGGCCGGATGGGCCGCAGCAGGACCTGCTCGCCGTTCTTGAGGCGCACGCATTCTTCCAGCTCCCGGGGATACGGACGGATGGCCAGTCTTTCCGGTCCCGTGACCAGCGAGGGCTGAATCCAGATCCGCGCGCCCAGGGCCAGCACGCCCAGATCGTCGGCAAAGATCGGGTTCATCTCCAGGGTCACGATCTGGGGCAGGTCAATGACCATCTGACTGATCTGGATGAGGGCCAGACAGATGTCGTCGATGTCCGCCGCGGCCTGACGCCTGGATCCCTGCAGCAATTTGTAGATGCGGGTGCGGGAAATGAGTTCCTTGGCCAGCCCCATGTTCAGCGGGGGCAGGGTCACGGAGTGGTCGTTGATGACCGGCGCGGAAACGCCGCCATGTCCGAAGCGCAGCACCGGACCGAAGACCTTGTCCGTGAAGATGGAAATGAAAAGCTCATGCGCCCCGGGCCTGCGCCCCATTTTCTGGACGGTGAAACCCTCGATGTAGGCGTTGGGAACCTGGGCATGGACGCGCGCCGACATGTTCGCCGCCGCTTCGAAGACCAGATCAGGGGTGGTCAGGTCGAGGGCGATGCCGCCGATGTCGAAAGGCTGGGTGATCTGCGGGGAGCGGATTTTGAGCGCGACCGGAAAGCCGATCTCGGAAGCCGCCTCCACGGCCTGCATGGCCGATTTGCAGATTCTGGTCTCGACCACGGGCACGCCGTAGGCGGCCAGGACCTGCCTTGATTCGTCCTCGGTGAGGTGGTTGCGGTCTTCGTCGAGGGCGGTCTTGATGATCTGAAGGGCGTGCTCCGTGTCCGGAAAAAAGTCCGCCGGCAGGGAATCCGGGGTTTGCATCAGGATCTTCTGCGTGCGTTTGTAGCGCAGCATGTGCAGATAGGCCATGATGGCCTTGCCCGGCCGGTCGAAGACCGGGATGGCGGCCTCTTCGAAAACTTCCTTGGTGTCCTGCACCGTTTCCTCGCCCAGCCAGTTGGCCAGCACCAGGCAGCGGCTGGTCTTGGCCACCTGGGTCACGGCCTGGGCGATCTCAAGGCTCGACGTACCCTGGAAAGGCACATGCAGGATGAGTACGCAGCCCACGTCCGCCGCCCGCACCAACACGCTGAGGACCCGGGCATAGGTGTCGGGGGTGGCATTGTAGGGCAGGGTCACGGGGTTGTCGGAGCAGCGCTCCTGACCCAGGATCTCCTCCAGCTTGAGCTGGGTCTCCTCGTTGATGGCCGCCAGCTCCCCTCCTCCGTTGATGAGGGTGTCGGCGGCCAAAAGGCCGATGCTCTGGCCGTTGGTCATGATGGCCAGGCCGTTGCCGCGCAGAGGCTTGTAGTTGGCCAGGGTGCGGGCGCCCTCGAACAGGGAGTCGATGTCGTCCACGCGGACCATGCCGGCGCGGCGGAAGGCGGCGTCGTAGATCTGGTCCTGGTCCATTTCCGTGAGTTCGCTGGCGGCGTCGCGCAAATCGCAGGGCAGACGGCGCGGACGGATGACCAGGATGGGCTTGTTGCGTGCGCTGGCTCGGGTCGCGGACATGAAGCGGCGCGCATCCTGGATGTTTTCCACATAGAGAAGGATGGCCTTGGTGGCCGGATCGGAGCCCAGATAGTCGAGCACGCAGCTGAAATCCACATCCAGCTGGCGCCCAAGGGAGATGCAGTGGGAAAAACCGACGTTGTTGGTCCTGGCCCAGTCCAGAACGGATTCGAACAGACTGTCGGACTGGGTCACAAAGGCGATGCGGCCCTCCTTGGCTCCCACCCGGGACAGGCTCGCATTGACCCCGCTCGCCGGGACGATCATGCCCAGACTGCCCGGACCGAGCACGCGGATATCTTTCTCGCGCAGCACCTTGCGGATCTTTTCATCCATGAGCGCTCGCTCTTTTGCTTCAAGTAAGGCATAACCAGGGTCCATGATCACGGCCACGTGCGTGCCATTATCGACCAGCTCGACAAGACGGTCCGGAATCTCGTGCGCCGGGGAGCAGATGATGGCCATGTCCGGGGTCAGCGGCAGGGAGGCCACGTCCACATACGACAGGACGCCGAAAATGGCCTCCTGCGCCCCGGAAACAGGCAGCACCGGTCCGAGAAATTTGCCGGACATGAGGTTGCGCATGAGGATCGCGCTGACTGAATTCGGATCGCGGGACGCCCCGATGATGGCCAGGGAATTGGGCTTGAACAACAGATCCAGGTGTTTGACGCTCATCGTCCGAAAAGCTCCGTTTACCGACTTGAAGGTGGTGGCGTTTCCGTTAACCGCCAATATCAGCCATTTACCAGAAAAGGGGGGAAAACAAAATTCATTTCTTCTACACCCTATTGTCAGATACACGTCCTTCAAGGACATCGCCTACCCAACAGCAAAGGAGGAATCACCATGACACCTGACAATATCCAGAGCCTGCAGCACGAACAGCGCCTCTTCAACCCACCCGCCGCCAAACGGGCCCACATCCCCGACATGGCCACCTACGAAGAGCACTATCGCCGCGCCGACCAGGACCCCGAAGGCTACTGGGCCGACCGCGCCAAGGAGCTTCTCAGCTGGAGCAAACCCTGGGACAAGGTCATGGACTGCGATTTCACCGTTCCGAAGATCAACTGGTTCGTGAACGGCCAGCTCAACGTCAGCTACAACTGCCTTGACCGGCATGTGGAAAACGGCCTGGGCGACAAGACGGCCATCATCTGGCAGGGCGAACCCGAAGAAGATGTCCGGCACATTTCCTTCCGCGAACTTTTGCACGATGTCATCCGCTTCGCCAACATCCTCAAAAAACTCGGAGTCGGACGCGGTGACCGCGTGGCCCTCTACATGCCCATGGTGCCGGAACTGGCCGTGGCCATGCTGGCCTGCACGCGCATCGGAGCCACGCATTCCATCGTTTTCGCGGGCTTTTCGGCTTTGAGCCTCATGAACCGCATCCAGGACTGCGAAGCCAAGGTGCTGGTCACCGCCGACGCGGTGCTGCGCGGAGGCAAGAAGATCCCCCTCAAGGGCAATGTCGACGAAGCCCTCAAAGGCTGCCCCACCGTGACAGCTTGCGTGGTCCTGAAGCGGGCCGGCATCGACATCAACATGGTCGAGGACCGGGACCTGTGGTGGCACGACGTCATGGCCGACCCGAACATCGCCACGAGCTGCCCCTGCGAACCCATGGACTCCGAGGACCTGCTCTTCATTCTGTACACAAGCGGCTCCACGGGCAAGCCCAAAGGGGTCATGCACACCACGGGCGGTTACCTGACCTACGCGGCCCACTCCACGCAGCTGGTCTTCAACCTGCATGACGACGACATCCATTTCTGCACGGCGGACATCGGCTGGATCACCGGGCACACCTACATCGTGTACGGTCCTCTGGCGCTGGGCGTGACCTCGGTCATGTTCGAAGGCGTGCCGTCCTATCCCGATCCGTCCCGGTTCTGGCAGTTGGTCGAGAAGTTCAAGATCACCTCCTTCTACACCGCGCCCACCGCCATCCGGGCGCTGATGCGAGACGGCTCGGAATGGACGCAGAAGAACGATTTGTCCTCCTTGCGCGTGCTCGGCAGCGTCGGCGAACCCATCAATCCCGAGGCCTGGATGTGGTATCACAAGAACATCGGCAATTCCAAGCTGCCCGTGGTCGACACCTGGTGGCAGACGGAAACGGGCGGCATCCTCATCTCCGCTCTGCCCTTCGCCACGCCACTCAAACCCGGCTCCGCCACCCGTCCTCTGCCCGGCGTGCATGCCCGCATCGTCGACGCCGAAGGCAACCCGACCTCTGCCAACGAAGGCGGCCACCTGATCATCGAGCGCCCCTGGCCGGGCATGCTGCGCGGCGTGTTCGGTGATCCCGAGCGCTTCAAGCAGCAATACTTCGAGCGCTTTCCCGGCCGCTACGAGGCCGGCGACGGCGCGCGCCAGGACGAGGACGGCTATTTCTGGATCATGGGCCGCCTTGACGATGTCATCAACGTGTCCGGCCATCGCCTGGGCACGGCCGAGATCGAGTCCGCCCTGGTCTCGCATCCGGCCGTGGCCGAGGCCGCCGTGGTCGGCATGCCTCACGACATCAAGGGCCAGGCCATTTATGCCTACGTCACCCTGCGCGCCGACGCGGACGAATCCGACGAACTCATAAAAGCCCTGCGCAACCACGTCCGCAAGGAAATCGGGCCGCTGGCCTCTCCCGAAGTCATCCAGTTCACCGTGGGCCTGCCCAAGACCCGCAGCGGCAAGATCATGCGCCGAGTACTGCGCAAGATCACCTCCGGTTCCACGGCCCTGGAAGACTTCGGCGACACCTCGACCCTGGCCGATCCTTCCGTCATTCAAGATCTGATCGCCGGTCGCCATACCTAACCCCAGGCTCCGGTTTTCGTCTCCCTCCCCGGGCGCGCTCTTATGAGCGCGCCCTTTTTCTTGACGTGAATCGAGAATGAGTAAATACATACTCACATCAGAAAGGAGGCCTACCATGTCACGACCAGTCATGAAACGCGAAACCATAGAAGAATCCGCCATCCGCCTTTTTGCCACCAAAGGGCTGGCGCGTACCACCATAAAGGATATCGCAAGCGAGGCGGGAGTCACCGAGGGCGCGCTGTACCGCTACTATTCCGGCAAGGAAGAAATGGCGTGGAAGCTTTTCAACCGCGAGCTGGACCAGTTCACCCATCTGGTATCCGAGGTCCTCTTCGACGACCGCATGCCGTTCGATCTGCGTCTGGGGCTCGCGATCCAGACCATCTACGACTATTACATATATAATGGCGACCAGTTCGCCTTCATCCTGCTGACCCAGCATGGCTTTCCCGAAGACAAGCTCCTGAGCCGCGAGACCGAGCCCATGGCCATGGCCGAACGCTTTATCGGCCAGGCAGTGGGCGCGGGCGAGATTCCGCCCTGCGATGCCGATCTCCATGCGGGGCTGCTGATGGGAGCCATCATGCAACCGCTCGTTCTGCACCGCTACGGCAAACTCGAACTGACCCCCGGCACGCCCGCGCAGGTCACGGCCGCCTGCCTGCGCATGCTGGGTCTGTGCTGAGCCATGGAAACACGCACCTCGCACCGCCTTGGGCTCCTGAAAATCCGGGGATTTTTGCCCTACCTTACTGTCGTCCTGGTCAACGCCATGCTCGACCTGGGGCACAAGATCATCATCCAGAACACGGTCTTCAAGTGCTATGACGGATCCACCCAGATTGCGCTGACAGCCCTTGTCAACGCCTGCATCCTGCTGCCCTTCATCATGTTCTTCACGCCTGCCGGATTCCTGGCCGACCGCTTCTCCAAGCATCGGGTCATGCGCTGGACCGCGGGTCTGGCCATTCCCATGACCGTGCTCATTTACGGCAGTTATCTCTTGGGCTGGTTCGAAGCGGCTTTTGTCCTGACCCTGATCCTGGCCGCGCAGTCCGCCTTTTATTCCCCGGCGAAATACGGATACATCAAGGAAATGGCCGGCAAGGACAACCTCGGCATGGCCAACGGCGTGGTCCAAGCCGTGACCATTGTCGCCATCCTGCTGGGCGGCGTCCTCTTTTCCCTTCTGTTCGAGTCCCTCATCGGCGACGCCACGACCAAGGAAGACATCCTGCACGCCATCGCTCCCAGCGGGCTGCTGCTCATCGCGGGCGCCGTGGCGCAAACCCTAGTGGCCCTGCGCATCCCGCAGTACAAACCCGGCGACACGACCCTGCACCTTGATTTCAAAACATATGTCCGTGGAGTATACTTAAAGAAGAACTTGAAGAACATCTATGGCCACGAGACCATCTGGCTCTGCGTGCTCGGCCTGTCGCTCTTCTGGGGGGTCAACCAGGTGCTTTTCGCCGCTTTCGGCGCGCACCTCAAGGATTTCGCGGGCGTGACCTCCACCGTCGTGGCCCAGGGGCTGCTGGCCATCGGCGGCGTTGGCATCATCGTCGGCTCCATCACCGCCGGACGCCTCTCGCGGACCTATATCGAAACCGGGATCATCCCCCTGGCCGCGCTCGGCATGACCATCTGTCTGGCCACCATCCCCGGCATGAGCAATATTCCCGCCCTCGGCTGTCTGCTGGCCGTGTACGGATTTTTCGGCGGTCTCTATGTGGTGCCGCTCAACGCGCTCATTCAGTTCAATGCCAAGGATTCGGACCTGGGCACGATCCTGGCCGGCAACAATTTTTTGCAGAACGTGTTCATGCTGGCCTTCCTGTGCATGACGGTGCTGGCTTCCCTGACCGGGCTCTCCAGCGTGCCCATCATCCTGACCCTGGCCGCGATCATGGCTCTGGGTTCGGTCCACACCCTGCGCAAGCTGCCTCAGTCTTTCATGCGTTTTCTGCTGCGCATCGTCTTTGCCCAGCGCTACCGGCTGGTTGTGACCGGCCTGAAGAACATTCCGTCCCAGGGCGGGGTGCTGCTCCTCGGCAACCACACCAGCTGGATCGACTGGGCCGTGCTGCATCTGGCCGTGCCCCGGCCCGTGCGCTTTGTCATGTCGCGCCATTATTACAGCCGCTGGTATCTGCGCTGGTTCCTGGATCTCTACCGTGTCATCCCCATCTCTTCCGCGGCCAGCAGTTCAGCCTTGCGCACGATCACCGAGAACCTCAAGGCCGGCGAATGCGTGGTCCTTTTTCCCGAGGGAGCCATCAGCCGCAACGGCCAGCTCGCGGCCTTCCGGCGCGGCTACTGCATCCCGGCGGTCCAGAGCGAATGCACCATCGTGCCCTTCTATCTGCGCGGCCTGTGGGGCAGCAGGTGGTCCGCCGTGAGCAGGCATTTCCGCCGCAACACCAACGGCGTTCTGGCGCGTGACGTCAATCTGTGCTTCGGCCCTGCCCTGCCTGCCACGGCTACGCCGCAGGAAGTCAAGGACGCCGTGCACCGTCAGTCCATCATGGCCTGGCAGGAATTCGCCCGCACCCAGACCTCCATCCCGCAAAGATGGCTGCGCGCGGTCAAACGCGCTCCGGCCAGGCTGGCCGTGGCCGATTCCGGCGGAGCCCAGGCCACCGGCGAAGAGCTGTTCCTTTCCGCCCTGGCCCTATCCCGCACGCTCAGCGCCCTGCCCGAAAAGGCGGTGGGCATCCTGCTGCCGCCGGGAGTAAGCGGCGCTGCGGCCAACATGGCCGTGCTCATGGCCGGCAAGACCACCGTCAACCTTGATCCGGGCCTGTCTGCGCCGGCCTTTGCGAGTTGCCTGCAGCAGGCCGGAATCGGGACGATCTTAAGCACCCGCAAGCATCTTGAAAAATTGCGCGGCCAGGGATGCGCCGGGCTTCATGACGAGCTGCGTTTCCAGTTCGTGGAAGATTGCCGGACATCCCTGCGCGACACAGCCCTGACTCGCCTCCTGATCCGCCTCCTGCCGGTGGCTCTGCTGCGTTTTGTCCTGCCTCTGCGCGTCTCGGCCCAAAGTACGGCCGCCATCGTCTTCGTGCCCAGGCAAGAGCCCATGCCCGTTGGCGTGTGCCTTGGACACTCCAGCATCATCACCAACGCCCGCCAGATCGCCTCTCTCTTTCCGCCTCGGGGCGACGACGTGCTGCTGACCGCCCTGCCCCTGCATGACGCCCTGGGGCTGACCACGACCATGTTTCTGCCCTTGCTCGAATCCGTGCCCATGGCCTGCGCCCATGACCCCTTCGAGGCCCGCAGGATGGGACGGCTGTGCGTCGACTTCGAGGCGACCATGCTCTGCGCCGATCCCGCGATGCTTGAGGCGTACATCGTCAGCCCCGCGCTGCACCCGCTGATGTTCGCGTCCCTGCGCTCCGTACTGTCGGGCGGACTGGCGCTCTCCGATTACTGCGTGCAGGCCTTCCGCCAAAAATTCGGACTCATCGTCCATGACGGCTACGGCACCACCGAGACAACGCCCGTGGCGACCGTCAATGCCCCCGATGTGCTCAATCCCCTGGACCTGAACATCCAGCAGGGCCGCAAACCCGGCACCGTGGGGCTGCCCCTGCCCGGCTCCGCCCTGCGCATCGTGCACCCGCAGACCCTGACGGACCTGCCCCATGGCGAGAGCGGCCGCATTCTTATCGGCGGAACCCAGGTCATGCAAGGCTACCTGGGCCGCGACGACCTGACCGCAAAAGCCATCGTCGAAGCGGACGGCATCCGCTGGTTCATCACCCAGGACACAGGACGACTGGACGAAGACGGCTTTCTGATTCTGGAAATCGGACCAAAGCGGTCTTGAATTTTGCAACGCATCGATTTAGGGCACGCACCTGTCAACACCGACAGCAAAAGCCCAGGAGAAACATGATTACTGTCCGCCTTGAACCCGAAAACCGGGAACTGACCATCGACCGCGCCGCCACGGTCACCCAGCTTCTGCACAAACTCGGACGCAAGCCCGGCCGGGCCCTTGTCATCCGCAACGGCGGGCTGCTCACTCCGGATCTGAACCTCAAAGACGGCGACCACGTCATCGTGCGCGACGTCGGATCGAAGGGATAGCCATATGAAATGCAAACGCTGCCAGATCCCCGCCGTTGTCGCCCTGCCCAGCCACCACACCGCTTTCTGCAAGGACTGCTTTCTTGTCTTCGCCCGCAGGCTGGTGGAACGGGCCATCAAGGAACACGGCATGTTCACCTTCGATGACCGCATCCTCATCGCCATCTCCGGCGGCAAGGATTCCCTGGCCCTGGCCTGGCAATTGAAGGATCTCGGCTACAACATCGAAGGCCTGCACATCGACCTCGGCATCCCTGAATCATCGCCCATCGCGCGGAGCTACGCCGAGCGTTTCTGCGCGATGGGCGAGATTCCCCTGCACGTTATCGAGACGGCCAAATTGGGACTGGCCATGTGCGACGTCAAGCGCCGGGTCAAACGCCCCATCTGCTCCGTCTGCGGACAGACCAAGCGCTACCTGTTCAACAAGTTCGCCCAGGAGAACGGCTTCACGGTCCTGGCCACGGGGCACAATCTCGACGACGAAACCTCGCGCCTTTTCGCCAACGTCATGCGCTGGGATGTGGAGTTTCTGAGCGACCAGGGGCCGGTCATGCCTGCCGAGAAAGGGTTCGCCAAGAAGGTCAAGCCGCTTTTTCGCCTGACCGAATTCGAGACCGCGAACCTCTGCTTTCTGGCCGGCATCGACTATGGCTACGCGCCATGCCCCTACAGCTCCAAGGCCAGCTTTCCCATCTACAAAAACCTGCTGGCCGATCTGGAAGACATCCAGCCGGGACGCAAGATCCGCTTTTATGACGGGTTTTTAAAAGATGGCCGCCAGGGCTTTGCCCCGCGAGGCGAAACGAGCGTGGACATCCAGCCCTGCACGACCTGCGGATATCCGACCTCTGCCGGGGAATGCGGCTTTTGCCGTCTGACGGCGACGATGAACGAAGATGACGGGAAGCGTGAGACGCGCGACGTGAAGCGTAAAGCGTAAAAGCGGGAGGCGTGAAGCGGGAATGAAGTGGCTCGTGCCGACCGCTCACCTCTCCCTGAATCTGATCACTTGCAAACCGTAGTGTTGCGACCGCATTTCTTGGCCGCGTACATATTCTGGTCGGCCCGGTCCACGAGGTCCGAGACGGATTCTCCGGGACAGTAGCTGGTCACTCCCAGGCTCAGCGAAACATGGACACCCTGCGCATTTTTCGGGTAAAAGGAATGTTCGAAAAAAGTGGTCCGGATGCGTTCGGCCACTCTGGCGGCTTCTTCGCGGGGTGTTTCCGGCAGCACGATGATAAACTCCTCCCCCCCGTAGCGGTAGGCCGAGTCCGCGTCGCGGATCAGTTTCTGAATGAGGCGGCCCAGCTCCGCGAGCACGGCGTCGCCGCATAAATGCCCGTAGGTGTCGTTGTACCGCTTGAATTTGTCGATATCTATGACGCACAGGGATAGCGGGCTGTTGTAGCGCGTGGCCCGTTCCACCTCGGCCTGCACCTGCCGGAAGAAATGGCGTGCATTGTAAAGCCCTGTCAGTTCGTCGGTCAAACTCAGCTCCTTGTAGCGCATCTCGCTGCGCCGCAGATCCTCCTCGATGCGTTTGCGGGCGATGATCTCCTGACGTAATTCAGCGGTTCGACGCTGCACCTCTTCTTCCAGATGTTCCCGGTAAAGCCTGTTTTCCCTCTTCAAATGCACCTTTTCAATGCTTTTGTTCACGGAGTGCAGCACGAATTCCAGATTGAGAAAGGGCTTGACCAGAAAATCCCACGCGCCCCGGCGCAAGCTCTCGATGGCGTCGTCGGTGGACCCGACCCCGGAAATGACAATGAGGCCCGTTTCGTCATCCCGGGAAGAAATATGCTTGAGCACGTCCAATCCGGACAGGTCCGGCAGCTTGAGATCAAGAAGCACCAGATCCGGAAGTTCGGAGTTGTACAGGTCGAGGGCCTTGGTGCCCGTATCGGCCAGAATGACCTCGTGACCTTGTTCGCGCAAAAAGTCGCCGAGCAACTCAAGCAACGTCGGTTCGTCATCGACAAGCAGGATACGGGCTTTCTGTGGGCTCATATTCAGGCCGGGGTTACAAGTGTATAGAAACGGATTACTGATAAACCGTATGAGATGTAAGACACAAGCATCTTTTTCCTGGATGACGAAGTTCCCGGCAGACGGCGATTCCCGGGATTTCAGGGACAGCCATCACCAAAATCCCGCTGCCCCGGACATTGACATCGATAAAATCAATAACTACTCCCTTACCCACATCAAAGGAGGATTCCATGTTCGAACTTACAAAGGCTGCCAAAGAGCAGCTTGATATGCACTTCGCAGGCAAAGAAGTGTCCCCGATCCGGGTCTACATGGCTGCCGGCTGAGGCGGGCCTCGCTTGGCGCTTGCTCTGGATGAGCAAAAAGACAACGACGTAGTACACGAAATTGACGGATACAAATTCCTGGTTGAAACTGCCCTGATGGACGAGTCGAAACCCATTTCGGTGGAATTCCACCCGCACATGGGTTTCAACATCAAGTCCGGGCTTAAAGCGAGTTCTTCGGGATCTGGCTGCTCTTCCTGCACTTCCTGCGGTTAAGACTCAGCTTTTCGAAGACCAAAAGGGCTGTCCGTAACGGGCGGCCCTTTTGTTTTGCACGGTCATTCCAGCCTTCCGCTCCTCTGCCCGGGCTGGTCTCAAGGAAATTTCACTTTTTTTCATTTTCTGCGAAAAAAGTCTTTGACAGCGGGCATGTGGCTCTATAAAGACTGTTTCTCGTTGGACGGGACGGGGCGGTTAGCTCAGCTGGGAGAGCGTCGGCCTTACAAGCCGAGGGTCATAGGTTCGATCCCTGTACCGCCCACCACGAAGACAAAATGCGGGGTCGTAGTTAAGTCGGTTATAACGCCGGCCTGTCACGCCGGAGGCCGTGGGTTCGAGTCCCATCGGCCCCGCCATTAGAGAACAAGGGATTTCAGTCGAAAGGCTGAAATCCCTTTTTTCTGTTGTGGGTTCCGCTGTGGGTTTATGTGATTCCAGCGACCTGTTTTTCGACTATGAACGAAAGGCCATCCGGTGACGGGCGGCTTTTTTTGTAACGATGATTGCACAATAAGTTCCAGTTCTGAGAGAGTCAGAAAATGGTAAGATTCAAGATTCAAGATCTGATAACCATACAAAAGGACACCTCCGAAAATAGCAGGTGACCGATTCCTCTGCTATATAGGAGTTGGCAAACACTCGTATCGGAGGTGTCCAATGGCTATATACGCAGGAATCGATTTGCATTCAAATTCAAATTTCTTGTCTGTGGTCGATAGTGCAGGAAAGATCATTGAAAAACGAAAACTTGCTAACGATGTCCAGGCAATTTTGCATCCGCTTGCTGCCTATCGAGAGCAGGTCCAAGGAATTGCTATCGAGTCGACTTTTAACTGGTATTGGATCGTCGATGCTTTGATGGACGAAGGGTATCGGGTGCATTTGGCCAATCCGGCGGCCATCCAGAAGTATTCTGGGCTCAAGCACAGCGACGACGCCAGTGATGCGGCTTGGCTGGCCGAGATGCTTCGCCTCGGCGTCCTGCCTGAAGGGTACATCTATCCCAAAGCGGAACGCCCGATCCGAGATTTATTGCGTAAACGCGGCCACTTGGTACGTTTAAGAACTTCATTGATCACCAGTTTGAAAGGTATTGTCTCCAGAAACAACGGGCATTCGATTTCGGTGAACAAGATCAAACAGCTTAAGACAAATCACGTAGCACCACTTTGCGTCGCCAATGAGGATCTGGCGCTTTGCGGAGAAGTCAGCAAAGACACCATCGACTACCTGGGGCGGCAGATAAAGAAGATCGAGAAGCAGGCCGAGGAGAGAATCGAACTGCGTCCGACGTACAAGGCCCTGCTTTCCATGCCAGGAGTAGGCGTGATTCTCGGTCTGACGATCATGTTGGAAACCGGTCCAATTGATCGTTTCCCCAAGGCGGGCAATTTTAGCTCATATTGCCGGAAAGTGCCGTCCACTTGGATTAGCAACGGTAAGCGTAAGGGGCGAGGCAACACCAAGAACGGAAACAAGTACTTGGCGTGGGCTTTCTCAGAGGTCGCAGAACTCGCAAGGCGTTACGACGACGCAAGCCGTTCATGGTATGACCGCAAGATGGCCAGAAGCAACAGAATGGTCGCACATAGCGCCTTGGCCCACAAACTTGCGCGGGCCGCGTATTTCATCATGCGGGAGGGCGTGAACTTTGATCACGAGAAATGTTTTGCATAAATTTGGAGGCGGTGGGGAACCAGCATTAGGGTTGGAATAACCACCAGATCTGATTGGTAGCCATCGCTTCCAGCTTTTCGGATGACTTTGTTTCGCCGACCACGACATGAGCCAGCAACGGGTTGGTTCACAACCATGAGATCTGTAAAAACACTTTGGACATGGCGTGGGATCGAAGATTATCTGGCCGTCGCAAGACGGTGGGGCTGCTCCGGCAGCCTAGATCCTGATGGGTGACTGGTGCGGCGAAATACGCTGACATCGCAAAGCTGATATTTCGAGAAAGGCAAAAACAAAGAAATTCGAGGTATTATCAAGTAGTTTTGTCCGAGGCGAGAAAACCTAATTTTCTGGCCCGCTGGAGCACTTTCTCTTGACCTCGGTCCTTTTGATGGGTGACCCCAGATCCCGTTTGTTAGTGACAGTCTATACAAACTAATTGATTCTCTTCAAGAATCTAAAATTTCAATAAACGACATTAGTAAATCTTCATTTTTTTTCGATGATCCTGTCGGGCAAGATTTGCCAGGGCGTGCAGGCGATAAATATTTTGAGTGTGTTGAAGTATCACCCTTACATGAAGATGAATCGCACACTAAAATTGCCGCTTACAAGGCACTTTACGTAAATCTTGATTTTAATATTCCAGTTGAAGTGACTTGGTTTGGAACTCAGCCACTCATTGGTCAAAAGCTGAACTCTGATTTTCTAATTTGTACAGGTGCAAATACTTATATGACTATTGAGAACCAAGAGCGGACAAAAATTAATTTCATTTGGCCCATATGGGCTGTCAAAAATGGATATTATCCAGACGAACTTGCTCAAGAATATCGCAATCGTCTTAATAATAAACAGGAGTAAGAACTACTCAAGAAATGTTTAATTAATAATTTAAATCAAACCTGTCTATTTGGCATTGTGCAAAAGTTGATAATATTTGCTAATTTATCCATCTTATTAATAAAATAAATTTATTGTTAATATTTTTAATATTTTACAGGCATCAACATGTTGGAGAAAAAATGAATTTCAAGTTTATATTATTATTGTTTTTAACAGTACAACTGACAAGTTGCGTTGGATTACAGATTGATAACGCCATAGTAAAATATAATAATGTTTCCAGCAAGATAGAACTTGGTGATAGCAAAGGTAAAGTACTATCTATTCTTTTACCTACGCAAGAAGATGTGCCAATTTCTAGTCGAAAGAGTCCAGAAAAATACATCAAAGATGGCGTCAAGGTTGAAATTTACTACATGAGATCTGTACGTCAACCAGACGGACTAACTACTGATGATGAGTTTGTTCCTTATCTCTTCAATGACGAGAAGCTTGTTGGCATTGGTTGGCAAGTACTCGGTGGGCCAAAAACACAGGGCCAGGCGACTTCAGATACCTATATTAGCAATCAAAATACAACAATAGTATATTAACGGATAACACTATTTTAATAATTAAACATTAATGAATGATTCCATAACTATCTCTATCATCGGATTTATGGGCGCCTTGATTGGGTCTATTGGAAGACTTTATAGTCACTTAAATCACGTGCTTCGCTCGACATAACATAGTAAGGTATAAATCGATGCCTCAAATGAGAATTTTAAGAGATTCTAGGACTACAAACCAAGCACCAGTACATAGCTGATAGATATTTTTGTGGCTCTTTGGCTGCCTATTGGCAGGACCTCAACTGTTCGACCAAATACAGCCAAGAAATGACATCCAGTTTTGGCAAAAGACCTAATAATATTCATAAACATATCTAGTTACTATGGCATGGCATTCTAGGGGGCTTTAACCGAAATTGAATCACAATCCTCTGGGATAGGGTTTATGATTTCGTCCTGCGACTATCGACTTGCAAATAGTAATCATAATCTCTGCAAGTCACCATGGTTCGGACAAAAATGATAACTTGCGCAGGTCGACTTGTTGTATGACAACTTTTTTTGCTGATTTTCAGGTTATACCATGCTACGTGTGTGCTCACGGTTTGACGCTTTAGGGGTGCCCGTTCAAACTATTTGGGTGCCTATGGATTCGTACAATAGAGCCTGCAAGGCTGCCTGACGAAAGATTTCAAGCTTAATAACGGTGATCCTCTGTCCAACGATTGGTGGAACGCCTCTGTAATTGAATGGGGAAAATTTAAAGATAGCCGCAGGCAGGAAATGATCAAGGGAATCGCAAAAATCAAAGGGTTAGGCGTCTATGAAAACTATACCAAGCCAGCAGACGCTCAAGAGTTTGGTGTCAAAAACCTTATCTACGGATGGAACTACTCCGGTAAGACCACAATTTCGCGTCTGTTCGCCCAGCTAGAAAGTAGGACGCCGAATCAAGATCTATCGGGGTGCTCGTTTACATTCGAGACTGACGGCGACCCTATTACTGAGGCGAATTTCACACAGTCAAATCTGCTCGTTCGGGTCTTCAATTCAGACTTTGTCCGGGACAATCTCAACTTCACCGGCCAAAGCTTTAACCCTATCCTCCTTTTGGGAAAGGAGTCAGAAGAAGCGCAACAGAAGTATGATCATTGCGTGGACTTGAGCAGGCGAACGCAGGTGACCTGCCCGGCACTTTTCAGACCAGTCGAAACTTGAGATAGGTTCCCCCTCAACCACGAGGGAACTGATGAAAAAGGGACGATTTTCCGAAGAGCAGATGGTGGGCATCCTGCGCGAAGCTGACCGCAGTCCGGTGGCCCAGGTGGCCAAGAAGCATGGAATCAGCGAGCAGACGATCTATACGTGGCGACAGCGGTTTGCCGGCATGTCCGCCGATGACGTGAAGCGGCTGCGGTTGCTGGAACAAGAGAACACGCGACTGAAGAAGATCCTTGCGGAACGGGACCTCGAAATCGAGGTCATGAAGGAGATCGCCGCAAAAAAGTGGTAGGCGCACCCGCCCGACGCCTCCAGGTGGCATACGCCAGGAGTCGCGGACTTTCACAACGCAGGGCGTGTGCGCTGTTATCCACTTCCCGGTCGTCGCTCCACTACGAGTCACGGCTGGAGGCCCGGGACAAGCCACTGATGGCGGCTATGACAGATCTGGCTGCGACGTATCCGCGCTTTGGATATCGCCGGATCAACGTGTTCATGGAGCGTCTGGGGCATGTCATGGGCGCCGACAAGGCGTTCCGCCTGTGGTCCAAGGCCGGGTTACAGGTGCCCAGGAAGCGGCCTCGGAAACGAGTGGCGGCGTCCCGCCCGAGACCGCAACTGCCGATGGGAGCAAACGAACTGTGGGCGTACGACTTTGTCTATGACGCCTGCGCCAATGGTCAGCAGATCAAATGCCTGACTGTGGTAGACGAATACACGCGGGAATGCCTGGCTATAGACGTTGCCGGCAGCATCAGATCGGGCCGGGTGATCGAGGTGCTGTCCCGCCTGATCAGCGAACGTGGAGCCCCTCTGAGCCTGCGTTCTGACAACGGACCGGAGTTCGTGTCGAAGGCGCTGCTCAGATGGGCGGCTCAGGAGTCTCTGGATCTGGCGCTGATTGAGCCTGGGAAGCCATGGCAGAACGGTTTGAACGAGAGTTTTAACGGCAAATTTCGCGATGAGTGTCTGTCGATGGAATGGTTCCGGTGTCGGTCCGAGGCGCGGGTTGTGATCGAGGAATGGAGGCGGCACTACAACTCCATTCGTCCGCATTCAAGCCTGAACAACATGACGCCAGAACATTTCTGTCGGCAGTATGGGAAAAACCTGAACCGTGGGGAAACTCTCAAGAATTGAGTGGTCCGAAGTTTCCCGGCAGGTCAGCGTCAAGACGTACAAAGAGAAAAAGCTTTGTCATGACATGTTCACAGAACAGTATGAGGATTCTGGTCGGACCCTAAAAATTGGTGGAGGGAGGGGTTGTCTGAAAATCGAACAGATCACACCTCTGCTTGCGCAGCATTACTTTGCGGGTGAGCGAAAGCTGGGAAGAAGCGGCAATGCCGCGAATAAAGATCGCAAAAATTTGATTGCGGCCTGGCAATGGGGCGTTCAATATTGCGGGTTCCCGGCAGAAAACCCATTCAAGAAAGTCAAGCGGCAGGCAGAATCACGACACCCTCGATATGTACCCTCACTCGACGACTTCGTTAAAGTCGTTGCTGTTGCTGACAAAGAAGGCAAGACGCTGCTCATGGCTTTATTCTTTTCAGCAGGTCGCAAGAGTGAGGTCTTCGGATTGAAGACAGAGGATGTTGATTTGCGAGAAAACCGGCTGCGCTTGTGGACACGGAAGCGGAAAAACTCCGACGTAGAAGCTGATTTTGTTCCCATCCCCCCGGAGTTTAAGTCGGCCCTGTGTGAACAGATGAACCGATATCCGAGCGTGGAGCACGTATTCGTTAGCAAGAGGGGCCAAAAGCCATTGGTTGATCACAGACGTTGGCTTTACCGACTTTGCGATCAGGCCGGAGTCCGGCCATTCGGTTACCACGGAATTCGGCATCTTGCAGCAAGCGTAGCTATCTCTGATGGATCCGTTGGTCTGCTCGACGTCCAACAGCTCCTGCGGCACAAATCAGCGACTACGACGCAACGCTACATCCACCGTGTCACAACGGCCAATCGAGCCACGTCAATTCTGGCCTCGAAAATTCTTGGGACACGCAGGCGGGACACGTGAACAAGAAAAAGGGTTTACGCTTTCACGTAAACCCTTGATTTCTTTGGCGGGGCCGATGGGACTCGAACCCACGGCCTCCGGCGTGACAGGCCGGCGTTATAACCGACTTAACTACGACCCCGCATTTTGTCTTCGTGGTGGGCGGTACAGGGATCGAACCTATGACCCTCGGCTTGTAAGGCCGACGCTCTCCCAGCTGAGCTAACCGCCCAGTCCCGTCCAACGAGAAACAGTCTTTATAGGGACACATGCTCGCTGTCAAAGACTTTTTTCCAAAAAATTAAAATTCAAATAAAAAGCTATTAATTCAGCATGTTAAAACATCGAAAATAACGCGACCTGCGGTGTTGAATCACCCATACAAACTCATAATATCCTTAAATCAGAGGATATTCCTCTTTCTGACTGCAAAAAATCTGAACGCTCTTCGCAATAAAGCCCCAGGCCGAACCGCTGCCGAACGTTTTCATTGTCCCCTGCCCTGCTCTCCCACTTCCAAGACCGCCACACCCGCCCGGTACCGAATCCAGTTGATGGCGCGAAGCACGGGGCCGCGTGAGATGATGTATTTTTCCAGGCGGTATTTTCCGGGGAAATCCATCAGCATGATGCCCAGAAAAATGGTCAGCAGCCCCTGTCCCGGCAGGAAGATCATGAGCACTCCAGCCAGGAAGAGGACCAGTCCCAGGAGATTTTTGAGAATCAGCACATACAGCCGCAATATGGGATGCCGTCTGCGCCACTCTGTCTGCCCCCGCCTGGGCGCGGAGAAATAGTCGGCGGGGATGCGCGCGGCCACCAATGGAATGATTATCAGCGACCCCGCGAACGTCAGGACGGAGAGACCAGCCAGCCAGCCAAGCCATTCGGCCCATCCCTCAAGTCCCGCAAACATCCCCGCTCCCCGCTACCGGCCCTTGAATTCGGCCAGGGTCTGGGCGTACTGTTCGGGGGTGAGCCGAGGGCCGAAGGTTGTGACCACCTTGGACGCGGCAAGGCTCGCGAACTCTCCGGCCTGGACGTAGCTCATGGAGTGGGTGATGCCATAGAGGAAGGCCCCGGCAAACATGTCGCCGGCGCCGTTCGTGTCCAGAGGGGTGACCCGGCAGGCGTCGATCTCGTGCATGTCTTCTCCGTCAAAAACCAGAGCCCCCTCGCTGCCGAGGGTGATCACAAAGCTCCGGGCCTTCTGACGCAACTTGGTCACGGCCTTGGCCAGGGTGCGGCACTCGCCCCAGAGCAGCGCCTCTTCGCGGTTGCAGAAAAGCAGATCCACCCCTTCCCCGACAATCTCTTCCAGCCCCAGACGGAAATACTTGACCATGGACGGATCGGAGAAGCTCAGCGCCGTCTTGACTCCGGCAGAGCGTGCGATGTTCATGGCCTCCACCACGGCAGGCCGGGCCGTGGGCGAGGTGACCAGATACCCTTCCGCGTACAGAAATTCGGACTCGCTCAGCTCCGCAGGGCACAATTGCTCCACGGACAGGGATTCGGAGATGCCGAGGTAGGTATTCATGGTCCGTTCGGCGTCGGGGGTGATCATGACCAGACACTTGCCGGTAACCCCGTCGGCGCGGCGTTCCGCGAGATTGGTGTCCACCCCGGCCTGGGCCAGCTCCTGGGCGTAGAAGTCGCCCATTTCGTCGTTGCTGGCCAGGCAGGTGTAAAAAGACTTTCCGCCGAAAAAGGCGTTGGCCACGATGGTGTTGGCCGCCGACCCACCGCCGGAACGGACGCTGCGTTCACTGCGCAGGTATTCGAGCAACTCGAACTGCCGCTCTTCATCGACCAGGGTCATGAAGCCCTTTTCCACGCCCATGGTTTCCAAAAAGGCGTCCGGCACTTCAAACTCCATATCGACCAGGGCGTTGCCCATTCCGTAGATGTCGTATTTTTTCATTAATTTTCCCTATAATCTAATGAGTTGTGTAGTATTTTTCACAGGCCCGCAGGACCCATACGACCTGTTGGTCCTATAAAAACAATCTCAACTTTCCCCCACCACGCATCCGCGCCTCAGTTTCCAGACGCCGAGCACTGATTGCACCAGCGAGGCCAGCGGTATGGCGAAAAACACTCCCCAGAAGCCCCAGATGCCGCCAAAAATCAGGATGGCCGTGATGGACGCGATGGGGTGCAGGTTGACGGCTCCGGACAAAAGGAGCGGCACAAGCAGGTTGGCGTCCAGCAGCTGGATCACCAGATAGACGATCATGGTCCAGGTGAACTGCGCGTCAAAACCCCACTGGATGTACGCGATGATCAGCACTGGCACGGTCACGACCACGGCCCCGATATATGGGATGATTACGGACAGTCCCACCAGGAGGCTCAGCAGCATGGCGTAGTCCAGGCCGAAGAACAAAAACGAGGCGTAGGTCGCGCCCCAGACGATGAGCACTTCCCAGATCCGCCCGCGCACGTAGTTGCCGGCCTGGGTCTTGACGTCCATCCAGACAGTGCTGGCCAAAGTATGGTCCTGGGGCAGAAAGCCGCACAGCCAATCAAGGATCACGTCCTTATCCTTCAAAAAGAAAAAGACCATGATCGGCATGAGCACCATATAGACCACAAAGGAAAAGACGGAGCGCACCGAAGAAAGGGAAAAAGCCAGGACCTGCTGCCCATACTGGGAAAACTGGACGGTCAGGGAATCGACCACGGTCTGCACCTGGGCTTCGGTCAGGATCGGATACTGCCGGGGCAGATGCGTCAGCGCGTTCTGCGCCTTGGAGATGATCCAGGGGATATTGTCGATCAGATCCGTGATCTGCGACACGAGGAGCGGCACCAGGGCCAGAATCATCACCGCCAGAAACAGCATGAACAGCCCGAAAACCAGCACGACGACCAGCATGCGCGGCCAGCGGAACCTGACCAGAAAGCGCACCAGCCCATCCAGCAGAAAGGATATGACCACACTCGCAATGACCGGAGCCAGGAGGTTGCCCACGGACAGGACAATGGCCACGCTGACGACCAGTACCAAAAAGAGGATGACCAGTTGCGTGTCGGAAAAAACAGCGCTCATCCATCTGCGAAAAATTTCCATGGGTGGGTTCTCACGTGCTATGTGCAAAGGCGCCACAGATATCTAGACACACGGGCGCGCGGCGTCAACACAACGAAAAAGGGCTGCCCGAAAGCAGCCCTTGAAAAAATTCCGTGAACCGGCCGGTTTTCGGCAAAGACCTGGCGAGGGGAGGATGCGCTTCGACAGGCCGGTTCGGCGGAAAACTGATTAGCGGATGAAAAGCATCTCCTGGTAGCTGGGCAGAGTCCACAGATCGTCGGCGACGATCGTTTCCAGCAGGTCGGCATGCTTTCTGACCTCTGCCATGGCAGGCAGGATGGTCTTGTAGAAGTAGTTGGCGTGATCCAGGGTCGAGGCGCCTTTGTCACCCTCAAGCAACGCTTCAAGTTCGTAGGTGACCTTCTGCATACCGCGCAGGTTGGCGGTCAGCTGGTCAAGCGTGGTGGTGCCGAATTCCTTGCCGATGGCCTGAAGATTGGCGCAGGCCTGGGCAAGCTCGTTCTGATAGCGGAAGGAAGCCGGGAAGATGACGGTCTTGGACATGCGCAGCATCAGGTTGGCTTCAGTCTCGATGGTCTTGCAGTACATCTCCAGGTAGATCTCTTCGCGGGAACGCAGCTCGGCTTCGGTCAGCACGCCGTATTTGGTGAAGAGCTCGATGGTCGAGGGGATGGACAGCATGGGCAGGGCGTCGGGGGTGGCCTTCAGGTTGGCCAGACCGCGCTTTTCGGCTTCCTTGTGCCATTCGTCGGAGTAGCCGTCGCCATTGAAAATGACCGCATCGTGCTCGATCATGATCTTCTGCAAGAGACTCTGCACGGCTTCATTGAGCTTGGTCTTCTTGCCGCCGGTGGCTTTTTCCAGCTCCGTGGCGATGTAGTCCAGGGACTCGGACATCATGGTGTTCAGGGCCACCTGTGAGCCGGCGATGGACATGGAGGAACCCACCGCGCGGAACTCGAAGCGGTTACCGGTGAAGGCGAAGGGGCTGGTGCGGTTGCGGTCGCCCGGATCCATGGGCAGGGGCGGCAGCGTGTCCACGCCGATGTTCATGACGCTTTTCTTTTTGGAGCTCTTGACCTCGCCCTTCTTGAACTGCTCGAAGACGTCGGTCAGCTGCTCGCCGAGGTACACCGACATGATGGCCGGCGGGGCCTCGTTGGCGCCGAGGCGATGATCGTTAGAGGCGCTGGCGACGGTGGCGCGCAGCAGCGGGCCGTACTTGTGCACGGCGCGGATGGCGGCGGCGCAGAAGACCAGGAACTGGGCGTTTTCATGCGGCGTGTCGCCGGGATCGAACAGGCAGCCGACCTCATCGTTGCCGATGGAATAATTGAGATGCTTGCCCGAGCCGTTGATGCCGGCAAAGGGCTTCTCGTGCAGCAGGCAGACCATGCCGTAACGCTTGGCCACGCTGCGCAGCACGGTCATGACCAGCTGATTGTGGTCCGTGGCCAGGTTGCCCTGCTCGTAGATGGGCGCGATCTCGAACTGGCTGGGCGCCACTTCGTTGTGGCGGGTCTTGACCGGGACGCCGAGCTTGAACAGTTCGCGGTCCACTTCCATCATGAACGACATGACGCGACGCGGCACGACGCCGAAATACTGGTCCTCGAACTCCTGACCCTTGGGCGGCTTGGCGCCGAAAAGGCTGCGGCCGGCGATGAGCAGGTCGGGACGCGCAAACACGAAATTGCGGTCGATGAGAAAATATTCCTGCTCGGGACCGGCGTAGCTGGTCAGGGGCAGCTTGGTTTCGACGCCGAAAAGCTTCAGCACGCGCTTGGCCTGCTTGTTCAGAGCCTGCATGGAGCGCAGCAGCGGAGTCTTCTTGTCCAGGGCCTCGCCGGTCCAGGACACGAAGGCCGTCGGGATGCACAGGAAAGTCCCGTTGGGATTCTCAAGGATGAAGGCCGGGCTGGTCACGTCCCAGGCGGTGTAGCCACGTGCTTCGAACGTTGCGCGCAGGCCGCCGGAGGGAAAACTGGAGGCATCGGGCTCGCCCTGAATGAGCATCTTGCCGCTGAATTCGGCCACAGCCCCGCCCTTGCCGTCGGGGGTCAGGAAGGAGTCGTGCTTCTCTGCGGTCAGGCCGGTCAGGGGATAGAAAACGTGCGTAAAATGGGTGGCCCCTTTCTCGATGGCCCAATCCTTCATGGCGTTGGCCACGACATCAGCCACGGAAGCGTCGAGCTTTTCACCGAGTTCGATGGTCTTCTTCAATGATTTATAGACGGTCTTGGGCAGGCGTTCACGCATGACCTTGTCATTGAACACGTTGCTTCCAAACATTTCCGTAAGGGATGTCTCGTTGAAATTCAGGGGAGCATGCAAGGGTTTGTAGTCGGTGATTGCCTTGATGGCGTCCCTGCGGGCCGTGAGTCCGTTCATGATATCCTCCAGGACAAGTTGATGTATGCTTTTATGCTGCGTTGATCCGTGATTACAGTTGCAAACCCAGAAGCAATTCAGATGCCACAAGCGCAACATGCCGAAATATAAGAATGTCGCGAATTGCACGATTAAATAGATTACATTTTTGAAATATGCAATCCCGGCAATCCCAAATATATCGGGAAATAAATTACAAATTTGCAAAACCATCCAAAATGCCACAACATCTTCTCAGGGTGCGCCATGCCTGGAGTAACGCGCATGGCATCAAGGCCAAAACAATCCGCAACGCCGCGCCGGAGAAAAGCATGCACATAAATGTCAACACGGGTTTGCGGCCGGCAAATAACATTTCAAAATTGTGCCTGGTTCTGCTAAAATGATCATACCCCACAATTCCAACCCAACCGGGAGCCACCCATGCCCGCAGCAGTTCCGAGCACGACAAACCTGCACCTCCTGTCCCGAAACCCGATTTTCACCGCCGCCAAGACAGTGTGGGGTTATGAGATTCAGGCCACTTCAAGCCTTGCCGCAGGCCTTGCCCAAAACCCGGAGCAGGCCAATGTGGGCGCTGCGGTCATCGCCGGTGATTTCATCGGGCTGAACACAATCCTGGCCCGCAACAAGAAAATACTTCTCTCCTACACCCGGGACCAATTGCAAAAGCAGATCCCCTACGCGTTTCCGGCGCAATCCTCAGCCATCCTGGTCAACCCGGATTTCCAAAGCGACCCGGACCTGCTCCCGGCGCTGCGGCAGATGGCGACGGACGGGCACACCATCGCCCTGGAGTGGGATGCCGGCACCGCCCCTTCAGCCGCCATCATGGACCTGGCCGCCGTGATCTGCCTGTCCGCCCCGGACATGGCCGAAGACTTTGCCAAAACCGTGAAGGCCGCAAAGACCGTCATCGCGCGCAACGTGACCAGCCGGGAAGAACTGGAACACCTGCAGAGCCTTGGCATTTCCCTTTTCCAAGGGCGTTTTTTCAAGACCGCGGAGATCATTCCGGGAAAAAAGCTGTCCTCGCACCAGAATTCACGCCTGCAGATCCTGCGCGTCATTGAAGCCAAGTCCCCCGATCTCGACCACCTGGCCCAGACCATCCAGGCCGACGTGACCCTTTCCTACCGGCTGCTGGCCTATCTCAACTCGCCGACTTTCGGATTCATGCGCAAGATCGATTCCATCCGCCAGGCCATCACCCTGCTCGGCTGGACAAACGTGCGCAATTGGCTGCGTGCCGTGCTGCTGGCGGACATCACCCAGGGCGAGGAGCAGACCGAGCTTCTGCATCTCTCGCTGTGGCGGGGAAAATTCCTGGAGCAGACCGTGGCCGGCCACGACTACTGGGACTTCAAGCCCGACGAGATGTTTTTGCTGGGCATGTTTTCGCTTCTCGACGCCATCCTCGGCATCTCCATGGCTGACGCCCTGGCGTTTCTGCCCTTGAACGACGCGCAGAAAAAGGCCCTGCGCGGCGAGAGCACAACTGAATACATGCCGCTCATGACCCTTATGCTCGCGTTCGAAGATCAGGATGAAGACAAGCTGGGCAGGATCCTGCAGGATTTGAATCTGGGCCAGGAGACAATGCGGCGAGTACACCGCGAATCAGGCGCCTGGGCGTCCTCCCTGCTTGAGGTCGGCCAAGGCGCCTGACTGCGGGCTTAAGCCAGAGGCGAGACGTTCCAGATGTTGCGCGCGTATTCCATGATGGAACGGTCACTGGAGAATTTCCCCATGTTGGCGGTGTTCAGGATGGACATCCGCGTCCACAAGGGTCGGTCTTCATAGCACTTTGAGACGTTGCCCTGCTCGGCCACGTATTTGGCGTAATCGGCCAACACGAGATAATAGTCGCCGTGGGCCAGAAGCGAATCGACGATGGGCCTGAAAAGGTCCGGCGCCTCCGGCGAGAAAAAGCCGGTGGAGATCATGTCCAACGCTTTTTTGAGCTCGATGTTGCTTTCGTAAATCTGCACGGGGTCATAGCCCCCGGAGTGCAGACGGTGCACATCGCTTTCCGTGTGACCGAAGAGGAAGAAGTTGTCCTCTCCCACCACCTCCCTGATCTCGATGTTGGCCCCGTCCAGGGTGCCGATGGTCAGCGCCCCGTTGAGGGCGAACTTCATGTTGCCGGTGCCCGAAGCCTCCATGCCCGCCGTGGAAATCTGTTCGGACAGATCCGCGGCCGGGATGAGCTTTTCCGCCTGCGAGACGCAGTAGTTGGGCAAAAACACGACCCGCAGATCGTTGCCCACGGCGGAATCGCCGTTCACGGCCTGGGCCACGGAATTGATGAGTTTGATGATGAGCTTGGCCTGAAAATACCCCGGCGCGGCCTTGCCTGCAAAAAACACCGTGCGCGGAACATGATGTTCAAGGCTTTCCGAGCGGATGCGGTTATAAAGAGTGATGACGTGCAGAACATTGAGGATCTGCCGCTTGTACTCGTGGATGCGCTTTATGTGCATGTCGAAAAGCGTCGCCGGATTGATGCCGACCCCGAGCTTGCGCAGGACATAGCGGGCCAGGAGCTTCTTGTTGCGCTTGCGCACCTCCTGCCAGCGCTGCTGGAATTCCGGATCGTCGGCATGCGCGGCCAGTTCGGAAAGGTGCGACAGATCATGAATCCACTCGTCCCCGATGACGCTCGTGATCAGCTCGGCCAGGGACGGATTGGCCTGCATCAGCCAGCGACGGGGGGTGATGCCGTTGGTCACGTTGGTGAACTTGCCGGGATAAAGCGCATTGAAATCCTTGAACAGCCGGGTTTTGAGAATCTGTGAATGCAGCTCGGCCACGCCGTTGACCGTGTGGCTGCCGACGATGGCCAGATGGGCCATGCGCACCTGCTTTCCATCACCCTCGGCGACCAGGGATAACGACCTCAAGAGGTCGACGCGGCCCGGAAAGCGCTTGCCCACATCGTCCAGAAAACGATGGTTGATTTCGAAGATGATCTGCAGGTGCCTCGGCAGCATGCGTCCGATGAGTTCCACGGACCATGTCTCCAGAGCCTCCGGCAGGACGGTGTGGTTGGTATAGGAGAACGTCTTCTGGCAGATGCTCCAGGCCGATTCCCAGGTCAGGGCCTCTTCATCGACCAGGATGCGCATAAGCTCCGCGATGCTGATGGCCGGATGCGTGTCGTTGAGCTGCACCGCGACCTGGTCGGGAAAGCAGTCGAAGGAGGAGTAGTTGTTCTTGCGGAAACGCCGCAGAATATCCTGAAAGGTCGCGGCCACGAAGAAGTACTGCTGCCGCAGCCTGAGTTCCTTGCCGCGCGGGCTGGTGTCGTTGGGATAAAGCACCTTGGAGATGTTCTCGCTCTCGACCTTGGCCTGGACCGCGCCGATGTAGTCGCCCCGGTTGAAATGCTCGAGTTCGAAATCCCGGGTGGAGATGGCCTTCCACAGGCGCATGTTGGTCACATGGCCGTTCTGATGGCCTGGCACCATGATGTCGCAGGCCATGGCCATGACCGACTCCGTGTCCACCCAGCGAAAACGCTCGTGCCCGGCGCTGTCCTCGTAAGCCTCGCTGCGTCCGTAAAAATTGATGCGGAACATGAAATGCCCGCGCCGAAGCACCCAGGGCGAATCCTGACGCAGCCAGTTGTCGCAGCCTTCATGCTGGTAACCGTTGACAATGGTCTGATAAAAAATGCCGTAGTCGTAGAGGATGCCGTAGCCGTAACCGGGAATTTTGCATGTGGCCATGGAATCCATATAGCAGGAAGCCAGCCGGCCAAGACCGCCATTTCCAAGCCCCGGATTCCATTCCTCCTCAAGCAGCTCATCCAGATCCAGGCCGAAATCCCGCACCGCCTCGCGGCACACCTCCTCCAGACCCAAGGCCTGGATATAGTTCATGAGGAATCGTCCGGGCAGAAATTCCAGGGACATGTAATACACGCGCTTGGTGATGGAATCGTAATATGAGCGCTGGGTCTCAATCCACTGGCCAAGCAGGCGGTCGCGCACGCTGTAGCACAGGCCGAGATAATAGCGCCCCTTGCGCGGGGGGAAGGGGTCGCTGCCCAGGGTCAGAGCCACATGCCGCTGTATGTCGTCCTTCAGGGATTCGACGATTTCATTGATCTCCGGGTTCGCCATCTTGCCTTCTCCTTGGGTCAAAGTCTGTCGTGCAGGATGAGCGAAGCTATCATAAAAGAACACCAAGAGAAACAAGCGCCTTTACAGCCCCGGCACAATTCTTACGTGTTCGAAAAAGGAGACGAAACATGCGCACATGTTCAAAAACAACCCGGTTGCTTCTGATCCTGGCTCTCATCATCGTATGGCCCACGGGAGGATATTCAATGGACAAGATTATAAAGACGGATGCCGAATGGCGGGAAATATTGAGCCCGGAGCAGTACCACGTGCTGCGCGAAAAGGGCACCGAACCCGCTTTCAGCGGAGAACTCAACGATCATCATCAGACGGGAACCTATGTTTGCGCGGGCTGTCAGACCCCGCTCTTCCACTCAGACGCCAAATTCGATTCCGGGACGGGCTGGCCCAGTTTTTTCAAGCCCGTGGATGAAACGCATATCGCAAAGCACGAGGACAAATCCTGGTTCATGGTCCGCACTGAAGTGCTCTGCGCTGTCTGTGACGGACATCTGGGCCATGTATTCCCCGATGGACCAGAGCCCACTGGATTGCGATACTGCATCAATTCCCTCGCTTTGCGATTTGAACCTCAAGACACCAAGTAAAGGCAATAACCATCCGGAAAGAAACAGTTTTCTTTCCGGATTCTTCTTTGGGGACGGCGTTCACATTCAGGGTTGCATCGACCTGGCCGTTCGGTTAAAGAAGTAAATTGTTATGAACTATTGTTTCCATGCGGTCGGCATTTTCCCGCTCTCTCTCTTCGGCTCCCACTCCCCACTCCCGTCGCCGACAACACCCCCCAAAGCATGATGAGGTACATACATGAATAGTCATGGAGTATTTGTCGTCACCTCGCTTTTTTTCGTCATGATCGCCTCTCTGGTAGGATTTGCCGCCTACAACGGAACCAGATTGGAGACGAGCCGGCACTACGAAGCCCGGATCGCGACGCTTAGCGAGGAACGACAGGAACTGACCCGCCAGGTGGCGGAGCTCAGAAATAGATGGGTCAAGGAAGTGACCGTGACGGCCTACAGTCCCACCGTCGAAGAATGCGGGCCCGACCCGCAAACAACGGCCAGCATGGGCAAAGCGCGGCCCGGCATCGTCGCCGTGAGCAGGGATCTGTTCGATGAAGGCTGGGTTTTTGGCAAGAAGGTCTACGTGAAAGGACACGGGATCTTTGAAATCGCGGATCTGATGAGCAGCCGCTACACGCAGCGTATGGACATCTTTTTTCCGGACACCGATAAAGCCAGACAGTTCGGCAAGAAACAAGTCACGGTGGCCCTGTTGGCCAGCTGAAAAAAAGGGGTGCGCAGGCACCCCTTTCTTTTTGCGGAATTTATGAAGGCAAGGGGAAAATACGGTTCGGGCTCCCCCTGGATCACTCGCCACATTCTCTAGAAATTGTAATCCACCATGCGTCTTTCGGCGGCTACGGCCGAGACAAAGGCCACGCATTTCTGGTGTTCGGGGTGGACCTGATACGTCTGCAGGTCTTCGGGGGAATCGAAGACCGTGTACAGGACCACCTGCGTCTCCGGGATAGAGGCGAAAACGTCCGTGCTGACCACCAGGGTGCGCAGCTGCGGGATGAGCCCCGGCAGGGCGCCGAGCATGTCCTTCATGATCTGCGCATTTTCCGCGGCGCTGCGACCTTCCGCGGTGTCCTTCAATTTCCACATCACAATATGTCCGACCATGATTCCTCCGTCAGGGTGATACGTTCCAGCGATCCTTGAAAAGATGGGGTTCGGCCAGCATCCGCCCCCGGACCGCTTCAGGCACGAGGCCGCTGGTTTCAAGGCCCGCGCAAAATTTTTCCCGCACCATGCTCGCGCTGACATCAAGGCGGGCCATGGGCACAAGAACGACCCGCCGGCCTGCGGCGATGCGCCGCACTCCCGGTCCTTCCTCCCGCCAATCCCAGTGCGCATCCAGAAAACCGTCCACCGCCGTCTGTCCCAGCCCAAGCCGGTCCACCACGGCGATATCCGTCAAAAGCGGCAGCTCCAGGCCCCTGTGCCAGTCGGGCAAGGTCAAGAAATCAGGGCTGCCGAGAACAAAGACGTACTTGGTGGCCGGGAACATTTCGCACAGGCGGCTTAAAGTCGCATACGAATATGAAGGGACGGGCATCTCCCCTTCCAGGGCGTTCACGGCCAAACCCTCCACGCCCTCCACCGCCTGGCGCAAGAGGGAAAGCCGCAGGCCGAAATCAAGCAGGCCCGTCTCTTTCTTGTGCGGCGGGACCTTGGCGGGCAGCAACTCCACCCGCGCAAGATCCAGCGCCTCCCGGGCCTCAATGGCCATCCGCAGATGCCCGTTGTGCACGGGATTGAAAGATCCGCCGAGAATCCCCACCGATCCGGACAAAGGTCTAGACACGCACCTGCCCTTCTCCGAAGACGATGTACTTGAGACTGGTCAGCTCTTTCACGCCCATGGGGCCGTAGGCATGGATCTTCGAGGTGCTGATGCCAATTTCGGCTCCAAGCCCCAGTTCCCCGCCGTCATTGAAGCGGGTGGAGGCGTTGATGAGCACGCAGGAGGCGTCCACTGTGCGCAGGAAGCGCATGGCCCGGTCATGGGTGCGGGTCAGGATGGCTTCGGAGTGGCCCGATCCATGGCAGGCGATATGCTCTTCGGCTTCGGCCTGGGTGGCGACGACCTTCACGGCCAGGGTCAAAGACAGAAACTCGCGTCCGAAATCATCGGCCTCTGCGGGGGTGGCCGTCGCCCCGAGAAGCGGCAAGGAGCGGGGACAGGCGCGAAAAGACACGCCCTGCGGCGCCAGGATTGCGGCCAGACGCGGCAAAAATTCCCGCGCGACGCCCTCGTGCACGAGCAGACACTCAAGCGCGTTGCAAACACCGGGACGCTGCACCTTGGCGTTCTCGATGATGGGCAGGGCCTGTTCCTGGTCCGCGTCTTTGTGCATGTAGATATGGCAAACGCCCTTGTAATGCTTGAGGACCGGCATGGTCGCGTCCTTGACCACGGCCCGTATGAGGCCCTCGCCACCGCGCGGGATGACCACATCGATATATTCGTCCAGGGCCAGAAGATGCTTGACCGCGGCCCGCTCGGTGGTCGGTACGATCTGAACGCAGCCCCCGGGCAAGCCGGCGGCTTCCAGGGCCCGGCGCAGCAGACCGCCCAGAATCTGGTTGGAATGATAGGCCTCGGAACCACCGCGCAGAATGACGCTGTTGCCGGCCTTGAGACAGAGGATGGCGGCGTCGATGGTCACGTTGGGACGGGATTCGTAGATGATGGCGATAACGCCCAAAGGAATGCGCATGCGCCCGACCAAGAGCCCGTTGGGGCGCCTTATCATGCCCTCCACCTCGCCCACGGGGTCGGACAAGGCGGCCACGTGCCGGCAGGCTCCGGCCATGGAATCCACGCCGGCATCGGTGATGCGCAGGCGGTCGATTCGCGCCTCGTCCAGACCGCCCGCACGCGCCGCGTCAAGGTCCAGAGTGTTGGCCGCAAAAATTTCCTGCCGGGAATCCTGCAGCAGGTCGGCTAAAGCCAGAAGCGCCTTGTTGCGCTCACGTCCCGTGGCCGTGGCCAGTGTCCTGGCGGCGCTTCGTGCCGATGCGGCCAGTTCGCGCATTTGTAATTCCAGATTCATCCTTCGCTCCTGTCTGTTGAGAAAAATATCCGAAGCCGAAAAATTTATTCATCAAAGACTATACCAACGGTGCGCCGCAGGCAAGAATACTTCGCCAGCGAACCTTTCCCGGGAGGAAATTTCCTTTTATTCGAGACGGTTTTACACTCACGCAATCTCTTTGACCTTTTTTGAAATTGCCTATAAACAGACTGGGCTTTTACAATAATGGCAATTCGAATTTAAGGAGCCCTTCCATGGAAGAACGCAACGCGACAAATGATATTCTAGCAACCATCGAACAGGAAATGGACTCCGACATCCATCCCCTGCTTAAAAAAATCCTGGACAACATAAAGCCCATAGGCATCACCGTCGGCGGCATTGTCATGGCTGTGGCCGTGTATTCAGGCGTCACCACCTATCAGGAGTCACAGCGCGAAAAGGCCGTGAGCGAGCTTGGCGTGATCATGACCATGGCCGACCAGACCGCGCGCATCGAAAAACTGGAAGCCTTCGCCGCGTCCGGCCCCAAAGAGCTGCGCTCCGCCGCGCAGCTCGAACTGGCCCGCATTTTCATGGATCAAAACGATTACGAGAAAGCGGCCGGTGCCTGGCGGTCCGTTGGCCAGAGTTCTGATATCCGCGTCATTGCCGGACTTGGCGAAGCCAAGGCCCTGATCCTCAAGGGCGAGTATGCCAAGGCGGTCGAGATACTGAGCGGGCTCAAAAAAGACGCCAGCCAGGAATTCCTGCCGGCCATTTCCGCCAACCTGGCTTTCGCCGCCGAAAAAGCAGGACAGATCGATCTGGCCATCTCGGAATACGAGGCCCTCAAATCCAAGGAAAGCGGCAATGAAGCCTTTCTTGACTACAAGATCGGCACGCTCAAGTCCAAATCCTAGACCAATGAAATCACAAAGGCGTCCCCGCAATGCGGGGCTCGCCTGCTACCGCAGGCTCCGGCTTCGATCCTTTAAGCCTTTGCCGGAAACGCATCGCGCACGTCCACAAAACGATCTGGAAAACACCCCATGATGACCGCTGAATTCCTGCATTACCTGCAAACGCTTCAAAGCACGGTGCAGCACCTCGACCCCATGAGCCCGCTGCAATCAAGCCTGGACAGCCTGCTGGCCATGACCGCCGAGGCCATGAAGTACAAACGCATGGCCCTGGCCATCTTCGACCCCAAGGCCAACACCATCCGTTTCGACCTCACGTACGGCCACAAAGGCCCCGTAAAGGCCACGTACATGCCTGGCCAGGGAGTCACCGGACAGGTTCTCGACAGCGGAAAATCCATCATCATCGAGGCCATGGGGCATGACGAGCGGTTTCTGAACAAGGCCATGGGCCGCACCCAGAAAGAGCTGGCCGAGCTGTCCTTCATCTGCGTTCCGATCAGCAGGATCAATCCCGACGGAACCCAGGAGGCGCTCGGCGTCCTGAGCGCGGACATCCCCTGCCAGCCGGCCGAGGTGCTACGGGTTCACTGCTCCTTTCTGGAGGTCCTGGCTGCGGTCATCGCCCGCCAGACCGCGTATCTGCAGGAAAACATGGCCCAGAAAGAACTCTGGGCGTCCATGGGGTTCCTGGGCGAGAGCCTGGACCGCGACACGGCCATGGTGCAGGCCAAGATCGTGGCCACATCAAAGGCCATGGCCTTTGTCATGGGGCAGATCATGCAAGTCGCTTCGAGCAAGGCCTCAGTGCTTCTGCGCGGCGAATCGGGCACCGGCAAGGAGCTGCTGGCCGAGGCCATCCACAACGCCAGCTCGCGCCGCTCCAAGACCCTCATCCGCCTCAACTGCGCAGCGCTGCCCTCGGAGCTTCTGGAAAGCGAACTCTTCGGCCATGAGCGCGGCGCCTTCACCGGCGCGGTGGGTTCCAAGAAGGGCCGCTTCGAACTGGCTCACGGGGGCACCTTGTTTCTGGACGAAATCGGGGAACTCAGTCCCGAGGCCCAGTCCAAGCTGCTGCGCGCCCTGCAGGAAGGGGAGATTCAGCGTCTGGGGAGCGAGAAAAGCATCAAGGTCGATGTGCGCATCATCTGCGCAACGCACCAGCCCCTGGAAAACCTGATCAAGTCCGGCGCATTCCGCGAAGATCTGTATTACCGCATCAACGTTTTCCCCATCTTCATTCCGCCCCTGCGGGAACGCCGGGAAGACATCCTGCCCCTGGCCGAGTATTTCCTGGAATTCTTCGCCAAGGAGTACTCGAAGAACATCAAACGCATCTCCATGCCCGCCATCGATCTCCTGACCCAGTACCAGTGGCATGGAAACGTGCGCGAGCTGCGCAACTGTCTGGAACGGGCCGTGCTGATATGCAACGAGGAAGCCATCCGCACCTACCATCTGCCTCCGACCCTGCAGACGGCCGAAAGCTCGGCCACGGACAACCAGCTCTCCTTCGGGGAAGCCGTAGGCAAGTTCGAGCAGGAGATTCTGGTCGAGGCCCTGCAGAAATGCGGAGGCAACATGCTGCAGGTGGCCCGGGAACTCAGGGCCAGCTACCGGATCATCAATTACAAGATCAAGAAGTACAACCTCGACCCCAAAAAATACGACGGGCGGGGCAAAACACGCAAACCCTGATTGCAGGGGGGCAAGGCCTGGGTTATGCTTTCGCGAAATACGCGCAACCCGGGACACACCATGCAACCCTCGCTTCACGCACGCAAACACATAAAAGCGCGCCTTCTTGAGCGCCTTGCCGGCTGCGCCGCCGATGACAGCGCCGCGGCCCGAAGCACGGCGCTGAACCTCTTTTTCGAAGCCAGCTTCGAATTCGAATCCCTGCGCGACCTGAAATCGCTTTGCGTGCTCGTGCCCGATGTATGCCTCAAGACTCCCGCCTCCCTGTACATGCGCGGTCCCAAAGACACGCTGCGGCTGCGGCGGACCACCAGTACGCTTGGGCCCAGGCTCGTCACCTTTCCCGAACCCTCCTGTCCCGATCCGGTGGCCATCGCGCGGCGTGACGGCCTGACCGCCGTTCCCATTTGCGAAACCGGGCCCGAGCCCAAACTGCTGGGCATGCTGTGCCTGCACAAGGACCTGAGTCCAGACGAGGAAACCTTCTATCTGGGGTTCGTCCGCAGCGCCGCCCAGCTCATGGCCGTGAAGCAGATCGCCATCAGCAACCGCCATCGTCTGACTTTCATCAACAATCTGGTGCGCGACATCGGACACAACGTCATTGTGCCCAACATGCATTTCAAGCTGCTCTTCCTGCAGATGGAAAAACAGCTTGAGCGCCTCGGCCGCATAGTGGATGCCCTGCCCCCCATGCGCTCCGACGCCCCGGATCGCGAGGCCCGCCGAGAGCTCGCGGCCATGGCCAAGGAATTGCAGATACGGCAGAAAAGCATCTCCAGACGCTTTCAGCAATCGAGCCTGTTTCTGGAAAGCCTGCTCAGGCGCGGCCACTTCGAGAAAGGAAGTTACGATCTGCAGTTGCGGCCCTGTAAATTCAAGAGCCAGATCTTCGAGCCGCAGCTCGAACGCTTCCGTCCCCTGTTAAGCGCCCAGGGAATCTCCATCCGCATAGCCCCTGACGTACGCATCGACGAAGACCTCGTCCTGGAGGCCGATCTTGGGCTCATCGCCCAGGTTTTCGCCAACCTGCTGTCCAATGCGGTCAAATACACCGTGTCCATGCCGACAGAGTCCGGCCGCGATGAAAAGCTGGTCATTTACGGTTGGGAATCACAGCCGCATGCCTTTGGTCCCGGGCAACCGGGGATCGAGCTTTACATCCGCACCACAGGCCACGAAATCCCCAGCCAGGACTGGCCGCAACTTTTCGATGCGGATTTTCGCAGCAGCGCCACGGATGACGTCGAGGGCTCCGGTCACGGCCTTTTCTTCGTCAAGCAAATCGTCGAGTTGCACAATGGGCGGGTCGGCTACTCCTACGCCACGCCCATGAACACGTTCAGCATCATCCTGCCCTGCCGCAACAATTCCCAAGCATCAACGGAGCCGGGGTCATGCCACATTCCATCCTGATCATCGAAGACGACGAGCATCTGCGGGGCTCCATCACCGCAAGTCTCGAAGACGCGGGATTCAAGGTCCATGGGGCGGCCGAGGCTGGGGTCGCCATGGACCTTTTCGTGCAGCTGGCACCGGACCTGGTACTCCTCGACCTTGGAATTTCCGGCGACGAGGGCATGAGGCTGCTGGACGACATGAAAATGACCCGGCCATCCACTCCCGTGATCATCGTTTCGGGACGCACGCACATCACCTACGCCATCGACGCCTTCAAATCCGGAGCCTTCGACTATGTGACCAAACCCATCCTCAGCATGGATGTCTTCATCAACAGCCTGCGCAACTGCCTGAAACAGTCACGCCTGCGGCGGCGCATCCACGATACTCAAGGGCACCTCTTCAGGCTGGTCCAGAAGCTCCCGGTCATCATTTTCATCATCAACCGCGACCTGGAATTCGAATTTCTGAACCAGGCCTCGACGCAGATCCTCGGCTACACCCCGCAGGAGATTCTCGACTCGCCCAGATCCTTTTTGAAGCGCATCGTGCGGGAAGACCGCGGCCGATTTATGCTGGCGCTGAAAAAAAGCCTGCAGCCGGAAGCTGCCGAGTTTCATTTTGAATTCCGTTTCCTGCACAAGAAGGGATATCCCGTCTCCCTCATGGTCCAGTCCATCGCCCCGCCCCTCATGTCGGGAGGCGCTCCGGACAGGGTCGAAGGCATGATCATGGACATGACCCGCAACTCCTACCTGGACAAGCTCCTGCTGCAAAACGAAAAGCTGAATATGCTCCGCATCATGACCGAAGAGGTTGCCCACGAAATCCGCAATCCCCTGGTTTCCCTCGGCGGATTCGTGCGCCAGTTGCACAATCGCTACCCCGAGGCGATGGAGACCAAAGTCATCCTGGAAGAATGCAACCGCCTTGAACGCCTGCTCCAACGTATCACCGCCTACCTTGAACCCATGAACGTCACGCTGACCTGCTGCCTTCTGCCCCCCACGGTGAACTTCGTCATGCGCCTGGTCTCAAGTAGGCTGGAACACAAATCGATCAGCTGCGACATCGCGTTGGAAGACGATCTCCCCCCGGTCCTGGCCGATCAGGAATTCCTGCATCGCATCTTCATCTACCTCATCGGGCATGGCGCCGACATCGTCGAACAATCCGGTTCGATCCGCATCACGGCTTCCGAAGCCAATGAGCTGGTCATGGTCAACCTGTTCATGAAGCCTGTCCATACACCGGCAACCGGGCACGAACGACTCATCATGCCCTTTGAGGACGACGAGATGAACCTGGCCATGTGCCTGCGGCTGGTGGAACGCATCGGAGGGCACCTGCACATGGAGCGCAAAGATTCCTTGGCTCGGCTGACAATTTCCATGCCGAGGTGCGTGGTCTCTCCCGAAGACCAAAATCTCGAACCGGCAGACGAGAACCACAGATTTTTTTGAACACTCCAAAAATATCCTCTTACGGTCCACGCCATTATGGACGAATAAACTCACATGCACTATGTAGTTCCTTCAACCGCGCACATTCACCGCATGCTCGGCAACACGATCATAAACTTGATTCACAGAAGGAGCCTCCATGGCCCAGGATATCAGTTGCGTCAGCGTCGACGACCCCAAACTCTCCACTCTCTTCAGGCCCTTTGCCCTGAAGATGGAGCAGCAAGGACTGCCGCCCATCGTCATCAACACCTTCAAGTGTTACTTTAACCAATTCCTGTACGGCGCCCAGGTCAAGCTTTCCGACCGCGACGTCATGGCCGTGCATGACGACGAACTGGCAGATTACGATGCCATGGAGCAGTTCAAGGACAAGGGTGAAAAAGCGCTGGGAAAGACCGCGGTCATTAAGCTCAATGGGGGCCTTGGCACCAGCATGGGCCTGGAGTCGGCCAAGTCGCTTATTCCGGTCAAGGAGGGGCTCAGCTTTCTGGACCTCATCCTGCTGCAGGCCTCGACGGTCCGTACCCACTACGGGGTGGATTTTCCGCAAGTCTTCATGAACAGCTTCAAGACGCACATGGACACCATGCTCAAAGTCGGGGACTTTCATAACGGCACGACCGGCATCGACCTCGCTTTTCTGCAGCATCGCTACCCCAAGATCATGGCCAAAGACCACAGCCCCGCGTCCTGGCCCCGGAATCCGGAGCTGGAATGGAATCCTCCGGGACACGGAGACATCTACACCGCCATGATCACCTCGGGCATCCTCGATGCCCTGCTGGACAAAGGCTACCTGTACGCTTTCATTTCCAACTCCGACAATCTCGGAGCCATCATGAATCGCCGCCTGCTCGGCTACATGGTCCACCACAACCTGCCTTTTTTGATGGAAGTCGCCCGTCGCACGGAACAGGACAAAAAAGGCGGGCATCTCTGCCGCCTGAAAAAGAACAAGCAGCTCGCTCTGCGCGAAGTGGCCCAGTGTCCCGACAACGAGATGGAATCGTTCTGCGACATCGAAAAATACAAATTCTTCAACACCAATTCCATCTGGATAGACCTGCGCATCCTGCAGTCTGTTTTCATCTCGCATCGCATGATGCCGCTTGACCTGATCATAAACCCCAAAAGCCTGGATCCTCGCGATCCGTCCTCGCCAAAAGTTTTTCAACTGGAAACGGCAATGGGTTCGGCCATCACCAATTTCCTTAATGCCCAGGCCGTCATCGTGCCCCGAAAACGCTTTGCCCCGGTCAAAACGACAAATGACCTGCTCCTTGTCATGTCCGACTGCTTTGTACGCACGGAGCGCGAGACCATCATCCCCAACCCGGATCGCAGCACACCCATGCCGTCCATCTCTTTGGACGAAAACTATTTCAAGAAAATAGACGCGTTCCTGGCCCGTTTCCCCAAAAACCCGCCGTCCCTGCTCAAATGCGACAGCCTCGTGATCGAAGGAGATGTCCGCTTCGAGGAAGACGTTCGTTGCGTGGGCGATGTACGCCTCGTCAACAGAGGGCCGAAGCAGGAAGTGATCAAAGCCGGCTCCGTACTGCAGGGAGAGACCGTCTTTGCGTGACGCGGGCAGATCCTGCTCGCGCCTTCGCCCGGAGGGACGGTTGCCGTCGCTCCGGGCCGTGCTTCTGCTCTTGATCCTGGCCCTGTGCCCGGCAAGCGCCCTTGCGGCCAAACAGGTTCTCATCCTCAACTCCTACCACCCGGACTACAAATGGTCCTCCGACATCATGCACGGTCTGGAGGCGACCCTGCATCAGTACGATCCGGAAGTGTTCATTCATGTCGAGCACATGGACACCAAGCGCAACCTCGATCCCGCCTATCTCGCCGGCCTACCCAGATTCATGGAACTCAAATACGCTTTCCTGCGCCCCGATCTGGTCATCACGGTGGACGAAAGCGCCTTCTTTTTCTTTCTTGAACACGGGGCACGCATCTTTCCGGACACGCCGGTCGTGTTTTGCGGCGTGAACACCAACCCCCTGCCCCCGCTGCCCAAAAACATGACCGGCGTGCGCGAGTACTCGGACCTGAACACGAACGTGAAACTCATGCGCAGGTTGCATCCGCAAATGCGCGAGCTCGTGGTCATTGCGGACAAGACGGCAACGGGCGATGCCGCCGTGGCTGAGTTGCGCAAGGCCGTCCCGCCGGACCTGCCTCTGCAGGTGCTTGAGGATATGCCGCTGCCGGACCTGGTAGACAGGGTCAAAGAGATTGGACCGGAAACGGGACTTCTTTTTCTGCTCTATTTCCAGGACCGCGATGGGCAGGTCTATGACGCGACGGAAGCCATCTCGGCCATTTCCGGGGCCAGCCCCGTGCCGGTTTACGGAATCTGGAATTTTCTCATGGGGCATGGGCTTTTCGGCGGATATCTGACCAACGCATACGAACAGGGCCGGGTGGCAGGCAACATGGCCGGGCAGATCCTGTCCGGAAAAAATCCCGCCGACGTTCCCGTCACCTATGACGACGGAATCCAGCTTGAAGTGGACATGCGGCAAATGGAACGATTTGGAATCACGCCGGACCGGCTGCCCCCCGATACCAGATTTTTCAATGCCAAAGCGGATACGGAGCACGAAATTCTGCTTCTGCATTCCTACCACACGGGATTCAAGTGGACTGACGACCTGCAGGCCGGAATCCGGGAAAGCCTGGGCGCGGACGCCGCAAAACTCGAAATGCATGTCGAATACATGGACACCAAACGGCATCCCGAGCCTGAATTCACCTACCTCAACTACACCGTGCTGCGCGAAAAATACCAGTCCACCAATTTCTCCGTCGTGCTGACCTCCGACGACAACGCCTTCAATTTTGCCCGCCAGTACCGGCAGACCTTGTTCAACAACGCGCCCATCGTCTTTTGCGGCGTGAACTATCTTGCGGACCCCGCGTCCCTTTCCGCGCAAGGCATTACGGGCGTGCTCGAATCCTACGACATCGTCGCTACGGTGCAGGCCGCAGCCGGGCTCCTGCCCAAAGCCACGAAGCTCTATGTCATCAACGACGCCACGCCGACCGGCATCGGCAACCACAACCGCTTTGAAGAAGTGCGTCACCTCCTGCCGGACCGACTCGACATCGAACTGCTCGAGAACATGTCCATGACCCGTCTGCTGGAACGCCTGCCCTCGCTGCCACCGGACAGCTTCATCCTGCTCATGAGCTTCAATCAGGATCGGGACGGAAACACCTATTCCTACGAAGAGAGCTGCAGAAAAATCGTGGACGTCAGCCCCGTGCCCGTCTTTTCCTTCTGGGACTTCTACCTGGGCTCGGGATCCGTGGGCGGAATGGTCACCAGCGGCCGCCACCAGGGATTGGCGGCGGGAAATCTGGCCCGGAGCATCCTTGGCGGGCAAAAGGCCGAAGACCTGCCCATCATTACCAAAAGTCCCAACGCGCTCATTTTTGACGCCGATGCCATGAAAAAGCATGGTCTGGACTTCAGTCTGCTTCCCAAAGGAGCCGCTCTCATCAATGATGACCCAGACTCATCCCGCTACACGCGCGCCGTGTGGACAATCACGGTCCTGATGCTGATCATCGCCATGCTGCTTTTCATCTTTGTCTTCGTTTACCGTCACCAGCACCGCAAACGCCGGGCTCTGGAACATTCCGTGCGCATTGATCCCCTGACCGGGGCGAGCACCAGAAGCGCCTTTGATTCGGAAATGCCGCACCGGCTCAAAATCGCTACGGAGAAAAATGAAAAATTCATGTTCTGCTACGTGGATGTGGACAAGCTCAAGCAGGTCAACGACACGTACGGGCATATCCATGGCGACACCTATTTGAAGGAAGTCGTCTCCATCATCCGCGCCTGCATCCGCGCCAGTGATGAAATCTATCGTGTCGGCGGAGATGAGTTCGTGCTGATCTTTCCCGGATGCGGCCCGGAGGAGCTACAGCGGATCTGGGGACAGGTGCACGCCCATATCGACGCCCTCAACAACTCCGGCACGATCCCTTACACCATGGGACTCACGCACGGATGCACGGTCTTCAATCCGCAGGAACCGCAGGATATCGCATCCCTGCTCAAAAAAGCCGACCAGTCCATGTACCGCCGAAAGCAGCCCCACTCGTCCCAACCCTGATTCGTGTCCCGGGCTTCACCTCCTTTCCCTACCGGGTGTTGTGCATCTCTCTTCACAGGTCGAAATTCAACAGCCGCTGTCGAAGCAGCCTGTACCTTAATGCAGGCTCACCCTGTGAAATAATGCACACTCCTTTTGTCATACAAACTCTTGCACAAATCTTCCCGATGATGATAATGTATGACAAACCCAAGACAATCTATCCGGAGGCAGTGAGATGAGCATACGTTTGGGAATTCGCAACAGGCTGCTTTTATTGGTTGGCGTGATGCTTGTCTTCATCGGAGTCGTGGTCGCTTTTTTTGTCTACCAGGCAGCGAGCACCAAAACACAGATGATAGATCGCGTGGGCATAATCATGACCGATGAGGCCAAGGACAAGATCATGGTTCTGACCCAGGCGATAACCAACAGCGTGGCGGCAAGCATAAAGAACATCACCGATCAGGATGAAAAAATAGGCATCATCAAAAATCTTGTATACGGCATTCGTTTCGAGAAAGATCAATCGGGCTATATTTTTGTCTATCAGGAAACCACCAACAGGGTCATGCCTCCGAACCCGGCCATGGAAGGGACCGACCTCAAGGACCTTAAAGACCCCAATGGATTGTATTTCATCCGCGAATTAAACGAGACGGCCAAGAAAGGCGGCGGATTCGTCGAATATGTTTTCGACAAGCCAGGGAAAGGTAACCAGCCCAAGGTCAGTTATTCCACCATGATCCCGGGCACTGATTTATGGATCGGCACCGGCGTCTATATCGACAATATCGCCGAAGCCCAGGCAAAAGTCGCAGCGGATCTGGAAAGCGCGGCTGCGAGGTCCCTGACCATAGCCATGTCCTTTATCGGCGCCGGGTTCGCCTTTCTGGTTCTGCCCTTGGCCATCTTCCTCATCCGTTCCATCATCACTCCGCTGCAACGCATGATCGGCATGCTTAAAGACATTGCCCAGGGCGAGGGCGACCTCACCGCCCGCCTGAGGGACACCTCCGGCACCGAGACTCAGGAACTTGCCGAATGGTTCAACAAATTCGTGGAACAGGTGCACGGCATCATCCGCGAGGTGGCGGGCAATTCCGCGCAGGTCAACCAGGCCTCGACCGGGCTGCTGAGTCTGGCCACCAATCTGCGCGGTGCCTCCAGCGACATGACTGCCAAATCCACCAACGTGGCCGCGGCCACGGAAGAGATGAGCTCCAACATGAACTCCGTGGCCTCGGCCATGGAAGAATTCTCCATCAATATTGGGACGGTGGCCACAGCCTCCGAAGAAATGACCGCCACCATCGCCGAGATATCCCAGAACGCCAGCAAGGCCAAAGACATCACCGGGCATGCTGTCGGCAAGGCCACGGAAGCCTCGCGCCGGGTGGACGAACTGGGCCGCGCCGCGCGGGAAATCGACAAGGTCACCGAGACCATCACCGCCATCTCCTCCCAGACCAACCTGCTGGCTTTGAACGCCACCATCGAGGCCGCCCGGGCCGGCGAGGCCGGACGCGGATTTGCCGTTGTCGCCAACGAGATCAAGGAACTGGCCATGCAGACCGCCCGCGCCACCGAAGAAATCCGGGGCAAAATCCAGGGTATCCAAGGCGCGACCGGGATCACGGTGTCGGAAATTCAGCAGGTCAGCCAGGTCATCAATGAAGTGGACATCATTGTTGGCACCATTGCCGCCGCTGTCGAGGAGCAGTCCGTCACGACCCGCGACATCGCGGACAGCGTCGGCCAGGCTTCGCAGGGCGTGCAGGAAGTGAATGAAAATGTGTCCCAGGCAGAATCCGTGACCCGCGACATCGCCAAGGAAGTGGCTTCCGTGAACGCCGCCTCCGAGGATATCGCGCATTCGGCCGCGGCGGTTCAGACCAGTTCCGAAAGTTTGAGCGCCCTGGCCCGCGACCTGAACACCATGGTCGGCAAGTTCAGAATCTGACCCCCCCGCTCTTTACCATATTCAAAAGCCCGGCTACATGCCGGGCTTTTCTTATGTGGGAACGCTAACGTTCACTTCGGTGATCGCTGGAATCGCTTTGCATCCCGGCTCGGCAGCTTTGGAGCGCCCCGCGACTCCCTTTTTTCCTATTCTTGCCATGTTTGTGGCAAGTGATGTAAAAGAAAAATCTTAATTTACCATAATTTTGGAGGAAATTCATGGCCATTCGATTCGGAATCCGCAATCGTTTACTCTTTTTGGTCGGCATCATGCTTGTTTTCATGGGCGCGGTAGTGGCCTTTTTCGTCTACCAGGCCAATGGAACCAAGGATCAGATGATCGACAAGGTCGGACAGATCATGAACGCCGACGCGCGTGACAAGATCATGGTCGCCACCTCGAACATGGCGGCAAGCCTCGGTTCGGCCGTGAAAGGGATGACAAGTGATACGGAACGGATCCCCCTTATCAGCGAACTCATCAACGACATCCGTTTCGAGGAGGACAAGTCCGGCTACTTCTTTGTCTACCAGGAGACGACATGCCGGGTTCTGCCGACCAAGAAAGAGGTCGAGGGCAAGGATCTCGGTGGGAACAAAGACGTGAACGGGCTCTTGTATGTGCAGGAACTGCGCAAGCAGGCCCATGCTGGAGGCGGATTCGTCGAATACGTCTTTGACAAGCCCGGCAAAGGCGACCAGCCCAAAATCGCCTACTCGATGATGATCCCCGGCACGGATTTGTGGATCGGCACTGGCGTCTACATCGACAATATCGCCGAAGCCCAGGCCGCAGTGGCATCTGATCTCAAGAGCGCGGCCGCCAGATCCCTGACCATAGCCCTGTCCTTTATCGGCGCCGGGTTCGCCTTTCTGGTTCTGCCCCTGACCATCTTCCTCATCCGCTCCATCATCACCCCGCTGCAGCGCATGATCGGCATGCTCAAAGACATTGCCAAGGGCGAGGGCGACCTCACCGCCCGCCTGAAAGACACCTCCGGCACCGAAACCCAGGAACTGGCCGAATGGTTCAACAAATTCGTGGAACAGGTGCACGGCATCATCCGCGAGGTGGCGGGCAATTCCGCGCAGGTCAACCAGGCCTCGACCGGGCTGCTGAGTCTGGCCACCAATCTGCGCGGTGCCTCCAGCGACATGACCGCCAAATCCACCAACGTGGCCGCGGCCACGGAAGAGATGAGCTCCAACATGAACTCCGTGGCCTCGGCCATGGAAGAATTCTCCATCAATATCGGGACGGTGGCCACAGCCTCCGAAGAAATGACCGCCACCATCGCCGAGATATCCCAGAACGCCAGCAAGGCCAAAGACATCACCGGGCACGCCGTCGGCAAGGCCACGGAAGCTTCGCGCCGGGTGGACGAGCTGGGCCACGCCGCGCGGGAAATCGACAAGGTCACCGAGACCATCACCGCCATCTCCTCCCAGACCAACCTGCTGGCTTTGAACGCCACCATTGAGGCCGCCAGGGCCGGCGAGGCCGGACGCGGATTTGCCGTTGTCGCCAACGAGATCAAGGAACTTGCCATGCAGACCGCCCGCGCCACCGAGGAAATCCGGGGCAAAATCCAGGGCATCCAGGGCGCGACCGGGGTCACCGTGTCGGAAATTCAGCAGGTCAGCCAGGTCATCAATGAAGTGGACTCCATCGTCGGCACCATTGCCGCTGCTGTCGAGGAGCAGTCCGTCACGACCCGCGACATAGCCGACAACGTCGGCCAGGCATCGCTGGGCGTGCAGGAAGTCAACGAGAATGTGTCCCAGGCCGAAACCGTGACCCGCGACATCGCCAAGGAAGTGGCCTCCGTGAACGCCGCCTCCGGCGATATCGCCCAGTCGGCCGAAGCGGTCCAGGCCAGCTCCGAGAGCCTGAGCGGTCTGGCGCGCGACCTCAATGCCATGGTCGGCAAGTTTAAGATCTGAGCACGTCTTCATCTCGCGCGAACGCAACCAACGACAAAGCCCGGCTCGAAAGCCGGGCTTTGTCATTGATAAAATTGATGAAATTGGTGAGATTGGTGAGATTGGTGAGATTGGCGAGCCGGTCCACTGCCTTTGAGCACAAAACCGAGCCCAATGGATTTGTCAATTGAACCGGGATGGTTGAATTTGCACTGCTGAACGTGTCGCGTGAACTTTGAATCAAAAGGCTTTCGCTTATCCAGGCGTCCTGAGCCCGTCCCGGATGCGCAAGGAAAAATCCGGATCATCACCCAGGGCCTGCGCGCGCGAGTTGATGTGACTGAGCCTCCTGAGCTCGGCGAAAGGGATTCTGGTATCGAGCATGCCTCGCTCGTAGGCCATCTCATCCACAAACCCGTTGACCAGCATGCGCCAATCGATACGGGCGTCGCGGGTATGGGTCAGCGCGTTTGCACGAATACTGGTCGTGCAATTGCTCAGAAGGGCGTTGTACCATTGCGGGCTTTCATAAAGCGCATTCATCTGATGCAGATACTGGAGAAAAACAGGCCCCGCCACATCCGGATTGAAAGCCAGCCGATACAGATACACGTCCTCATTGCGGTAATTGGTGCGCAGGCGGACCAGATCGCGTTCGTCGGCCAGCACGTAAATCAGCTCGTACTGTCGAAAAAATCCGCGCAGCGCCGAATATTCCTCGTCAACGGTCTTACGGGTCTCGATGGAGATGCAGACGAAATCATTTTCCCCGAATTGAAAGCTGAGCATGGTGTGGGCAATCAGCGGCGAGCCCCAGTAAACCAGAAACAGGTCCACGGCCTTGAGCTCTGAGAGGCGCACCGTCTTGTCGTAATGACTCACGGTGTACTCGGTTTCGGAAGTGTATTCGCAATTGCGGATATTGCGCAGCGTGATCAGGTCGCCTTTGATTTCGGCACGCGGGAGAATGGCGACATCGGGCTGCCAGTTCCTGGTGTTGGACGGTTCCCGGGCAAACCACCAGAGCAGGAACACAGAAAACACGAGGCTGAACACTGCCAGCCGCATTCGCCACCTGCGCAGCATGAGAGTCCCCAGCAGCAATCCTCCTGCCGCCGCTGCAGCTGGAATACGCCAGAGCTGTGGCAGATCACCGTAATATACGGCCAGCACACTCCAGAAGACCACCCCCAGCAGCACGGCATAGAGCAGAGCCTGGGCGCCGATACGGATAAATGCTCTCATAAATAGTACTCCGCTTCAGCGCGGGTAAGCAGGAGCGAGCTCTATGTCGTCCCGTTCCGCCCACAATCAGTGTCTTCAGAAGATGCTCACGCCGCAGGATCAGATCACGAGTGGCGGGAGCAGCGCGTCCCTTGACAACAGGGCCTCGAAGTCCTGCGCGGGAACCGGTCTGCTGGCAAGATATCCCTGCAGCACGATGGGGCCCATGGAAGCCAGCAAGCCGCGCTGCGCCTGTGTTTCCACCCCCTCTGCGACGATCCGCAGATTGAGGGTCCGGGCCATGGACACAATGGCCGCGACAATGGCCCGGCTGTCTGAATCATCGGTGATATCCTTTATGAAGGAGCGATCGATTTTGAGACCGTCGATGGGCAGGCGCTTCAGATAGGAAAGGGAGGAATAACCTGTTCCGAAGTCGTCGAGGAAAAAGGTTCCTCCTGCTTCACGCAGATTAAGCAACGTCGTCTCGGCCTTGCTCACATCGCCCATGAGCATGGATTCGGTGATCTCGAAATACAATCTTCCCGGACGCAACTCCGTATCCAGAAGGACCTCGCGCAGCGTCACGGCCAAATCCGCTCCGGAAAACTGACGAGAGGAGATGTTCACGGACATGGTCAGATCATGCCCGGCATCCTGCCAGAGCTTGGCCTGATGCGCAGCCGTCCGCAAAACCCAGTCGCCCAGGGGCAGGATGAGCGCCGACTCCTCGGCCAGAGGAATGAACTCCGCCGGGGAAATGAGCTTGCCTTCGCAGCGCCAACGGATCAGGGCCTCGGCCCCGAGAATGTGTCCGCTCTGAATATGCACCAGCGGCTGGTAAAAGAGTTCAAACTCCTGCGCCTCGATGGCCTTGCGCAGCTTGTACTCCATGGAAATGCGCCGATGCGCGGCCACATCCATTTCCGGGGTGAAATACTGGTAATTGTTGCGTCCCATGCTTTTGGCCCGGTACATGGCCATATCCGCGTTCTTGATCAGTTTCGGCGCCTCGTTACCATCATCGGGGGCGATGGTCAGGCCGATGCTGGCCGTGACGAAATATTCGACATCCCCATGATGAAACGGCGCTTTCAGGGCATCAAGCATCCGGGTCGCGATATGGCTGGCGGCATCGACCGATTCGATCTCGGGCAGTAGAATCAGAAACTCATCTCCGCCCAAGCGGGCCAGGGTGTCCCCGCTACGCAAGAGCCTCTCCAGGCGACGGGAAAGATCCACCAGCAACTCATCGCCGACGCCGTGCCCCAAGCCGTCGTTGATGGTCTTGAAGTTATCCAGATCGAAAAAAAGAAGCGCAAGCTTGCCCCCGCTGCGCGCTAGCTGCGCCAGCGCCATGCGCAGCCGGTCGCCCAGCAGGATGCGGTTGGGCATGCCGGTCAGGGCGTCGTGCTGCGCCTGGTATTCCAGCGCGTCCTGCTGGCGCTTGAGCTCGGTTATGTCGTGAAAAATGGAGACGTAGTTGGTGGTCTGCCCCGCCTCGTTCTTGACCGCGCTTATGGTCAGCCACTCGGGATAGGATTCGCCGTCCTTGCGGCGGTTCCAGATTTCTCCGGCCCAGTGCCCATCCTGCGTCAGCTTGGTCCACATCTCTTGATAGAAATGCTGGGCATGTCGGTCGGATTTGAGAATGCGCGGATTGCTGCCGACGGCTTCATCGGCGGAGTACCCAGTGATAACCGTGAACCCGGGGTTTACCTGCTCGATTGTTCCTTCAGTGTTCGTGACCACAATGCCTTCGACTGTGTTCTCAAAGACCTTGGCGGCCAGCAGCAGTTTCTCCTCGGCCTTTTTGGCCACAGTGATGTCGCGGACCACCGCCAGATAGGATTCAGGATGTTCGCCCTGGTCCCACAGGGGGGAGATGGTCGCCAACCCCCAAAAAACGCCGCCGCCTTTGCGCACATAGCGTTTTTCCAGCGTGATTTCCTTCTGCTCTTTTGTGACAAGGCTTTTCATGGCTTCCTCGGAGGCTTGCCAATCATCCGGATGCACGAGATCGCGGGGAGAAAGCGTGCCGAGTTCCGCAGCGGAATATCCCATCAGGTCGGAAAATTTCCGGTTCACCTTGATAAAACGTCGCGTATCGCCCTCAAACTGCGCAACGCCTACGCTTGCCATCTCGAAAAAAGCCCTGAAACTGCGCTCACTGGCAGACAGAGCCGCGGTACGCTCCTGGACCTGTCTGCTGAGTCGCGTATTGAAAAAGAAAAGCATGGCCGTGATCCCGGTCCCGACAAACAGGAAAACGCCCAGCGCAATCAACGTCGTGCGGATGGCTTGCTCCTTGCCCGCCTGCAGACGCTGCTTGAATTCGGGATACAGGAATTCGGACAGGTCATAATCCGGGCCCATCATCCCCAGCTTGACATAAAGCCCGGCTATATGCTGCCAGCGCTCGGGATTCATATGACCGATCTCGACAAAATCCGGGCGGATCAGCCGGCGCATGGTCTGGGCTTCAAAGAGAAGATGCTGCAAAGAAAGCTGCGTGGAATATTGGTCGCGAATGAGCGTGGCAATCTCTTCGGGATTTTCCATGGCATAGCGCCAGCCGCGCTGCACCGCACGCAGAAAGGCCTCGACCCGCTCCGGATGCCCTGAGACCTGATCCTGGGTCGTGACCAGGCAATCGCCGTAGAAATCCACTCCGTAATTGATGGGCCTGATGAACGAAACGGAAACACCGCGCTCCTGCATGAGATATGGTTCGCTGGTCAGATAGGCGCTCATGGCGTCAACCCGCCCGGACACGAGATCCTCGATATTCCAGGAATGCGGAACCTGGGTCATGCTCTCCAGGGAAATCCCCTCGCTGACGAGCATGGCCATGTTTTCCGGATCAGTTGCGGAGGTCATCATGACACGTTTTCCGCTTAGGTCGTGCGGAGAATCGAGACGTGACTCCTTGAGCGTCATCATGACGCTCGGCGAATGCTGAAAAATGGCGGCCAGAGCGACCAGAGGTTTGCCTTGCTGGCGTTTGATGAGAATCGCCGGGGAATCCACTGCGAACTCGGCTTCTTTGGACAGCAGTTTGGCTGTCGGATCAATACCTGGCGAACCCTCCAACAGTTCGACCTGCAGCCCTTCGTCCTTGAAATACCCCTTGGCCACGGCCGCGTAGTACCCGGCAAACTGGAACTGATGTCGCCATTTAAGCTGCAGGCGGATTTTTTGAACAGAATTTGGAGCGGCAAAAATGCTGCCGGATGGCACAAGAAAAACACCGACCAAAACCAATACGACAATAAGCTTCGTAAATCCGAAAAAAGGCTTCACTACGGCCCGGAATAGAAGGGAGTCGAGACAAGAACGTGTACTCATGCTATCAAACGTACCATGCCGTCACAACGGGTCAAGAGCAAACACGCCCTCGCTTTTTCCCGGGCGGTGGAGCTTTTTTTCTGATGACCGCCGCAAACTTCCCGTGTAGGCGAGGCCAGACGCTTCTCACAGAGGATTCGACTGATGACCAATAACGACATTCTGCGCCGATTGCGCTATGCGCTGAACCTGGACAACGCCGGGGTCATCCGGCTCTTTACGCTGGGCGGACACGGCCTGAGCCAGGAAGACCTCGACCTCTTGCTCAAGAAGGACGATGAACCCGGTTTCGTGGACTGCCCGGATGTGCTGCTGAGCGCATTTCTTGATGGGCTGATCAAATCCAGGCGCGGCGCTCAGGACACAGCCCCGGAAACGGCCGAAACGTTGAACAACAACCTGATCCTGCGCAAGATCCGCATCGCGCTTGAACTTAAAGACTCGGACATGATCCGCATTCTGGAAGCCGGCGGCATGGAGATCTCCAAACCCGAGCTCTCCGCCCTCTTTCGCAAACAGGGGCATCGCAATTTCGTGTACTGCCGGGATCAGCTGTTACGAAAATTTTTGAGCGGGCTGGCGAAAATCTCGCGGGAGGAACTTTCATGATTGAATTCGGCAAAACAGCGACCCTGAAGGTCATGAAGCTGGTCACGGGCGGCGCCTATCTCGACGGCGAGAACCTGGGCGAAGTTTTTGTGCCCAAGCGGGAACTCCCGGCTGGCACGGCGGTCGGCGACAGTTTGAGCGTCTTTTTGTACCGCGACTCCGAGACGGTGCTCACAGGCAGCCTGACAAAACCCAAGGCCGAAGTCGGCCAGTGCGCCTTCATGAAGGTCGTGGCCGTGACCAAGTCCGGGGTCTTCGTGGACTGGGGCCTGCCCAAGGATCTTTTTGTTCCGACGAGCGAGCAGTACAAGGCGCTGGATGAAGGCCGTTCCTACGTCATTCTCGTTTATGTGGACGAGCGCAGCGGTCGTCTGGCAGGCACGGCCAAGCTGCATTCCTATCTGAACGAGGATGGAACGGGATTCAAGCCGGGCCAGGAAGTGGACCTGCTCATCAGCGGCTTCTCGGAGCTCGGCTTCAAGGCCGTCATCAACAACACTCACCTCGGCCTTGTCTTCCGGGACGACGCCCCCGGCGAGCTGCGCTACGGACAGCGCATGAAAGGCTATGTCAAGGCCATCCGCCCGGACGGCAAGATCGACCTGTCCCTCTTGCCCCCCGGCATGTCCGGCCTCGATATGCTGGCTGACCGCATCCTGGCCCACCTGACCCAGTGCGGCGGAAGCACCGACCTGACGGACAAAAGCCCGGCCGAATACATCGCCGCCGCCTTCGGAGCTAGCAAATCCAACTACAAAAAAGCCCTGGGCCGCCTCTACAAACAAAAAAAAATCAACATCGAACCGGACCGGATCGTGCTGCTCTGAATCTGATTTGAAGACACAAGACCACAGAGGTCAACGTAAAAGAGCCGCAAGGATTTTCCTGCGGCTCTTTTACGTTTGATGAAGCGGGAATCGCGCTGGCCCGCTAGCCTCGGCGATCCACCAGATCCCGCAGCGGCTGTGGCAGAAATCCGCGCAATTTCTGGGCAATGGCATTCTCGTTGCGTTGCCAGATGATGCCCATCCATATGACTCCAAGCCCTATGAAAGTCAGGGCGAAGGGAAAGAGCAGGCTGTCCTTGAAGACGTTCCAGGACAGGTAGCCCAGATAACCCGCCGCGCCCAGGCCGCCGAAAACGGCGAAAACCCTGCGACGCAACGCAGCGCCGCAGAAGATGAGCAGCATGTTGATGCAGAAATAAAGAAACTTGTTCAGCTCGCTGTCGGAGCGCATCAGCGAAAGCCCGCCCCAGAGCGCAGTGACCCCGAAAATGTAAAGCCAGAAGGCGTAGTCCTTTTCACTCCTGGTGCGGATGTCGAACCACAGGGCGACAAGGGTGATGACCACGCCGGACCAGAGCGAAACGAGCTTGCGCAGCTCCCAGGTGGCGTCGGCCTGACCGAAGATGAAGGGGGTCAGGTCCATGCTCATGTACCACAGCGTCGCGGCCACGGGCATGACCAGAAACGGCAACCGGTAGCGCCAGAGCATGATTACTCCTGCGGCCAGGGTGCCCAATTCCATGAAGATCCATCGCCAGTCGATATAGACATGGTAGTCGCGGTAAACCCGTCCTTCGGCCCACCAGCCCATTGCTTCCTGGAATCCGTAGATCGCCAGCGGAGTCAGGGCCACGACAAAGGTGGCGATGATTCCGGCCGGAATGGGCAAGCGGCGCTTGTGCAGAAAATTTTCGGTGAGCAGAAGCCCGGCCAAAGCGTAGGCCACGGCAATGCCGAACAGTCCCCATCCCCCGAACGACTCCCAGCCCAGGGTCATGAACAGGCTCATGGCACCGATGGCCATGAGGCCACCCAGATAATAGAGGATGTGCGTGAAGCGGAAGCCAGGCGTGTCCACGTCCGAATCCTTCAGAAACTCCCACAACCGCTCCGCCTGTCCGGCGTCAAGAATGCCCTTTTCCACCGCCTGTCGCAGCCGGTATCTGCTAACGTCCATGCATCCTCCGGATTTGGCGAACATGTCCGGACAACGGGCCCGGAATGCACACCCTTTATTACCGGTGGCGCCGACAAGGCAACGGGCAATCGTGATCATGCCAATCGCCCATCATCACCGCACTCTCTGTGCCGCAATCAGTCACAATAATCCCGACCAAAAAAACATCCGAAAACGGGTGTAGCGTCCCGACACGCAAAAAAAAAATCGGAATACCCGCACAGCCAGGCCAGTCCTTGAGCAGGCCATCGGCCAGACATAAGTAGCCCCCCCTCAGCATTATGAACTCAACATACTTACAAATCCGCATACATTAAAAAATTTACACATTATTTTATTTATAATTATTATATATATTTAATTACAAATAAGCATTAAAAATAATATATATATTTGTATTTAACAAGAACACATCAAATTTATAGAAAAAATAACTATCGGGAGAGATTAATGAAAACTAAATTATTAATTAAGGATGTTTAAAGTGAAAAAAATAATTCACACGGCAGGGCTGATAATGCTTTCACTGCTGCTCCTGACAGGGTGTGCGAGTAGCGGAAACAAAAGCCTGCAAAAAGAGAGCGAATCGTCTGTCGCACAAAAAATTTTCGAGGAAAAAACAACCAAAGATGAAGTCCGTTCTTTATTTGGATCCCCCATATCAACCACTTTTACAGATGGAGGCCTTGAGATATGGAAATACGAGATGGCAAAAATGAGTGCTGATGCAGTCAATTTTATACCATTTGTGAATATGCTCGGCACATCTGCAACCGGTACAAAAAAAGAGCTGACAGTTCTATTTGACGATAAGGGTATAGTGAAGCGCTATTCCATGAGCGAGTCGCCAGTCCAGGTCAAAACAGGTCTGTTTCAGTGAAGATTCAATCCTGCTCCAGCAGTCTAAACAGCCTGCCGGAGCAGGATAATCGCCGAAGGCTGCCTAATAGCCATTCTACTTCTTCTCCAAACAGCCAACTATGGCTGGACCAACCTCATCCGTACGCTGAACTAGATACGCAATCCCGCCGACGAGGTCATTGATGATCTTGGCAAAATTGAGGACTCCTGCTGGTAGAGATATCCATTTCTTGCCTTGTTCAGCATGTAGCCGGACATGTCGTTGAGAAAGACAGGTGCGGAATTCGCGTCGGAACCTGCACTCTCAAGACCGATGCTGTTTGGCGCCCTTTCCCCTTGGCCCTCTTCCCCTCGGACAACAACCTACTGCGCGTTCGTGAATTGAATCGACTTCATATCCTCCGCCGCCTCGGCAATCACATCACGAGTCATCGGTGATTGGTCTGTGCCCATATGTTTCGATTCATAGCGCCAGGCCTGGTACACTTTCACGAACGTGCTGTTGACTTGGGACAAATACAAAAATCCACTTTCTGCATCCATCCCATTGCACACGACTTCGTCTGCAAGTGCCGGACAGTGGTACGTCATGACAATTCGCCCATCTTCCACAGCTACCAATGACGAATTCGCCTGCTTTTTGCACCCCAAGGAAAGCGCATGGAGGGATTCTTCAAGAAAACGCTTCAGGTCATACTCAGGGAGTCGCCATGCGTAGACCCCGTAAATGTTGGTCCAGCTGTTGAACTCTTGTGATTTTGGGATCATCTCAAAGGTAAATGTATTCTCTTCCTGCTTTCTGAAGACATCGAAGTCACTGATTTTATCCTTCGCCTTCATCCATAACGGAGGCGGGTAGTGCAGCATTCCATCATAAAGCTTGATGACCTGGGTCATCTTGAACGACTCCTCCGCTTGGGCAGTCTGCGGTACCGTAGCGGCGATCATGAAAATAATCGCTACGCTTAACTTGACCCATGTGTGTTTCGTGACGCCGATATTCATATGTGATGTCCTGAAGTTGCGTGCCGATATTTCAATCAAGGGGAATGACATTCATTCCTTTCTTCAACACGATGCGCCTAGCCCCGGCCAGGGCGTTGGTCTGGTAATCCCGGGCCGTTGCGGTGTCCACGGAGCGCCACGCCTGCCAGACAACGACGAAGGTGTTTTCAAATTTTCCCAGATACTGAATGCCTTCGACGGGCAGCCCTTGCCTTGCGGAAACCTTGCGGATCGAATGGTCTGGCGACTCTTCGATAGTCTGGATATCCTCAAAGCCCGACTGCTTTGCGGCCATCTTGACGAAATCCCGAAACGATACGCCCGGCGCATAGACAGCGGACACGGTCAGAATGGCCTTCCAATCGTCCAAGGTTTGCCCGGTTGGCAGATACTCGTAACTGATCTTTCCGTTCGTTTGGGCTTGACGTCCCTGAACGTCGAACCTGGTCTCCGACGTCTGCGCCCAGAAGGGAGTTGGATGGGTTAAGTGCACTTCATGCATCAAGACGGAGTCTGTCAGCGGCATGCGCTGCGCCGCCGATTTTGACAGGGGCGGGGCGGTGTCCAAAACGGCAGGTTTCATGGCCGGAGGGCGGTTTCCTTTGGGGGTGTAGTTGAAAACCATGCCGCGTTTTTCCAGGAAATCAACACAGCGCCAGAACCACATATAATGCGGGACAGTATTGTCGCGAGCCAGATTATGGCGGCCCAAATCTATATTTATACTTTCGCGAATGTCTTTTATTCCTCCACCAGTGTAGTTGGACGAATAGTCAACTCCTTGCTCGAGAAGGTATAAAGTGATCTCGAAGTTATCGTAAGACGCCGCGTAAAAAACTAACGGCCGCCCACTTTCATCTTTGTAATCTATTTCAGCTCCTTCTTTGACAAGTATCATGAATGCGTCTTCATTTCCAAATCGGAGCGCCTTTTGGATAGGCCGATATTTTTTATCTGGCGGGAGCAAATTCGGATCCCCTCTGCCAATTTCCAAGCACATTCGCAAATAATCAGTGCCTATATAAGGGGCATCTTCGACGGATCTATGGAGTAAAGACAGTTGCTCTTCAGTTCCGGCATAATGAATGAACCATATCTTGTTTGGGTCAGCGCCATGCTCAAGAAGTCGACGAAACCCAGCCTTGTTGGGATGATGAAACAGCCACTCTGGAACGGCCACACCATATGTACCTACGGCATTCACATCCGCGCCTGCTGCTATCAGTCGATCGATTTCCTCGATGTTACCCCGTTCGGCGGCCAGGGCCAGGGCCTGCGCCTGAGGGTTGCCTGGAAACATCTCTGCCACGCTCATGTACATGAGCCCCTTGGGCCGAGAGGATTTCGAACTTTGCCCCATCCCCGCACATCCGGTCAGTAACAACAATGCCACGCCGAGTGTTATCCATAATTTGACAAACGCCATTCTGCCTCCAAATGTTCTGCTGGCTTTAATTCGGTTCAAAGACTTTGGCCAACGCATCCATGCGAAGCTCCATGCTTACACCTCAATCCTGATCCCCAGAACCGACAGCAACCAATAAACACTTTGCATCTTATGGCTTTCCAAAATTTTCACCGTTCAATTCGACGGGATGACGTCCAAACCTTTCTTCATGACGATCCGCTTGGCACCGGCCAGGGCGTTGGTCTGGTAATCCCGGGCCGTTGCGAGGTCCACGGAGCGCCATGCCTGCCAGACAACGACGAAGGTGTTTTCAAATTTTCCCAGATACTGAATGCCTTCAACGGGTTGCCCCTGCCGTGCGGAAACCTTGCGGATCGAATGGTCTGACGACTCTTCGATAGTCTGGATATCCTCAAAGCCCGACTGCTTTGCGGCCATCTTGACGAAATCCCGAAACGATACGCCCGGAGCATAGACGGCGGACAGGGTCAGTATGGCCTTCTAATCGTCCAGGGTCTGGCCTGTCGGCAGATACTCGTAACTGATCATACCGTTCGTTTGGGTTTGCCGCCCCAGAACATCGAATTTGGTCTCCGGCGTCTGTGCCCAGAAGGGGATGGGATAGGTCAGGTGCAACTCATGCATGAGGACGGAGTCGGTCAGGGACATCCGCTCAATTGGTTTTTTCGACAAGGGCGGCGTGGTGTCCAGCACGGTCGGCCTCACGACTGGTGTTCGGTGTTTATCAGGCGTGTAGTCAAAGACCATTCCGCGTTTTTCCAAGAAATCAACACAACGCCAGAACCACTTATAATTCCGCACTGTGTCGTATCTGGCTACAACGTCGCATTTCAAATCATTATTGATGATTTGCTTGATATCTTTGATTCCTTTTCCGAAGTATGTTGAACTGTAATCCACGCCAAGATTTAGTAAAAATAGCGCGATTTCAAAATTTCCATACAATGCAGCATTAAAAACAAGTGGATGACCTAACAAATCTTTATAATCGTAATTTGATCCTGCGTTGAAAAGCATTAAAAAAGCGTCTTCATTTCCAATACGAAGAGATATTTCAATAGGACGATGTTTCTTATCTGGTGGCAAAAGATTCGGATCGCCTTTTCCGATTTCCAAGCACATTCGCAAATAATCAGTTCCTATATAAGGGGCATCTTCGACAGCTCTATGAAGTAATGAACTTTGCTCTTCAGTTCCAGCATAATGAATGAACCATATCTTGTTTGGATCAGCGCCATGCTCAAGAAGTCGACGAAACCCAGCCTTGTTGGGATGGTGAAACAGCCACTCTGGAACAGCCACACCATACGTACCTATGCCATTCACATCCGCGCCTGCGGCTACCAACCGGTCGATCTCCTCAATGTCGCCACGCCCGGCGGCCAGGGCCAGGGCCTGCGCTTGGGGGTTACCCGGAAACATTTCCGCCACGCTCATGTACATGAGCCCCTTCGGCTGGGAGGATTTCGAACTTTGCCCCATCCCCGCACATCCGGCCAGAAACAACAATGCCACGCCGAGTGTTATCCATAATTTGACAAACGCCATTCTGCCTCCAAATGTTCTGCTGGCTTTAATTCGGTTCAAAGACCTTGACCATGAGAGGGCCAAGGTTCAGATCTTGAATCTTGAATTACGCCATTTTCCAGATGGTTTTCACACCATTGAATAGCGCAAGTCTGTCGCGGCGGTGACTAGTACCTGAGTGCAGTTGAAATCGTCGCCGGAGGTGATGCGCACCGATTGCAGGATGACGCTGTCGCCAGCTGTGACCCCATAGCTTGCCTCGGAGAAACGATGGAGCCAGCTTTCTTGTCTACCCTATGCCTTTGTGACAGGGTGGGGCCATATATGGTCTGTTATGGTTTTGTCTTTTCTCTGCTCGTAAAGCCTTTTTCCCGTACACAATTATTTGCGTCTTGGATTATTTTTGCTGCTTCTTTAACATAAGCATCCGGTTGTGTAGAACCATAATTCGATTGATATCTTCCAGCTGAGATTGATATACCAATTAATTTAGAAGCATATTTAATTTTTTTATCATACTCGCATTCGCATTTCACATTTTTAATTTCATCTTCAGATGCGATATTTCCACTAGGATTGATCCATATAAATTCTTTTTTTTGTTGAAAAGAGCAGCTTGATACTAATAAAGTTATAATAATGATCATTATGAATTTTTCCATTAATTAAGCTCCATATATATAATTAATTATATAATTAAGACAATTCAAATTTCAGGTATATGCAAGATCAAAAATCTAGTCCAATTTCAACTATTAAACCGTCTCTGATTCGCATTGATTTAATGTATAGATTTTCATTGTTTTTTAGTTATTAAATTCTTGTGAAACTATTTAATATTAGTTTTACGAGTTAGCATTTATGTCAAAAATTTAGCTTCAATTTTTATTATTCGTGACCAGGTAAAGTGTTTTCCGGCCAATACGTTTTAAGAATTTTATTCATTTTCTTGCTCGTTGCATCAGGGTCATCGTCAATAGTGAACATTTGCTGAAACACCGGACGCCATTCATCGTCCGGTTTAACACCGATGCCACGCATGATTACGACGAAACCTTCTCTTTGTTGTAAATATATTGAAGCCGCAGTAATAAATTCTTTATCTCCATTGTGATAAGTCCCATACCCTGGAATGTTAAACCCACCTTTAGCTGCATAGTCACTCCATCTTTTTAATTTTCTATCAACCAAAGGAGTGAATTACCTATAATATACAATTTTAGAATCAGGCGAATATACATAACCAACATAAAGAGGATATTTATATTGTTTTACATCTATATTAAGATGATATATTCTACTTATTTCACTTGCTTCATATGGATCTAAGGCAAGATAAATAACCCATGAATCATTATTTTCAATTTTTAAATTTTTTGCATAAGAACTTGTAATGATGGACAAATATAATAATATAAAAACTAATAATCGAATGATCACTTTACAACTCCTTTATCAGCAAAATTTTTTAAAAAATTATCAGCTACTGCATTTGCGTGATTTTCTAGTGGTTGCGAAGCATACAATCCATAAACTTCTTTTGGATTAACATACATTTTATTACTTGCGACCAACAAATAACCAAGATCACTCTTTTTACCACTGATTTGATCGTTCATTATACTAATTTGTCTCATATGAGTGACCTCATGAGTGAAGACATGCACGATATCACCAGTCACCATAACTTCGTTCAATATCTCGCTATTCTCAGGTATGCAGATGACATAATCCGTGCTGAATTTTGAGGAGAAAAAACCATTCTCCAGTGTATTCGGAGTATACGCGATCACGTTGCCAAGTTTTCCATTCGGAGGGACAATTTTGACAGTCACGTTGTCGATGCCCCACGCCTTTCCAAGATCCGATGCAATCCCATTTAATGCCTGTATTCTTTCAGTATAGGATTGGGCATTGCGATAGGTGGCCATGTCGACCTCAAGATTGTTGTTTGCAGCATATGAATTCGCTGCCGAATCAACATGAGAGGGACAAGGGTAAGATCTTGAATCTTGAATTACGCCATTTTCCAGATGGTTTTCACACCATTGAATAGCGCAAGTCTGTCGCGGCGGTGACTAGTACCTGAGTGCAGTTGAAATCGTCGCCGGAGGTGATGCGCGCCGATTGCAGGATGACGCTGTCGCCGGCCTTGACCGCATAGCTTGCCTCGGAGAAACGATGGAGCCAGCTTTCTTGTCTACCCTATGCCTTTGTGACAGGGTGGGGCCATATATGGTCTGTTATGGTTTTGTCTTTTCTCTGCTCGTAAAGCCTTTTTCCCGTACACAATTATTTGCGTCTTGGATTATCTTTGCTGCTTCTTTAACATAAGCATCCGGTTGTGTAGAACCATAATTTGATTGATATCTTCCAGCTGAGATTGATATGCCAATTAATTTAGAAGCATATTCAATCTTTTTATCATACTCGCATTCGCATTTCACATTTTTAATTTCATCTTCAGATGCGATATTTCCACTAGAATTGATCCATATAAATTCTTTTTTTTGTTGAAAAGAGCAGCTTGATACTAATAAAGTTATAATAATGATCATTATGAATTTTTCCATTAATTAAGCTCCATGTAGATAATTAATTATATAATTAAGACAATTCAAATTTCAGGTATATGCAAGATCAAAATCTAGTCCAATTTCAAATATTAAACTGTCTCTGATTCGCATTAATTTAATGTATAAATTTTCATATTTTTTTAGTTATTAAATTCTTGTGAAACTATTTAATCGTAGTTTTACGAGTTAGCATTTATGTCAAAAATTTAGCTTCAATTTTTATTATTCGTGACCAGGTAAAGTATTTTCCGGCCAATACGTTTTAGGAATTTTATTCATCTTCTTGCTCGTTGCATCAGGGTCATCGTTAATAGTGAACATTTGCTGAAACACTGGCCGCCATTCATCGTCTGGTTTAACACCGATGCCACGCATGATTACGACGAAACCTTCAAACTGTTGCAAATTTATACTTGCGGCATAAATAAAATCTTTATCTCCATTATGGTAGTTATCATAACCTGGAACATTAAACCCGCCTTTGGATGCATATTCACACCATCTTTTTAATATTTTATCAACAAGTGGAGTGAATGATTTATAATATATAATTTTAGAATCAGGAGAATATACATAGCCAACATAAAGAGGGTATTGGTATTGTTTTATATCAATACCAAGATGGTATGCTCTACTTATTTCACTTGCTTCATATGGATCTAAAGCAAGATAAATAACCCATGAATCATTATTCTCAACTTTTAAATTTTCTGCATGAGAACATTGGATGATGGAAAAATATAACAATACAAATAATATTAATCGAATAATCATTTTATAACTCCTTTATCAATAGAATTTTTTACAAATTTATCAGCTGCTGCATTTGAATGATATTCTAGTGGCTGAGAAGCATACAATCCATAAACTTCTTTTGGATTAACATACATTTTGCTACTGGCGACCAACAAATATCCAAGATCACTCTTTTGCCCACTGACTTGATCATTCATCATATTAACTTGTCTCATATGAGTGATCTCATGAATGAAGACATGCACAACACTTCCAGTCCACATAACTTGGCTCAATATCTTGCTATTCTCAGGTATGCAGATGACATAATCCGTGCTGAATTTTGAGGAGAAAAAACCATTCTCCAGTGTATTCGGAGTATACGCGATTACGTTGCCAATTTCTTCATTCGGAGGGACAATTTTGACAGTCACGTTGTCGATGTTCCACGCCTTTCCAAGATCCGACGCAATCCTATTTAATGCCTGTATTCTTTCAGTATCGGATTGGGCATTGCGATAGGTGGCCATGTCGGCCTCAAGATTGTTGTTTGCAACATATGAATTCGCTGCCGAATCAACAATAGCCTGCTCTTTCTCCCAAGTTCCAAGAGGCATCAGGTCTTTCGCCTGTATTTTTAACTTGAGATACTCCGATGGGGAATTAACATTCAATACCTTTAAGTAGGTAGTGCCCCCGACCAAGGCCATGAGGCCAAGTTCGTACTCTTGCTGACTTCTCCCCTTTTCCATCGAAACCGCCGCCACTGCGGCCCGCTCCTGCGGAGATAGGGAATCAACATATGCGGCAAGCTGATGCGGATCGTTCATTTTGACCATCCGAGACAATTCCTCTTCCGCAACCTTCAGTTCTGCCTTGGTAAATGAACGTTTAAACAGAAGGGCATCGGCGTCCTTCTTTGTGATGACCCCTTTGGACACCAACTCGGCAAGCAGCTTGACGGCTTCTTCGTTAGTCTTCGGATCCTCCAGCGCTTTTTCAATCAGATCAATAAGTTCTAACAGTGCCTCTGAATCAACATACACTTGGACCTTGACGGCATCATCCCGCGTGATTTCGCGGGCTTTTTCAAGATCGCGGTTCAGCCCCTCCAAGCCCTTGGACGGATCAAGCCGGATGATGATCTCGCCATCGCCGATGGTGGCCCGGTTGATCTGACGCCGGTCTCCTGAACTATAGCCTGCGTCGATGGTGCCGGATGCAGAACTGCTTGAGCCGTTCGCATCTTTTTGATCGCCGCCCGAGGAGGAATAAGAGCCCGCCAGGCTGACTTGGAAGTTTTTGGATTTATCGTGATCCTCGAGATCCCTGTAGGTCAGGGTACCCGTATCCAGCTTGAGATTCCCGTTCTCGGCGGCGATGACCGCGCCCTCGACATGCGTGTTTTTTTCGGTGCGGATATCGACCTTTTCCTGGCCGATGATCGAGGTCTGCTTGTTCACCCAGGCCGAGTCAGCCTTACTCTTGCCCATACCCACATGGGCATCTGCGGAAAAACCGTATCCTAAGGTGGCCGAACCGCCCGCGTTCCAGTTGGAGCCGGCGGCGACTCGTTTGTCCTGTTCGCTTTTCACGACCAGATCGCCGCCAACATCCATGGCGACCTTTTTACCTTCGAGATTGGCACCGGCAACCGTCGTGTCTGCGCCGGACTTCACCGACAGCGTCTCACCGGCCGCAACCGCCGAGTTCGTATGTATTTGAGCGCGGGACGTGTTCTTGGAGCCTGCGGCCTCAGCCTGCACCCGTATGCCTGCGGCGGCTCCGCCCTTTGCGCTGTAGCTTGCCCCGAGACCGACTCCGGCCGAGGCGGTAAAGGAATCCGAACCGGCGCTGAAGTTGTTGGTGGCGGATTTGATTTCGACATCTCGGCCCGCTTGGATGGACACATCCTCTTCTGCCTGCACCGCCGCGCCGGCGATACTGACGTCGCGGTCCGCATCGAGTTCCACATCACGGCCCGCCCGAATGGAAGAGGAAACCGCGTCAGCCGCATCCATGGAGGAACTGCTCTGAGAGACGGACGCTCCGGCGGTGATGGAGGCGGAAGCGCTGACATTGGTCAACTGCTGAGCGGCCGACACGCCGCGCAGGATGGAACTTGCCGCCGTGATGCCCTTGGCCGCGTCGCTGCCTTCCCCCGAGACCATGTTCTTGGGAGTGTCCGCCAGAGTGCGGGCCGCCGTAGTGACGCTCTGCCTGGCTGACGCCGTTACGCCAACCTGGATCTGTCTGGCGTACTGCTCCATGTGCTCAACGTCCTTGTTGGCATCGACATTGATATCGTTGCCCGATTTGAGCGTCACGTCACGGCCGGCCTCGATGCCGGAGGAAAACTGATTGACGTTGTTTCCGGCTTCGATTTTTACATCATTGCCCGCGCTGACAACGGAACCGGCATTGTAATCACCAGTGAATTTGCTGCCGGTTTCTTTCTTGGTAACCCCAGCAAATCCTTTGATTTCGTTTTCAGAAATGGAAAGGGCCGTGAAGCCTATGCTCTTCTCTTTGGTCCTGCGCTCACTGGTCTGCGCGGTCAGACCGGGAATGAGATTGGTATCCCTGACGGCCTTGATATTGACATCATTGCCTGCCGCAACGGTGGAACCGATCACGACAGCATCACGCGCCGATTCCAGATCTACGTTGTTTCCTGCAGTTATGAGGGAACCGAAGTTGGATGATGCGGTATTTTTTCCCTCTTTCATCTTCGAGCTATAAAACTCCACTCCACCACCAACCAATATGGCAAGTGGAATCTCCAGCGGCGCAGACAGATTCCAACCACTCTTCTTTTCATAACGGAACGCCGATACTGTATTCTGGGCACCGGAAACGATAAGATCACTTTCGACGCTTTTAATGTCGACATCGTGATTCGCATGGATTTGACTTGCGGATACGGCAACATTCTTGGCTTCCGCTTTAAGATCGTTGCCTGCGACGATCTCGCTGCCCACCTGGGTTACGCGAGCATCTCCCGAGGCTTTTGATTTTCCGCTGAACAGTGTTGATCTGCTCGAAGCGGAGATCATGGATTCGCTCTCCTGAGCCGAAGAAACGAGGATGCCATCTTCTGCCTTGAGGCTCATATCCACGCCCGACCGCACCTTGCTGCCCACGATCGCCAGATCTCCGGCACCTCCCTTGCCCGCCACCACATTCACATCACCGCCAGCCGTGATGACTGAAGCCACATTGGTCGTGACTTTGCCCGTATGCATCTCCGAGCTAGAGCCGCCGAAGAAACCGCCTTTGCTTTTCTGTTTGAAGTAATAGTCGTAGCCGTCGGTGGCAGCGGTGATGGAGACATCGCGACCAGCTTCGAGGTTCACGTCCGCTCCGGCCGATACGTGGCTGCCGTGAACGGCGACATCCTGGCCCGCGCTGATGTTCACCGAACCACCTACCTCGACGGTGGATGCCTTGCTGGTCAGCGTGTTGAAGCTGCTTTTGGATGTCCCGGTCTTGCTGGAACTGTGCGACTCCAGTTCCTGGGCAACGATAGCCACGTTGCGACCTGCGGAGAGCGTCGCATCGCCACCGGCCTTCACGTCGCTACCGACGATCCCGATGTCGCGCCCGGCTCGCATGCTCAGGTCGCCCGTGGCTTCGATGGAGCCTCGCTGACCGACGGTCTCGCTCGTGGAACTAACGAACGAACTGCGGACCTTCCCTCCGGCCGCGAAGGTGGTCTTGGCCGTGCCGGATATGATGTCCTGGCCGGCGTCGAGCGACACGTCGCGCCCCTTGATCAGCCCGCTGGTGTTAAAAATCGAATCGGCCGCAGCCAGGGTCACCGTGTCGCCCTGGATCGTTCCGAAGGTGTTGAAGATATTTTTGGCATTGATGGCCAGGTCGCCCGAGGCCTTGATCACGCCGCTATTGGCCGTGTCCCCCGTGGTGCGAATTTCCACATCGCTGCCTACGATGACGGACCCGCCCCGGGCTATGGTGTCGAGGCTGCTACGGCAGAGGTAAACGACAGGCACCAGAACCTCGTGCCCGTCCACCACACGGGTTTCCAGCCAGACAATGTCCGAGCTCAGGGCCGAGACCTGATCCGCGCTCAAGGCCACGCCCACGCTCAAATTCAAGTCTTCACGGGCGGCGACGGCATTGTCCATGAGGACCAGCATCTGCTCTGAGTCGCCGGATACGGAGTCCGAAAGGAAGCGCCGCCCCGTGAGGGCGAAAATCTGCTCACGCACCAGTCTGGTTTCATAAAAGGCGTCACCCAGAAGCTGCTGATGGGTCTTGCTCAGATCGATGCCCGTTCGGCTCAGAAAATAGTCGGATCCATAGAACAGGGCCATACTGGTCAGTGCGGGATTGGTTTCGACGAGGTAACGGTGACCAGGAGCTTTGTTGACGCTGAACAGTCCGTCTTTGGGCAGTTCGCCGATTATGTCGCCGATATCGTCGATATTGTGGGCCAAGTCTTCGGGTCTGGGCGGAGCGATGACCCCGCCTTGGGGCCCGATGCTGCCTGGGTAGGAGACTTTACCAGTGTTACTACTGGCCACGCCCGTGTTTTCTAATATTCCGTTATTGACGTGATCTGCGCTGATGAAGACATTGCCGCCAGCGCTGATGGTGCCGTATGCATAGTCGACGGGGGTTTTAAAGATTTCCCTTCCATAGGATTCAACAGCAAGCCATGGGGAGCTGTGATTGTTGGGATGACCAGTGGCCCAGTCCACAGTGTGCGTTTCATAAATAGCTTCACCACTGTTCGCAAAAATATCTGATATAATATGAATATCACCCGCTGAAGTGCTGATGTTACTTAAGAAATTTGCGAATGATTCTCCATCTATGATCAAATTGGCAGCTGCGGCTATTGTACCGCCACTACCAACGCCGACAACAGAGTCTTTTCTGATTGTATCTACATAAGCAGAAACATCTTTTCTATATCTATAAGCTTGCACAGCAATATAAGCGTTTTTTGAATTAACTTCATTTTTTACCCTATTAACAGAGCTTATTTCAGAACTCGTTCCTCCAAATTCAGCGATACGTTTTTCTGTTTTTAAGATTGCAGCATCAAGCTCTGCTCTTAAAAAAGTCTTTCTACTTGAATCAAGACCAAGTACAGATATTTCATAAGGAATAATTATCATCGAATTTCTTTTAAAAGGAACACTCAACTCTTGTTTTTTCAAATTATTATATTCAAAATGCGAAATTTTTGGGTCAATGGAAATTGATTTTCCATATTTATCTAGTGCAACTGAAGCATCAAGCAACGATCGGTATAGTGCCTCTGCTTGCTCCCACTTACTCCCAGTATAATATGAATATATACCTCCCTTGCGGCTCACAACCTCCGTCCCAGGCGTCAACCTAAAATCCAAATTGGAATTCCTCACCACCTTCGCCCGGATGGACATGCCGCCTTCCAGAGTCTCGATGGTTCCCGAATCGTTCTTCAGTTCGAGCATGCGGCTACCGGCTTCCAGACCTTCCAGCACCATGTCGCCCAAGGACAGGATCTGTCCCCTCAGATTGTGCAGCATGCCGCTCACGCTGAACGTCGCCTTGCCGCCGGAAAAAAGAAAGTTTGTGTTGATCAGATCGCCCAACACTGAAAAAACACTGTCGCCCTGAGCCAGGATCTGGCCGCTGTTGTCCAGGCTGGAGGAGGTCAGGGTCAAAATGTCCCCGGAGTGCATGACGCCCGTATTTTCCAGGGAGCCCAGCACATCGAATTCCAGGGCGGTTTGCGACAGGATGTCCCCGTCCGTATTAAAGAGCCCGCCTCCCACGCCAAGCAAACCCCTGCCGGTGGACTCCATCCGGCCGGAATTGCGCAGATCGCCGGACACGTCGAACAATGCCTCGGCTGAAGCCAACATCAAGCCGCCAGCGGCGTTCTCAAGACTCCCCTCGATGTCAAAAGCGACATCGGCGTCGCCTGCAATCTTACCGGAATTGAACAGATCTCCGGCCAGAAACAGGCCAAGATCGCCGGAGGACAGAATCTCGCCGGAATTTAAAAGCTTGCCGCCCAGATCATAGGAACCGCCGCCCGAATGCAGGATTCCCGTATTTTCCAAATCGTTGCTGATTTCAAAGACGGCCTCACCCACGGATAGGATTTTGCCCTCGTTGAGGAGCATGCCGTCTGATCGAAACAAGCCGGTTCCGCCGGATTGAATGCTGCCCGAATTCCTGATGTCGCCTTGAGCCACAAGCTCCATCCCAGTTTGAGCCAGGATGCTTGCGCCCCGGTTGAAGAGACTGCCGCCGCTGCGCACCCGGAGGGACTCCCCGGCATTCAGGACTCCCAGATTCTCCAGATCAGCGCCCAAATCCAGGGACAAAGACCCGAGGGCCAGCACCTGACCGGCAGGGTCATTGCGCAGGTTTTCAGCCCCGATCCGGCTGGACGCGCCGGAATAGATCATTCCCGAATTGCTCAAATCGCCCGTCACCACCACGTCCAGATCGCCTTGGGCAAGGATGCTGCCACCTTCATTACCCAGGCTGCCGGCGCTGATGATTGCATCCCGGTCCGCTCCGATAGTGCCCGTATTTGCAATATGCCTCGCTGCGTCGAGGGTCATGACATCCTTGGCAAGGATGCTGCCGCCCTCATTGCTCAGGCTGCCGGCGCTGATGATTGCCTGCCCTTCGGTTCGGATGGTTCCGGTGTTGGAGATATTTGCCGTTGTCTGAATGGTGGTTGATTTTTCGGATAACACCTCGCCCGTGTTGACGACATCACCTGCGGAATGAATCCTGACCGCACCGATGGACAGCACTCGCCCTGAGTTCTCGACAGCCGCGCTATTGACGGCCAAGCTGTCTTTGGCCTGCATCTGCCCAGAGTTACGCACGGTTCCCGCAACGTTCAGAACCGCCTCCCCACCGGAGAAGAGAACTCCTTCATTTGTGACATCAGCGCGCGTTGCCACGGCCAAGCTTTTCCCAGCTTCGACCCTTGCGTCATTGATGCGCAACGATTCGGTCGCGAGCCTCACATCCTCTGCATACAAAAAGGCCTTTGCACCTGTTCCGGATTGGAGCGACACGGTTTGAGCCGCCGTCACGTCCGCCACTTTCGCTGCAGCCAGCAAACCGGAAATTTCAACGTTGTCGGCGGTGGAAGCGACCCGCACGCCATTATCCGAAGAAACGCTCCCCTTGATCCGAATCTTGCCGTCCGCAGTCAGAACAAGCTCATCAGTGGCGTGGGTGATTCCTTCAAGATTCACCCCCACGCCCTTTTCATTGCCCACAAGGATAATGCGCTCCGCGTACATGCCGCCAAGGGCCGTGGAATCCAGCCCCACAGTCGGGGCTGCCGAACCGTCGGAGGGCAAATCGTAAAATTGGCCAGTGGCAACGTCATGGCTGCCATATCCGGTGCTGATACCCAGCTTCACGGCATGCACGTCGGCATTGATCCTGGCTGTACGGCTGATGATGTCGAAAGCGTCGAGATTGGAGACATTGAGACCCAGCCCGTCGACAAGCACATCCCCCTGACGCACATCCAGGGCGCTTAAGTCACCGAATTCGTCAAACCGGGGCTTGCCTGTGGTCAACGTGGCCCGGGGAGTGTTGATGAACCCACCGCCATTGACCGTGATGCCGTTGGGATTGGCCAGGATGTAATCGGCCGGATAGCCAAAGATTTCCGTGTAGCCTTCAAGGCGTGAGCGACTGCTGCCCGTAACCTCGTTCAGGATGACGCGGGCTTCCGGGCCTTTGCCGAGTTTGGGATTGTTGGTCACCACGCCGCCCAGCTGCGTAAGTCCGACCTTCCTGCTGTTATTCATGATCACGCCGGACTCGCCCACGTTGAAATGATCGTATTTGTTGTGGGAGAGGCCTTTGGAGTTAGGCTTTGCGATATCGACCATGGGCACGCCGTTGGGCGCGGCGCTCAACCCCGGCTGATTGGCTGACGGGGCCGTGGAATCGACCACGATGCCTCCCGCGGTCGCCAGCATTGGATTGAAAACCAACAGAAAGGCCAACGTCAGGCAAATGATTCGCTGAATCGCATGGTTCATGAAATCTCCCGCATTCAAACGTCAAAAATTAGAGTTCAGCGACCAATAGATCTCCCAATCCCTGTTTTTCATGAACGACGGCGCGTCCAACGGGCGCGACACGCACAGGTCGGTCTCAAGGGGGCCGCCCTCGGTACGCACCCCCAAAACCGCGCCTTGCAGGACACCCCGTTCGTATTCGTCTTCCTTGTCACGGTGGATGAAGCCGGCATCATACCCTGCGTATACCTGCAGATCGTTGAATACCGAGGCGAACCACGCAGAGCGGGCTTGAGGCAGAATGGACATGGCAATCTCGTTGCGCACGTATCCGCCGCTATCCCCGCCAAGACTATCGAGCTGGAAGCCGCGAACCGTGTACCGGCCGCCCAGATCCAGACGCTCGGAGTTGTAGAGGGTATCGGGCGACCACTGCGCCACGCCCTGCGTGCTGAATGTGAAAGGATGCCCTGCAATCTCAAAAGGCCGCATCCAGCTGCCCGTCAGGGAGAGCTTGCGGAATTCATGTTTAGGGACACTCCGATCCGAGGAACTGTCCCGGTCAGCCTCGAACAGGGGAAGTCCAAGATGGAATTCACCGCTCAAGCCAAGCGTTCCATCTAAAAATCTGCGATGGTGACCCAGCGATGCACTGAAAATGGACAAGTCGTAGCTGCCGGCAACAAGGCGCTCGTTCTCGATGTAGTTATTGATGTCTTTGACGTTGAATGAGATGCCCGCAGTAGTCTTGCTTTGACTGCTGCGATGCAAAACCCGGTTCACATCCAGGCCATAGGTTGAGGTGCGTCCGTCGCTCGCATACCGAGCTCCGCCACCATCCAGGTGAGTGTAGTACTCAGAAACACTGGCGCTGGCCGTCACGCTCCAATACCCGAAGGGTACGGTGTAGTATCCTGAAACGCTTCTGCTTCCAGGCCGGGACCCGTCGAGCACGGCTTTGGCGTCAGCGCTCAGGTTCAGGGACAGCATGTCGTTCAGGCCAAGCAGATTGTCCGTGTCGACGGACGCGGATGATTTGGTCTCACCCGTGCTTTCCTGGCCGGAATTGTCCAGCCCGACCCGAAAGCGCCAGAACTTGCCCGGCACATCCGTAACCACGATGCGACTGCCCCCGACTTTTTCCCCAGGCTCTATGCGTAGCTGGGCGTTGCCGGAGGGCAAACGATTCAGCTGATCCATGCCCTGCTCGATGTCGCGCAGGTTGAGCGGCTTGCCCACGATCCCGGAAGGAAAAGTCATGGCGATCCGCCGCCTGTCCGCAGCGGAATCCTCGTTGAGCATAACGCTCTCAACTTCGCCCTCAATAACGCGTATTTCGAGCTTCCCTGAGCCAAGATCCTGCGCAGGCACAATGGCACGTGTCGTGACATAGCCGCGCTGTATGTAAAGATTGGTTGTCGCCCGCAACACTTCGTTGATCTGGGATATGTTCAGGCAGCGTCTGATGAATGGCTCGGACAATCTGGCCATATCGGACTCGGAAAGCAGTGTCGCACCAACAAAAACAATATGGTCGATCTGAACGCAGCCCCCCGTTTCCTTACCCTCCATCACTGACGCTGGCTGATCGACATCAATTCTTGACGGCAATCTTTCCTGTGCACTTTCATGCTGTTGCTTTAATTTTCTTCTCTGCTCTTCCTGTTCACGATTTATCTGTTCTTGCTGACGAATTATCTCAGAAGAGGCAAAGCACGGATTTATATCGGTAATAAAACAATACGAGCAGATAAAAAATAAAAAAAAGACGAAAAAAGAATTCGATATTATTTTATACATAATTATTAAATTATATGTTGATAAAATAATATATTAATACAATAAAACACAATAACTATACGTCTTTTTTTGTATAATTTTGTTTATTTTTTATATATCATTATGATTAAATAAAAATTTTAGTACGCATATATACCCATATAATTCCCTCTCTCCACTCTCAAATCAGTCGTAGACATCTGTTTCAAACACGCTCAATAACACTTCCCCTTTAACCGGGAGTGTTGCTGAATCTGAATTGGTCAATTCCTGAATTTTTTTGAACGCCAGAGCCAAAATTTCGCATCAAAAAAGCCTCCAATCACATAGTGATCAGAGGCTCATCTATTTGGACAGAAAACCTGCCGATACGAAAATTTTCATTAAACAGATGCGGAATGAAAAAAAAACCGGGGATACTCACGCATCCCCGGTTCCTGCGCGATTTTCAGGCGAAAATATCTTGAGGCACATAGGGATGCGTGCCTTCGATGACGCGGATGCCGGCCTTGGCTGTGATTTTTTTGATGATCTCTTCCTTGTGCGGACACTGCTCGGCAATGCAGGGTGCGATGTGGATCACGGTGGGCTTCTCGTTCATGGGCGCGTTCCAGAGCTTGACCTGCATAAGCCGGGTCACGATGGCCGGAGCCGGACAGCCGCCGCAGCCGACCATGCCGACGATCTCCGCATCGGTATCCTCGTAGATTTCAAAAACGCCCTGCCTCCTGTTGAAGGCCACCAGGCAACGCGAACAACCGATGCACACGTCGTCCATGGTGTTCTTGCAGCCCACGATCAGAATCTTCTCCACAGCACACCTCCTAAAAAATGTCAAAATAACAGGTTGTTATAAAACATTTCCATTTTAGACCCATTGCGAGGCAATGGCAAGCGTACTCGCGGCATTTTATGGTATGTCGGTCATATCCATAACAAACATCACGTTAACAAATATTGAATTTTCAGCGTTCGCCTGCCCGATTTGACAACAACGACGCAGGCCTTCCAGGCTGTCATGAAACCATTGCCCCCCAACTACCCGCGTTTGCTTCAATTTTTCAGCTCTTATGAAAATTTTCTTGACGCTCCCTTGTGAAGCATGGCACGAATTGGTTGATTAACCAACTCAATCTTTCTTCGGGAGGAACTTCATATGAAATTGCCAGGCTTCAAAACTTTTCTAGTTCCTGTGAACAACAGCGAATCCGCCCGTCGCGCCAAGCGCTATGCCATCGCATTGGCGAAACAATGCGGAGCGAAGGTCATCCTTTTCCACGCTCATGACCTGATCAGCGGACGCATCAGCCCCAGCGGACGCGAAATGATCATCCGCAAGAATCTCGAAGAGATGGGCAAGATTTTTGCCATCTTTGTCGAAGGCTGCCGGGAGGCCGGGGTGGAGTTTGAAATCGTAGTCGAGCAGGGCACTACGTCCGACGCGATCATCAAGGCCGCCAGCGATCATGACTGCGACATGATCATCATGGGCACCCAGGGTCATGCTTCCGCGCGAAAGATTCTCGGGTCCCTGTCGGACACGGTCAGCAAGCAAAGCTCCGTGCCCGTGGTCGTCGTGGGCGAGGAATGCGAATGCTCCAATTCCTGCGGAACATCCTGCCAGAACAAATGGCGTTTCGCACCCGTGCCCAATCTGCAGCACGCCTGCTGACCGTTCGAGCGCGACACTGCATGAAAGCCACGCCGGGAAACCGACGTGGCTTTTGCATTTTCGGCCCCTGGAGGCGGAACCGGTGTCCTGGCAGGAATGCGTCGCTTAAAACAGAAATGACAAACCACAGCGAAAAAGAATTTTTTGCATAATTTTGTCGCCGCATGTGACAAAACGCCACCGAGGAGCGTATATACAAGTACATGGAGCAATGGGAAAACCAAGATGACGCCTGGGCCGTAAGCCGCACCTTGCAGGGCGATACAAAAGCTTTTTCCGTGATTGTCAGGCGTTATCAGGGACCGATCTTCAGACTCATGCTGCGCTTTTCCCGAGACGAACACGCGGCTGGCGAGCTGGCGCAGGACGCATTTGTCAGGGCTTTTGAGCGTCTGGAATCCTATGACTCCAAACGCCGCTTCTTCACCTGGCTCTACACACTGGCCCTGAACCTGGCTCGCGATCATTCGCGGCGCTATGCGCGAACCGCGTTTGAGCATCACGGTCTTGAGCTGGCCGGTTCGGACGGAGGGAACGACCCGCTGGCAATTCTGGAAGGCGCAAGGCTGCATGATGCGCTGCGCGACCTGCCGCCAAAATACAAAGAAGCCCTGGCCCTGCGCTATATCGAGGGCATGTCCCTGGCCGAAGTGGCAGCAACGCTCGGGCTGTCCATGAGTGGCGTCAAGATGCGGATACACCGGGCTCTGCGCATGCTGCGCGAGAGCTATGGAGAGAACCGATGAGGCACATGAAATACGACGATAGACACGAGAATTCAGACGACAATCTGAAATCCGCCCTGTGCGCGCTCGGCAAAGCGGACCCCGGCCCGAACTTCACGGATCGCGTGATGGCGCGTATCGAGACGCGCGCCAAAGACACCGTGCCGGATGCCCGTATCAAGCGTCTGGCTCGCTGGTTCCTCGCTCCCCGCGTCATCCGCATCTCCCCTCTCGGGACGCTGGCCACTGCCGCTGGCCTGCTCATAGTCATGAGCCTGGCCTTTCGAACCGGCACAGTCGAAACAATTGCAACGCCTCAAGGCCTTTCGCCCGTCAAATTCGTACTGACTGCTCCCAGCGCGCGCGAGGTAGCCGTGATCGGCAGCTTCAACGGCTGGAACGCCGCCGGCTGGTCCATGCAGAGGGACAAAGCAACCGGGGTTTGGACCTTATCCGCCGCTTTGCCTCCAGGCAGCCATGAATACGTTTTTCTGGTCGACAAAGCCACACCTCTGCCCGATGCCGCCGCGCCTTTCAGCGCGGATGACGGCTTTGGCAGCCGCAACTCCATTCTCATGGTGAAAAGCAGCGATGACTCGATTCTTTAGAAACATCGTGATCGCACTGCTGTGCCTGGCCGTTCTGGGGCAGTGGAGTCTCTTTGGAGGGATGGCGCTGGCGGGAACCATGGACGGAGCCCTCGAAAAAGCCAAAGCCGCTGGACACCTTACGTCCGACCAGGCCGCCGCCATTCAAGACAGGCTCGAACGCATCCGTATCGAGGGCCTACCGGCCGCGCCATTCACAGCCAAAATCGAAGAGGGGCTGTCCAAACGTGTACATGGGCAGGCCATCGTTCGAGCCCTCGACACCATGCGCGACGATTATGCTTTCGCGGCCAGGAATCTTGAACGCGACGGATTCACGCCGGACCCGCAGGATGTCGTCATTACCGGAGACAGCCTGAGGCTTGGCCTGACCCGGCAGGAACTTTCCGAAATGGCGCAAGTCAACCCCCATGCGACTCCGGCCATGTTGGCCACGGCCGCCAGAACCAGGGCCTATTTGAACGCCATCAATTTCCAGGCGGCCATGACCTCCGATATCGTGCATCAGGGTCTTGTCTTCGCCACCCTCGCGCCCGAATGGACGCAACTCTTCCGAGTAGTGCAGCGCGCCCGCGCGGCAGGAATGGCCGACGAGATTGTCGCCGAGGCCGCTTCGCGGGCCCTGGCCGAAGGGGAAAGCCTCGGCGCGTTGCTGCAGGTACTGGGCTTCACCGGACGCGACACCCGCCAGAAACCGGACAACAACTAAATAATTTGTGACCAATCAGACTTCGTCAAACGTATATGAAGGTACAATGAAGATATTCCTGCCGACATGCCTTACCCTGCTGCTCCTGGCCATGGCCGGATGCGCCGACGTCAAGTCCACCTTCGTGGGACAATACTATCTGAACGCGGCCGAATACGCGCAAGGTCGCTCCGCGTTCACCTCCAAATTGAGCGAAAACCCCGACGATCCGATACTGAACTACTACATGGCGCGTTTCGAACTTGGAGCTGACAACCCGGAAGCCGCTCGACCTTTCATTGAAAAGGCCGTTCGCCTGGCTCCGGACAATGCCGATTACCGCTTCTGGGAAGGCGTGACCTGGTGGGCGCTGATGGAACCCGACAAGGAAAAGGCCGCCTACGAAAAAGCCCTCGCCATCAATCCTGAGCATCTGTCCGCCAACCTGTACCTCGGGCACAACGAGCTCGACCGGGGCAAGAATGCCGTGGCCCTCGACTACTATGCACACGTCCTGCGCATGGATCCTGAAGAGCCACAAGCCCTGTTCAACACTGCCGTGGCCCTTGACCGGCTCGGCCGTAGCCCGGAAATGCGGCGGGCCATGAAACAATATCTGGACCTCTATCCTGACGGCCCGATGGCTCGCCTGGGAACGGACATGCTCAATCGGAACGGTGACTTTTCCTGGCGCAACCACATGCTCGGACTGCGCACGGTCACCCTCAAATCCATCGAATTCGAGGCCGACAGCGCCGCTCTGACCGAAGACTCGAAAGACTCGTTGGCAGTGCTCGGGTCCATTCTGGCCATCAAGCAGGATTTGGATTTGCATGTGGTCGTCTACGCTAAAGGAAATTCCACTCTGGCCCGTCAACGGGCGCTTGCGATCAGGGGCTATGTCAGCGGCATGCATCCCGAAGTCTCGCCAAAACGGCTCATACCGAGTTGGTTCGACCAACCCGAAATCATAAAAATCGACGGTCGGTCCCACGCAAAGGCCGAATCCGTCTCCATCTTCACCAACGTACAATGACCGAGAGGAGAATCACCATGAACACAATCCTGCGCCTCTTTCTGGCCTGTCTGCTGGTACCTGCTCTTTTGTCCAGCGCGGTCCTGGCGGCGGAAGAAACTGACGAGCCCGAAGCGGTCTCGGCCTTCAATAATCCCACCCAGGCCGCCATTGCCGAGGGCCTTGCGGCCGCTTCCCTGGACAATCCCGATGCCCTGGCTACCGAAAAGGCCGCGCTGGATGGCGCTCAGGCCAACTACGATGCAGCCGTGGCGACAGAGGACCCCGTAGCGATCGAGACAGCCCAACTCGAACTCGATGCGGCGCAGACCGCCTATAATGACGCATTCGCGGAGGCGGTCGGCGTGTCGGCGGATCAGATTTCGTCCATGCGCGCCGATGATATGGGCTGGGGTCAAATCGCCCATGCCCTGGGGGTGCATCCGAGTGTCATCGGGCAGAGCGTGGCCAGCCAAAATCCGGGAGCCCATTTAGGCTTGTCCAAGAACAACGCAGCAATGAATCGAAACATGGAAAAAACGCAGATGCGAAACATGAACGCAGTGCGTGACATGACGACAGCGAGGAGCATGGCCAAAAGCAAGGCCAGTGTCTCGGCAAATTCCGCTAAAGGCGGCGCGGCCAAATCTTCCGGCAAGGCTGGAGGCGCAGGAAATGGTGGCGGAAACGGTGGAGGAAAGGGCGGTGGAAACGGCGGCGGCAACGGTGGCGGCAACGGTGGCGGCAAAAATTAGAATCAAAGCCGAATATCAATGACCATTGAAGGGATCGGAATTGCTTCCGGTCCCTTTTTTTGCCCGATATCCCAGGCGGGGCCTAGTCACCCATTTCAACCCAACCTCTCCGCCACGATCATAAGCACCACGCCGGCCAGAAAGCCATCCGAGACGTAACGCAGCACCCTGGCCCGCGCGAAAACCGCCAGCAACGCGTAGGCCGGGCAAGCAGTGGCTAGGGCGTAGGCCTGGCCTGGGCCGACCGCAAGGCCGAAGAGCGGAGCCATGCCGCCGAGCATGGCCAAGGCCAGGGCCCATATTCTGGGGAGTGCCTGGCGGGAGAAACCGGAAAAACTGTTGGCTGGAACCGGGAACCCTGCGGCCGCGTAGTCAGCGGCATTGCTTTCGGCCAGCATCCAGAAATGAGGCATTTGCCAGACGAAATAAAGGGCAAAGAAATACACGGGCGTTACGGCGACAAGCCCTCCGCCGCCGGCCAGCCAGCCAATCCAGAACGGCAATGCGCCGCAGGCCGCTCCGGGGATCATGGCCCAGCCGGTCACGGGTTTCATGAGGGTGTAGAGTCCATTGTAGAGACCAACCACCATCAGCAGGACAGGAAGTACAAACCAGGACAGATGAACCCAAAGGGACAAGGCGGACAGCATGAGCAGGACGGCGAAGATCAGGCTCCCCTGCCCCACGCTCATTCTTCCACTGGCCAGTGGGCGTCCCTTTGTCCGCTCCATGCGCGCATCGCGCCCGCGCTCCTGAATCTGGTTCAGCACGGAAACGGCCGCGCTCAAGACAAAAGTCCCGGCAAAAAGCGGCCCGCCGCCGGACAACTCCCCGGCGGCCAAGGCATACCCGGCCAGGGCCGACAGCCCGACGGCCAGGGAAATCCCGGGCCGGGTCAGTGCCAGCGTGCTTCTAATCATGATTGTCACTTAAGGTATGCATGTAGTCGACCATGGCCTGCAGTTCGTCTTCGGTCAGGTGACCGTAGGACGGCATGATGGGATCATATCCGACGACAATGAACTTTTCCGGATCAAGGATGGCCTCTATCAAATACCGATCATCAGCCGCGATCTCGGAACCGTCGGCCATTTTCACCTTGCGGCCGACGATGTTCCTGAGCGTCGGCCCGGCTATTTCCGAACCATCCGTGGAATGGCAACTCAGGCAGCCTTCGGCCTCCATCAATTGCCTTCCGCGATCCAGATCGCGCGTTGCTCCGCCCGTCAGATATTTGATGATGGCATCCAGATCCTGCTGCGGCATCTCCTCCTTGTAGGACGGCATGCCTTCAAAGCCCACCACCAGTTCCGCGTCCGGTTCGACGATGGCCCGGCGCAGATACGCTTCGTCCACGAAGGCTTCCCGCGTGCCGTTCACATCGCTCACGCTGCGCCGCGCGCCGTAGATGTTCAGGAGCGTCGGCCCCATCTCCTCCGATCCATCCAGGGAATGGCAGCCCGTGCAGCCATACGACTCCAGAAGCCCTATCGCAGCCTCGTTCCCCTGGGCCGAACTCTCGTACCACTGCCGAAAATCATCCGTTGCCATGACCTCGACGGTGGAGAGCATGTTGGAGTGACGCAGGCCGCAGTATTCAGCGCACAGGATATCGTAGGTCCCCTCGCGCTGGGCCTGGAACCAGGCATAGGTCTGCATGCCGGGCACGGTGTCCATCTTGATGCGAAATGCGGGCACGAAAAAGCTGTGGATGACGTCGACGGAGGTCATGTCCAGGCGAACGGCCCGGTCGAGCGGCACATAAAGGGTGCTTGAGCGCTTGCCGTTCTCGTACTCGAAGACCCAGGACCACATGCGCGCCGTGACCTGCACGCGCATGGCGTCGGCGGGTACCGAGCGCAGGGCCTTGAAACTGGCCCAGCCGTAGTAGAACATGCCCATGACCAGGAGAGAGGGGATGACCGTCCAGATGACCTCGGCCAGGACATTGCCGCGAATATCCGCCGCCTTGGGACTGCGGGTGTGGTGATAGCGGATGACGAACCAGACCATGAGCACGGTGATGAAGACCAGTATGGCCGCCGAAACGCCGAAGATGAGCAAAAAGACGTGATCAACCTGAGCTGCGACTTTGGTTATGGACGGAGTCATGGGGTCGTCTCCGGCCGCATCGCCACGTCGAAAAAGGTGAAGCCGATGAAGATGGCCAGGATGACGAAAACCAGCAGCAGAAAGACCCCGAGGATGCGATTTTCGTATTTGAGGTGCATGAAGAAGAAGATAACCAGCAGCGCCTTGGCCGAGGCCACGGCCATGGCCACCAGCACGTTCAGGTATCCGAAGTCGAAGCTCGTCACCCCCACCGTGATGCCGGTCAGGACCATCAGGGCCAGCCAGATCTTGGTCAGGAGAGCGAAGGGCATGATGTGAGTATGTGTTGTCATATCAGCTGATCAGGTAAAAAAGTGGGAAAAGGAATATCCAGATCAGATCGACCAGATGCCAGTACAGGCCGCCGTTTTCAAGCACCCCGAAGTCTTCGGCCGTAACCCTGCCCTGCCGGATACGCAGCATGCAGTAGCCCAGGATGGCCGCGCCGATGACCACATGCAGGCCGTGGGCGCCGGTCATGACATAGTAGAGGCCGAAGAAGATGTTCGTGCCGCCCGCTCCCGCCGCCATCTCCGGGGAGCCAGGATAGATGCCGTGAGCGATCTTGGCCGACCACTCGATGTATTTGTTGACCATGAACACCCCGGCCAGCGTGATGGTCGCGGTCAAAAGCCACAGGCAGAGCGCCTTGCGTCCCTGCTGCAGTGCGGAGATGGCCAGTGCCACGGTCAGGCTCGAGGTGATGAGCACGACCGTGTTGAGCGTGCCAAAAAGACGGCTGAGCTGCAGCCCGCCTGCATGAAACTCCGCCGGATAGCGATGCAGGTAGACCGAATACAGGAGAAAAAGCCCGCCGAAGAGCAGGATCTCGGTGAACAGGAACAGCCACATCCCAAACTTGTCGCCGGTGTAGTCCTTGTGCGCTTCACTCATCGCGGCTCACCCCCTCGTAGGAATAGGGGCCGCGCGGCACGTCCGGCGGATCGATGAAGGTCAGGTGCGGCGGCGGGCTCGGCAGAGTCCACTCCAGGGTGGCGGCGCCCCAGGGATTGTTCCCCACGGTGCGCGGCCCGCGCAGACATTTGGACAGGCCATAGAACATGACAATGAGCCCCGCGACCAGCACCCAGGAGCCGACCGTGGAGACCAACTGCCCGGTCTGGTACATGGGCAGGTAATCGTAATAGCGGCGCGGCATGCCCTGCAGGCCGACGATGAACATGGGAAAATAGAGCATGTTGAATCCGCCGATGAGCAGGTACCAGCTTAAGTTGGCCATGCGGCGGTCGTACATGCGTCCGAAGATTTTCGGAAACCAGAAGTGCATGGCCGCGAAGAGCCCGAAGCCCGTGCCGCCGAAGATGACATAATGGAAATGCGCGACCACGAAGTACGTGTCGTGGACATGGATGTTCGTGCCGGCAGAGCCCAGCACCAGCCCCGTCAGCCCTCCGGCCGAGAAGAGGAAGATGAAACCGAGGGCGAACATGAGCGGCGGCTCCAGATAGATGGAGCCCTTGTACAGGGTGGCCACCCAGTTGAAGACCTTGACGGCAGACGGAATGGCCACCACGAAAGTCAGAAAGGAAAAAACCATGACGGCCGTATCGCTCATGCCGCTGACGAACATGTGGTGGGCCCAGACCAGAGAACCGGCGAAGGCGATGGCCAGGCTCGATATGGCGATGGCCTTGTACCCGAAGACCGACTTGCGCGCGAAGGCCGGAATGATGTCCGAAACCACGCCCATGGCCGGCACGATCATGATGTACACGGCCGGATGCGAGTAGATCCAGAACAGGTGCTGGTACAGGAGCGGATCCCCGCCCTTGGAGGGGTCGAAGAGACCGATGCCGAGCAGGCGTTCGATGAAGACCAGGGCCACGGTGATGCCCAGCACCGGCGTGGCCAAAAGCTGAATCCAGGCCGTTGCATAGAGCGACCAGGTGAAGAGCGGGAGCTTGCCCCAGCTCATCTGCGGAGCACGCAGGCGATGGATGGTGGTGATGAAATTGAGCCCCGTCAGAATGGACGAAAAGCCGAGGATGAAGACCGCGACCACGGCCAGGGAGACGTTGGTCGTGGTCCGCTCGCTGAACGGCACGTAAAAGGTCCAGCCCGTGTCCGGCGGGCCGCCGCCGGTGAAGAGGCTGGTCACGGCCAGGACCGCTCCGGTCAGGTACAGCCACCAGGAAAGGAGGTTGAGGCGTGGAAAGGACACGTCCTCGGCGCCGATCTGCAGCGGCAGCAGAATGTTGCCGAAGGCCGCCGGGATGCCTGGGATGACAAGAAGAAAGATCATGACCACGCCGTGCAGGGTGAACATGGCGTTGTAGGTCTGGGCGTCCATGATGGTCCGTCCCGGCGCGATGAGTTCCAGGCGCATGAGCACGCCCAGCACCACGCCGACGGCGAACATGCTCAGGATGGACCACAGGTAGAGCATGCCGATGCGCTTGTGATCCGTGGAGAAGATCCAGGACAGGATGCCGCTTCGACCCGGATACGGATCAAGAAAGGGCACGGTTTCGCCGGGAGAATGCATGCTGGAAAACCTCTCTTGCAGGCTTAATTTCGGGGAGTGCGCTTCTTGCGGCCGGCAAGCACCAAGGAAACGAGCAAGACGGCCAGGATGAGTAGGATACCCGTGCCGGTTATCTTCATGAAATTGAACGCATAGCGCTTGCCTTCGGGATCGTAGGAGAAACAGTAGGCCAGCACGCGCTTGACGGACAGGCCGATTCTCTCCTTGTCCGCCTCGGTGGCGGCCATGGTCAGGTCGAAGGCCAGGGGTCTGGTGCCGTAAAGATAACGCACAATCTTGCCCTTGGGCGAGACGGCCATGACCACCACCGGATGCAGAAAATCCTTGCCTTCGCGCCGGAAGCCAAAGCCAAGGGAATCCATGAGTTTGCGGATGTTGGCCTCGTCGCCGGTCAGAAAGCGCCAGCCGTTTTCCGGAAACGTGAAATCCATGGCCGCCATGTAGTTATTTTTCTGATGGGCGGCCAGGGTCGGCGTATCCGTGTCGTCGAAGCTGACGCTGACCACTTGGAAATCAACGCCCGGTTCAAGTTTCACATCCGGCAACACCGCCGTCAGGGAACTCTGGATGATGGCGCAGACATTGGGGCAGGAAAAATAGACGGGCACGATAATGGTCGGCTTGTCCACGATTTCGGCCATGGTCACGGCCTTGCCACCTTCATCGAAAAAGCGGGCCTCGGCGGCGATGAATTCCCCGAGCTTCTCCGTCACTCCAATGGACGTTTCGGCCACGGGCGCCGGATGGACATGCTCGGCCGGGACCGGCTGCTCCCCGTGCCCGGCATGATCGGCGGACATGGCCCCAGGCTTTACGAATCCCGAGTCCGTGGCCTCGCCCGGCGCTGCAACAGGAGCGCGATCACCTGCCGCATGGTCCTTCGGTGGCGCCTCAACGTGCTCGGCATGAAGCGCTTCATCGGCCTGCTGGGCCGTGGAGTGGTCATGAGCGGTAACGGCGGCCGCCGCATCGCGAGCCGTGTGCAGCGCACTCTGCGGAAACGCAACCGACGGCCAGGTCAGGAGAATGAAAACAAGAAGAGCTGATCGCATCCGGGCCTCGAAAGAGAGCCCTCCCGGTCAGGAAGGGCTCGTTTGTCTTTGGGTTCAAGATTGGAAGAAGGCAGGCCCAAAAAAATGATTTTTGGGCTGCATTTTCACGGGTGAAGCGTCCCCGCGACGCTGTGCCCCGGTACGATCTATTTCGGAAAAGCACCAATATGCGTGGCCAGCGCCTCTATATCCTCGTCGGAAAGCGATTTGGCCACGCGCTCCATCATGGCCTTCTTTTTGCCGCCATAGGTCTGCTCCTTGTAGCCAAGCAGCGCGGTCTTCACGTCCTCGGCCGGAAGCCCTTTGAGGGGTTTGCTCATGGCCGCATTGGAACCGTCAGCGCCGTGACAGCTTTTGCACAATTTCGCATAACGCTCGGCACCCAGATCATCGGAAGCCACGGCCACCGATGCGAAAAGAAGACCAGCCAAAAGACATGCAAATGCGTATTTCATAACGTCCTCCAGATTTTCAACAGTTTTTCAGTTTGAAGAGCAGAGCGTACTCCGCTGTTGGTCGTCGGCCAGAAAAAGCGCGACGCGAGCAACCTCATCCTCGCTCAGCAGACCATTCTTGTATTCAACCATGCGCAGCACTGTTTCCGTCCACCAATCCGGGTCGGTGGTAGTGACTTCGCAATTTTTTTCCATGCCGTGACAACCCAGGCAGCGCTGGGTGACCAATGCGCTGCCGTCACCGGCCTGGGCAAGGCAAACCGCAAAGAGCATGGCCGTGGCAAAGAAAAGAACCGCACGCGCCATGCCTGGCCTGCGCCGCTTTCTGCCTGGAATCATGACAATCTCCTCAATTTTCACTCAATTCTCCTGCGCGGGTCTGACTGAAAAAAAACAAACTCACCACCTGCTTGCTTTCAATGTTGTTTCGCATGTTGACATAAAAGACCGCCAACAACAATCCGCCGTGGCCTTTTCAGACCCTGAAAATTTCAACTGAAATACATCACTGACGGCACCTGTCGAAATCATTTTTCAGATGGAAGAATATTTTTATTCCCAAAACAGAGAAAAGGCCAGCCCGCTTGTTGTTTTCAAGTTCACAATCTTGATGGAACAGGTGTGCACAAGAATCTTGCTTTTCCAGACATACTCCGACAAAAGCGGTTTTATATTTTGCTTGGAGTTACGAATGGCCAACATTCTCATAATTGACGACGATCAGGATTTCTCCCGTGCATTCCAACGGATCATTGAACGCATGGGACACCCCTGCCGGATCGCTCAGAACATCCGGGACGCTTTTGCGCAGCTCAAAAGCATGAACTGCGATCTCATCTTTCTCGACGTCAATCTGCCCGACGGCAACGGGCTGGCTCACATCAAGCAATTCCAGTCCTTTCCCTCCCTGCCCGAGGTCGTCATCCTGACCGGCGACGGGGATTCCGACGGCGCGACCCTGGCCATCGCCAACGGAGCCTGGGATTATGTGGGCAAGCCCATCTCCCTGAACAACATCACCCTCATCCTGCAACGCACCATCGCCTACCGGGCCTCCAAGGAACAAAACCGAGGGCCGCGCAAGGTGAAACGCAGCGCCATCATCGGCGAAAGCCCGGTCATCATGGGTTGCCTTGAGGTCATGGGCAAGGCGGCAGTCAGCAAGTCCAACGTGATCATCACCGGCGAAACGGGTACGGGCAAGGAACTTTTCGCGCGCGGAATCCACGAAAACAGCGACACACCCGGCAAGCTGGTGGTCATCGATTGCACAAACCTGTCCACCCATCTGGCTGAGAGCACCCTCTTCGGCCACACCAAAGGCTCCTTCACCAGCGCTCACGAAGCCCGGGACGGCTTGTTCAAACTGGCCAACAACGGCACGGTTTTTCTGGATGAAATTGGAGAACTGAGCCTTGACCTGCAAAAATCCCTGCTGCGGGTGCTGCAGGAACGCAAATTTCGCCCCATCGGTTCGGAAAAGGAAGTCAGTAGCAATTTCAGGGTCATCGCCGCCACCAACCGCGACCTGCGACTCATGGTCGAGCAGGGACTTTTCCGCAACGACCTCTACTATCGTCTGAACGGACACCAGATAGAGATTCCGCCCCTGCGCGCCCGCAAGGAGGACATCCTCCTGCTGGCCGAGTATTATACGGAAAAATTCTGCCGCGAGAGCAGCATCACGCCAAAAACGCTCACGCCCGAATTTCTTAACGCCCTCCAAGCGTACAACTGGCCCGGTAATGTACGCGAATTCGTCAACACCGTAGCCGTGGCCATCGACAACTGTCAGGATGAGCCGTCCCTGTACAGCCACCACCTGCCCGTGGATGTGCGCATCGGCATTGCCAAAAACTCGTTTCGCCATCATCCGGACAAGGAGCAGCCCACCCTGCTTGAACCCGGCCGCCATCACGGTGCCATTCCTCTTCCTTTTTCCCCGGGAGATGACCTGCCTCCCCTGCGCGAGGTGCGCGAAATCGTCGTCGGCCAACTCGAAAACGCTTACATGCGGCAGCTGCTCGAACTCTGTGACAACGATGTTCCAACGGCCTGCGAGCGTTCCGGCCTCTCCAGGGCGCGGCTTTACGAACTGCTCAAGAAGCATTCCATCCGTTTGAAATGATCGCGCAGCAAAAAATCATCTGAAAAATTCGAATTCGCCCTGGCGGAAACAAACCAGCCGGCGGTGGCTGACTTTGGCACATTGCGACTTCCGAAGTGAAATCTGCGATGACGCAGGGCTGCGCATCCCAAGAAACCTGCAACGCTCGACTTCCGCAAATTACGGACGAATACTGGCTTGACGCGACGCGCTCCTTAGATACACAAACACCCATTATCCAACAGGGAGTTTGCTATGACCCGGTTCTCTCGATATTCGCTGCTGACCTTTCTCTTTCTGGCCGCCTCCTTCCTCTCCGGCGAGGTCTGGATGCAGGCCGTGCGCCATACCTCCTTCTGCACCACCTCCGCCTGCGACGTGGTCGGAGAGTACGTCCGTTTCGGGGAAGGCAACCTCATCAAGATGGGAGCCGCGTTTTTCTGGTTCCTGTGGGGCCTGGTCTTTTTTGGCGGACGTTACGACAAAAAATGGATCTGGGGACTGGCCAGTCTGCTGCTTTTCGGGGCCCTGGCCTTTGACGGCGCAATCCTGGGCTTTCAGTTCATGGGGCTGAAAGAGAAGTGCCTGCTCTGCGTCATCGTGGGCGCGAGCCTTTTCGTGGGCTTGTGCCTTTTCGCCTGGGTACGAAAATCGCTTCTGACGGTCTTTCTGGGTGTGGCCGTATGGTGTGGAGGGTTCACCGCCAACGCCGTGCTCGACCTGAACGTCGTCCCCCCCGCCATCACCGACACCGCCTTCGCCACCTGGGAGACGGCTCCGGACAACGTCCCGCAGCACGTCCTCTTTTTCAGCCTGCACTGCGACCACTGCTCCAAGATCCTGGCCAACCTGTCCATCAACGCGCACACCTTGCCGGGCAAATGGCATCTGGCCAGTACGGACAACAAGGAAGACGACCTGTACCGCCTGGCCACGGTGCAAAACTCCGACGCGAGCAAGGAGAACCTGTTTCTGGAGGTGCTGCGCGTCGAAAGCATGGACACGATAGACCCCGTGCCGGTGTCCGAGGACTTGCGACAGACAGTGCGCACGGCGCGGGCCTATTTCAAGATGAAGGGCTTCCAGGGCGTTCCTGTCCTGGTGGTCATGGAGCGGCCGGGCTGGGAAATGGTCTTGCGCGGAGAAGGCAACATCACCGAATACCTGCGTGTGCGGGGATTTTTGCAGCGAGAGCTGCAGTTCCCGCGCAACGCGCCAAAGGCAGCGGGTAACGCTACAGCGGAATAGCGCCCCGGGCGGCATGCCCGCAAAAAAACCTCGCCGACAGCATCGGCGAGGTTTTTTACACTGTTACCATTTGCGGCACCGCCGCACCCACTATTCCTTCTCGCGCCTGATCCTGGCCCCCACCGCGCCAAGCTTCACTTCCATCTGTTCGTAGCCGCGATCAAGGTGATAGATACGGCGAACGTCGGTGCGCCCCGTGGCTGCAAGCCCGGCCAGGACCAGACAGGCGCTGGCGCGCAAATCCGAAGCCATGACCGTGGCGCCTTTCAGGGTATCCACACCGCGCACCATGGCGCTCTGCCCGGACAGGGTGATATGCGCGCCAAGGCGGGCCAGTTCCTGCACGTGCATGAAGCGGTTCTCGAAGATGCCTTCGGTGATCACGCCAGCGCCACGGCTGACGCACATGAGCGCCATGATCTGGGCCTGCATGTCCGTGGGAAAGCCGGGGTAGGGTCTGGTGGAAAGATCGACGCAGTTCAGCGGGCCGTCGACAGTGGCGGTCAGAAGGTTGCGATCACCTTCGATGACCATGCCCATTTCACGCAATTTCGAGATGACGGCGTCAAGGGCGTCCACCGGGCAGTCCCGCAGGGTCAGGTCGCCCTTGGTCATTCCCGCGGCCACAAGATAGGTCCCTGCTTCGATGCGGTCGGGCATGACGGGATAGGAGCAGCCGTGCAGGGATTCGACACCCTCGATGCGCACCACGCTGGTGCCATGGCCGGTGATGCGCGCCCCGCAGGTGTTCAAAAATTCCGCCAGATCCTGGATTTCCGGCTCGCGGGCCGCGTTTTCGAGCACTGTCTCCCCTTCGGCCAGCACAGCGGCCATGATCAGATGCTCAGTGCCGCCCACGGTGGGGAAATCAAGATGGATATGGGCCCCTTTGAGACGGTCGCAGGTCCCGATGATGTCGCCGCTCTCCAGTTCGAAGACGGCTCCCATCTGTTCCAGACCTTTGAGATGCAGATCCACGGGCCGCGCTCCGATGGCGCAGCCGCCGGGCATGGCCACCCGTGCCCGGCCGAGCCTGGCCAGGAGCGGCCCCAGGCACAGCACCGAGGCACGCATGGTCCGCACCAGGTCATAGGGGGCTTCGGGCTTCAGGTCGCACGAATGCAAGAGCACGTCCCCGTCATTGAATTCAGCGCGGCAGCCAAGCAGTTCGAGCAGCTTCAGCGTGGTGGCGATATCGCGCAGGTCCGGCACATTGGTCAGGCGCACCTCGCCTTCGACCAAAATGGATGCGAGCAGGATGGGCAGGGCCGCATTCTTGGAGCCGCTGATCCGCACCTCTCCCTTCAGCGGCACGCCGCCTTCTATGACAAGTTTATCCATATTTTCCTCAAATACCCCGGTCTGTTCCGGGATTTATGTTTTCTTAATGAATGCGGCGCGCACGGCTTCGGCCTCGCCGGGATAGATGCCGTGGTCCGAATCCGAAGGAACGGCTTCCCGCCATCTTTCCGGTCGCGGCTCGCTGCCTTCCATTGCGGCCGGCGTCGGATGGGAATCGATCATGATCGGATGAGCGTGAACCTCGTATTCGGGCACGGGATAACTGAATTCAATGGGGATGTTGTTGGGATCGAAGGAGTACAGGGAGATGATGAATCCGTGGTCGATGAATTCCGATGCCCAGAAATCGTTGGCTTCCAGCAGGTCCTTCAAGCGCCCCAGTTCTTCGAGGCTCTCCACGCCGAACGACAAATGGTCGAAAGCCGCTGGCCCGCGCACCGGCGCGCCGTGATCCTTTTCGGCGACAGGCTTCACCCCGGGCCATTCAAAAAAGGCGATCGTGTCCTTGGCCGTAATCTCAAAAAAATAATGCCGATACCCCGGATGTCCAAGGCCCACGACCAGACGCATGCCCAGCAGGTCCCGCCAGAAATGGACCGTGCGGTCCATGTCCGCCGTGACCATGGCCAGGTGGTTGATGCCCGTGAATGCAGCCATGCGACCTCCCCTCCCTCCAAAAAAAAAGCAGAACCAGTTCTTATCCGGTTCTGCTGGGGTGTCAAATGGGGTGAGTGACGCGGCTTGAACGCGCGACATCCTGGGCCACAACCAGGTGCTCTGCCTACTGAGCTACACCCACCACAAAAAAGCGGGAAAAAAAGGGACAGACGAACTGTCCCGTGTGGTCTAATGGGGTGAGTGACGCGGCTTGAACGCGCGACATCCTGGGCCACAACCAGGTGCTCTGCCTACTGAGCTACACCCACCATCCGACAGGGGAAACTCTCTACCCAAGGCCCCCGTCCCGGTCAAGCACAAATCTTGTTTCGGGCGCAGACCTTGACAATGGGGGCAGGCCATTTATTTGGTGCAAACAAAATTTCGCAACCAAGGAGCATTTATGTCCCAGGCACAACAGTTCGAATTTAAAACAGAAATTAAACAACTCCTCGATATTATTACCCATTCCCTCTACACGAGCAGAGAAATCTTTCTGCGGGAGCTTGTTTCCAATGCTTCCGACGCCCTGGACAAGCTGCGCTTCGAGCAAAGCCGGTCCGCCGAAATCGTAAGCCCGGACCTGGATTTGCAAATCTCCATCACGGCCGACGAAGAGAACCGCCAGCTCGTCATCACCGACACCGGCATCGGCATGACCCAGGACGAACTGGTGGAAAACATCGGCACCATCGCCCATTCCGGGTCCGCCGAATTCATCCGCCAGGCCATGGCCGACCAGGCCAACTCCTCCAACATCATCGGCCGCTTCGGCGTGGGCTTTTACTCGGTCTTCATGGTCGCCGACAAGGTCACCATCCGCACCCGCTCCTTCCGTCCCGAAGCCAAGGGTGTGGAGTGGAGTTCCGACGGTATGGGCACCTACTCCGTAGCCGAACTGGACGAGGATATGCCCCGGGGCACGACCCTGACCGTGCACCTGAAGGAAGAGGGCAAGGAATTCGCCGAGCCGAACCGCATCAAGTCCATCATCAAGAAGCACTCAAATTTCATCTCCTTCCCCATCCTGGTTCAGGGCGAAAAAGCCAACACGGTGCAGGCCCTGTGGCGCGAAAACAAGTTTTCGATCACCCCAGAGCAGTACACGGAATTCTACAAATTCCTGACCTACGACCACGAAGAACCCCTCGACACCCTGCACCTGAGCGTGGACGCCCCGGTGCAGTTCTCGGCCCTGGCCTTCGTGCCCCCGCGCAGCCAGGACACCTTCGGCTTCGACCGCGACAACTACGGCCTGGACCTGTACGTGCGCCGCGTCCTGATCCAGAGCAAGAACAAGGACCTCATCCCCGAATACCTTGGCTTCGTGCGCGGCGTGGTCGACACCGAGGACCTGCCGCTGAACATCTCCCGCGAGACCCTGCAGGAAAACCTGCTCATCCGCAAAATCGCCACCACCCTGACCAAGCAGATCCTGACCCATCTCAAGAAGCTCGGCCAGGACAAGGATCGCTACATCACCTTCTGGAAGGAACACGCCAAGCGCTTCAAGCTCGGCTACTCCGACTTCGCCAACCAGGAAGCTTTCGGCGAGCTGCTGCGCTTCAACTCCTCCCGCCACGAGGACAAGGACGGGCTCATTTCCCTGGATGAATACATCGAGGCGGCCAAGGAAGGACAAAAGGAAATCTACTACATCTCCGGCCCCAGCCGCGAGGCTGTCGAGCAGAACCCGCACCTGGAGATCTTCCGCGCCAAGGGCGTCGAGGTGCTCTACCTGTACGAACCCGTGGACGAATTCGTCATGGACAGCCTGCGCAAGTTCAAGGAGTTCGAGCTCAAGGCCACCGAGAACGCCGACATCGCAAACCTCGAACAGTTCGCGAGCGCAGCCGACAAGGCCGACAAGCCCGAAGACCTGAACACCGAGGAAACCAAGGACATGGACCGCTTCCTCGCACGCGTGCAGGAGATCCTGGGCGACCGCATCACCGAAGCCCGCATCTCCAAGCGCCTGAGCCAGAGCCCCTCCTGCCTGGTCAGCCCGGACGGGTCCACGTCCCAGATGCACAAGATCATGCAACTGGTGACCAAAGACTCCTCCATCCCCAAGAAGATCTTCGAGATCAACCAGGACCACAAGCTGGTGCGCAACCTGCTCTCCGTCTTCGCCAAAAACGAGAAGGACGAATTCGTGGCCACCATCGTCGAACAGCTCTACGAATCCGCCCTGCTCATGGACGGCTACCTGGCCGACCCGCACAAGATGGTCAGCCGCCTGAACAAACTGATGGAAGACTCCAGCGCCTGGTACAAAGAACGGGAAGGAAAATAGAAGATGCCTCCGGCGGGCAGGGGACGAGTCCCCTGCACCCCGTTCATGGTTTTGAATTTATCAGCCCGGCACTTTTGAATTTATTCGTTTGAGACAAAAAGTCCCTCTGGGAAGCAAGCCTTTCCAGAGGGACTTTTCTATTTCGCGCGGCCCAAGGAGTCAGGCGGCACAATCTTGAAGAGGCAACCACCCCGCCCTTCGGGCACCCCTCCTTGGCAGGAGGGGAGTTGGTGTGTCCGCTAACGTGAAAATAGCTCATTTATGCGTCAGCGGCATGTTATGGATGCTCGAATCCAACCTGAAGAACGACTATACGCGGCAAGCACAATCTGACTCTCCCCCTGCCAAGGGGGAGTACCCGAAGGGGGAGGGGGTATTCCCACTGTGCGCTCGCGGACTTCGACGAGCTTGGGTTGAGCCCTTTCTCGGCCGCCTGCTGCTTGAGCTTACCCGTCATGCCGTGGAAAATTTGCAGAACGTGACGCACACAACTCACAGTCCCCATCTTTTCCGCCCATCAACCAGCTTCGACCAATCTTGATTCGACCCAAGGAGTCGGGCTGGGCGGTTTGTGTTGCGCCGACTGTCTGACTGAGCCAGGCATCGTTGGCTTGTCCGTCGTCCGCCGCGCTTCCCGTCACATCCGTCCTGCACGCGACGGTCAAGCCTTACGAGGCCCGCGAAGGAGTTTCGGCGCAACGCAAACCGCCCAGCCCGACGCCGCAGCACAGCGCGGCCATCCAATCTTCACCCTTCTTCTTCCATCTTCCTCGCTCTTATTCCCCGCTCTGCACCTGCCACAGCCCCGCATACACGCCGCCCGCCGCGACCAGATCCCCGTGCGTGCCACGCTCGACAATGATCCCATCCACGACCACCACTATCTCGTCGCAATGCCGCACCGTGGACAGGCGGTGCGCGATAGCCAGGGTGATGCGGTCCGCTCGCAGATTTTTGAGATTGTTCTGAATGACCTCCTCCGTACGCGTGTCCACGCTGGAGGTGGCTTCGTCCAGGATCAGAAATTCCGGATCACGCAAGAGAGCCCGCGCCAGGGAGATGCGCTGCCGCTGTCCGCCGGAGAGTTTCATGCCCCGATCTCCGACCATGGTTTCATACCCTTGCGGCAATGCCGCGATGAATTCCCCGGATCCGGCCATGTCCGCCGCCCGAATGATGTCATCGTCCGTGGCCGACGGCGAACCGAGGCGGATGTTTTCGGACACTGTGCCGTGAAACAGGTACGCCTCCTGCGAGACATAGCCGATGCGTCCGCGCCAGGAATCCAGGGTCACGGAGGACAATTCTCGGCCATTGACCAGAATTTCGCCTTCCAAGGGGTCGTAGTAGCGCAGCATGAGCTTCGCCAGGGAGCTTTTGCCCGCCCCTGTGGGCCCGACCACGCCCAGCACTCGGCCACGCTCCAGGCGCAGATTTATTCCGCACAAGACCTTCTCGCGCTCCGGGTAGGCAAAGCAGACATCGCGGACCTCGACCCGCTCAAGCCCTCCTTCAAGAGGCGTAGCCTTGGCCTGGTCACGCACCGTGGGCGTGGTGTCGAAGATCTCATTGATGCGCAGGGCCGAAGCTTCGGACTGCTGAATCTGATTGATGAGCATGCCAAAGACAAACAGCGGTAAAATGAGACGCATGGCCAGTAGCACAAAGGTGGTGAAATCGCCCACGCTGGGCCCGATGCCCGCGAATGTCATCCACCCGCCCCCGCCGATAAGAAGAGCGTACCCCAGCCCCGCCACCCCGTAGAGCAACGGAACAAATCGCGCCCGCTCCCGGGCCGCGCGGATGGCGGCGTCGCGGTATTCCTCGGAACGCAGGCGGATACGGCCGGTCTGGTGGTCCTGGGCCGAGTAGGCCTGGATGACGTTCATGCCCTGCAGGTTGTTTTCGAGGATGGCGTTGATGTCGCCCACGGCCTTTCTTGCCTTGCGGTACTGCGGGGCGACGCGGGTGGCGAAGAAGCGCACGGCCCAGATGGCGATGGGCATGGGGGCCAGAAGGAGCAGCGCCAGATGGTAGTCCATCCAGAAAAGGATGCCGTAGATGCCGGTGAAGGTGATGAAAAGACGCACGATGCTCGTGGACGTGTCCGAGAAAAAGCGCTCCAGATTATCCACGTCCCCGGCCAGCACGGCCATGATGTCGCCTGTCTGGCGGGACTCGAAATAGGACACGTCGAGCTTCTGGACATGGGTGTAAAGGTCCACGCGCAGATCATGGCGGATTCGCTGCGCCGCCGAGTCCAGGGTGTAATCGCTCACGCTCTGAAACACGGCCAGACCGGCAAAGGTGCCCAGCACCAGCAGACCCGCCCACGCAAAATCACTGCCTGCCAGTGCCTGTTCTTCGCGCAAAGCCCCGGCCACGGTGTCCACCACCCGGCCAACCACGATCATGGGCAGCAAATCGAAAAAGCGTGCCCCGGCATTGGCCGCAAGCCCGATGCCGATCCGCCGCGCATGGGGGCGGGCGAAACGCACCAGCCGCCAGAGGGAGCGACCAAGGGCGCTGTTGTCGTTATTTTTCATCAGTTCTCCAATGATATTTCGCCAGAAACCGGGCGGAAAGTCGTAAATATTTTTTCGATCCCGAAGTGTGCCTAAATCCGAGGCCGAATCAAGACAAATATGTCAGAGTAGCACAGACCGAGGCCAAAGAAGATCATCCTACTCAAAGTTTTTATCGTGGGCAAAAGCATGAGCCTTTTTTGACAGCGGCCTTCACTCAAACCACACGACCCATGGCTGACCACACCAATCCGGCTGATACCGGAAACCCCGCAACGCAACGATTGAGCACTCACTTAAGCACTTCTCCTTGAGATGAAAGGCAAAACTCCTTATTGGGCGAGGTTTGTCGCGTCTCCATCGGGACGCGCGTTAACCTGGGTTTTCCAAGGAGGAACAATGGGGAAATGTGTTGCGATTGCCGTGTTGGCGCTGATGCTGGCTGGGCAGCAGGTTCAGGCGGCCGGGTTCGCCATATATGACTGGAGCGCGCGCGGCGTGGCCATGGGCGGCGCGACCATGGCCGGAAAACCCGACGCCTCGGTGGTGGCCTCCAACCCGGCGGCCATGACCGGTCTGAACGGCACACAGGTCATGTCCGGGCTTTCCGCCGTGGCGCCCATGGTCACGGTGTCCATTGCCGGGAAGGAAAGCAGCGATGCGGAGTCCAACGTCTGGATGCTGCCCCACGCCTATGCCGTGAAGCAGCTCGGAGAGCGCTACTGGCTGGGCATCGGCGTCTTCAACCGCTTCGGCCTGGGCACGGAGTTCGACGAGAACTGGCCGGGGGCCGGCAGCGTCTACTATGCGGCCATCAAGAGCGTTTCCCTGACCCCGGTGCTGGGCATGCGCCTGACCGACAACTGGTCCATCGGCCTCGGAGCGGAAGCCAACTATTTCGACTTCACGCAGAAAAAGAAGGTCGGCGGCGCATACGACGTCAAGGTCCAGGGCGACGACGTGGGCGTGGGCGTCAACCTGTCCACCTGGTATGCGCCCACGGACTGGCTGTCGCTGGGGCTCATGTACCGCAGTTCCATCGACGTGCACCCTCGTGGCGAAGCCGACAGCAATCTGCCCTCGTATTTGGGCGGCGACAAACTCAACGGCGACGCCGACGGTGAGATCACCCTGCCCGATTCCTGGTCCCTGGGGCTGTGCATCACGCCCTCGGACAGATTGAGCCTCGAATTCGACGCGACCCGCACGGGCTGGTCCTCGTACAAGGAACTGGACATCCGCATCAACGGCGTCAATCCGTCCGGCGTGGCCGTCAAGGATTGGAAGGACGCCTGGAGACTTGGCATCGGGGCGGAATACGCGCTGACGCCGTCCTGGGACCTGCGCGCAGGCTACGTGTACGACGAAACCCCGGTGCGCACCGAACGGGCCGACTACATGGTCCCGGCCAACGACCGCCAGCTGTTCTCCACTGGCCTTGGCTGGCATGATGCCTCCTGGAGCGTGGACCTGGGATACACCTACCTGCTGATCCTGGATCGCAAGGGGGCGGAGGTATATGTGAACGGCGGAGTGGACAGTGCCGATTTCGAAGACGGCGACGCCCATTTGCTCAGCATGAGCGTTGCCTACCGTTTCTAACCCGACGCGGTTGGGCAGTGAGGCGAGTCGGAAAGCCCGGGCCTTCCGGGCTTCTGACCACCCTTCAATCGTAGCCGCTCGAAAAGATTGCGAAAATCGCGCGTAGTCTTTAGGATTTTGCACATGAACACAGTTTCCGAATCCATCACCATCATGCCCCTGGAACGCAAGGACGGCACGTTCGCGCTGCGCCTGTGCCTCAGCCAGGGCGAGCTTTCCATCGCCATGCTGCGACGTGTCATGGACGTCATGACCGCATACGGCCTGCCCACCTTGCGGGCCACCACCGGCCAGCGCATGAATCTGGAAGGGGTCCCGAAGGATAAGTTGGACGAGATCGTTGCCGCGCTGGGCACTGCCGTCGAGAAATGTCCTCCCGGCGTTTCCGTGTGTCCCGGAAGCGCGGAGTGCAGATACGGCAAGCAGGAGACGCGGAAACTGGGGAGAAAGCTGACAAGCCTGGTCAAGGAAAACGGGCCGTACCCGTTCAAGGTCAAAACCGGCGTGTCCGGTTGCAGCTTCGGCTGCGGGCTCAGTTTTGTGCGCGACATCGGGTTGGTCGGCAAAAGCGCGGGGTGGGATCTCTATTTCGGCGGTTCCGCCACGTTCAGTCCCGGCCCTGGAGTAGCGCTCGGCAAAAAACTGAGTGAAGACGAAGTATTGGACCGCGTGCGCAAGGCTTTGGCATTTTATAAGGAAAACGGCAGAAAACGTGAACGCATCGGCAGCATGGTCCGCCGCCTCGGCCATGAAGCCGTTGCCGAAAGCCTGAAATAGCGTGGGTTTGAGACTTTGAGAGCCTGAGCCTCAAGAACACCGCAGTGGTCATGGGATTGAAGTGGCGTGTCGACAGGAACAGAAACGAAAAAATTCAACATCACCGTTTATTGCGCTGACGATTCACGAAAATTCATCACCTCGACACAAAACCCATCCCGTCCAGTCCGCACCACGTTCACGCACCCATAATCCTGCCCCAACCGAAACAGATTCTCCAGCGGCATCCCCAGAATGCGGCACAGCAGCACCCGGTTGACCCCACCGTGGGCGACGATGGCCTGCGGGGATTTGAAATCTGATAGAACCTCGAAGGCGGCCCAGGCTCGGCGTTCGAGATCTGCGAAACTCTCACCGCCCGCAGGCCGGAACCGGGCCAGATCGCGACCCCTGGCTTCGTAATCGCCGGAAAAACGCTCCCGCACCTCCTCCACCGTCAAGCCCTCCCAGACGCCAAGGCCGATCTCGCGCAGATTCGGCACGACTTCCGGCTCAAGCCCAAGCGCCATGCCGACAATGCCCGCGCTCTCCATGCAGCGGGAAAGCGGGCTGCACAGCAGTCGCGCCAACCCCCTGCCGGCAAGATATTCCGCCACCGAGCGCATCTGTTTCCGGCCTCGATCCGTCAGCGGCAAATCGCTTTGGCCGACGAAACGGCGCGGTGAGGACTGCGTGATTTCCCCGTGGCGAATGAGGTAAATCTCGCTCACGGCAGCACCCCGTCCAGAATCTCCTCAATGTCACGGCCACAAAACCGCTCCACCAATCCACGCAAGGCCAGGGCGTTGTTCATGCGTCCGCGAATGGCCAGGCAGGCGTGCGCATCAAGGCTGTAGAGGGCCAGCTTTTCCGCGAAGCGCTCCTGCACGGAAATTCGCTGTGAACCGCGCACCAGCTTGTCCGCCAGGCAGACAACTTCCTTTTCTGTAAGCACGCCGGAGAGCGGCGGAGGCACGTCGCGGTGGCTGGCCACTATCCCGGCCAGACCATGCAAGCCCAATCCGGCCAAAAGCTCGCCACCGCACGCCTCGTGATTGGGCTGCCCCTTGCCGATATCGTGCAGCAGAGCCGCGTTGTGAATCAGATCCAGATCAAGAGCTCCGCCATGACGGTTCACTTCCTCACCCAACCGCACGGCAACCGAGGCTGCGGCCCGCCCATGGGCCACGCCGCGCTCCGGCATGACCATGGCGGCCAGAAGAGCAGCTTCGGCCCTCGTGCCGACGACAAGCCTTGTAGCGCGGCAGACCAGGGCCGCAAAGTCGTCCGGAGTGTCCGCGTCGAGCAGAACTCCTTGGTCCCAAACAGGCACGTCCAGAGACGGATGCCCCTCCAGAAGGCTTTTCATCCCCCCTTTTCCATCGTGGCCCAAAATTGCCTGGATGAGCCGGGTGGGAATGAGCGGCGGATGCCCGCGCTCGCCTCTGAAACAGGGATAGGCGATGCGCCCGTCATACGCCTGAACCAAAGAATCAACGGTCGCGGGGCGCACCAGCGGGATGTCCACTGGCAAAAGAAAAAAGGCGTCCAGACCCGCCAATGAGGCCACTGCAGCCCGTACGGAAGAAAACATGCCCTGCTCGAAAACGGGATTATGAATGGTCGAAACACCAAATCTCTCAACCTCTACTTGAACTTCCGACGCGCGATGACCGATCACGACCACGATTTTGGCGATTCCCGCATCCCGGAACGTTCTTACGCAACGGGCCAGAACCGTTTGCCCCGCCAGATCCATGAGCGGCTTGAAATCCCCCATACGCGAAGACAGCCCGGCGGACAGAATGACCGCCGCAAAGCGAGGCCCGACCAAAGTCATGCAGACAATCCCGCTCGCACACTGATCATCTCGCCCACAATGCTGACCGCGATCTCTTCGGGGGTATCGGCTCCGATGGGCAGACCGATGGGGCAGTGCACCCGGGCAAGATCCTGCTCTGTATAGCCCGATTCCAGCAGGGAGCGGTACACCGCGTCACGCTTGCTGCGACTGCCGATCATGCCGATGTACCCTGCCTGGGTTCTCAGGGCCTGAGCCAGGACGTCGCGATCGTGCAGATGGCCGCGGGTGACGATGACCACGAAATCATCGGTCCCAAGCTCGCTCAGGCAGCCGTCAAAACTCTGCAGCACCCGCACCTCGCGGGCCTCGGGGTAGCGCTCCTCGCTTGCGAACTCGGCCCTGTCGTCCATGACCACCACCTCGAACCCGGCAAAAGCCGCGACCTTGGCCGTGGCCAGAGCCACGTGCCCCGCGCCGACGAGATGCAGGACGCTCGGATTGATCACAGGCTCGGCAAAGACGCGCAGGTCGTCCCCTTCCAGGCTGAAGGACTGGCGGGCTTTGGCCGCCTTGCGGATGAGCTCTTCGGCCAGCGCGTCGGGCAGGTTCATTCCGTCCAGCCCCTCCCGTGCGCTCCAAACATCCAGGATGGGACTCTCTTCCCCGGACATGACGGTGACGAGCACGGGCCGGTCGCCCTGGCTGCGCATTCGATCCAGCCGTTGAAAAAATTGAAGCTGATCCGGCGTGACCCGCTGCAGGAGGACGCGCACCGCCCCGCCGCAAACCATGCCCGCGTCGGCGGCCTTGGTCGCGGTCATGTCGAAGGACAGGTACCGATGCGACTCCTCGCCTTCCAAAATTTTCCCGGCCATGGCCATGCACGCCCCTTCCACTGCCCCGCCGCCCACGGAACCACGTATCGACCCGTCAGGAAGGACCAGCATCCTCGCCCCGGATGTGCGCGGGGCCGACCCGGAGCTCTCGACGATGCCGCAAAAAACGGCATTGCGTCCCTGCTCCAGGGTGACGATCAGGTCCTGCAATATCTCTTTCATGGTCTGCTCCCGCGTTGGTCAAAAAGTGTGCGCTTCACTGTGTGTGAAGGAGAAAAAGCCGAGACCCGCAGCATGGGCCCAAACCTCAAGCCCCCTTGCGCCAGAGCCGAAGCGATGGCCGGGACCTTCGCAAGTGTCAGGGAAAGTTCCCGATCCACATGTTCATGCCCCGGTCTGGCCAGGAATTCAATGCCGAGCAGATCACACCCGTTGGCGTGACCCAATGTGGCGCGGTAGTCCAGCAGCCCGTCGAGAGCAAAAAGAGCGTCATCCAGATCCTGACTGGTCACGCTGAACCCGCCTGCGAGGCGGCACGCGGTTTGCCGCCCCTGGATGGCGCACAGCCGCGCCGTGACGCCGCCGCAGACGCACGGCTGCGTGACCAGACGGGCCAGATCCCCGGTGCGGTAGCGCAAAAGCGGCATGGCCCGGCGACCGAGCGTGGTCACCACCACCTCGCCCGGTTCGCCCTCGGGCATGGGCTGGCCCGTGTGCGGATGCACGACCTCCACCAGCAGGTCGGATTCGCGCAGATGGCAGCCGTCGTGCGCTCCGCATTCCACTCCCCCGCCCAGCCCGGTCTCCGTGGTCCCGTAATGCAGGAAGGTTTCACAGCCACTGGCCTCTTCGATGCGGGTCCGGAGCATGGGCGGAGCATAATCCGAACACAGCAGCATGCTTCGAACCAGACCATGCGGAAGCGCATACGCCAGAGTCAAAAGATGCTGAGGCAGACCGACGAGACACGAATAGCCTTCACTCCGAATTTGTTCGGCCAGATCCTCCCAATCCGTCGGGGGCCAGAACCCGGCGCAGCGCACTCCTCCTTGCCCGAGGGCCTGCAAGAGCAGGGCTCCCGTGCTGTCCGGCTGGGTAAAAGGCAAGAGGGCCAGCACGTTGTCCACAGGAGAGATGAGGCTCAGCATGCCGTGCAGAAAAAAATCCACCGTCACGTCCAGATCGTCATGCGTGAAATGCAGACGCTTGGGCGATCCTGTGCTACCCGAAGTCTGCAGGGTGATGATGCGGGCCACCTCGCTCTGGGATACGCAGACAAGACGCGGGCCATGGGCCGCAAGCTCGTCGCTGCTCAGCAGAGGCAGCCGGGACAGATCCGCAGAGGTGCGCAGGGAGGCGGGATCAAATCCGGCCAGCCGCTCCCGGTACCACGGGCTTTTGGCGCAGGCATGTTCCACGGTCCGGCGCAGGCTCGCCATCTGCGCCGTCTCCAGGCTCGAGCGCTCCAGCGGCAAAGACAAACCCAGCCGCCGGGCGGTCAGGGCATCCACGGACGAACAGTTCACGCCCGCCCCCGGTACAGGGAGCGCCCATCCCTGGCCGTCAGGTTGAAGGCGCAAAAGGGAACGAGCCGCCCGTCGGGCTGGGCCACATGGATGCAACATCCTTGCAGACGCTCCAGATTGAGACTCCAGGCGTCCTGAAAAGCCATGGCTGAAATGGTGAACGTGTGGGTCCTGGCGCGGGCCAGAAAGCGGTCAAGGTCATTATCGGGGGTGGGGGTGGAAGAAATGCGGGGCTCTGCCCCGCACCCCGCAAGGGGCAACACCCCTTGACCCGTGCAGGGGGTATTCGCGGAGGGGTCGACAGGGCCGGAAGGCGCGGACCATTGGCGGGCCGTGACGCCGATGGATTTGAGCGCTCCGGCTTCGGCGGGTTTGGGCGTGCAGTCGCAGGAAGCGCTGCCCAGACGCGCAAAGCTGCCGTCCTCATGGGTCATGAACTTGCCCGAGAAAGAGCACAGGGCGTGCTCGCAGCCCGGAGGCAGGAAATCCGACGCCTTGACCGCGCCGCCGCTCTGAACCTCAAGACCGGTCATGAGCTCGGGCAGCGTGACATGGTCCGGGATGAAATCCTCAGGATAGCGCCCGAAGTAACTCATGGGCTGAAAATGCACCCCGCGCACATGCGGCTGACAGCCCAGACCGAAACGAACGATGTCCCAAAGCTGATCGACGTTCACGCCACGCGCTACGGTCGGCACGAGCACGATACCAAGTCCGGCGGCAGACGCGTGACCGATGGCTTTCTTTTTGACCTCGAACAGATCCCGGCCGCGCATGGCGCGAAAGGCCTCGTCACGCACGCCGTCGAACTGCAGAAAAATGGACGACAGCCCCACCTCGGCCAACCTTCCGGCCAGCTGCGGATCTTCGGCCAGCCTGAGACCATTGGTGTTGAGCTGCACGAAACCGAACCCGGCCCTCCTTGCCAGCCGCACGATATCCGTCAGATCCGCCCGTACCGTGGGTTCGCCGCCGGACAGCTGCAGGTTGCAGCCGCCGGTGCGGGCCATGGTCTGATCGAACATGCGCCCCAGGGTGGCCATATCCGGGTCTGCCCTCACGCCCCCGCTGTCGGCGAAGCAGACCGGGCAGTTCAGGTTGCAGCGCGAGGTGATCTCGACCAGGGCAGTGCAGGTCCGCTGGGCATGGCGGGCGCACAGACCGCAATCATACGGACATCCTCGCCCGCTCTCTTCGCGCATCCCTCCGCCAAAGGGGAGCTTGGGCCGCACCCAGCTCGAAAATGCCGGTTCCCCGCGCCAGACCACGGTCGAAAACTCCCCGTGCTCGGGACACCTTTTCACCATCCGCACAACATCTCCGTCCCGCAGCAGCTCCCCTGCTACCCGGTTCAGGCACTCCGGGCACACGCTCTCAACCGGACCCAATACCTTATTCATGAACGTCGCTCGACGGATCGAACCCGTTTTCCACCAGAATGGTCATGGCCTTGCCGTAGCATTCCGAGACCAGACCGCCGCAGATGGACGCATCCGGCTTGCCGTCGGCCACGATGTTCGCGCAGTTGATCCCGCCGAACCGCCCCGTGGCGTACTCCTCGAACCAATCGGCCAGCTCGGTCAGCATGAGGGGCAAGCGGTCATGGGCTTCCTCGTCGGCCGCGCCCTTGCCCGCATAATAGGCGACAAGGCACGCCGCCCCGGTAAAAGCCCCGCACGCGCCCCCCGTAGACGAAAACCCAACGCACAGGCCGGACATGGCCCGGATGAGACCGGGATTTTCCACGCCCTGCATCTCCAGAGCCAGCTGCAGCACGATCTGGGCGCAACAGAAGCCCTGACTGTGCAGGCGCAGGATGTCGAGATCGTATTCGTTCATTTCGGCCTCGTGATGTTCAAGAGTACACTCTTCCATTCATCGCCCCGGCACTCCAAAGCGCCAAGGCCGGGGCGGGGTGGTCCGTTCATGGCGCGTCGACTGTCTGACTGAGCCAGGCATCGTTTGGTTATCCGTCGCCTTCCGTCCTGAAGGAACCGACCGACCTGCACGCGACGGAGAACCAGTACGAGGCCCGCGAAGGAGTTTCGACGCGTCATGAACGGACCGCCCCGTCCCGGCCGTCTCACGAACAAAATCCCCGCAGCGCAAGCCCCCAGAGCCAAGACCAACCGACACACCGTCTCCCTGGCAACCAACCCGCCTTTCTTCACTTCCCGCCAGCATGCGCCATCATCAAAAACAGCCCCGGCCGCGTCGCCTTGGACGCCTCGCAGGCGGCAACAGCCAAATCCGGTTCGCCGGTCACGGCCTGCCAGAAGCCATGCAACGATCCGTGCCTGAACACGAAATCGGCGGAGGTCTTCTTCAAAAATTCCGTATGGTCCTCCACCACGTCAATCTCGAATCCGGCCCCTGCCACCTGCTCCATCACAGTCTGCAGGTCCGTGGCCTGCGTAAAGCAGCAGCGCACGGGCCACTCCCCGGCCCTGTACCCACGGGCGTATATGTCGGCCAGAGCGAGCACTCCTCCGGGCCTCAAGACCCGGAAAAACTCCGCCAGCGCCCGCTCCTTGTCGGTCAGGTTCCACGCGCACTCGCACAGTACCAGATCCAGGCATCCATCAGACAAAGGCAGTTCCGCCAGATCGGCCCGCGCGACCCGCAGCTGTCTCCCCCTGCATTCTCGCAGAAAACCGACGTTCAAATCCAGCCCCACGGCCCGCGCTCCATGCTCCTCAAGCAGGACCAGACTCGCCCCGCATCCGCACCCGGCGTCGAGGGCCAAAGCGCCCTGCAGCGGCCCGGCCAGCTCCAGCATGCGCCGGGTCAGCTTCTCGCCGCCCGGACGCAGAGCCCGGCCCAGGGTCGCCCTGACCGGCGCGGACGCATAAAGCTCATTTGTCCTCAAGGAGCTGCTCCACTTCGAAGATCCGCCCCAAGGCCAGCTCTTCATAGACGAACGCGGCCCCACATTTCGGGCAGACCGGAAGCTCCACATGAAAAACCTGGCCAAGATACGCGAGTTCGACCTTGCCTGGTTCAAGGGGCACACCGCACGGTTCGCAGCTCCAGTTCATGTCCTCGGGCAAAAATACGAGACTCATATCCGTCCTCCCGCGATGCGCATGCGATGACTCCAGGCTTTCAGCACCGTGAATACGTCCCGCTCCTCCCGGTATTCCACCCAGAACGTGACCTCGCCCAGCTCGGCCGACGCGATCCTGCGGCCGTCGTCACCATGGATAAAGCAGCGCCCGTCCTCCTTGGACCTGAAAATGACCTGACGCAGATCGTCCTCCAGAATACGGCGCTCCTCAAGCACGGCGGCCACGGACGTCGATATGTCAAGACGCACATCCTCCCAGGGCTGCCGAGGCATGCCCTCCTGGCCGTAACGCTCCAGCACCGCCGTCTTGAGCATGCGCCGATTGACCCGACGCAGCGAGATGCCCGCCGGAGGCTCGTCGGCCGGATGCGCCAGCTCCGGGAACAGGAGGTCCAGGATGTGCAGCACGGGCTTGCCGGTCTTGGCCAGCTGATCCCGGCACATAGCGCAGTAGGTCAGAAAATCCGCGTCGGACTGGGCCACGCGGGCCGTCGCCACCTTGCGGGCCAGGGCCGGATTCACGCTGTCCATGAGGCCGCCGAACCCGCAGCATTCGGTCAGCTCGCCGGACATGGGCAGAGCGGCCAGGGGCTGCCCCATGTTTTCGAGCAGCGTGCGCACATCCTTTCTGGTCCCTTCGTCATGCCGCGACGTGCACGGGTCCGAAAGGGCCAGGGCCGGATGCGCGGCGGCCGCAAGCACGGACCGACCGGCCAGCACGGTCCAGACTGAAACCGCATTCAGCTGCGGCAGATGCTCGCGAAACATCTTCAGGCAGGTCGAGCAGGCCGTGACTACCTTGGGGCCACCCATGTTGATCCAGATCGTTTCCAGCTTCTTCGCAAGCTCCGCAAACTGCTCCGCCTGCCCGGACCAATGGGCCGGGGCCGCGCAGCAATCAAGCCAGATCCCGGTTTGCGGTTCCAATTCGAGCAAGCGGTCGTACAGGCGCAGCGTCTGCGCGGGCCGGATTCCGGCAAGCTGGCAACCGGGAAAAAAGAGTGCCGTGCTCGCTTCCGTACGCGGTGCGTGACGGGCCAGGGCGGCCTGCTCGCTTCCTGCGGAGCGCATCTCCTCCAGGGCGAACCAGTGGGCCGAGGGCGGCATGCGCTTTTCCCGCACCATCTGCCGCCGGGCGTCCAGACACATGTCGGCCATGGAGAAATCATTGGGGCACAAGGTCTCGCACTGGCCGCACAGGGCGCAGGAGTTGATGAACCTGTTGGCCTGACGGGCGCCCTGCACGATGGACAAGTTGTTGAATACGCGGCGGGCATAGGATTTGGGATAACCGTTGTTCTCTTTCAGATAGACGCAGTGGCGCACGCATTCCAGGCACTGGCAATCGATGCAGCGGCCCGCTTCCTCCTCGCCCTCCTGCCGGGTGTACCCCTCCGCGCCTGTGGGGATGACCGGTTCCCGGGATGGGATGTCCTTGGTCTGGGTGAAAAGGTCCGTCCGGCCGTGACGCAAAGGCACCCGGCTCGAAGTCAGGGACGCGCCCTGGAGAAAGCGGTCCATGGACACGGCGGCTTCGCGGCCGTGGGACATGGCGGTGATGAACCGATAGGGATGATCCGTCAGACCCATGCCGCCGGTGAACCAGCCGGGCCGGTCCAGGGCAAAGGTCAGGGAGTCGGGAAAGCCGAGGCCGGCCAGCAGGTCCGGAGCGATCGTGTCATCCTGACCCACATACACTGCGTCGGCCGGATAGGCCGTGACCAGGGCTGCATCCAGCGCGGGTACGGCCGTAAAGGACACGTGCAGGGCGGTCAGGCGACGCAATTCCTCGTCCAGGACTTCAACGGGCAGAACGGAGCCGGGTAGCTTCCGCAGCCATGCGCCGGGAGCGGAGTCACGATGGTACACGCTGACCGGATAGCCCTTTTTGGCCAGATCAAAGGCCACGGCGAGGCTGCTCGGACCGGAGCCGAGCACCGCCACTTTCTTGGGCCGCGCCGGGAGGCGCAGGATCTTGCCTTTAGGCTGCGTCTCGCGGATGCAGAGCCGCTCAAGCAGGCCAATATTGATCGCACCGCCCAGATCCTTGCGGATGCAGAACCGCTCGCACGGGGCCTCGCACAGCCGGGCCGTGATCGCCGCCAGGGGCATGCTCTTCTCCAGAATGGTCCGGGCCGCGTCCACCTCGCCTCTGGCCATGGCCAGGGCGAAGGCGCGGGCGTCAACGCTTAGGGGGCACCCTGCACGGCACGCCGGGGGCTCTTCCTGAATGCATTTGGCTTCCCAGTCCCGCAGTTCCTTTTGATCCATGCCGTCTCCTTGAAATAAAAAAGCCCTCCGGACGCAGCAGCGCCCGGAGGGGAATCAATCGGTCATTACTTTTTCATCGCGGCCAGAATCTTCTCCGGCAGCGCGGGCAGCTCGCGCACACGGGCGCCGCAGGCATTGTACACCGCGTTCAGGACCGCGGCATGAGGAGCGGTCAGGGGCATCTCACCCACGCCCGAGGCACCGTGAGGGCCGGCGGGGCGAGGAGTTTCGACATAGATGATCTCCATGTCGTCCGGGATGTCCTTGGCGTAGGGGATGCCCGCGCCACGGATGGTCGCGTGTTTTTTGAGATCCTCGTAGTCCTCGCTCAGGGCCAAACCGATGCCCTGGGCCACGCCGCCGTGGATCTGGCCGTCAACCACCGAGTAGTTGTTGACCTTGCCGATGTCGCCGACGGTGATCATCTTCTCGACCGTGGTCTTGCCGGTGGCTGTTTCCACGGCCACCTCGGACAGGAACAGGCCGTACATGTAACAGCAGAAGGGGCTGCCCTGGCCGTTGGCATCGCAATCCTTGGCGGGTGCGGTCCACTTGCCGTTATAGCGCAGGGGCAATTTTTCGGCGACCATCTCGTCATAGGTGCGGAAACCGTTACCCTTCTTCATGGCCTTGATCAGCTGCTCGCAGGCGTTGACGATGGCCTGACCGCCCACGACCTGCGAACGGCTGCCGCCGGCGGGACCGGTGTTCGGGGCCACGCGGGTGTCGTTCATGACCAGGCGGATCTGGTCGGAGGTGATGCCCAGGGGGCGCAGGGATTCGTGCGCCGTGCCGAGGGTGCCCATGTCGGCGCCCTGGCCGTGATCCTGCCAGCAGGCGTAGATGGTCACGGTGCCGTCGGCCATGAGTTCGGCGTCGGCGGCGCCGCTGTCAGCTCCGTCGAGGCCTGCGCCGTACACGCCCAGCGCAATGCCCACTCCGCGTTTCACGGCAGCGGTGGAATTGGCGGCGGCGCGCTTCTTGGCCTCTTCATACTTGGGCCGCATGATGTCGAAGATCTCGGACAGGCTGTACACTTCCGGATCCTGGCCGGTCGGAGTGGTAGAACCTTTGCGGTAGATGTTCTTGTAACGCAGTTCGAAGGGATCCATGCCCAGCTTTTCGGCCAATTCATCCATGAGGGACTCGGACGGGAACTCGCTCTCGGGTGCGCCGTAGCCACGGAAAGCCGCGCCCCAGGCGTGGTTGGTGCAGACCGTGCGGCCTTCACCACGGATGCTGGCGATGTCGTAGCCGGCACCGATGTACTGGGCGCCGCGCAGGGTCAAAAGGTCACCGAACTCCGAGTACGGGCCGTGGTCGACGGTCCAGTCGGTTTCCATGCCCAGAAGCTTGCCGTCCTTGGTTGCGGCCAGACGCAGCGTGGTGTGGAACGGGGAGCGCTTGCCGGTGTAGGCCTGCTGCTGACGGTAATCGTAACCCAGGAACACCGGACGGCCGGTGGCCAGGGCGGCCGCGCCGACGAGGGCTTCCATGGTCGGGCTGAACTTGTAGCCGAAGGTGCCGCCTGCGGGGTTCTGCACCAGGGCCATGTTCTCGACCTCGATGCCGAGACCGGGCGCGATCATGTACATGTGCAGGTGCAGACCGATGGACTTGGAATGGATGATCAGCTTGCCGTCGTCATCGATGTAGGCGAAGCCGCAGTCCGGTTCGATGGGCAGATGGGGCTGGCGCTGGGTGTAGTAGCTGCCTTCGATGACCACGTCGGCCTTGTCGAAGATGGGCTTTGTTTCGCCGCCCTTGGCGATCTTCTGGATGTAGTAGACGTTGGGCGTGCCAGGATGAATCTCGATGGCGTCTTCAGCCATGGCCGCCGGGGCGCTCATGTACTCGGGCAGCTGCTCCAGCTTGACCACGACCTTCTTGGCCGCGGCCTTGGCGTTGGCTTCGGTGTCGGCGCAGACGATGGCGATGGCGTCGCCGTACTGGAAGACCTTTTCATCGCAGAGGATGGGCCGGTCCCAACCGTCGCCGAGATTGGAGGGGAAGGTGATGAGGCCGGTGATGCGGTTCTTGCCCTTCACATCCTTGTGGGTCACGATCTTGTACACGCCGGGCATTTTCTCGGCCTCGGCCGTGTCGATGCCCAGAATCTTGGCATGGGACACTTCGGCCTGGACCAGGGCGCACATGAGCGCGTTCTCGGGCAGCTTCAGGCCCAGATCGGCGCCAAAATCAAGCGTGCCGGTGACTTTGCCGAGCGCCGAGGGACGAGGCTGTCTCGTGCCCCAGACCTGGCCGTTTGCAGGCTGCTTGTACTCCAGGTCGGCCGCGCTCTTTTCGCCGCGCAGGACCTTGGCCGCATCCATGACCGCGTCCACCAGGGGTTTGTAACCGGTGCAACGGCAGGCGTTGCGGTGCTTCTGAAACCAGTCGCGCACGTCTTCGCGGCTGGGGCTGGGATTGGTGTCCAGCAGGCCCTTGGCCGAAACGATGAAGCCGGGGGAGCAGAAGCCGCACTGAGCCGCGCCGTGGAGCATCCAGGCGAGCTGCAGAGGATGCGGGTTGGCCGGGGTGCCGATGCCTTCGATGGTGGTGATGCAAGCGCCGTCCTCGACGCGCTTCATCTTGGTCGCGCAGGCACGGACAACCTTGCCGTCCATGATCACGCTGCACGCGCCGCACTGGCCTTCGCCGCAGCCGACCTTGGTGCCGGTCAGGCCAACGGTTTTTCTGATCACGTTGACCAGGGTGTCTTCCGCGTCGACCACCAGATTTCTGGCGATGCCATTAACCACAATTTGCTTTTTGATCATTCCGGTTCCTCCAAATAACGTGTTATTTCAAACAGATTTTGCGCAAGGTTCTAGAGTTTGCCGAAGCCGCAGGCCGGGTAGTGGCAACTGGGGCAGCTTTCGCACAGGCCTCCATGGCCGAACGCAACAATATCCTTGCGTTCCAAGCGTTCCCCTGAGAGCAGACGGGGCACGATCAGATCGAAAATGCTGGCTTTGTAGTACATGACGCATCCGGGCAGGCCGACCACGGGCACGTCGCCCAGATAGGCGAGCATGAACATGGCCCCCGGATAGGTGGGCGCTCCGTAAGAGATGACGCGCGCCCCGGTGGCGCGGATGGCGGCCGGGGTCTGGTCATCCGGGTCCACGCTCATGCCGCCGGTGACGGCGATGAAATCCGCGCCGCGATTCTTGAGGCCCAGGATGGCTTTGGCGGTCATCTCCACCTGATCGGAGACAAAGACCTGATCGAGGACGGTGGAACCCAGGGATTCGAATTTTTTCTTAAGGACCGGACCAAAACCGTCCTTGATGCGGCCGGTGTAGACTTCGCTGCCCGTGGTCACCACGCCGACCTTGGCAGGCCGAAGGGGAAGAACCTGGATAAGGGGCGCATGCTCGCGACACACGGCTTCGGCCTCCTGCAGCAGCGCTTCGGGCACGGCCAACGGAATGACCCGCGTGCCGCCCAGCACCCGGCCCTGCTTTACGAACTGGCCGGTGTGGATGGTGCCGAAAGTGACGTCCGTGATGGAATTGAGGCGAAACAGACCGTTCACATCGATGGACAGCACCCCATCGTGGGCGGCGGTCAGCGTGGACTTGCCCTCACTGGGCGAGCTGATGGAGATGCCCTGCCCGGCGGCGGCCCTGGCCAGGCGCAGGGCGCATTCATCTTCATGTACATACCCGTCCCGAGGGTCGAAAACGTAGAGATTGGCCTTGCCGATATTGAGCAGGGTCTGAATGTCGTCCGGGGTGACGATATGCCCGCGCCGGAAGGCAGGCCCTTTGGCCTCCCCCGGAACAATGCGCGTGATGTCATGACAAAGAACGGTGCCTACGGCTTCTTCAACAGGAATGGCTTTCATCATTTGTCCAAAATGTATCATATTTGGCATTATCAAATTAAAACATGTCAATATTGACATATCTTAAGACCCAAGTAACCAGCACTCATGGGCGTCATCCGGCACGCGGAGAAATTCGGCGCAGGTCTTGGGGCCGAACAGGTCGTGCCGGGAAGTTTCACGAGCACCAGAATATGCCCGGAAAGGCATAACAAAGCCATTAAGGCAAAAACAAGGCCAGTTCACTCCAATTCTTAATAATTAATCACAACAACCTGTATTAAATAGAAATAATTATTTCACATACAGTATTCGAGGACAGATTTCGGCTTCAGGGTCCACAACTGCGCACGAGAAATTGTGCCAAATGGAACCACTCATATCTAGCCAATCGTGACATAATGACACACGTATCATGCACGCGACCAGGCCAAAACAGTCATACAAGTTCGCAGGTTGCGCGTCCGCATGCGCAGGGCTCGCGCAGCCCATGAATCATGCCATTTTAGGCATACTATATGCTTTAGCCATTCATCGCCACATCATATTTCAGCGACCGTCATCACATCCAAGGAGAACTCATGAATATTGCCATCAGCGCTGCCGGACCGACCCTGGACAGCCCCGTTTTCGATGAATTCCGTCGCACGCCGTTTCTGCTCATCGTCAATGTGGACACCATGGAATGCACGAGCATCCCCCATGCGGCCCATGAAGGTTCAGATACGGCTCTGGCCGACACTGTGCTGGAACATCGCTGTGAAGCGTTGATCACCGGCAAAATTGGTGAGGAAGCGTTCAAGATCCTGGCCGACGACCACGTGACGCGCTATGTCGGATCGGGACTTACGGCGGGCATGGCCCTGGAGGCCATGGAGGCGAGAAGCCTGAAGCTCATCCGCAATCCTGACGGATCGGATGAGTGCAATGAAAATCATCATGAAGTGGAAGAGCTGCAGGTCTGCAGCGGGCACACCCACTAGCAGGCGGCGGAACCCATGCCAGACCGATGGTTACGGCCTGGCCTCGCGCCGGGCCAATGGCGTCAGCGGCGTGGCCGCGCGGGGCCTCGTGTTCTTTTCGGCAAAGCTCTGCACCCCTTCGGCGAAAATGAGCCGGGCCTGGGTCACGGCCGCCTTCTCCACGGCAGTGTACCAGGCATTGAACTTGTCCCGATACCACCGGCCGGCAGGGGTCAGGCGATACCCTCCGCGCTTGGCGCCCACGGTCTCGACCAGCAGCTCGCCCACGGCGTCCTCGGTCGCCCGCAGCTTGCCCCAGGCCGCTCGATACGACATGCCCAGCGACTCGGCCGCCTTGCGCAGGGACCCGTGCTCTTCGATCCTGTCCAGGAGCATGAGCCGCCCCATGCCGAAATAGACGCTCTCTCCGGATTCCAGCCACAGATGCATGCGAACGGTAGGTGTCTTCATGTCGCGCCTCACTTTCCGAACGGACATTTGGGATAGGTGCAGCGTTTGCACTGCATGCACATGCCGCCGTGGCCAAGCCGGGCCAGCTCACGCCGCGAGGGCGAGGCTCCGGCCAGGACGCGGGGCAGCAGGATGTCAAGGCTCGTAGTCTTGAAATAGAGGGCGCAGGCCGGAACGCCGATGACATCGACCTCGCCGATGGACGCCAGGAGCGTCATGGCTCCGGGCAGGATGGGCGTGCCGTAGCGCATGTTCTCCAACCCCGCGTCCGCCAGACCCAGCCGGGTCACGTCGCCGGGGTCCACGGACAGCCCGGCCGTGGTCACGATCAGCTCCGCGCCCTGCCCGAGCATGGCCTGCACGGAACGGGAAATGCGCGCCCGGTCATCGGGCACGATGTCCGTCGCCACCACCGGGCAGCCGTAGGCTTCGACCTTGGCGCCGATGATGGGGATGAAGCGGTCCTCGACCAGGCCCTGAAAGACTTCCGTGCCCGTGACCAGGATGCCGACCTTGCGCTTGCGCAAGGGACGGACCTCCAAAAGCGGGCCGCCTTCCAGAATTCTGCCCGCCTCTTCCAGGACATCGCGGCCCAGATAAAGAGGAATGGCCCGCGTGGCGGCGATCTGCTGCCCGCGCGAGACCACGCTGAAGGCATGACGGCTGGCGCACATGATTCCGGGAATGGAGTTGAATGACTCCAGGGCGTTCTCGTCGATCATGAGCATGCCGTCACGGGTGGCGGTCATGGTGATCTTTCCCTCGCGGGGATCACCGGAGCTGTCCACGCCATCCCCGGCCAGGGCCGAGGCCAGCACGCGCGCCGCGTCATCCTCGTGCACCCAGGCCTCGTCCTGCTCGTCCTCCTGCACATAGACCTCGAAGCGGCCCATGCGTTGCAGACGGCAGACATCGCCCACGTCGAGCACCTGGCCTCGGGCGAAGGCGGCGTCCTTGCTGACACTCGGTTCGATGCAGGTCATGTCGTGCAGGGCGTTTTTGCCCACAGCTTCGGCCGTGGGCACTACCCGCAGCTTCGGGCCGTCAAAGCCGAGCTCGCGGCTGTCGTGCCCGCCAATCCAGCCGACATAGGGCGATTCGCCCTTGCACGACCGGCAGACCGAGCCGTCCCGGGCCGGATAGGCCTGGCTGCAGGACGGGCAGGCGGCGATGGCGCCCTTGCCCCGGCCGCCCATGAATTCGGGCCGCAGCTTGATCTCCTTCACGGAGCAGATGGACGCCCCCGCCAGGCGAATCTCCTGGCGCAGCCGGTCACTGTCCTGTTCCTTCTTGGGCTTGAGCTTGAAAAGCCACTCCCGGATGACCGGATACGGTTCCAGCTTGTCGCTCTCCACGGCCACCCGCACACCCTTGCCGGTGGATTTGTCAAAGAGGGACACGGCGTAGAGGCCCAGATTGAAAATCCGCATCCAGCCGTTGCCCACGGTGCAGGGGGTGAGCATCTGCACGGCGTCGGGCAGGCACCAGGCGGTTTCGGAAATGGCGTCGAACAGGACGCCCTCGGCGATGTGACTTCGCGCCTCGTGGACCATGAACCCGCCCAGGATCAGTCCCGGGGCCGCGTACCCGTGAAAACGGGCCGCCGCGTCGATGAATTCGTCGACCGTATACGGACCGATGACGGGGCTGGCATAACTCAAGGCGGAAGATCCTTCAGGCATATTCATGGGCGCTCCAAATGTGAAATTTCAGGGAATGTCGGATGCGAACCTATCACGCGACTCCCCATCATCAACACACGCGCCCTCCACAACCCAACGCTTTGGCCCCGCAAATTCAGCGCAAACAATATTAAAAAACAAATGGTTATAAAGAAAAGACACCCAGATGTCTCTTTTTGACCCATTCTTTTGAGACAGGCTTATTATTATGCCTTGTTTGGCATCATTGTTTATGACAGAAACGCGTACGAGCGGATTGCCAAACATGTACACAATTACGATCCGGCACTGGGAAGCAATGACGAAAATTAATATAATAAGCTTCAATACTTTGACTTTTTCAGAAAAATCGGCACGCAGGTTCTTTTTGGATTTTTGCTGGAAAAACCATCAGCGGTATTGTCCGGCCTGTAAAAATCGAAAACTCTACCATCTCGCCGATGGCAGGCGCAGATGCGGTCGCTGCGGGTACACCTTTCACGACTTCAGCCGCCGCTATCTAAGCCGTTGCGCCTTCACCTCGCGGCAATGGCTCTGGTTCCTGAAGCTCTTTGCGCTGGACATCGCGCCGGCAAGCATCGCGGCGGAAATGGAGGTCAGTTACGCCACCATTCTCAAGGCGGCGGATACCGTGCGGCGGGCCATCGTGGCCCAGGCCCTGGACGCCGGGCGGCTCTATGACGCGGGCATCTGGCCCGGACCGGGCAACCCCCTGCCCACCCAGGAGATCGTCAACGCCCCGGTCTTCGGCATCATCGAACTCGGCGGCGTGGCCATCTGCGATCTGCTGCCGGACCTGCGCGCCGAGAACCTGCTGCACTTCAAGCTGAACTTCTGCCTCAAGACGGCAAGCGTCGGCCAGGTGGTCTACACCGCGCCCTACAAACAATACCTGGCACTTGTCTCGTGCGGCTCCGGACTGTGGCCCGCCCGCTACATCAAGCACGCGGACAAGCGCCTGCCCGTGGAGGCGTCCCCCTTCTGGAGCTTCGCCAAACAGCGCCTGCGCCAGATGCGCGGCGTACCGGCCTCGCATTTTCCGCTCTATCTGAAGGAATGCGAGCTGCGCTACAATTCACGAAATGAGGATCTGATTCCCGTCCTGGCGCAAGCGCTCTGCGCCTTCGTACCCCGGCCTGACGCATAAAAAACGGCCGCCAACGAACCCGCCCGGTCCGCTGGCGACCCTTCACCTTGGAGGAGGGTGAAAATCAGGAAATCATGAGGCCTTGGCCTGTTTCTGCGCGATTCCCATGGCGGTCCATGGGGCCGGGGACAGCGGAAAGTATCCCCTGCTCTGGGCCACGGCATCCAGATGCACCAGCCCCAAAGCGGCCAGATCAAAATCAACGTTCTCGGAACTCTCCACCAGGTCCAGACAGGGCAGGTACTGGTGGCAATCCTCGCAGGCATAGATGTGCTCACGCGGGGAATCCGGAAGGGAAAAGCGCGTGATGCGTTCGTGCTCCTGGTTGCCGCAGCCTGGACAGATCATGCGTACAAAGCGCCAGCGATGCGCGCAAACCGGACAATGATGCCAGAGCTCCCCACTTTTGGAGATCAGAAATTCGGAAGGATCGGGATGGTTTTCGAGCACGGCAAGGTCCGGATCGGAACCGCAGACCGGGCAGTGAGGATTGCGCCACAGCTTCGCGGGCGCGAGGGCCAAAAGGGCCGGCCTGTTGGCCGCGATGCACGGTCCATACGCCGCGCGCAGGGCCATGAGCAGGAAATCGGGGCTGACCGCGGCCTGTCCCGCAGCCAAATCAAGGGCCTCACCCTCGCCATGGACCACGACCTTCAGACACAGGCTGGTCCAGGCCGGATCCGCGTCCAGTTTCCGTCCAAGATCCGTCAGGCTTTCGGCCAAAGCCGGAAAAATAACGCCCGTCACGGGCCACACGCGGAGTGCCGCCGCCTTCAAGGCCGCAGCGAACACTTCGCTGTCCACGAAGCTGACCAGCGCCTCTCCGCCCAGAAACCGACCCTCGTCAACAGTCACCCCATGTATGTTTGCAAGCGGAAGCTCCGTCCGCAGCTCGGCCTGACGGCAGAGCAGCAAGCCAAAACGGTTGATGATCTCCTGAAAGGGCTCGTGGCGTTTGGCCAGGAGGTTAAGTGCGCTCTCCTTGGTCTGAATTCCAGTGCTCGGCATGTTCTCTCCTTGAGAAAGCGGCCCGCCGGGATTCCGGCGGGCCGAAGTTAATGAATGCGTCAGCCCAGAATGTTCTTGAAGGGCTTCGTCAGGCTCGCCAGGAAATCGGCCCTGTTCAGGGGCTTGATCTCGCGGGCGGCATACTGATGGTACATTTCCCTGGGCATCTCCAAAAAGTAGATGACGCCCAGATCTTCCTGATCGAGAATCGTGCAGCTCTTGTGCACATCGCAGGCGATCTTGGTCTCAAGCTCGGACTTCGGCCTCTCAAGATCCGCCTGGGCCTGGGTCAGGCGCAGCTTGGCCTTGATGAGCATGTCCTCGCGTTCGCCGAAGCTCATGGCGCCTGTGCAGCAGGTTTTCACGCACATGGGCACAAGGCCCGCCTGGACGCGATCGATGCACATGTCGCACTTGGCCAGCTCGCCCGAAACCTCGTTGCGGCGCGGGATGTTGTAGGGACAGGAGTCGATGATCTCGTCGCACTGTTCCTTGGTCAGATCCTTGGTCTTTTCCGTGCAGACGACGATGCCGGTGGCCTCGTCCAGCACAATGGCGCCTTCCACATACATGTCCGCCGTGGCCTTGCAGGCGGGCTGCAGGCAATGGCGGCACTGATCGGGAAAGAAGAGCCAATGAACGTGCCCGTCGATCTTGTGTTCCGAGAAACGGACCAGTTTGAAGTTGTTGGGGGTCAGATCCGGCGGATTCTGATGGGTGCCGGTCTGTTTTGTGGGCACGGCCACATGGTCATGCCACTGCTTGCACGCCACCTGACAGCCACGGCAAGCCGTGCAGCGGGTGGTATCGATGAAGATGCTCTTCGCCATGATGTTCCTCCCTGCTTAAATGGCCAGTTCCGTGACCTTGTCGGCCTTGCGGATATTCACCAGACACGCCTTGTACTCCGGAATGGTGGTGTTCGGATCACCAACAGACGGGGTCAAACGGTTCGTGGCGTCGCCCACGCCGGGCGTTGTCCAGCCAAAACAGAAAGGCATACCGACAAGGTGCACGGTCTTGCCTTCCACCAAGAACGGGGTGATGCGCACCGTGACCATGGCCACGGCCTCGACCTTGCCGCGGATGCTCTCGACCACCACATGGTCGCCGTTCTTGATGCCCTTCTCACCCGCCAGCTCGTGGCTCATCTCCACATAGAGCTGCGGTTCGGCCTCAAGCAGGTACGGGGTGTTGCGGGTGTCGCCGCCGCCGCACCAGTGCTCGGTCATGCTGTAGGTGGTCAGCACGATGGGGTATTTCGGATCGGCATTCTTGGCCAGCAGGTCCTTGTCGCTTTTCGTCACCTTCATGCATGGGTTGTTCATCTGCGCAGAGAACGGATTCTTGGCAATGGGCGTTTCGGCCGGCTCGTAGTGTTCCGGGAACGGCCCGTCCACTCGGCCGGGGCCGTAGAGCTGACCGTGGCCTTCTGTGTGCATGATGAAGGGATAGGTTCCCTTTTCCATGGCCATGGGCGGAGCCGGACCATCCGGAATGTCGCCGATCCACTTGCCGTCTTCCCAGGCGATGACAGGCAGCTCCGGATTGAAGGGCTTGCCGTTAACGTCCACCGAGGCGCGGTTGTAGATGATGCGCCGGTTCATGGGCCAGGCCCACGAGTATCCGGGGAAGAGGCCGAGCTTGGCCTGCATGGGCGTCTGGGTCAGATCGCGGCGCTTGGACAGGTTCTTGTCCGCCGCCGGATAGCCGCCGCAATAGAGCCAGTTCAGGCTGGAGGTGGAGCCATCCGCCTGCAGCAACGCGAAACCGGGCACCTGATCACCCTTCTTGTAGGTCACGTCCTTGATGGTCACGTCGCGGGTGAACTGGCCGTTGATGCGTTTGGCCATGTCTTCGGCATCGTATTCCTTGGGCCAGGAGTGGGTCAGAACGCCCTCGGGGAAGACGCCCTTCTCCTTTTCGTACAGGGCGCGCACGCGCTTCATGATCTCGACGACCATCCAGCCCATGGACTTGCTCTTGCCCGCCGGCTCGTAGCCCTTGTAATGCCACTGATACCAGCGGCCGGAATTGGAGGTGGTGCCATCCTTCTCGCCACGCTGGCAGGAGGGCAGCAGGAACACTTCGGTGGGCACCTTCTTGGGGTCCAGCGAAGGGTTGCGCCAAAAGGACGAGGTTTCGGTGTCGTGCGCTTCGCCCACCACCAGCCAGTCCAGCTTTCCAAGCGCCTCGCGGATCTTGTGGGTGTTGGGCATGCTCATGGCCGGATTGTGGCCAAAGATCATGCCGCCCTTGACCTTGCCCTCGTACATTTTGTCGAACATGAACATGCTGGCGTAATCAACGCCCGGCTCGACCTTGGGCAGCAGATTGTAGCAGAACTCGTTCTCGGCCGTGGCCTTGTCGCCAAACCAGCCTTTGAGCAGGCTGACCATGTACTTGGGCCGGTTGCCCCACCAGTTCACGCTCTTGGGATCCTTGGTCACGGGAGTGTTGGCCTTGAGGTACTCTTCCAGGGTCGGCCAGGCCGAAGTGGCCACGGCGTTGTAACCGGGGATGATGTGCCAGAGCAGGGCATGGTCCGTGGAGCCCTGGACGTTGGGCTCGCCGCGCAGGGCGTTGACGCCGCCGCCGGCCACGCCGATGTTGCCCAGAAGGAGCTGGACCATCGCGCCGAGACGGATGTTCTGCACGCCCACGGAATGCTGGGTCCAGCCCAGGGCGTACATCATGGTCCCGGCCTTGTCCGGCTTGCCGGTGGCCGTGTAGATTTCGTAAACCGCGAGCAGGTTGTCCTTGGACACACCGGTGATGGAAGACACGGTGTCCAGATCGTAGCGCTCGTAGTGTTTTTTGAGCAACTGATACACGCAGCGCGGGTCTTTGAGCGTCTTGTCGCGCTTGGAAACCCCGTTCTCGTCCTTGGCGAAGGCCCACTTCTTCTGGTCGTACTTCTTCTTTTCCGGATCGTAACCCGAGAAGAGGCCGTCCTCGAACGTGTAGTCGTCGCCGACGATGAAGGAGGCGTTGGTGTATTCGGTGACGTATTCCTTCTGGATCAGATCCTTCTCCAGAATGTACTTCACCATGCCGCCCAGGAAAGCGATATCCGTGCCGGAACGGAGCGGAACATGCAGATCGCTCCTGGCCGACGTGCGCGAGAATTTCGGATCCACATGGATCACCTTGGCCCCCGCGTCCTTGGCCTTCAAAACCCATTTGAAGGAAATGGGATGGTGCTCGGCAGCATTGCTGCCCATTATCAGAATAGCATTGGCGTTCTTGATATCAATCCAATGCTGGGTCATCGCGCCACGTCCGAACGACTCTGCCAGAGCCGGTACAGTTGGGCTGTGTCAGACCCGGGCCTGATGGTCGATGTACACGCCTCCCAGCGCCCGACACATCTGATGCGTGACGGAACATTCTTCATTGTCCATCTGGGATGTCCCCAGCTGGAAATAGGATTCCCAACGGTTGACGGTCACACCCTTGTCGTTGGTCAGCTGGAAGTCCTTGTCGCGCGTGTCCTTGATCTTGCGCGCGATCTTGTCGAGCATCCAGTCCCAATCCTTCTCTTCCCATTTGTCGCTGCCCGGTGCTCGGTATTTGGGCACGAGCACGCGGTGATCACTAACGTGCATCTGATAGAACGCAGCACCCTTGGGACACAGCGAACCTTCGCTGACCGGATAATCCGGGTCGCCCTCGGAACTGATGATCTTGCCGTCCTTGATGTGCATGATGATCTGGCAGCCGCAGGAGCAGAAAGCGCAGGTCGAAATGACCTCCTTGGCTCCCTCGATCTTCAGGGCCTTGGCATAGGCATAGGCGGGCTTCAGATCGAACCCCAGTTGGGACAGGGACACGGCCGCAACGCCCGCCCCGGTCAGTTTCATGAACCCTCGTCGTGAAAACGTAGTCATCAAAACCTCCATGGTTTTACGGTTCTTGGGTCCGTGCCAGGCATTGCGGCATGAACAACGGACACAAAGATGATGCTACGATACTATATCGATCAATATTATCAATATGTTATAAATAATACATATGGAATTCTCCTTGATTTCAAGAACACGATGACGTGGTGGTTCGCCATGCACGCGGTGCCGTCCCGCTCGATCATGTCGTCGGCCCCATTGGCTTGACTGGAGATATTAAAGTCAGTGAGAACATGAACTCGCCGCTCACGACGTCGAAGGACAGGCAAGCACGGAAAATCGCCCACAACATTTCGCAAACCCAGGCATCCACCTATGCACGATATTGTTCTGACCACGCTGAATGCCCGGTATATCCACCCCAGCATCGGGCTGCGCTACCTGCATGCCAATCTGCATGACCTGCGGCACCGGGCCGTTATCCAGGAATTCGTCATTTCGGATCACCTGCTCGATATCGCTGAAAAAATCCTGGCCCATCGTCCCAGGATCATCGGCCTTGGCGTCTACATCTGGAACGGGAAGGAATGCGAACAGTTGGTGCGTATTCTCAAATCCCTTGCGCCCGAGGTGCTGCTTGTACTTGGCGGGCCGGAGGTCAGCCATTTTCCGCACCGGCTCGATTTTTCCCAGGCAGACCACGTGATCTGCGGTGAAGGCGAAGAGCAATTCCATCAGCTCTGCTGCGCCTATCTGACAGGCAGCGCCGGGTTGCCCCGGATCATCACGGCCAGCCCGCCCGATCCGGACCGCCTGGTCATGCCGTACGACTTGTACACCGACGCGGACGTCGCGCACCGGGTCATCTATGTGGAAGCGTCCAGGGGATGCCCTTTTTCCTGCGAATTCTGCCTGTCCTCCATCGACAAGCTGGTCCGCTATTTCGACCCGGACCGCTTTCTGCGCGAACTGGCCACGCTCTGGGACCGCGGGGCGCGCAACTTCAAGTTCATCGACCGCACGTTCAACCTGAGCATGCAGCGGGTCGGCCCTATCTTAGATTTTTTCCTGCGGCGGCAGCCGCCGTTTCTGGTCCATTTCGAAGTTGTGCCCGAACATTTTCCTTTTGAATTGCGGGAGAAGCTTGCCCAGTTTCCTCCGGGCACCCTGCAACTGGAAGTCGGCATCCAGACCCTGAATGCGGATGTGGCCGCGTCCATTCACCGGCGGCTGGACATGGACAGGATCACGGCCAACCTGCGCTTTTTGGAAGAAGAGACCAATGCCCATCTGCATGTGGATCTGATCATCGGGCTGCCCGGGGAAAGCGCCGACAGCTTTGGCCGCAACCTGAACCGGCTGGCGGGCCTGACCAGGGCGGAAATCCAACTGGGTGTCCTAAAAAAACTGTCCGGCACCACCTTGAACAGACACGATGCCGTACATGGGATGACCTATCTGCCCTATCCCCCCTACGAAATCCTGGCCAACGACCTGATTGATTTTACAGCCATGCAGGACTTGAAGCGCATGGCCCGCTTCTGGGATCTGCTCTATAACAGCGGCAATTTTAACGGCAGCGTGCGCCTGCTGTGGCCGGATCAGGATGTCTATGCCGGATTTCTGCGGTTTTCGAAATGGCTGTACGGCGCGACCGAGTCCACCTGGCAGATTGCCTTGAAACGTCTGGCGGAACTCTTTTTCGCCTACCTGACCGAGGAACTCGGCCTGGCCAAGGACGAAGCGGCCAACGCCATCGCCGCCGATCTTCTCAAGGTCAAAGGCCGCCCTCTGCCCGTGGTGATCTCAGACAACATGACTGTCCATCCCGGCTCGTTGCAGGCCCGGAATACGCTGAGCCCTGGGAAGAGACAGGCCAGGCATGCGGAGTGATGGCCGCTCAACATGACCAAGAAATTCAAGCGGTTTTTTGGAACGTGGACGCCGAGGAACCGGCTTCATCAGAATGCGGAAGGTTCAAGTCGCAAGGCACGAGTGCTGTCGATTTCACAGACCCGGCCCAGAGACCCAGTCGGACTAAATAAGAATGACCAGAGGCGTGTACTTGGCGAGGACTCCGTCGCCGGTGATCAGCCGCATGGGTTCGGCCATGGCCTGAGCCACCAGCATGTGATCAAAAGGATCGTTGTGGTACCTGGATAGTGTCGCCAGCATTTCCGCGTGTGAGCCGAGAAGCGGCAACTCCAGAAACCCGCTTTCCTGCGCTGAAGCGCGAAGTTCAGACAAGTTGGCGTCCAGTTTTTCGATATTCGTTTTGATGGCGATTTCCCACCAGGAGACGGTGCTCACAAAAACTTCGTTCTCGTCCGCAAGCAGCAGATCTCTCACCGGGTCAATGCGCGGTCCATTGATCAGCGCCCAGAGCAGCGCGTTGGTATCCAGCAGCAGCCTCATTTGGCTTCCCCCTCAAAGGCGACGAGAATTTCCGCAGGCAAGGGTTCGTCAAAATCATCGGGAACAATCAGCTTGCCTTCCAGGAGGCCAAGGCGTTTCTTGGGCTTGGCGTTGGCGGCTGAAGAAAGTACGGCCTCCGCCCGGCCATAGCTGCCGATGAAAATGGTTTCACCATCGGCGGCACGTTTGACCAACTGTGAAAGGGTACTCTTTGCCTGGTGCATAGGCACTACTGCTGTGGACATAAAGCCCTCCTTTGTCATGTGTCGTGTAAAAAAAGACTTAGCCATGGCTTAGCCCGACGTCAATATTGGGTGCAGGCAGGGATAGGTGTGAGGCATTCCTCCCGCGCCTCCTACTCTGAAAAAAGCGCGGCCTCTTTTGTATATAAAATGTATTGACTGGTCTTGGCTGACGCCATCTCCATTTCTCGAAGGCGGGAGTTCACGGCGTCGCCCTTTGATCCGCTCGTTCTTTTCCTTGCCCTTAACCATGTCGGAAACCGGTTTGCCGGTTCATAAAGGCAAGGGGCACATCTTGAATCTTGACCAATTCAAAAACCGCCAGCCTCACTCTCCCACTTCAGCCAATTCGCCTGCCTGTACTCTTGGCCTCAGAGACTCAGACCCTAAAATGTCTAATACATACCAACCCGCCAATTTACTCAAATTGGCATACTTACTCGCAATTTCAAGAGTTTTATCATTTAATCACAATATGCTAGACAGAAAAAAACGTCTTCGCAAAGAAAAAAAGCAATTCTAACGCCCGAAAAAAGCCCTTTTTCAAACAAAATATCAAATATTTCAGCATACTCTTGGTCTCAGAGACCCAGACCGCTTGGAGACCCAGACCGCTTGAGACCCAGACCGCTTTGCCAAATATTTCAGTATACTCTTGGTCTCAGAGACCCAGACCGCTTTGTGAGTCGCAATACTGTGGTGCCGACTGGAAAAATGAGGAAACAGAGGCCCTGACGACACCCATTTTTTCCGACTCACATATGCATGACAAATTCATTTGCGACTCATTTATCGGTAAAATGAGTCACAAATCACTAAGCCGACCATTTTTATTCCCAGCCTTCCGTAAATGATGAGCAGCGGTTGGTACCCCAACTCTGCCGGCTTTCATATTTTACAACTTTCCGTAGACCCGCCTGATTGGTTGCATGAAAGTAAATTATTCCCGCCAACTTTCCTTTTCGCCCGAAATGTGAAACTGATTCAAGCTAACCACCAGATTGATCAGCCTTCTGACCACCCTCCTCTGGTGCATACATGGCAAATAAAGGAATCTCCCATGGAACCAACGCCATCAAGCCACGGCCCTATACCGTCCATATCCCTGCAGCGAGCATCGGCGGCCCTCGCCTCTCTTTTTGTCGGCGACTCCCTGGCGATGCCGGTGCACTGGTACTATGACACCGCCGATATCGAACGCGCCTTTCCCGGCGGCATCAAAGAGTTCGAAGCTGCGCCGGAATTTCACCCTTCATCGATCATGTCGCTTCACTCCACCCGGCGTGGCGGCCGGTCGGCGCACGGGGGCCTGTCCGACTCACCGGAGATCATCGGCACGGTTATCCTCAAAGGCCGGCAGCACCTGTGGGGTCAGGCCAATCGGCACTATCACCATGGGATGCAGGCGGGCGACAACACCCTCAATGCGCACTGTGCACGCGTGCTCATGCGTTCCATTATCGCGAGTAACGGCCGCTACAGCCGCGACCACTTTCTGCAGTCCTACATCGAGTTCATGACCGCCGATCCGCCCCGGCACAGAGACACCTACGCCGAATCATATCATCGCGGATTCTTTGCCAACCTTGTCGCAAAAAAGCCCCCGCATCAGTGCGGCGCCCGTACCCATGACACCCCATCCATGGGCGGATTGGTGACCATCGGCCCTCTGGCCATGAGTAGTCTGCTGCATGGGGCTGCGTTGAGCACGGCACAGGCAACCTGCCGGGAGCATCTCTTTCTGACGCATCCGGATGAGACATTGGGCCGTATCTGTGACGGGTATGTCGCCCTTGTTGCAGGCCTGCTCCTGCGCAAGGCAGGTGAGTCCCCGGACCGGTATCTGCTGGAGGCAGCCGAGACGACCATGGGCATCGACCTTGCGCACATGGTGGATCGCGCCCGGACAGACAGGGAAATCGTCGGTGGCAGGTATTCCACCGCATGCTACATCAGTGATTCGTGGCCGAGCCTTTTGTACCTGGCATACAAATACCGCAATGACCTCAAGGCCGCCCTGCTGGCCAACACCAACCTGGGTGGCGAAAACGCTCATCGTGGCGCGGTCCTCGGAGGGATTGTCAGCCTGTCATGCGACAGTACGGCTCCTGACTGGTTTGAACGACTCGTTGACTGTGAGGCCATTCAATCGGAAATAGCGGCATTGCTTGCCCCGCTTCCAGTATGACCAGGCTTTGAACCATAAAAGGCGAGGGTCACATAAAAGGCGAGAATCAGATCTTGAATCTTGACCACTTCAAGAACCGCCAGCCCATTCTTCCGCTTCACCCAATACGCCTGCCTGTGCCCTGCATTTTTGGCACCCAATTCTTTTCGACTCACATGTGCATGATAAATTGATTTGTGACTCATTTTTTCAACAAAATGAGTCACAAAGTCACTGAGCCGACCCTCTTTCTTCCCGGCCTTCCGTAATGAAGAGCAACGCCTGGTACCCCAACACTGCTGGCTTACTCCCGACCTGTTCCTCCAAAATTATGAAGTACTGTTTGTGCAGACCGTCTTCAGGCCTGCTTTTTCCAGACGCCGTCATCGGGAAACAGATGGACACCCGTTGCAATCTCCAGGGGGCTGGCGAGCCAGTTTTTGGTGGTCTCCACCCAGCGAGTGAAATGGGGGGTCTTCTTGTGTTCTTCGAAGGCCTCGGCGCTGGCATAGACTTCGTAAAGGTGCAGGCAGTTCTCGTCCTCGCTGTCCTGAACCACATTGAACAACAGACACGCGCTCTCGTTCCGCACGGACCCGCGTGCGTCGTCGAGCATGGCCTCCACGAATTCTTTCCTGTATTCCGGCTTGATGTGAACATTGACCATTACAGCGAACATGTCATTCTCCTGGATGTTGTTGAGTTGCCTTGTGTGCAGTGCACGACTCGGGATCGAATGCATTGAGCTACAGGAAAAGAGGTGGAGAGCGCAAGCAAGGATGGGAATCAGCCATCGGGCTCGAAATCTACGCTCGGACAAACGCTACGCTTATGTCGTTTACTGTAGATGTGTAGAAATCCACAGGCGTAAGCCGTTCGCGAAGGAGCGGATATCATCGCAGCTCCCGGTCATGTTTTCCGCGCTACCGTGACCGGCTTGAGGCCAACGAACCGGAAAGCTAAGGGATCTTGAAAGTCTCGATACGCGACGTCGGGAACGCCTTCTTGCGGCCCGGTTGTTGCTCAAGAGCCTGGAACCATTTACGGCAGAACACGCCCAACCCTCGCCAACGGAAAATGCGAATGTGACCGGACTCTTCAGAAAGTTTCATATTTTACAACTTTCCGTAGCCCCAGCTGTCACTTTTGCCCTCTTCCCAACTGCTTTGCGATTCGTGCGGTGAGCGTTTGCATCTGGCGGATGGCAATTTGATTAAGCCGTTTCAAACGGTCGCCCTGAGGGAGTCCCATATGGATAAACTCGGCGTTCATGTTTTCGAGGTTGGCGAGAACAAGAAGCTGTTCGAGGCTGGCGTGGTCGCGCATATTACCGTCTTTGCCGAGATTGGCGTCCCGCCATTCGCGGGCGGTCTGGCCGAAGAGGGAGACATTGAGGAGGTCGGCCTCTTCGGCGTATGCGAAAGCGGCCTGTTTTGCGGTAACTTCCTTCGGGATGAGATGCGTCTGAATCGCGTCGGTGTGGATGCGGTAGTTGATCTTGGCCAACATGCGGTTGAGGTTCCAGGCAAGGGAAAGGCGGCGATTTTCGTCCTCTTTGAGACGCTGGAATTCCTTGATGAGGTAAAGCTTGAATTCCACTGAGATCCAGGACGCAAATTCGAAAGCCACATCGGTATGGGCATACGTTCCGCCGTAGCGTCCGGCTTTGGAAACAATCCCGATCGCGCCGGTTTGATCAATCCACTGTTTCGGAGTGAGCGTGAAGCTGTTCAGTCCGGCCTGTTTTTTAATCCCGTCGAATTCGACGGGATTAAAACCGGAGTTGTGAAGTTGCTCCCATATGCCGAGAAACTCCAACGTATTACGATTACGTAGCCAATTGCGAATGAGGTCGTCGGTGTGCTCCGGATTCCTCGACTTTGCGATGTCGGTGAGTGAAATGAAGTCCTCGTCCTGTCGACGAATCACGGTGATCCTGGTGCCGCGGACGTTGATTGTGGTGTCGGAGTTCTTCTTCATTCCTTGGATCCCACGTGTCCGAGAACACCCCTCAGGGCCTTGTCAGTATGCCTGGCCTCCAGTTCAACGGCGTTCGAAACATGGTGCAGCGCCAGCAAAAATCCTTCCGTATCGCCGTCTTCCAGGCATGCATTGAGCATGTCCGCCGCCAAAGCGGGATCTTCCCGGTACATCCTTATGGCCACTTCATCAAAGGGTTTTGTAGCACTCATTTCTTCCTCCGTTCATAGTCGGCCCTGTATTCCCTGGCCCGCTGATTTTGTGGCAAAAGGGTTCCCTCACGAGTCAAAACGCGCACCCTTTATCCACGGATTCCCGCAGGCACTGCATCCGTGACATTCCGGTGCATGGAGCGACTGGCGACCGCGTTAATCATCTTCCACCTCCTCTGGCCAAAATTATCCGGCACGCTCCGGTGAGCCAGAATGGAGCCCTGGATTTAATGAAGAAGCGAAGACATGGACATTCGGCGCATCGTGTACCGCTGCGAAACTGAAGCTACGCAGTATGCGGTATGCGCAGGGACTGAAGTGTGAGATACTTTGGAAGAGAATAACGCGGCATCGCAAAAATATTCGAAAGTGCTCGATATCTGCACTCATAATAACTACGTTTATGTATCCTGCTGCAAATATGTAGAAACCCACATCGTAGTCCGTCCGAAAAGGAGCGGATATCATCGCGGCTACCGGTCACGCTTTTCCGCGCTACCGTGACCGGCTTGAGCTCAACGGACCGGAAAGCTTATAGGATATGAACGTCGGAATCTGCGGTTTCGAGAACACCTTCCTGCGGCCCGGTTGTTGCTTGAGAGCCTGTAAACACCCTCGGCGGAACACCGCCCAACCTTCGCCAACGGACAATGCGAATGGACATGACCTTTCTCTTCCCGGTGCAGCTCAGCCTGCGCGTGGCCGCCCTGGCCACCCTGACTTCCCTGGTCTTCGGGGTGCTCCTGGGCTGGGTTTTCCACCGCTACCGCTTCCCGGGAAAGGAACTGCTCGATTCCATCCTGAGCCTGCCCATGGTGCTGCCGCCGACGGTGCTCGGTTATTATCTGATCGTGCTGCTCGGCCGGAACGGTTTTGCGGGCCGCTGGCTGCAAGAGACCTTCGGCGTGACGCTGATCTTCACCTGGCAGGGGGCGGTCATCGCCGCCGCCGTGGTCTCCTTTCCGCTCATCTTCAAATCCGCCCGCGCCGCCCTGGACGGCGTGGAACGCAAATACGAGGACGCGGCCCGGACTCTCGGATATCCGGAGTGGCGGGTGTTCCTGCGCGTCTGTCTGCCGCTGGCCGGACGCGGCATCCTGGCCGGGACCATGCTCGCCTTCGCCCGCGCCATGGGCGAGTTCGGGGCCACGCTCATGATCGCGGGCAACCTGCCCGGCCGCACCCAGACACTGTCCCTGGCCGTGTACAGCGCGACCCAGGCCGGACAGGACAGCCTGGCCGCGCAGTTGGTGCTGGTCATCTCCGTGCTGTGCACGCTCATTCTCTGGGTTTCAGGGCGTCTTTTAACCCCCAGATGGCAGGCCTGACCATGTTCATGATCGGCCGCACATCCAGCTCCCGTTCCGAGGCATCCATGCACCCACGGACCGAACCGAAGACACCGGCCCGGACCATCTCATGCGACATCGACACCCGTGTGTCCGCGCCCGGCGCTGAGTTTCGCCTTCGGGCCCGTTTCGAGGCGCCCGGACGGCGCATCGCACTCTTCGGCCCCTCGGGTTCGGGCAAGAGCCTGACCCTCATGGCCCTGGCCGGGCTGTTGAGACCCCACAGCGGCCACATCGAGGTCTGCGGCCGCACCTTCTTCGACGCCGCCTCCGGCGTGAACGTCCCGGCCCGCAAGCGCAACATCGGCATGCTCTTCCAGGACTACGCCCTCTTTCCGCACCTGACCGTGCGCGACAACGTGTCCTTTTGCCTCAAACCCGTCTTCGGCCCACTCAAAGCGGCGCACCGTGAGCGCGTCGACGAACTGCTGGAATTGTGTGGCCTGACCGGTCTTGCCGGCCAGCGTCCTGCCCAGATTTCAGGCGGCCAGCGCCAGCGCACGGCCCTGGCACGTGCCCTGGCCCCAAACCCGGACCTGCTCCTCCTGGACGAACCCTTCACCGCGCTGGACCAGCCCCTGCGCGAACGCATGCGCGCGGAACTGTTCGACATCCTGGAGCGCTTCGACATACCCATGGTCATGGTCAGCCACGACCTCGAAGATGTGGACCATTTCGCCCAGACCCTGGTCGCCTTCGGGCATGGCCGGGTACTGGACGTCGTCGACTACGAAGCTCGCCGCAAGAATGAAAATCCTCGCCAGATCCTCGATCCACTTTTCCTGGCCGCGCAGACCTGCGAATGAAAAAGGGCCCGGCGCAGAAAAATTCGCACCGGGCCCACACACAAAGGAGGCTTGATTATTCGAGGGCCAAAATGACGGAGAAGGCCTTGACCATGGCGCAAATCTCATCGCCGACCTTCAAATCCAGGTTGCTCACGGACTCGTCGGTGATGAGCGATGTGATCTTGGTGCCGTCGGCGAGATCCACGACCACCTCGGCCGCGATCTGACCTGTGTTTACGGCGGAAATCCTGCCGCAGAACTTGTTGCGGGCGCTGGTCTTGAGCATGGATTCCTCTTTGACCAGCACCACCCATGGGGCCTTGACCGTGGCGATGACCGTCATGCCCATGGCCAGCCCCAGGTTCTCGAAACTCTCCTTGGTGATGACGGAAACAACCCTGAGCCCTGTGGCTGTGGTCACCTCCACCTCGCTCAGGATGTTCCCGTCGCGGATGGCGCTGATCTGGCCGACAAACATGTTGCGGGCGGATGTCTTCATTTTCCGTTCCTCGAATATGTAATGATTCATGATGCGCCGGGTGTCGGCATCGGAAAAACTGACGTACTGCGAGGACGGCCCCTGGTGCCCGAGCATGGCGTCCACCACAACCAGCGGCACCCCGCCGCGCAGCAGTTCCACGGCGCGGGAATGCCGGAGCACGCGGGGATTGAGGAGTTCACGGGGGATATCCGTGCCCTTGCCCCGCTCCGAAAACTTGCGCCGCACATAGCCCTGGTCCAGGCGAAAAACCTCTCCGCGCAGCTCCAGGCTCATGGGATGCTCGAAAAAGAGGGCCAGCGCGTCCACAACCTCGGCAGGCAAGGGAATCTCGCGAGGCGCGTCGCCCCTGACCATGACCACGCCCCGGGCAAGGTCGAAGTCGGTACCATCGTCGAGATCAAGAACCTCGCCAAGACGCATGCCCGTGTAACGCAACAGAAGAAAGAGGAGCCATATGCGCGTGCGCGCCTGGCGGGTCCGCGCATCGCGGGCCGCATGCAGCCAGTCGCGAAAGGAGCGCGTCAGGGCGTCGAGCTGACCGTGATCGAGATATTTGACCGTCTCCGGGACCTGAAAAATCCTGGCCGCCTTGGGTGCTCGCCTTGGCCCGCCAACCGGATCATCCAGCCCTCGGCGCTTGACTTCCTCCTGCGCCAGACAGGCCAGTTGCATCAATGTATTCGGATCAAGCTGGTCCAATTTGTACATTATTTCTCCAGGCAAGAGCGTTTTCATGACCATGCAAGAGTACTCAACAAGCGATGCACGATATGCAGCGCCCTGAGCAATACAGTCACGCTTTATCATGCGTGCGTGACCATATTGCCAAACGGGGGCTCTTCAGGCCAGGAAAAAAGCAATCAAAAAAAAGGAGACCCCTATGAATTTGAAATCGTTGCATACAATTTTGTCGCTTTGCATTGTGCTCATGTCCACGCCGGCCATGGCCAAGGACCTCCTTGTCTCGGCGGCGGCCAGCCTGGCCAACGCCTTCACGGAAATGAAGGAACCCTTCGAGAAGACCCATCCCGGCACCACTCTGGTTCTGAATTTCGCTTCGTCCGGGGCGCTGCTCAAGCAGATGGAACAGGGTGCGCCCGTGGACGTCTTCGCCTCGGCCGATCAGGCGACCATGGACAAGGCCGGGAAACTCATGGATACGGCCACCCGCGTCAATTTTGCCGGCAATGCCCTGGTGCTGATCGTTCCTGCGGACAGCAAACTCCCCTTGAGCACGCCCGATGAGCTTAAAGGCGAAGCGTTCAAACTCGTCGCCATCGGCAACCCCGACTCCGTGCCCGTTGGCCGCTACACCAAGGGCACCCTTGAAGCCGTGGGACTGTACGAGGCCCTGACCCCAAAATTCGTCATGGCCGAAAACGTGCGCCAGGCCCTGGACTACGTGGCCCGAGGCGAAGTGCAGGCCGGATTCGTCTACGCCACGGACGCGGCCCTGCGCGCCGACAAAGTCAACGTCGCAGCCGAAGTGACCGGCCACAAACCCATCACCTACCCCATCGCCCTGCTCGCCGGATCGCAGAACAAGGACATGGGCCAGGCTTTCGTTAATTTCGTGAAGGGTGAGGAAGGACAGGCCATCCTGGGGAGATTCGGGTTCAAAAAGCCGTAAATTTTGCGGGAAGTGTCTGGAAACGCGTGATACACGCATAAAAGAATTGGAGAGAATGGACGGACTATCAAGCAGTGGATCGATGCGCCGCGATCCTCTCCAGTTCCCGTTGCAGATCGTTGGCGTCCACCGGCTTGGTCAAATACCCATCCATTCCCAAGCCCAGGAATTTTTCCCTGTCACCGATCATTGCATGGGCGGTCAATGCAATGATCGGTATATCTTTGGCGTACCCCGGCCTGGATGACGAGCGAATTGCATGTGTCGCCTCTATTCCGTCCATGACAGGCATCTGAATGTCCATGAAAATGCAGTCGATGGTGTCGCGATCCGGCAGACCGAATATCTCAAGACCGTTTTCCGCCGTTGTCACCTGGTGACCAGCCTTCTCCAGCAGCTTCCGCGTGTACAAAGTGATTATCGGCTCATCTTCCACAAGCAGGATATGCAGCCTGGGAACTGTTGAACCGGTGTCCAGACGGGATTTGGATTCGCCTGCGCGTGAACCCGCCATCTTGAAAGGCAGTTCCACGTGCATGTTCGTCCCCTCGCCTTCGATGCTGTCCGCGAAAATCTGCCCGCCCATGAGCTTCACCAGGCGCTTGACGATGGCCAAGCCGAGTCCCGCTCCCTGAAAGGCACGTGAGGATGCGCCGTCGACCTGCACGAAGGATCCGAATATCCCGCTCAACATGTCCACAGGTATGCCTATCCCGGTGTCCGAAACAGTAAAGAGGACTCTAAGATCGGCGCCCTTGACCGGGGAGAGGAGGATTATCTCGACGCAAACGCATCCCTTTTCCGTGAACTTGATCGCGTTGCCGACAAGGTTGAAAAGGATCTGGCGCACACGCATCTCGTCCCCCACCAGCCGGGCGGGTACGGACGGATCGATGAAGAACTCCAAGGAAATCCCTTTCTCCTGACTGGCCAGGGCAAAAATCTCCATGACCGAGTCGTGCAGATCCGATGTTGAAAACTCCTGCTCATGGATATCGAGCTTGCCTGCCTCGATGCGCGAAATATCGAGCAGATCCGTAAGCAGGCGGGTGAACCTGTCCGACGCCTTGATGGCCAGGCAGACGTAGCGGCGCTGCTCGTCATCAAGCCCCGTGCCTTGCAAAAGCCGCATCATGCCCATGATGCCGCTGAACGGGGTACGCAGCTCGTGGCTCATGTTGGCCAGAAATTCGCTTTTGGCCTCATTGGCGCTTTCCGCGCTCTTCTTGGCCGCGATCAACCCTTCTTCCATGCGTATCTGGGCGGTCACGTCATCCAGACGAATGACCGCGCCATAAACCTCGTCGCTGATCAAAGGGCTGACCAGAATATCCACGGTCCGTCTCTCTTCGGCCTGCTCATAGGACTGCCTGGTCAGGCTGAGCGTCGTCGCCTCATCCATGGATCGCCGCACCGTATCGACCAGCCAAGCAAGCTGCGGAAGGGCCTGTTCCAGAGGCAGTCCGATAACCTGTTCCGGCTCAAGTCCGACCCAAGTTCGGGCCGTGCGATTCCAGTGCGCCACCACGCATCCGCAATCCACCGCAATCAGCACGGAAGGAGAGGAATCAAAAATTCCCATGAAAGAAGTCGTGGCCTTGCGCAAATCATGCTCGACACGGACGCGCTCCGTGATCTGTGCTTCCAGATGGATGTTGGATTCCCGCAATGACGCGGCCTGGCGCGTCAGATCGGCCTGACTGTCGCGCAGACGCCGGGCCATGGCCACGAAATTGCGGCTCAATTCGCCGATCTCGTCCTTGCGCGCCAGCGGCTCAGGCAGGCCTTGCCAATCTCCCCGACTGATCTCCGTCGCGGCTCTGGACAGGTCCAGCACAGGGTCGAGCACCGCCCGGGCGGCGCGAACGTAAAACCACCAGCCAAAAACGGAGGCGATGGCAAAAATAAACGCAACTCTGGCCAGAAATTCGTTGCGGGTAAAACGCATCTCCTCAGCGCTGACGGTCACCATCAGTAGCCAATCCCACTCCGGGATGAACAGGTACGGACCAATCCGCGTTTCCTGGCCGGTGACGCAATCAATCCGGCCCGCTCCGATCCGCAGCAGCTCCGGCAGGCACGACAGCTCAAAATTCTGCTCGCCGGGAAGGCCTACGTACATGACGGCCTCGCCCCGGGACGAGACAATGCCGAGTTGGCCGAACATCTTTGGCGCCCGCGCCTTGAAGGAGGCGAGCAGGTCGGCTTTGGCCTTGTCCTCGTAGTCCCGGATTCCGAGCAAGCCGACGCCGTCGAGCACCTTCCGGGATTCGAAAATCTTCTCGCGGTACTCGTCGAGTTCCTTGTCCAGCAGGCGAAAATTGAGGGTTTCGGTCAGATGATCGATGGTCAACGTCGCCAGGCCTGAAATACCCAGAGTGATGCTGGCCACCAGAATGAATCCGGTCAGATTGGCCCGGAATTTCAAGTCCATGCGTTTCTCCCGATCACTCTTCTTCCTTGCCGATGACGGTCGCCGTCTTGAGCAGGGAAACCGGCAGGACAAGCCCGGCGGCACGGGCCAGTTTCAGGTTGACGATCAGCCTGACCCGCCTGTTCTCGACCATGGGAATGGACGCGGGACTTTCACCGCCAAGCACCCGCAAAGCGGTGAGCGCCATCCACTCTCCCTGCTCCTCGGGATCCTTGGCAAAGGTGAAAATCACGTACGGGGCGAGGTACTCGTCGAAGCTGCCGGTCGGAACACGGGTGTGTTTTCGCAAAAACTCCCGGGCCACGGCATCATCCCAACCTTCGATGCCGCCGTTGCCGCCCATGATGAGCATGTCCGAGCGGGCCTGGACTTCGTTGAAGGCGCGAAGGAACTCCTCGAACCGGGAAACGAGAAGCCCCTGCAATTTGCCCTGGAAACTGCGGGCATTGTAGATCAGCACGTTCTTGCGCTCGCTCTCGGAATCGGCGGCGATGTAGCCGAAACGATCCCCTTGGCCGAACTTGCGCAGCATGGCTTTGGCCGGATCCAGAAGATTGACCTCCACCATGCCAGTCACGTTGGGCGCGGGATAGCCGTGTTCCCCGGCGTCCCAGTTGATCCCAGCCGCCACCACCGGCAGGTCGCCGCCTTTCAGAAAAGGAACCACGAAATAGCGCTGCGCGTTATCATCGGAGGCCATGACCATGTGGGGATCGAACTCCCGCAGAATACGCGAAGCCTCCCGGGCGGACGCCTCTGCGTGTTGCGCTGATGGATTGCGCTTGGTGTCCATGTGCACCACCCGCAATTCCACCCCGGTTCCATCCAAAATTTTCTCGACCCCCCGCGCGATCCCATCCGACCAGGAGAACCCTTCGTGGTAGGATTCAACCCACAGAATGCGTTTCCCCTGAAAAGGGGCAGCCGCGCCCTCGCCTGGGAACGCCAGAACGAAAAGCATCATGCTCATCAAAAATCGCGCAATTCGGATCATGGCACCGCACACTGTAAGATAAAAAGGTCAAGAAACACCCGGACGATAGACAACGAGCACGGGTATTGACAAGGAGATTCAGAACCACGAACCTGATCGTTAACGATTTCAAAGTGCAAAGAGCCCGGCAGCCATGTCACAATCGCTCACCGCAGACCCGTAAAAACGCACGCGCCGCACCGCGCAACACATTTCACGCACGATACTTGGGAGCCATGATGATTCATACGTTCAAAACTGTCAGCACAATTATTCACGGCCAAGGTTCTTCCGCCGACATCGGCCTTGAGATCAAACGCCTCGGCGCGACCCGTGTTCTCGTAGTGACAGGCCAGGGCACTGTTCACCGTGGCAGCCACCTGCCGATCATCGATTCCCTGAAACGGAGCGGCCTCCTCGCTGAAATCTTCTCTGCGGTGACGAACGAGCCGACCCCATCCGTGGTCGAGGCATGCGCGGCCAGCGCCAAAACGTTCAAGGCCGATCTCATCCTCGGACTGGGCGGCGGCAGCGTCTTGGATACGGCCAAGGCGGCCTCCGTACTTGCCGGAAACGAAGGCTCCATCGAAAGATACTTCGGGGTCGATCTCATCCCTTCGCCGTGCCTGCCCACGGTGCTCATTCCCACCACCGCCGGAACGGGCAGCGAAATGACCTCCATCAGTGTGCTGGCCGATATCGCCTCGAACTCGAAAAAAGGCATTGTCAGCGACCATCTCTTTGCCAGGCTGGTGGTGCTCGATCCGGAACTGACCGTCTCCATGCCGCCGCGCGTGACCGCAGCGACCGGGCTCGACGCCTTTGTCCACGCCATGGAGTCCTTCGTCAACCAGAGCGCCACCCCGTTCACGGATTGCGCCAACCTCCAGGCCATGACCATGATCGCGGGCAACATCCGCAAAGCCTACGCCGATGGGAGCGACATCGAGGCCAGGGAGCAGATGCTTTACGGCTCCGCCCTGGCCGGCATGGGCTTTTCCAATACGCAGAACGGGGTCATCCACGCCATCGCCATGGCCGTTCCGGCAGACTACCACCTGCCCCACGGCCTGCTCGTCGGCGCGGTGGCGCCCATGGGCATCGCGTTCAACTGCCTGACCGCGCCGGAAAAATACGCACGCATCGCCGAAATTCTGGGCTGCGATTCCGGCCTGAAAACCGAAAGCGACCGGTCCCGGAGCGCCGTGGCCGGATTCGAAAAGATGCTGACCGATCTGGGTGTCACGCCCGGCTTGGCCGCCCACGGGATACAACGCGCAGACATTCGGGGAATCGCCGAGCGCGCCGCCGCAACGGAGCGCCTGATGCGCAACAATCCGCGTCAGGGGACGGCCGACGACCTTGAAAAACTGCTGGAAGGGTATTTCTGATCCGTCTATGACGGAAGAAATGATGAACAGGGGAGATGATCCGGGGCGGCCGCCCCGGATTTATTTCTTCTGGATTTTCCGAAAAATCGTGCTGCGATCAATCTGGAAAAGATCGGCGACTTTCTGCACGGAACCATGCACTTCCAGGGCCTGCTGCAAAAAATCACGTTCGATGTCGGCCATGATGTTTTTGAGCGCGCGACCACCGGTCAGGATTTCGTCGGCATAACACCGGCCACGGGTCTTGTCTTCGGTGATGTGGACCGGCAGGTCTCGCAAAGAGATGAGCGAACCTTTGTGGGTGATGACCAGTCCATGCACCAGATTCTGGAGTTCCCGCACATTTCCAGGCCATTGATAGCGTGACAGGATGCTGAGGGCGACCTCCATGATGGCCATGCTTTTACCGTATTTTCCCGCATAATACCGCAGAAAATGCTCCACAAGGGGGCGCACGTCGTCGGGACGCTCGCGCAAAGCGGGGATGGTGACCGTGGCCACGTTCAGCCTGTAGTACAGATCCCGACGAAAAGTCCCCGTTTCTACGCATTCGGAAAGATTCTTGTTGGTGGCCGCGATAATCCGGACATCGACCTTCGTGGTGCGACTCCCGCCGACGCGCATGATCTCCCCGTCCTGCAGCACGCGCAAAAGGCGGGTCTGCATGGACAGGGGCAGTTCCCCGATCTCGTCCAGAAAAACCGTGCCGCCGTCGGCCAGCTCGAAATACCCGGCCTTGCCTTTGCTGGACGCGCCGGTGAAGGCTCCGGGCATATAGCCGAACATCTCGGACTCGGTCAGGGTTTCGGAAATACCGCCGCAGTCCACCTTAAGAAAAATCTTGTCCTTGCGGGCGCTGTGCCCATGGGTGAGACGCGCGAAGACATCCTTGCCCACACCCGTTTCTCCCAGCAACAGCACAGACGCATCGGTCGGCGCGACGGTTTGCAGCATGTTCACGACACCTTGAATGGCTTGGCTTTCATAGACCGGAGTAAGCGCCTTGCTGCTTTTCTGGGTGATGTAGGCCATCTGCTCATGAAACTGGTCGATCAGATGCCGCTGCTCCTCCATCTGCTCATTGAGGCGCGTGATCATGGTGATGTCGCGTACGAAAGTGACCACCAGGCGCAGCGCCCCGGACTCGTCAAAGACCGGAAACCCGGACAGGACCAGCTTCTTCCCGTTCTGCAGCTGCTGCACGTGCGTGGCGGGCTTGCCGGTGCGCACGATTTCCGGATTGAGCACCTTGTCGAAGACGCCGTTCTCGACCAGGGCGCGAACCTGCTTGCCCTGGACCTGCTCCTGGGTGAGCCCGGTCAACTGTTCATACATACGGTTGACGCGCAGCGTGATGCCGGAAACATCGGACACAAACACGCCATCGGGCAAAGCATCAAGGATGCATTCAAAATACTTGGAAAGAAAATCCATGGAACGGGTTGTCATGTAAAAAATCTCTCATGGCTTAAAAAAAAAGGCAACCTTGCAAGTCGCCTTTTTGTGTAATACCCGTAAAAACCATAGTAAAATTACATCATAGCAACAATATATTTAATGCATTGTCGCTCATAAAAACAGACACAGCCCTATCGAAACATGGCATGCACCCTATTTGACAACTTCAAGCCTGTCTCCAAGAACATTTCGTGCGACGTCAACCAGCTTTGCCATGATGGATTTATCCAGAGTTACTTCATCCATGGGCGGCACCCTGTCCAGAAAATGATATTTCTGTGTCCCAAGGCGATGATAGGGAAGCATCTCGTAACGCACGTTCGGAAAAGGCTTTATGAATTGCGCGATGGCTTTGATCGCTTCTTCCGAATCATTGAATCCGGGGATGACCGGGGTGCGGGCCAGGATCGACTTGTCCGGGTCCAGCGCGGCCAGCTTCTGGAAATTTTCCAGAATCGTTTCGTTGGAACATCCGGTCTGCTCTTCGTGAATACCGCTGTCCATGTGCTTGATGTCGTACAGAACGTAGTTCAGATACGGCGCGGCTGCCTCCAGCGTCTTCCATGGCACCATGCCGCAGGTCTCCACCGCCGTCTTGATCCTGCGCCGCCGGGCGTCGCGCAAGAGTGCCAGGGCGAATTCACCCTGCAAAAGCGGCTCGCCGCCGGAGAGGGTCAAGCCGCCGCTGGACCTGATGTAAAAGGCCGCGTCCTGCTCGACCACGCTCAGCACATCGTCCACGGTGCGTTCCTGTCCGTAAACGATCAGGCCCTGGGACGGACACGCCTCGGCGCAATTCATCGGACATCCGGAGCACAGCGACCTGTCGATGCGCAGGGAGTCGTCGACCTCGCGGATGATCGCCCCGCGCAGGCAGGCCTGCAGGCAGCGCGTGCATTTGGCGAAGGTCAGACAGCGTCCGGGATTGACCGCCAGTTCCGGTTCGCGGCGCTGCGATTCTGGATTGCTGCACCACCGGCAGGACAAGGGACAGCCCTTCAAAAACACGATGGTCCGAATTCCAGGCCCATCGTGGACCGAGTATTTCTGGATATTGAACACCAGACCTTTCTTCTTTTTGTCTTCAAACGCGCTCATGAGGCCCCTCGATGGTTTCACGCAAAATGCGAGGATGAGTTTTGATCCCGAAGCGAATTTCGCGGCTGGAAAAAGGCAGGGGGCCTTGGGGCCCCCTGCTGATTCTTAAAGAGCGCCATGCTCCGTGCGGGCGATGAGGTCGTCCTGGAGGTCCGGGGACAGATCCACGAAGTAGGCGCTGTAGCCAGCGATGCGCACGATGAGATTGCGGTACTTCTGCGGATCCTTCTTGGCCGCGATGAGCGTGTCGCGGTTGATGACGTTGAACTGCACGTGCCAGATCTTCAGGTCGCAGAAAGTGCGGATGAAGGAGACGAGCTTTTCCGTGCCCTGCTCGCCCTCGATGCACTTGGGCGTGAACTTGATGTTGAGCATGCGGGCCGCGCGGTCGCGCATACCGTAGTTCTTGGTATTGTAGTTGGACAGCAGGATGGCCGTGGGGCCGTTGACATCCGCGCCGTGGGAGGCCGAGGAACCGTCGGACAGCGGGGTGAACTGCTTGCGTCCGTTGGGGGTGGCGCTGACGACCTTGCCGAAAGGCACATGCGAGGTGAAAGGCACGTAGCGCACGTCATTGTGCATGCCCAGTTCCTTGCTGTACTTGCCGCCGTATTCCACGGAAATCCTGTCGATTTCACGACCGATGCTGTCGGCGTAGGGATCGTTGTTGCCGTAGCAGGGGGCGGAGCGCAGCAGCGCCTCGACATCCTCGAAACCTTCGAAGTTGGCGTCAACTGCGTCGATGATCTGTTGCATGGTCAGCTTCTTGTCTTCAAAGACAAGCTTCTTGATGGCCGCCAGGGAGTCCACGACTGTTCCCAGACCCATGTACTCGAAGTAGCCAAGGTTGATGCCCTCGGGGATCTGCTCCTGATGCAGGTCGATGCAATGCTTCATGCACAGGTCATGCACGGCGGAACCCATGGGCTGGGCGAAGCAGGTCGCGCGGATCTTGTTGATGGTGTACTGCTGCACGAAGGCGGCGCGCAGGAACAGAAGGTGCTGCTGCACATAGGCGTCCCAGAACTCGTCCCAGGTGGAGAACGCGGTCGGATCGCCGGTCTTCACGCCCAGGTCGATGTCGCCGTACTTCTTCATACGTCCGTTGCGCAGCACCATTTCCACGGCCGCGGCGAAGTTGATGTACGCGCCACCGGAGGTGTACGTGTCACGGTTGGGCATGCGTGCCTCGGTGCAGCCGGACACGGCGTAGTCATAGGCTTCGGCGAAGGTCGCGCCCTTGGAGACATAGAGGGGCACGATCTCCTCGTCGTTGATCAGCTTGGGGAAGCCCGAGCCGTCCTTGATGGTCTCGGCCACGTCCCACAGATAGCTCTCGGGCGAACGGCTGTGGATGCGGGCGGCGAGGTCCGGGTAGTGCAGCGGAAATTCGCGCTTGGACTTGAGGATGAGGTGAGTCAGGTCGTTGGTGGCGTCGCGTCCCTCCGGAGTCTGGCCGCCAACCGTTACAGCTTCCCAGTGTGCGTAGCCTTCGTTGAAGGCCCCGCCCGTGGGGGAGATGTACATATCGATGAATTCGGCCATGCCGACCCACATGCACTCCAAGAGTTCCATGGCCTTCTCTTCGGTCAGCGTGCCGGCATCGATGTCCTGGGCGTAATACGGCAGGAAATACTGATCCATGCGTCCGTTGGAGATGGTTGTGCCTGTCTTCTGTTCGATGCGGGAGAACATCTGCATGAACCACTGGCTCTGGCAGGCTTCCCAGAAGTTGCGGGCGGGCTCGCCGGGTACGCGTTCGGCGTTTTCGGCCATGCGGATGAGTTCCGCCTTGCGTTCGGGATTGGTTTCCTTTTCCGCCACTTCACGCGCCAGCACGGCGTGACGCTTGGCCCAGAGCACGATGGCGTCGCAGACGATGACTACGGCTTCGAGGAAGGGCTTCTTCTCGCAGTTGTCCTTGGGGCTGAGCGGATCGAGATCGGCCAGCTTTTCCAGGGCTTCGCGCTTGATGTCGTTGAACCCGCGCTTCAAAACCTTTTCGTAGTCATGGACCCACTGGATGGAAGAGCGGAAGGACGCAGTCTCGTTGACGATGAAGCGGGACATGAGACCGGACGGATCGTCATAGGTCAGCTTGTGCACTTCCTCGGGCAGAGCGGCGTTGAGCTTTTCGTGAAAGGTCTTGCCCTTCCAAAAAGGGGCGATCTCTTCCACCACTATCTTGGCGTCCTCGGGGGTGATGGTCGCAGGAGAGGTCGGGCGGTTAGGCAGCTCCTTCACAGCGATGTCGAGGAAATCGCCATCGAGCTCGGGATAGAGAATGCCGTAACGTCCGTCACAACCGGCGCGGCCCAGCAGAAGTTGATCTTCCTGAACGTAAACGGTCATGTTCTCGGCAATGTGCTTCATGGCCTTTGCCCATTGCAGAACCAACGGCTGACCTTCCGTCTGCTGCATTGACTGTGTGAAGAACAAGGCGCGTTCGATATCGATACGCGGCTTCTGTCCATCAAATTTTTCCAAAAGCTTGAAAACGCGGCTATGCGTCTTTCTGAATTTATCTTCTTTGCCTTCGATCTGATTGTAAAGACGTTCTTCCTGAGGTGACATGCAGCCACATGTAAAGCGAGTCATGTTCTTACTCCTGGTCTAAGTTTGCGTATGAAATTTTATAAAACCGCTATCCATTTTTTGCTGCCAGATTAACGTGATAGAATGATAACATTACTGGCTTGCTGATCTGCTTCACTTCAACACAACTGCTGGGCCATGAGCATTCTCTGTGCCAATCCTCTTAACCTATTAAAAAGAAAGAGTATTCACGATTCACCGTGGCATTGCGTTCTTTGGGAAAAATGGAACAAAGCGAACCCGTCGCAAACTTGCAACAAACACGAACATTTCCGACTTTTTTACACAAAAATGGTTGCAAATTTGCAACGGGACACGCAAAATACGCATCATCACGGGTCGCAAAAAAGCCGACGGCAGTGTAAGACAATAATGGACGCCGGGATTTTGTGATTTTATTCCCAAAAACGGCACCTCTGCTAAGAACACCTCTCAGTAGTTGCAGTTTTGCGATTTAAACTCCCTTTCTCCGCCGCGATTGTGCACCATTGACTCACAAGTACTTGAATTTTAATAAATTTAAATTACAACAAGCTGTCCAACCCTCATTTTCCGATGGCATGCATTCTGCTCTGGGGTCATCAACACCCGTGGCCAGAGGGCGACAGCCGGAAACATTGCCTGGCAATGCTGGTCAAAACTCAACTTTTTTTGGAGGAATACATGAAGAAGATCGTCTTAGCCGCACTGAGCCTTATGACCGCAGTAGGTTTGGCTGGCCCCATCGACACGGCGCATGCCGGAAAACCCCTGACCCTGCGTATCGGCCATCCCATGGCCCCGGGCAACAACGTCACCGTAGGCTACGAGAAGTTCAAGGAACTTGTCGAAGCCAAGAGCGACAAGCAGATCAAGATCCAGATCTTCGGCAGCGCCCAGCTCGGCAGCGACCGCGTGACTACAGAGGCCGCGCAGGCCGGCACGCTGGACATGTCTTCGTGCTCCTCCCCGAACATGGCCAGTTTCAGCAAGGCCTTCATGGCCATCGACCTGCCCTACATCACCGACCCCAAGTTCCAGGACAATTTCTACAAGGGCCTCGATGAAGGCGAGCTCGGCAAGGAAGTGGAAAAGGCCGCCAACGAGATCGGCCTGCAGCCGATCATGCTCAGCCAGTACGGCTACCGCAATTTCGTCAGCACCAAGAAGCCCATCCGCACCGTGGCCGACCTGGCCGGCCTGAAAGTCCGCACCACGGACTCCCCCGTCGAAGTCAGCGTTGCCAAGGCCCTGGGCATGAACCCCGCCCCCGTGGCCTGGGGCGAGACCTACACCGCCCTGCAGCAGGGCACCGTTGACGCCGAAGGCAACACCTTCTCCCTCTTGAACGATGCCAAGCACACCGAAGTGCTCAAGTACGCCATGGATTCCAATCACAACTACAGCATGCACCTCTTGCTCATGAACAAGAAGAAGTGGGACGGCCTGACCCCCGAGCAGCAGACGATCATCAGCGAGGCCGCCCGTGAGGCCCTGGTCTGGCAGCGCGCCGAGAGCGTGAAGCTCGAACAGAAGGCCTGGGACGCGTTCAAGGAAAAGGGCATTGAAGTGACCATCCTACCCGACGCCGAACGTGCCAAGCTGAAGGAACTGACCGCCCCGGTGCGTGAGGAATTCGCCAAGCAGATCCCCGGCAGGATGATGGAATTGTTGACCGCAACCCAGCAGTAACCGCAAATCCTGACCGCCGCCGGGACATCCCCGGCGGCGGTCGGGCTGGGCTCTTCCGACGCCCGGGGAACAGCATGCGAATGAACCGCCTCGTCGACGATCACGCACAGGCTCCACACGACAAGGCATAGGGAGAATATATGGAACCGAATACCAATTGCGGCGTGCTGCCTCTTGAGGCCATGGACAGCCCCTCCGCATTCAAAAACATATGGGGCTGGCTGAACGAGAATTTCGAAAAGGTCTTTCTTGTCTCCGGATTGCTGACGATCATTTTCCTGATCACCTTTCAGACGCTGTACAGATACATCATCGTGCATTTCGTCAGCTCGGCGGGCGCGGCGGTCTGGACCGAGGAACTGGCGCGCTACATCTTCATCTGGATCAGCTATCTCGCGCTCTCCGTCGCGATCAAGAAGCGCAGCTCGATCCGCATCGACATCATTTACGACCGGATTCCGGTCCGCTGGCAGAATGCGAGCTGGGTCGTGGTCGACATCTTTTTCCTGATCCTCACGCTGACCATCTGCTGGTACGGCTGGACCCAGATCGAACGCCTGATGGAATTCCCGCAGCACACCACCGCCCTGGGGATACCGTACATCATCCCGTACCTGGTCCTGCCCCTGGGCTTTGGTCTCATGGCGCTGCGCCTTCTGCAGAATCTCAGAGGCCAGACGCAGCTCTGTGGGCCGCTTGACACCGCCATTGCGGTTGCCTTTGTCGGCGCCATCATCGCTCCGGCAGTGCTGGCGGAATACATCGAACCGCTGCCGGCCCTGTTCGGATATTTCGGAATCCTGTGCGTGATCGGTGTGCCCATCGCCATCTCGCTCGGACTCTCCACCCTGGCCACGGTCATCTGCGCCGAGACCCTGCCCATCGAGTACCTGGCCCAGACGGCTTTCACATCCATCGATTCCTTTCCGATCATGGCCATCCCGTTCTTCATCGCCGCAGGTACCTTCATGGGCGCCGGAGGCCTTTCCCAGCGCCTCCTGGCCCTGGCCGACGAGATGCTCGGCGGCCTATACGGCGGCATGGCCCTGGTCACCGTGGCGACCTGCATGTTCTTCGGGGCCATCAGCGGGTCGGGTCCGGCCACCGTGGCCGCCATCGGCGCCCTGACCATCCCCGCCATGGTCCAGCGCGGCTACGACAAGTACTTCGCCGCCGCCATCGTCGCCTCGGCCGGCGCCATCGGCGTGCTCATCCCGCCGAGCAATCCCTTCGTGGTCTACGGCATCTCCGCCCAGGTCTCCATCGGCGACCTGTTCATCGCCGGCATCGTGCCGGGAATTCTGGTCGGTCTGGTGCTCATGACCTACGCCTACCTGTATGCCAAAGCGCGCAACTGGCGCGGCGAAGCGCGCAAGAGAACCGTCGCATCCCTCATGGCCGCGGTCTGGGAAGCCAAGTGGGCCCTCATGGTCCCGGTCATCGTCCTGGGCGGCATCTACGGCGGCATCATGACCCCGACCGAAGCCGCCGCCGTGGCCGCCTTCTACGGCCTCATCGTCGGCGTGTTCGTGTACAGGGAGATCGACGCCCGCAAGTTCGCCGCGTGCTGCGTGGAGTCCTGCGAAACTTCGGCGACCATCATCGTGCTCATGGCCATGGCCACCCTGTTCGGCAACATCATGACCCTCGAAGACGTGCCCGGCACTATCGCCAGGGCCATCCTCGGCTTCACCGAGAGCAAGATCGTCATCCTGCTGCTCATCAACGTGCTGCTGCTCATCGTCGGCACCTTCATGGAGGCGCTGGCCGCCATCGTCATCCTGACCCCGATCCTCTTGCCCGTGGTTGTCGGGGTCGGCGTCTCGCCCCTGCACTTCGGCGTCATCATCGTCACCAACTTGGCCATCGGCTTCATCACTCCGCCCGTGGGCGTGAACCTCTTCGTGGCCAGCAGCATCTCCAAAACCAAGATCGAATACCTGGCTCGCACCGTGTTGCCCATGCTCGGCCTCATGATCCTGGTGCTGCTGATTGTGACCTACATCCCCGAAGTGCCGCTCTTCTTTATAGGCAACAAGTAAACCATCCGCACAACACGCCGCCGGACACCTCGTCCGGCGGCTTCTCAAACCCGGACGGCGTCCTCGCCAGCCTGGAACAGGAGATCTTTGCCCATGAAAATCATCGACTTTCGATTCCGCCCCAACACTCCCGAAATAATTAACGGCATCAAGAATAGCGCCATGTTCAAGGCCGCCTGTCAGGCCATCGGATTTGACGCCCGCAAGCCCCAGCCCCTTCCCGAGATCGTGGCCGATCTGGACAGCCGTGGCGTCGAGCGCGCGGTCATCACCGGCCGCGATTGCGAAACCACCTACGGCTCCCCGGCCAACAACGGCAGCGTGCTGGAGTTCTGCAAGGCCTATCCGGAAAAATTCATCGGCTTCTGGGGTATCGACCCGCACAAAAAAATGGCCGCCGTATATGAAATCGTCAGGGCCGTCGAAGAATTCGGCATGAAGGGCATCGCCATCGACCCCTACCTGGCCCACATCCCGGCCTGTGAGGCCCGCTACTACCCGATCTACACCAAATGCGCGGAGTTGAACCTGCCGGTGTTCGTGACCATGGCCCCGCCGCCGCAGGTCCCCGGTGCGATCATGGACTACGCCGATCCCCGCCACATCGATCAGGTCGCCCGCGATTTTCCCGAGCTGACCATCATCATGAGCCATGGCGGCTATCCGTACGTCAACGAAAGCGTCTACGCCTGCCTGCGCAACGCCAACGTCTACATGGATTTCTCGGAATACGAGCGCGCGCCCATGGCCGACGTTTTCGTGCAGGCCATGAGCACCATCATCCAGGACAAGGTCGTCTTCGCCAGCGCGCATCCGTTCATCGAACTGGCCGACGCCCTTGACGCCTACGCCGGCTTCCCCCTATCGGACGAGGTCCGGCGCAAGGTCATGTACGACAACGCCCGCCGCATTCTCGGATTGTAACATCACCCACGCCGTCGCGGAGAACACGGTTCTCCGCGACGGACCATCGGCTCAAAAATCTATCCGCAACCGCTTTTAAGACGAACTCATGGACATTGCAGCGCTGTATCTCGTAACCATCTTTGGCTGGCTGCTCGGCGGGTTCGTCAACGGCATCGTCGGCTTCGGCGCGGCCCTGGTGGCCATGCCCATCGTGGCCACGGGTCTGGACATGCCGCTGGCCGTATCCACCTGCGGATTGGTGGTACTCTCTCTCAACTTCCAGATGGCCTGGAATTATCGAAAGCATCTGGACTCCTGCGGCATCAAGGCCCTGTTTCTGGGCGGTTTGCCCGGAGCCATCTGCGGCGTGCTGGTGCTGAAGAATGTCCCGGAAGCTGGACTCAAATTCGGGCTTGGCGCTCTTTTGATAGCCTATTCCATCTGGGGGCTGAGCGGCACGCAGGTCAACAAGAGAAAGCTGGCCGCGCCCTGGGGCATGCTGGCCGGATTTCTGTCCACGGGTCTCGGCACGGCCTTCGGGTTCAACGGGCCGCCTCTGGCCGTATACCTGTCCCTGCGCGGCGGCACCCAGCAGCAGATCAAGGCCGCTCTTGGCGCGTTCTTCATCGTCAGCGGCCTCTTCATCGTCGCGGCACACGCCCTGGCCGGACTGTACAGCGTGCACGCGCTCTGGCTCTACATCGCCGCCCTGCCTTCGGTTTCCTTGGGCGCGTGGGCCGGGATGCGGGTGTCCGGACGCTTGCAGGATCTCTCCTTTCAACGCGTACTTTTCCTGATGATCCTGATCATGGGGCTGAGCATGGCCTGGAAGGCGCTGCCTTCGGCATGACCCGAACCTCGCGCCGGAAACCATGCTGGCCAGCTGACACGAACTTCGGTACGTGCCTGCCATGAGCGACGAACCCGATTCACCCCCCTGCCCCGTCCCCGCCCTCGCCGAGGCCGACCTGCCCATCGACGCCAATGGGCGCATCTATCATCTTCAGATCACGCCCGAACAACTTGCGCCCGACATTCTGCTAGTCGGCGACCCTGGGCGGGCCGAATTCATTGCCCGGTCCTTCTTGCGCGACCTGGAGGTAGAACGGGAGCACCGTGGTCTGGTCACGGCCACGGGCACATACTACGCCACCGGCGACCGGGCCACGATCATCTCGCCCGTGCGCGCCACCGTGGCGACCTCGGGCATGGGCACGCCCTCTCTTGAGATCGTGGTCAACGAACTGGTGGCGCTAAACGAGATCGACTTCGCCACAAGAAAGCCCAAACCCCTCTTTCCGAGGCTGCACATCATCCGGGTCGGGACATCCGGGGGTTTGCAGGCATCGACCCGGCTCGGCACATCCATCATCACCACCTATGCGTTAGGCATGGACAACACCGGCCTGTTCTACGAAACGCCCTGCCCGGACCAGACCTGCGCGCGCCTGGAACGGGAACTGGCGGCAGTGGTTGAAAAGGCGGCCAGGCCGGACTCGCGATTCCGGGGAAAAATCCACTCTTATGTCTCCCGCGCCGAACCGGCAGTGGTCCGGGCGCTGACGCAAGCCGCAAAGAACCTGGGAGTTGCCGCCAAGGCAGGCCTCACCGTCTCAAACAGCGGATTCTTCGCCTCCCAGGGCCGCGACATCTCCCGCTTGCGGCCGAGCGCGCCGGATCTGGACAGGGTTTTCAGCGAATTCGATCCAGGACTCGGCGAACAGCGGGTCGAGAACATGGAGATGGAGGCGAGTTTTCTGCTGCATTTCCTCGGCGGCCTCGGGCACTGGGCAGGAGCCATCTGCCCGGCCATCGCCAACCGGCGCGACAACACCTTCGACCACGAGTACCTGGCTGCCATCGAAGGCGCGACCAGAACGGCGCTTGCGGCCCTGGCCGCGCTGACGACGAGCCGAGACTTTGCTTTATGATGGGATGGATGACGGATAGGCAGGGGACGGATGAGGCGCACGAGGCCATGGATCCCCGCCTGCGCGGGGATGACTTCGTGGCAGGTGGAACGTGCGAATCGGCAGCAGTCGTTGTCTGAACCGACTCGGGCCGAGCTGGAATGCTAAAAACAGCCTGCTAAGGCTGATGCGGACTGGCGGTGATGGATTTGGCGCCTGCGTCGACGCAAATTCTCAGGATGTCGTGCAAGGCGGAATCATCTTTCATGGGTGAGGGAAAAAGAGCCAGAATATCCTGCGCGCAAAGGGCGCCGGCTTCCTCCACGGTCTTTTGCAGCACCTCGTCGCAATAGGCCGAAGCGCAGACAAGGCCGTCGCCAGGGATGTTGGTCAGAAAGCCCACGTCGATGATCCTGCCTTCGCGCACGGCCACGAAAATCTCCACAAAGCGTCCCTCTTCCTCCCAGCGGCCCGCCTGACACGGCCAGCCGGGCATGCCCAGGTGCGGCGGATCGAAGGCACGCAGTTCAAGTTCCTCAAGGCTCAGGCTCATCGTCTTCTCTCGGAATATTTGCGGTCGGCGAAATCAAAATTATCCGGCAACGAACGTCTCGTAACGCGTTTTCGCCGGCCAAGCATGACCAGTGACAACGCCAGGCCAAGCACCCCGGCCAGAAGCAACAAAAATCCTATCTCTTCCATGAGGTATCCTTTCATAAAGCCTTAACCTCTGACGCCTCGGATGCAATCTTGTCGGATTTCTCCGACACCCCCTCACATATCGGCCAGACCGCGTTCGAGCAGATAGCGGATCAGGCCGGAGGTGGTGGCGATACCGAGTTTGCGCATGGCGCGGGTGCGGTAGGTGCTGGCGGTCTTGACGCTGACGCCCATGGCCTGGGCGATGGCGGTCATGGTCTCGCCTTTGGCCAGCCTGCGGGCCACATCGCGCTCCTGGCGGGACAGGGTGTCCATGGCCGAGGTCGACCGGCGCGAGTCGAGCAGCGACGGATTGACGTAGATGCCGCCGTCCAGAATGGAGATCATGGCTTCTTCAAGCTCTTCGGGAGCCGAATTCTTGCTTAAGTAACCGCGCGCGCCGAGGCTCAGGCAGCGCTGGGCGTATTCGATCTCGTGGTGCATGCTGAGCATGATCACGGGCAGGCCCGGAGAGTGTTCCTGCGCGTATTCCAAAAAATCAAGCCCGCTCCCGTCGGGCAGGGAAATATCGAGGATCACCAGGTCGAACCGCGCATCCTCCAGCACCAGTCGCGCCTCGTGCAACGTTCCCGCCTCGGAGAATTCGCACTCCGGGAAGCGGTCGATGATGATGTTCATCGTGCCTCGCCGCACCACCGCGTGATCGTCCACAATCAAGATACGCATGAGCCATTCTCCCCGGCCAGGGGCACCCTGACCACAACTTCGGTTCCGCCCTTGGGCAGACGGTCCACTGTAAGCGTTCCGCCGGCCAGGCGGACCCGCTCGCGCATTCCGAGTAGTCCCAGCGAGCCCGAGGCGTCGGCCTGGGCCTTCGTGATACCTCGGCCATTGTCGGCCACGCGCATGACAAGCTCCCCTTTTGCGGCCTGCACGGCCACGTGCAGACGGTTGCCTCCGGAATGGCGGGCCGCATTGGTCAGGCATTCCTGCAAGACCCGGTACATGGATGTGGCCAGGGCCGCAGGCAGGTCGGGAATGCCCTCGATATGCTGATCCACGCGCAGCCCCGAGGCCTGGGCAAAAGTACGGATCTGCCAGGCCACGGCCTCGGCGAACCCCAGTTCGTCGAGCATGGGCGGACGCAGTTCCCGCGAGATGCGGCGCACCGTCTGCAGAGTGCCGGCCACAAGGGCACGCAGCTCCACGACCTGCGCCAGGCGGGCGTCACCCGTGTCCTGGAACGAGCGTTCCAGACGATGCAGACCCATGTTCATGGCGGTCATGTCCTGCCCCAGAACGTCGTGGATCTCGCGCGAAATATGGGCCCGCTCCTTCTCGATACGGTCCTGCAGATATCCGGACAGGGCCCGGTAGCGCTCGCGGGACAGTTCCAGCTCCGCCGTGCGCTCCCGCACCCGCTCTTCGAGGTTCTGCCGGGCCTGATCGAGAAACATGCGGGCCTGCACCCGCTCCGTCACGTCGCGCAGGGACAGGCGCCAGCCCTGGAACCTGCCGCGCGGATCGAAGACGCGGGTGGTCTCCTGGGACAGCCATATCTGGGAACCGTCCAGGCGGCGAATGCGAAAGTCCATGGCCGCAATGTCTTCCCGGTGTCCGCAGTCCATGGTCCGTCGCCATTGCGGAAAATCCTCGGGAACGATGATTCGCGCAAAAAAATCCCTGTCGCGCCGGGCATCCTCTGCCGCGAACCCGGTCATGCGCAGGCAGGAGGGAGAGACATAGCGCAGCGATCCGGCAGCCTCCATCCAGATCTCCAGATCATAGGTGAAGTCGGCCACGGTGCGATACATGTGCAGCACGGCCCGCTGACGGGAACGCAGTCGAGGAATGGCGAATCGAGGCTTCATGGTCGCCATATGAAACAGAAGCGGCCGGGAGGCAACCCCGGCCGCTTCCGCCGGAAAATGGCGGCGCAGATGCGCGCAGGCAAAATGGCTGCTGCGGAGAATCAAAGCTCGTACTCTCCTGCGCGTTCGGGCTGATAGACGATCTCTTCGATGCGCACCTGCAGCATCCCGCCGCCGGGCCGGGGCCACTGAATTTCATCGCCGAGAGAAAGCCCGAGCAGGGCGCTGCCCACCGGAGCCAGGATCGAAATTGTCGTGCCCTGATCGTCAACCCTACCCGGATAGACAAGAGTAAGACAAAATTCCTCACCTGCGGGCATGAGTTTGAATTTGACCGTGGAATTCATGGTCACCACGGTGGGTGGAACATTTTTGGGATCCACGATGCGAGCGCGGTCCAGTTCCTCCTCCAGAGCGGCTTTGCCCGGAAATCCGCCCTTGGGCAGGGAATCGAGAAGTATTTCAAGACGCTCGGCGTCAAGAGATGTTATGGTGATGTTTGGTTTTTTGTTCATGCTTGTCCTCATAGGCTCTTTCTTTCGATTTTGCGCGCCTGCAGCCGCAACCAACATAAAAACATGTCCATGCTGCGACAAAAGCGCGAAAGCACATAATCTTACGGAAAAACAAAAATGGTCAAGCTTGACAGAATATTCTTACAAAACATTTCTCATTTTCTTGGAAAGAGAATTTTTTAACACAAAATATAAAGCACATCATATTCCATGATGAAATTGTTTTTTCGATAACTCTTTTATCGAGTGTGTTTTGCAATGCGCTAAAAAGAGAATTTTTGCGTACAAAGAGCTGAAAAAGCGCTCAATAAAAATAATTTTCCAAAAAAAGATCGACAGGCTTGCATGAATGAAAAAATGCGTATAGCAGTTCGACGTCATTTCGAGTCCGGAATCGTCAGGGGGAGGCTTTCGCAAGCCTCCCCCTTGCTTGTTACCATCTTGCCCGGACCGTGCCGAGGAGGAAAAAAACATGGCCTTTCGAATCGTAAACAGCCCCACTGCCGAAACCCGGCAGTTTCACCAGCGCATGAACGCCTGAACACCTCGAAAATATGACTTCTTTTGGGGGGATGCGTCGTTTGCGCATCCCCCTTTTTATTTACCAAAACTCGATCAAAATACCGACAGGAGGCTGCAAAATGTTCGATCTCAGCGCAAAAACACCAAAGGCGCTTCTGCCTACCGACATCATCTTCCAGACCCCCTACTGGGCGCAGGTCAAATCCCGGTTGGGCTACACGCCGCTGGCCTTCGACCTGGAGTCCAGACGGTGCGGGGACGTGCTGGTGCTCTTGCAGCCCTGCGGGCAAAAAAAGATCGCCGTGGTACCGCAGGGGCCTGAATACGCCCCGGACGAAGAAAACTACGGCCCCTTTCTCGAAGAGTTTTCTTTGTCCCTGGCCCGGGAACTGGGTCCGGACGTGGCCTGCATCCGCTACGACCTGCCCTGGAAGTCGCTCTACGCCGACGAAATGAAAACACGGGAATGGACCGCCTTTCCGGAACCCAGAATCCGGGAGATGCGCATGAACATGGGCACCAGACACTGGAATATCCGCAAATCCCCCAGCGATCTGACCGTGGCCAGCTCGCTGGTGGTGGATCTGGACGGAAACGAAGAAGCGATCATGTCGCGCATGAAGGCCAAGACCCGTTACAACATCGGCCTAGCCCAGCGCAAAGGCGTGACCGTGCGCACGGTCAGCGCTGATAACTTGCCGGAATTTCACGCCCTGTACGGCCAGACTGCGCAACGAAACGGATTTTCGCCATGCAGCTATGAGAACTTCGCGGCCCTGTTCAAATGCCGGTTTGCAGGAAAAGGGAATGCGGAACTTGTCTTTCTGCTGGCCAGCCACGGGTCGGACAATCTGGCCGGAGCAATCATCGGGATTTCTGGCAAGGCGGCCAACTTCCTCTACGGCGCGTCCTCCAACCTGAAACGAAACCTCATGGCTCCCTACCTCATGCACTGGACCGCCATGAACCTAGCCCGGACACGCGACTGCCTGACCTACGAAATGGGCGCGGTCTCGCCTGGGATTGATCCCGCGCACCCCTTCTACGGTATGTACCGCTTCAAGACGGGATTCGGCGGCAGGATCGAACTCAGAAGCGGCTCCTGGGACTTCCCCCTGAATCAGGACGCCTACAGGAGTTTCTGCAACGCGGAGCATCTGGACCGTTCCAGACCTGCGCCGCGTACGAGCCGAGACGGGGCACGTCATGTCTGACGAGGCAGATTACGCGAAAAAAAAGGTCATGACGCGGATCACCGTTGCGAGGCAGCCTGCTAGGCCTTTTTCTGCTGCTCGCTCATGAGCTGCTGCAGTTGTTGCTGCAGCTCCGAAATCTGTTGCAAATACGGGGCGGCCGCGCTTTGTTTCTGTTCAGGCGGCAGATTGCTGTCCATGATGTGCTTGACCTTGTCCATCAGGTCTTTGATGCGCTCCTTGATATCCTCGACCTGGCTGCCGGACCCGGAACCGCTCCCGGATGAGGACCCTTGCGCCGCGCTGACTGCGCCGCCTTGCACGTCGTCAGCCAAGCCCTCGGACGAGGTTTCGGCTGACCCGGCATCGCTTGCCGCTTCCCGATCCGTCGCGTGGACCTCTTTGTTGCGAAAATACTCCATCAGGCGCTTGGCTTCCGCGGACAGGGTGACCGTGTCCCCCTGGCTTGCAGGGATATCTCTGGGTGCGCGTCCCTGAGCGGCGTAATCTGTACGCATGCCCATGATCGAATGCGTGCCGCCGATTTCCATGTTGCCTCCTTGCTTGCAGGAAAATCCTGCCTTATTGAAAACCAAATCATTCCATCTAGCAAAAATCGTACACAATTTCCGCCATTCGGCGTAAAAATCGAATGATGCCGATAATGAGCCAACATCATGAAATGGTTTTTCAAAAAGAAAAAACGTGAAACAGGCCCCCTCGTCGAACGAATTCTCAAGCACATCGCTGACGAGAACGCCTTTGATATCGAGGATGATGCCGAATGCGCCGAAACACTGGTCAATTCTGTAGAGAGAGCCTGCGCTTACGCCGAGACCCTGGTCGAGGAGTTGGGGGAGCCGTTCGTTCTGGACCGCAACGCACCCAGCGAAAGAGCCATTGGCCCGGTTCTTTTCGATACCACCAAAGACGCAGTGGATGCCCTGCGACATTCAGTAAAGATCAAAGAAGTCTTCACCAGCACTCAAAGCCGGGATTGCTTCTTTCTGCTGACAATGCATCGCCACGAGTACATGATTCTCGGTAACGAGATTGAAGGGGAAGTGATCAAGCGGGATGTGCTGCAAAACGCAGTGGAATTCCTGGATCACGAATTTTCCAGTGCGGCCCCGACCCTGCTTGAGTTACGCGAAAAGCTTACGGAAAACGTGATGCGTTATCTCATTGGTCTAGCCCCTGCGCGCATTCGCCAGGACACGAGTTTAAGGACCGAGATGCAGCGATCCGAAGCTATGCTCAAGGCGCAAATGAAAACCCTGGATTATGCGCTCAAGGAAAATAAGCCCATTTCCGCGCCCGCCTCGTTGCAGGCCAAGCTCTCGCAGGGGAAGCGGGAGATGACCGGACTGAAGGAGAAACTTGACTCGCTTGCAACTCAATCGGAACTGGCCCCGTGCCTTCGGAAAATACGCGAAATACTCGATTCGCCTCATGAACACATCCGACTTGAGCGCGTGGTGATGCGCGTGGGGGATTTCGGGGTGAAATCCGACACGGGAAAACTGATCCGTTTCCACGAGTGCCATTTCGGAGAAGATGAGCATCTGGCCGTTTTTCTCGCCTCGATTAACCGCGACAACGCCCAGTACCTTTGGCCGGAACTGGCGGAAGATCCGCAGGGCTGATCCGACAAAGCCTCCTCCCGCAGCCTCGGAGCACGGCACGCGATGCCTCCTGCCCCCCTTTGTGGCGCCACCCCGAACCTGTCCTCATGTTCCCCGGAGCATCTCCCTCGACCGGCGACAATTCAAGACTTTCCGCCGAACAAGGTCTTCAGGGTGTCGATGGGCACCGGGAAAACGATGGTCGAGTTCTTCTCCCCGGCGATTTCGCCCAGTGTCTGCAGGTAGCGGAGCTGGATCGCATTGGTGCTTTCGGACAGCTTTTGCGCCGCCTCCACCAGCTTCTGCGCGGCCTGCTGCTCGCCTTCGGCGTGGATGACCTTGGCGCGTCGCTGCCGCTCCGCCTCGGCCTGCTTGGCGATGGCCCGGATCATGGATTCGTCGAGATCGACATGCTTGATCTCCACGTTGGAGACCTTGATTCCCCAACCGTCGGTCTGGCGGTCGAGAATCTTCTGGATGTCCTCGTTGAGCTTGTCGCGCTCGGCCAGGATTTCGTCGAGTTCATGCTTTCCGAGCACGGAGCGCAAGGTGGTCTGGGCCAGCTGGCTGGTTGCTTCCATGAAATGCTCAACGGCGATGATGGCCTTTTCCGGATCGATGACCCGGTAGTAGACCACGGCGTTGACCCGCACGGACACGTTGTCGTGGGAGATGACGTCCTGGGTGGGAACGTCCATGACCACGGTGCGCAGGTCCACCCGCACCATCTGCTGCACGAAGGGGATGAGGATGATCATGCCCGGCCCCTTGACCTTGTCGAACCGGCCCAGAGTGAAGACCACCCCGCGCTCGTACTCGCGCAGGATCTTGATCGTAAAGTAAAGCAAGACCGCCAGCAGGACTACGCCAAAAGTCGCAAATTGCAGAAAAAAGGGATTCATGCGGTTCTCCTTTTTAGTGTTTGTCGTTGTCGGTCGGCGCCTTGGTCACGGAAAGGACAAGCCCCTCCTCTTCCATGGCGATAACGCGGACCTTGTCGCCCTGACGGATCGGATGCCCTGACCTGGCCGACCAGTTCTCGCCCTGCAGATGCACCCTCCCGAGTCCGTCGATAAAATCCTGAATGGCTTCGGCTTCAAGGCCGACCATTGCCTCGCGGCTGCTGAGCCGCGGTTTTCGCAACGTGCGTGCGGCCACCCAGACGATGCCGCCGAAGAGCAGAGCAGAGCCGGCTCCCATGCCGACAATTGCATATGTGTTGATGCGGAATTCGGGCATGTCGCCCTCGAAAAGAATGACCGAACCAGCCACCACCGCGACAATGCCCCCGATCCCAAGGATGCCGAAGGCCGGAATGAAAAGCTCCACCCCGATCAGCGCCATTCCGAGCAAAATGAGCGCAAGCCCGGCGAAGTTCACGGGCAGGATCTGGAAGGCGTACAGCGCCAGCAACAGGCAGATGCCGCCGATTACCCCGGGCACCATGGCGCCCGGGTTGTAGCCCTCGAGAATCAGGCCGTAGATGCCCACCATCAGCAGCATGTAGGCCAGGGTCGGGTTGGTGATGATGGCCAGCAGTTCGGTGCGCCAGTCGGTTTCGATCTCGACGGTGGCAAGATTTGCCGTTTGCAGGGTGCGCGTGCCGTTCTCCATGCGCACCTCGCGACCGTCGATGGCTTCGAGAAGCTCGGGCAGGTTGGCCGCGACAACATCCACAACCCTCTGCTCCAGGGCCTCGGAGGCCGTCAGGCTGACCGCTTCGCGCACCGCGCGCTCGGCCCACTCGGCATTGCGGGCGTGACGCTCGGCCAGACCCTTGATGTAGGCCACGGCGTCATTGACGACCTTGCGCCCCATGGCGTCGTCGGGCAGGTTTTCCGGCTCTTCGGGCAGATTTTCCGGCTGCTCCGTAGCGTTGGCGCCTTCATCCCCATCCCGCATTTTTTCCATCGCCTCCCGGGCACGCTCCCAGCTCGATGGCGATTTGTCGCTCTCGCCGCCCCCGATCTGCACCGGCGTGGCCGAGCCGAGATTGGTGGCCGGGGCCATGGCCGCGATGTGACTGGCGTACATGATGTACGTTCCGGCACTGGCGGCACGGGATCCGGCCGGCGCGACCCAGGTCACCACCGGCACTTCGGAGGCCAAAATCTTGCGGATGATGTCGCGCATGGAAGCATCAAGTCCGCCAGGAGTGTTCAGACGCAACACGACCACCTCCGCGCCCTCTTTCTCGGCACGCGTGATGTTGCGCACAATGTGGTCGCGGGTGGCGGGTCCGATGGCATCATCAACGGTCAGAACATACCCCCGCCGCCCCGTGTCCGCCTCCTGCGCAAAAACAAAACCTGCCAGCACGGCCAGAATAAGGGCCGCCAGTACGCCGAGAATACGGAAGGAATTGGAGCTTCGGTAAATAGACATGCCTTCTTGATAAGGCCATTACACGAAGGATTCAAGGCCGCAGAGAAATTTCTCCAGGTGCATGGAGAACGGTTTTTGTCAGCGCTATCCCTAAGAAGCTTTGAAGCGTGAGAGAAATCGGCAAGAATCGAGTGGTCCGAAGTTGTCCGGCAGGTCACCGGCCTGGGCGAACATACTCAGCCCCTTGCCTTGCTTCTGAGCCAGCCCCGTCAAGCATTGTCTGGAGGACATCGACACAAATCCTCCTGCAACTGGGATTTTTCCCAAGAATCTGGTTGACTTTGAAATACGGCTTCACTAAGAACGACTCCTCACGCCGGAGTGGTGGAATGGTAGACGCAGAGGACTCAAAATCCTCCGGGGGCAACCCCTTGCGAGTTCGAGTCTCGCCTCCGGTACCATGAAAGATTAAAGGGTTAGCAGCTTAACAGGCCGCTAACCCTTTTTGTTGGTCCATCCTTCAAGCTCTTTGACCACGCGGGGCTCTTGTGGCAGGTAAACCCGGTCGATAGCGCACGCCCAAGGAAGGTCCCATGCTGAGTGAAAAATTTCTGAACGAATTCGAGGAATACCTGACCTCCGGCCAGCTGGAGGAAGACTACGGCTACTCCGCCGAGGACCGTAAGATCGAGATTCTTGAATATCTCGAACGCTTCATGGACCTGGCCGAGGAGGTCGACAAGGTTGCCACGCGCCTGCTCATGCCGCATCTCTCAGAAGTCATGCCCGCCAAGGACAAATAGCCTGAAATACCTTTTCTTCCCGGCCACCGTGTAGTCCCGGACCTGCTCCAGGCTGTAGCCATCCACCGTGTCGGCGGAAGTTTCGTTGCTCATGACCAGCACCCGCCCTTGCGGGGCGAGGCAACCCTTCACCGCGACAAGAAGCTTCTGCCAGGGCATGAAGGCCCGGCTGACGATGAGCCCGGCCTCGCGTCTGGCCGGGGGGAGCGCTTCCATGCGGGCGCAGATGACCCTGGTCCGGGGCAGCTTCATGTGCGCCACGGCCTGCTCCATGAAGATGGCCCGCTTTTGCCGGGGCTCCACCAGATAATAATCGCCCTGCTGCCAGAAGACGCGTAGCGGGATGCCCGGCAAGCCCGCTCCCGCGCCCAGATCCAAGGTCTGGGCGGGCTGGGGCGCGAGGGTCTGCAGCAGATCCGCCAGATGCCAGGAGTCCTGGATCAGGGTATCGAGGATTTCGGTCCAGGTCGCGGGCCCGACCAGATTCATGCGGCTGTTCCACTTGACGAGAAGACCAAGATAGACGCTTAAGAGGCGGGCCTGGTCATCGGTCAGGACCCGTCCCAGGCCTTGGGCCCTGACGGCGATTTCACGCGCGTCCGGAAAAGAATTCATAGACATTCCTTGTTCACGTCGGGGACGGGTTTCACTGGGTTACACCTTACAGGCATTTGCCCGGGGCGCTGCCCGCAAGGCGCAGCCCCGGGGGATTTTCCCTTTACCTGCGCGGGGGCTGCGGATACAAGCAGCTCAGTTTTTTGATTGGAGGAACAATGACCACACAGAGCATAGTATTTCCCGGCCAGGGATCGCAGGAGCCCGGGATGGGCCGGGATCTGGCCGAACACTGGTCCGAGGCCATGGACTTGTGGAAAAAAGCCGAGCGTCTGAGCGGCCTGCCGTTGCGCGAAATATATTGGGACGGTGACGAAAACGCCATGGCGGTGACGCGGAATCTGCAACCCGCCCTGACAGTTGTCAATATGAACCTGTGGTGTTTTGTGGCCGAAAAGCTGAGCCCCGCAGGAATGGCCGGGCACAGCCTGGGCGAATTCGCGGCCCTGTTCGCGGCCCGGGTCCTTTCCCTGGACAACGTCCTGGAGCTGGTCTGCCTGCGCGGCAGGCTCATGGACGAGGCTGTGAACCAGGACGGCCGCATGGCCGCCATCCTGAAGCTCGATCAGGCCAAGGTCGAAGAACTGGTCGCGGCCGCAGCCGGCCTGACCGGCCAGGAAATCCGCATCGCCAACTACAACACCCCGGGCCAGTTCGTGATCAGCGGACATGCCCAGGCCGTGGACCATGTCTGCGCGGGGGTCAAACCCCTGAAGGGCCGGGCCCTGGTCCTGCCGGTCAGCAACGCGTTCCATTCTCCGTACATGAGCGAAGCCGGAGACGAGCTCGCCAAATTCATGGACAAGCTTGATTGGCGCGACCCGCAGACCCCGGTCTATCTGAACGTTACGGCCAGGCCCGAAGCTGACGCCCGGGCGCTGAAAGAGACCGTGAAGCGCCAGATGACCTCGTCCGTGTACTGGACCCAGATCATCGAAAACCAGTACGCCGACGGCATGCGCTCCTTTATCGAACTGGGCCCCAAGGGCGCCCTGTCGCGCATGATCTCCCAGATATTGAAAGACCGGGACGGGGCCCAGACCCTGTCCGTCAGCACTCTTGAACACGCCGCTAGCCTTTGAGGAGACTCTGGCATGAAAGCCAAAAACTATATTTCTGAAAAATTGACCGCACTCATGGCCGCCAAAGGGCAGGCCCTTCCGGCCAAGACCACCATCGAGGCCCCCAAAAGCGAACAGCACGGCGACATGGCCACCAACATCACCATGGTCATGCCCAAGGAAAAAGGCCAGAACCCGCGCACCGTGGCCGAGGCGCTGAAAACCGAACTGCTGGCCATGTGCCCCGAGATCGAGAGCATCGAAATCGCCGGGCCGGGCTTCATCAATTTCACGTTCAAGCCCGTCTTCTGGCAGGAAGTGGCCCTGGCAGCCCTGGAAAACAAAGCCGACTTCGGCCGCATCGATGTCGGCCAGGGCCGCAAGGTGCAGGTCGAGTACGTGTCCGCCAACCCCACCGGCCCCCTGCATATCGGGCACGGACGCGGCGCGGCCGTGGGCGACAGCCTGACCCGCATCCTGCGCTTCACCGGACACGAGGTCGAGACCGAGTACTATTTGAACGACGCCGGACGCCAGATGCGCCTTTTGGGACTGGCCGTGTGGGTGCGCTACCAGCAGGCCTGCGGCATCGAGATCCCCTTCCCCGAGGACTGCTACCGCGGCGACTACATTAAAGACATCTCCGCCGCCCTCCTGGCCGAAAAAGGCAAGGCCCTGCTGGACCTGCCCGAGGAAGAGGCTCTGGACCTGTGCTACGAACGCGGCATGACGGACATCCTGAACGGCATCAAGCAGGACCTCATCGATTTTCGCGTCGAACACCAGCACTGGTTCTCGGAAAAGAGCCTGGTCGACGGCGGCCAGGTCGAGGCATCCCTGAACCGTCTCCTGGCCGAAGGCCGGGCCTATGAAAAGGACGGGGCGCTGTGGTTTCGGTCCACGGACCACGGCGACGACAAGGACCGCGTGCTCAGAAAATCCGACGGTCTTTTGACCTATTTCGCCTCCGACATTGCTTACCATGACAACAAGATCGCTCGCGGCTTCGACATGATGGTCGACATCTGGGGCGCGGACCACCACGGCTACGTGCCGCGCATGAAGGCGGCCATCGAGGCCCTGGGCAAGGACCGCGAATCCCTACAGGTCATTCTGGTGCAGCTTGTGAACCTGATCCAGGGCGGCGAGCAGATCGCCATGTCCACCCGCGCCGGCAAGTTCGAAACCCTGGCCGATGTCTGCGCCGAGGTGGGCGTGGATGCGGCGCGTTTCATCTTCCTGTCGCGCAAGAGCGACTCGCACCTGGATTTCGACCTCGACGTGGTCAAACAGCAGTCCATGGACAACCCGGTCTACTACGTACAGTACGCCCACGCCCGCATCAGCTCGCTCATGCGCAAGGCCGAGGAACAGGGCGTGGCCCTGCCCGAGCCGTCGGGCGCGCTCATGGCCCTCTTGACCACCCCCGAGGACAAGGCCCTGTTTAAAGCCCTGGACGCCTTCGAGGACACACTGGAACTGGCTGCCCGGACCCTCTCGCCGCATCACGTCAGCTACTACCTGATGGAACTTGCGGGACTGCTGCACCGTTATTATACTGTTCACCACATTCTGTCCGGGGACGACCAGGCGCTGCTGCAGGCCCGCATTCTTCTTTTCCAAGCCGTGGCCGGGGTACTCAAAGCCGGTCTTGATCTGCTGGGAGTGAACGCGCCCGAGCGCATGTAGAGCAATCGGACTTTACCGCATCATGATTACACGCAAATCAAGCACCACCAAAAAGAAAGACAAGAACAAGCTCAGTTTTCAGCTTGGCTTGTCGGGTTTTTTGTCGCTGGCCGTGCTTGTGGTTATCGGCATGGCCTGGTCATTCATTCTTGGCATCATCGTGGGACGCGGCTACCAGCCCGAAAAAATGGCCATGGAGATGGCCCAGAAGGTGCTCCCCGAAGACTTTCCGCTGCTGACTGAAAAGAATGAGGAAGTCCTGAAAGGAGAGGAACTTGAATTCTTCGACAAACTGAAGCAGGGGCCCACTTCCGTGGCTCCGGCTCCAGCCCCGCAGGCCAAGGCGCCAACACCTCCTCCGGTCAAGCCGGAGACCGCTGCCGCGCCCAAGCCGCAACAGTCGGCCATTGACGCGGCCCTGCAGTCGGCAGCGGTCGCGGCCGGCCAGAGTCCGACCCCGGCGGCAAAAGTCGCCAAGGAGGAGGTCTTTGTCTTCAACTATCAGGTCGCGGCCCTGGCTTCCATGGAGCAGGCCCAGACCTTCCTGAAAAAGCTCGATCCGTCGAAATTCAAGACGTCCGTGGTCACGGCCACCCACGAGGGCAAGACCTGGTACCGTGTCTACGTGCATCATCAGGGCACCGTGGACTCGGCCCTGGCCCTCAAGGAACAGCTCAAGGGCAGCGGCATCGGCGGCATGCTGCTGCGCTCCCGCACTCCGCTCTGATCCTGCGCCGTTTCACGCACGCCGGGCATCACATCCTGTCTGAAGGAGACATCCATGCATCACGAATTTTTTGACCTCGGGCCACGGCGGGGACGTAATATTTACGTACTGCCCGTCCCATACGAAGGCACGGTCAGCTACGGCACGGGCACGCGCCTGGGCCCGGAGGCGCTGTTCCGGGCCAGCGTGCAGATTGAATCCTTTGACGCGGAACTGGACCTTGATCTGGCCGATCTGGCCCACTTTACCCCGCTCCCCGTGGTCCATCCCCCGGCCAGCGGTCCCGATGGTCTGCACCAGGCCATGCGCGAACACCTCAAGGGACTCGACGCGACCAAGGACTTCGTCCTGACACTGGGCGGCGAGCACTCGGTGCCCTTACCCCTTTTCGAATTCTACCGGCAGGCCCATCCCGACCTGGCCCTGCTGCACATCGATGCCCATGCGGACCTGCGCGAAAGCTACGAGGACAGCCCGTATTCCCACGCCTGCATCATGGCCCGGGCCCGGCAGCTGGGCATCCCCCTGGCCCAGATCGGCATCCGCTCCCTTTGCCGGGAGCAACGGGACTACATGCGCGCGCAGAACCCCTCGGAACTCATGACCCTCTTCGCCTGGGACCTGCCCACTCCTGGCGAGGCGGCAGAACGCATCCGGGCCTTTATCGGGGGCAGGCCCCTGTATATCTCTTTCGACGTGGACGGCATGGACCCCAGCGTCATCCCCGGCACGGGCACACCCGAACCCGGCGGCATCCCCTACAGGTGGATGACCCGCTTCTGCAAAGAGCTGTGGCTCGACGGACTGGGCCCGAAGCTGGTCGGCATGGACATGTGCGAACTCGCGCCCATTCACGGCTCCCAGGCATCGGAGACCGCCGCCGTCAAGCTCATCCAGCGCATCCTGACCGCCTGGCTCGGACTCGCCTGATAATGAGCACCGTAGGCGATCTCTTGACCCTCAAGGTCGAAAAACTGCTCTGGCGCGGGCGCGGTCTGGCCCGCCAGGACTCGGGACAGGTGGTCATGATCGAACCCGGCGTGCTGCCGGAAGAGGTTGTGGACGTACGCGTGACCAAGACGGCCAAGGATTTCCTGCAGGCCGAGGCCGTAAAGATCCAAAGCCCCTCGCCGCTGCGCGGAATTCATCCCTGTCCCCACGCCGCGGACTGCGGGGGTTCGCGCTTCGGCATGGTCGCTCCGGAAACGGGCACGCAGCTCAAGGCGGACATCCTGCGCGACGCCCTGCCCCGCGCGCTTGGCCGGGATCACGGCCTGCGCATTCCCGAGCTCCGGGTCGTGCCCAGCCCCCAGGGCTGGCGCTACCGCCAGCGCGGCCAGATCCATGTCGCCTCCGGCCTTCCCCACGCCATGGGCCACGCCAGCAACGACCTCGTTCCCCTGACCGACTGCCACCTTTTGGCCGCGCCCCTGGCCAGTGCCATGCCCGCCCTGGCAAAAGGCCTGCCAGACGGCCGCTTCACCATCGCGGCCAGCCCGGACACGGGGCAGACCGCAACGGAACGGGACAACGTGCTGCTGCCCTTCTCCTTCCCCGATTTCGGTCTGACCCTGCAACTGCCGCCGAGCACCTTTTTCCAGGCCAATTGGGCGCTGAACCAGCATCTGGTGCGCAGCACCGTGGACGCGCTGCATGGCTTTGAACGCATCGCCGACCTCTTCTCCGGAGCGGGAAATTTCGCCCTGCCCCTGGCCAGTCGGGGCAAATCCGTACTGGCCGTGGAAGGCTCGGCCCCGGCCGTGGATACCGGCATGCGCAACGCCGATCGGCTGGCCCTGAAGTCGGTCACTTTCCGCGATGCCAACCTGGCAAAACCGGCCGCCTGGAAAATGGTGGAAGACTTCGCCCCCCGCGCCGCCATCCTGGACCCACCCCGCACCGGCGCCAAGGGCATCGGCCGCACCCTTCTGGGCATGCCGGGCCTTGAACGCCTGGCCTGGGTCTCCTGCGACGTGGTCAACACCGTCCGCGACGCAAAGCCGCTCCTTGCGGCCGGCTGGAGCATCTCGTCCCTGACCCTCTTCGACATGTTCCCCGGCACCTGGCACATGGAAGTGCTTATGATCCTCGACCGTCCGTAAGGGCAACCCTGTATCCTGAAACCTGACTGGTCCCCAAGGCTTGCGCCAAAACGCGGAGAACTGTAGGACATCCTTCACACTTCACAGCCGCCGGGGGAGCACATGATTGCAGAGGCGATAAACAAGGTCTGGCTCAAGCACTATGATCAGGAAGTCAGTCCGAGCCTGGACTATGAAACCGTTCCGCTCTTCGAAATTCTGGAGCGTGCGGCGGCCAGCTATCCGGACCGTCCAGCCATAGTCTTCAACAACTGGAGCGTGAGCTACAAAAAGCTCAAGCGTCTGGTGGATCTTGCCGCTGCCAACCTGAAAAAGGCCGGGGTCAAACCCGGTGAGCGGGTGGCCATCATGCTGCCCAACTGTCCGCAGACGGTCATCACCTACTGGGCCTGCCTCAAGCTCGGGGCCGTGGTCGTCATGACCAATCCCTTGTACATGGAGAAGGAGCTGCTCCATCATTTCAACGATTCCGAGGCCAAAACCCTCATCACGTTGAATCTGCTCTGGAAACGCGTGGACGCCCTGCGCTCCAGGCTGCACCTGCGGCGCATCTTCGTGACCTCCATCGCCGACTGTCTGAGCTTTCCGCTAAGCGTCCTCTACACGCTCAAATCCAGGCGCGAATACAAGCTCGAACCCATCCCGTACGACAGCACGCACGTGCTGCCCTGGAAAGGACTTCTCAAGCGGGCGACCATCGAACCGCCCCATCCCGTCGATCCCGTGAAGGATCTGGCTGCGCTGCAATACACCGGCGGCACCACGGGCGTGTCCAAGGGCGTCATGCTGACCCATGCCAATCTGGGCTACAACGCCCAGCAGGCCCGGGCCATCCTGCACACCATCAAGGACTCGGGCGAGGTCATGCTCGGCCTTTTGCCTTTTTTTCACATTTACGGGCTGACTGTCTGCGTCAATTTCGGCACCCTCATCGGCGCGACGCTGGTACCCATGGCCAAGTTCGTGCCTCTGGACGTGCTTAAGACCATCCACAAGAAAAGACCGACCATCTTTCCCTGCGCGCCGTCGATCTTCATCGCCCTCTTGCAGCAGAAGAACCTGCACAAATATGATCTTTCCTCCGTGCGCTACTGCATCTCCGGCTCCGCGCCCATGCCTGTGCCGATCATGGAAAAATTCAACAGCCTGAGCAACGGGGCCAACATCATCGAAGGCTTCGGCCTGACCGAAGCGTCGCCCATCACGCACCTCAATCCCCTGCGCGGCAACAGCAAGAACGGCTCCATCGGTCTGCCCTTTCCCGACACCGACGCCGCCATCGTGGACATGGAAGTAGGTTCCCTGCCGCTGCCCGTGGGCAAGATAGGAGAACTTGTCGTGCGCGGCCCGCAGGTCATGCAGGGCTACTGGAAACGCCCCGACGAGACGGCCAGCGTGCTCAGAAACGGCTGGCTCTATACCGGCGACATCGCGTACATGGACGAGGACGGCTTTTTTTTCATCGTCGACCGCAAGAAGGATCTGATCATCACCGGCGGGTACAACGTCTACCCGCGCGAAATCGACGAAGTGCTGCATGAACACCCGGCCATCAAGGAGGCCGTCAGCGTGGGCATCACGCACAAGACCCGCGGCGAGATCATCAAAGCCTACATCGTGCTGCGCGAGGGCGAGAGCCTGACCAAAGCCGACGTCATCGCCTTCTGCAAGGAGAAGCTGGCCAATTACAAGGTGCCGAAACAGGTCGAGTTCAGGGACGATCTGCCCAAGAGCATCGTCGGCAAGGTCCTGCGCCGGGTCATCCGCGAAGAAGAGGACCGCAAGGCTCACGATCATTGCGAGTGCAACGGAAACGGTGAAGACATTGAAGCAAACGGCGACGAGAAGGATCGATAGCCAGGCGCGTGTCGTTTTTTGCGACCGCCTGTGAAACGCCTGCCGGGCCACCCTTGACAGCCGCCGAGCCGGTACTTATTTCAATTAAATCAAAAAGGGGAGTAGCTAGCGGTTCCCGGGCCAACCCGGCAACCGACCCGTGGTTCGTCAGTACGGCGCATACGCCCGGACCCGGGAATCCGACAACGGTCGAGATCAGCAAGACCTTTATCCACATGAACACGGGTAAAGGTCTTTTTCTTTACCCCGGATGTAAACGGAGAAAAAAATGAACCTGCTGAAGACCACGTTTCTCTTGACCCTGCTGACGCTGCTGCTTGTCGCCATGGGCGGCGCCATCGGCGGCAAGTCCGGGATGATCATCGCCTTTGTCATTGCCGGCGGCATGAACTTCTTTGCCTACTGGAACTCGGACAAGATCGTCCTCAAGATGTACAAAGCCCGCGAAGTGACTCGCGCCGACAGTCCGGATTTCTACGGCATCGTCGAAAACCTGGCGCGCAAGGCGAACATGCCCATGCCCAAGGTCTACGTCATCCCGTCGGACAGCCCCAACGCCTTCGCCACCGGCCGCAACCCGGAGCATGCAGCGGTCGCCGCCACCACGGGCATCATGCGCATCCTCTCGCGCGACGAGCTTGAAGGAGTCATGGCCCACGAACTGACTCACGTCATGAACCGCGACACCCTTATCGCCACCGTCGCCGCGACCATCGCCGGAGCCATCTCCATGCTCGGCAGCATGCTGCAGTGGGCGGCCATTTTCGGCATGGGACGCAGCAACGACGAGGAAGGCGGCGGAAGCGTGCTCGGCAGCCTGGCCATGGCCATCATCGCGCCCATCGCGGCCATGCTCATCCAGATGGCCGTTTCGCGTTCGCGCGAATTCATGGCCGACGAGGGCGGCGCGAAAATGTGCGGCAAACCGAAAGCCCTGGCCAGCGCGCTCATGAAGCTGCAGCAGTCCGCAACCAGAGCCCCCATGGAGGAAGCCACCCAGGCCACCTCGCACATGTTCATCGTCAATCCGCTCTCGGCATCAAAGCTGGCCAGCCTCTTTTCAACCCACCCCGCGACCGAAGACCGCGTGGCCAGACTCATGGCCATGTAAGGCTGGAATCTTTTCCTGAAAAAAGAGCCCTCTCCACACGCCGTGGAGGGGGCTCTTTTTGTTCAGGCAATCGTGACTAGTGCTTTGAAAACCACGGCTGCCCGTACCAGGCCCGGGCGGATTGGCCCGAGTTGTCCGTGTCGGTCATGATGGCAACGGCGTCGATTTCCTCGATATCCTCGCCAAAGACCTGTTTCCAGTCCTCGCGGATGTTGCGCTTTTCCGTGACCAGTTCGCCCACACGGGCGGTTCCGCTGCGCACCGCGACCATGTAGGCGCTCGACGTGAAGGCGTTGGGCCACATGGCGCCCTCGGGTTCGGTGCTGGACCAGGCGTAGGACAGGGCCTTGGTTTTCCAGAAGGCCAGCCCGCCCTTGGCCACCACGTAAATACGGGCCGGATAGTCATCCCCGCCCTTCTCGCGCTCGTTTACGCCCTGAAGCACGTTCTCCACCTTCCAGGACCAGTTGAGCCAAGGCGTTGCTCGAAGATCAATCGACTGCTCGAAAAATAGCCCCGAGGCCGTGCCGTTGCTTTCGGCCAGCAGCAGCTTCTCCTCTTGCAGCGGCGTATAGACAGTCCGCCCCACGAACTCCTTTTCCTTCCAGCCCGGATGTCCCGGCGCATAGAGGGCCGGAAGCCCGCCCGCAAGGGCCACGCACGCCCAGCCCATGAACACTGCGGCAAGCACCAGCCGCGCCCATGGACCCATTCCTGCATTTTGCTGGGCAGGCAGGAAAATTCTGCCGGATCGTACACGCATTTTTTCAGTCCCGGAGGCATTCATGAGCATCTCCTCTTCCCTTTATATCGGCACCACGGGGATCATGGCCCAACAGAAGAACATGGCGGTCATTTCCGACAACATAGCCAATGTGAGCACGGTTGGATTCAAATCCTCGCACATGATCTTCAATACCCTGATGAGCCAGCAGATGGGCTCGGCGAGCGTCAGCAACCAGGTCGGGCAAGGCGTCGGCGTCAGTTCCATTCTGTACGACATGTCGCTGGGAGCGCTGGAACCGACCAACACGGCCACCGATATCTCCATCAGCGGCAAGGGATTTTTCATCGTCTCGCCCAACGGAAGCAGCGACCAGCATTATACCAGAGCCGGCAACTTCCGCTTCGACGCGGAAGGCTACCTGCGTGATCCGCAAGGGAACATCCTGCAGGGCTATCGGATGCCGGCGGAATCCATACTGGACACGGCGCCTGTCATTCCGCCCGCCGCAAGCGCTCCCATCACGGACATCCGTCTCGACATGCAGGACGGCGGAGGTCCCGTCTCCGAACCCGAAGCGACGACGGAAATGCGCATGATGATCAACCTCGATTCAAGCTCGCAAGAACGGAGCACCAGCACGACCAGCCCCTTCACGGCCCTCTTCGACAGCTGGGATGCGACGCAGCCGGAGCCTTTGGACGCGGGGGCCTACTCGTATCAATCGGCCATGAAGATCTACGATTCCGACGGCGGAGCGCATGAGGTCAGGGCCTATTTCGATCCTGTGCAGGACGGCGCGAGCGTCCCCAGCGGCAACCGCATGTGGGAATTTCTGGTCACCATCCCGCCCACGCAAGACGCCTCCGGCCTGGACACGAAAAAAGGCGTGCTCATGACCGGAACCCTGACCTTCACGGCATCGGGCGAACTGTTGAACATGAGCGCCTTCGAAGGCTCCTCCGACGACAAAAACAGCTGGGTCCCGGTCAATTTGTCCGAAGACGGCTACCCTGTCCTGAACGTGAACCTGGTCGGAGCGGAGCCCATCTCAAGCGCTCTGGACATGGGACTGCGCTCGAATTCCGGCTGGGCGCTGCCTGCGGGGGTGAACACCCTGGCCGATCTGGGCACGGCGATTTCGGATTTGCCTTCCTTGCAAAACGCGGACAGGCAGATCCTCTCGATCACCAATTTCAACTCCGGATCCAGCACCCTCTATCAATCCCAGAACGGATATGAACGCGGATTCCTGCAATCGGTCAGCGTGGACACCGCAGGAGTGCTCGTCGGCTACTTTTCCAATGGTCAGAATCAGGGCCTCTACAAGATCCCCATGGCCGATTTCATCAATCCGCAGGGACTCTTTCGAGAAGGAGGAAACCTTTTTTCCGCCACCAAGGATTCCGGGGCCGTCTCTGTGGGTTGGGCCGGAGAAGGCAGGCTTGGAAGCGTCATCACCAGCAGCCTGGAAAATTCCAATGTCGACCTGGCCACCGAATTCGTGAACATGATCATCACTCAAAAAGGATTCGACGCCAACAGCAAGGTCATCACCACAGGCGACCAGGTCGTGCAGACGGCCATCCAGATGAAGAGATAGCTTAAAGAAAGGCCTCGCCTCTGGCGACCAGGGTCACGGGTCCAAAAATCCAGACGCCGGGACCGTCACCGTCGGCGCGCACGCCGATCTCGCTGCCGCTGGGCTGCAGGACCCGCAGATCCGTGGGCAAATTTTTCCCACGCCCCAGCCACAGCGCCAAAGCCAGGCTGCCCGAACCGCAGCCGGTCTCGTAATGCGTAGAGGCGGTGGAACGCACCCAGACCACGGGTTTGATGGCGCACGTGGGACTGGTCCGGTACCAGAGGCAGCCCACGGCCTCTTCATCCAGACCGAATTTCGCCCGCAGGGCAGCGCAGGCACTCTCGAAATCCTCGGCAAAAGGGTGCAGCTCCTCGTCAAGGCAGAGATGCGTGATGCCCGGCAGGCGCACCAGCCCAAGGCCCGGTTCCAGCTCCGAAATCCAGTCGTGCCTGCCGACGTCAGAAGATACTGGCAGCGGCATCTCGACCCAGCATTCATACCCATCCGCGGCGACCCGCAGCGCCACCGGACGATCAACGCCCGACACCCGAAGCTCCCCGCGCAGTTCCTCGCCGATCCGGGCCAGCCCAACGCCTTCCCGGGCCATGACCGCCGCAGCCGCGCGGCAGGCGTTCCCGCAGAATTCACCGCCCATCATGTCGAGACGCACAGGGTCGGCCCCAAGGTCTAAAAAGCCGACCTGCTCGGCCTGCAGATGATTCGCATCCATAAGAAGCCGGGCAAGCTGCGCCCGTTGTCCAGGCGGCACCGCATCAAGGATGAGAATGGTCGCATTGCCGCCGGGACTTGCCTTGTAAAACCGAAGTGTACGCACGTTGTTCCCCTTGTGATCAAAGCGTGCAAAGCTACCTCAAGCCCACCTCGCGGGCAAGGCGGTATTGACCCCTCTGTCGCCCGTGCGTAGGACGGTTTTTTCACTTCCACCCCCGAAATCACATGACATCATATCTGAACGCCATCATCCTGGGCATTGTCGAAGGCCTGACCGAATTTCTGCCCGTCTCTTCCACCGGGCACCTGATCATCGCCGGACACCTGCTCGATTTCACCGGCCCCAAGGCCGAAACCTTCAGCATCGTCATCCAGCTCGGGGCCATCCTGGCCGTGGTCGCCCTCTACTGGCCAACCTTCTGGGGGCTTGTACGCCCGACAAAGCGACCCTTCAGCGGCATGCGCGGCCTGATCCTGCTTTTTCTGACCTCTCTGCCGGCAGCCATGCTCGGACTCTTTGCCCACTCGGCCATCAAGGAGCATCTCTTTTCTCCCGTGACCGTGGCCTTTGCCCTGGCTGCCGGAGCCCTGGCCATTCTCATGGTTGAAAGAATGCCCGCCAAAAACCGGGTCACAAGCCTGGACGAGATCACCCCGGCCCTGGCGCTGGGCATCGGCTGCTTTCAGTGCCTGTCCCTGTGGCCCGGATTTTCGCGCTCCGCCGCGACCATCATGGGCGGCATGATCCTTGGCGCCGGGCGCCGCACCGCCGCCGAGTACTCCTTTGTCGCCGCCGTGCCCATCATGTTCGCGGCCACGGGCTACGACATGCTTAAAAGCTGGCGTCTTTTCAGCCCCGATGACTTTCTTATCCTGGGCGTTGGTTTCGCCGTGTCCTTTGTCTCGGCCTGGCTCGCGGTCAAGGGCTTTATCGCGCTGCTGGGCCGCCTGACCCTGCGCCCCTTCGCCTGGTACCGCCTGGCCCTGGCCCCGGTCGTGCTCTGGATCTTCTGGTGAGCGCGCTGGGCATCGAGCACGAGGCAAAATTCATGCTCGGCGACTGCCGGGACATGGAGCCCCGACTGCGCAGTCTGGGCAGGCTCTGCACGCCGTGGCATTTCGAGTCCAACACGGTTTACGACCGCGACGGCGAATTGGCCGCCTCCGGACGCCTGCTGCGCCTGCGCTGCGCCCACGCCGCGACCCAAACTTCGACCCTGACTTTCAAGGAGCCTGCGCCGGACCACGAGAATAAAGGAATCAAGAGCCGCATCGAGCGGGAGATCATAGTCCAGGACCCGAACGCCATGGACGCCATCCTGCGCGGACTGGGCTATGCGCCGCGGCTGCGCTACGAGAAATTCCGCGCCGTCTGGGAGTTACCGCAAGGCCTTGTCTTCCTGGACATTCTGCCCTTCGGCCATTTTCTTGAAATCGAGGCTGAGCCTCAGTCGATCACCGACATCGCGCAAGCGATCGGCCTTGAGCCAGGCTCCGCCATGGACAAAAGCTATCACAGCCTGCACCGGTCCTGGCGCAGGCGGCAAGGCCTCGCCCCGCTGGACGATTTCGTCTTCGACGAGGCCGAGCGCCACCTACTGACCATTCGCCTGGGAGTACTCCCAAGGCCTCAAGGAGAAATACATGCTGACTGATATCCAACTCGAAAAATACGCGAAAGTCCTGTTCTGGGGCATGCAGAAAGCCCGCGTCACCCCCTTTGCGCCGGGAGACATCGTCCTTGTGCGTACGGACCTTGCGGCCCTGCCCCTGGCCGAAAAGATGCAGTCCCTGATCCTCGCGCAGGGCCTCAATCCCGTGCTGCGCATCAATCCCCCGAGCACCCTGGAGAAAGGCTATTTCAGCCTCGCTTGGCAAGAGCAGCTCTCTTTTGTCATCCCCGGCGACCGCGAACTCTATGAGCACCTGGCCGGGCTGATTTCTCTGCTGGCTCCGGACTCCATCACGCACTTGAAAGACATCCCGCCGACCAAGATCGCCACCTTCTCCCTGGCTCGCAAATACCTGCGCGACATTCTGGACAAACGCGAAGCCACCCGGCAATTCGGCTGGACCCTCTGCCTCATGCCCACCCCGGCCCTGGCCGAAAACGCGGGACTTTCCCCGGAGGATTACGCAGCCCAGATCATACGCGCGTCCTACCTGGACGAAGCCGACCCCGTGGCCACCTGGGAGGAAATTTTCCGAGAGGCTCATGGCGTCAAGGAATGGCTCAACGGCATGGATGTGGAGTATTACCATGTGCAGTCCGCTTCCACGGACCTTAAAATCCACCCCGGAGAGTCCCGTTGCTGGATCGGCATCTCGGGACACAATATCCCAAGCTTCGAGCTCTTCATCTCACCGGATTACCGCCTGACCGAGGGCACCTACCACGCCGACCAGCCTTCCTACCGCAGCGGCAACCTGGTCAGCGGCGTGACCCTGGAATTTTCCGCAGGCCAGGCCCGGGTGGTCAAGGCGGATCAGGGCGAGGAGTTTGTGCGCTCGCAACTGGAAATGGACCCGGGCGCGTGCCGGCTTGGCGAATTTTCGCTGACCGACAAGCGTTTCTCGCCCATCAACGCCTTCATGGCGCACACGCTTTTCGACGAGAATTTCGGCGGCGAACACGGCAACTGCCATGTCGCGGTGGGAGCATCCTATGCCGACACCTACGCGGGAGATCCGGCGGAACTGACGGATGAACGCAAAAAGGAGCTGGGCTTCAACGATTCGGCCTTGCACTGGGACCTGGTCAATACCGAACCCAAAAAAGTGACCGCTTTCCTGCGCGGCGGCACGAAAACGGTCATTTACGAGGACGGCATGTTCACCATGCCGGATGAGGCCCGGCTCTAGTCCGCGCAAAACCTGCGCATGGACTCCAGGGTCTCTTCACAGACCAGGGTCAGCTCCGTGCGCAGGGCATCGATCCGGTCCCGCGACCGGGCCTTGGCGACCCGCTCCAGCTCGGCGGCAAGCCCGCAGAGCCGGGTCGCCCCCACCGTGGCCGAAGCGCCTTTCAGGGAATGGGCGGTGCGCTCGATCTGGTAGAATTCACCCTGACTCGCAAACTCCTCGATACTGCGCAACTTCTTGGGCGCATCGTCGATGTAGAGCTGAAAAAGATTGGCCAGCAGTTCCCGGTCTCCGGACATGCGCTCCAGCGTTTCTTCAATGGAAAGCAGCGGTATATCAGACACGATTCACTCCCTTCGGGTTCAAGCAGTAACGATTTGCAACCCTTACCTATTTTTTACCTGCCTGAAAAGGGTCTGGCTGCTTGCGCTTTTCATGTTTCATCTTCCTCTTGCCACGTGCACGCAAAATTACTAGTCGTAACTAACATTTTTCGAGCAACCGCAAAAGGACAACACCATGGACCACATGTCCTCCAATCTGGAAGACTATCTCGAAGTCATATTCTCCCTGGAGTCAGTCAATTCCGAGGCCCGGGCCAAGGATATCGCCGACGCCATGGGCGTGCAGAGGGCCTCGGTCACCAACGCGCTGCAGAAGCTTTCCCAGCGGGGGCTCATCAATTACCAGCCCTACAGTTCGGTCACCCTTACTCCCGAAGGATTCCGCACGGCGACCCGCATCGTGCACCGCCACAAGGTGCTCTACGACTTCCTACACACCTTTCTTCAGATCCGGCCCGAAGTGGCCGAGGACACGGCCTGCAAGCTCGAACACCACATCGACGACGAAAGCCTTGAGACCCTGACCAAATTCGCCCGCTTCATCATGACCTGCCCCCGCACCGGCAAGGACTGGCTGGAGGCGTTCACCCGCTCCTGCAATGAGCGAGGAACGTGCACCAACTGCTCCGAATGCATCAAATCCTGCCTGGAACGGCAGGATGACAAGTGTCCTGGCAGCTCCGAGCCCAGCTCAAAAACATCCTGAAAACTTCATGTCCGCGCTGCGAAACCCAAAGAAAACGCTTGTGAAGCTGGTAAAATATCTCAAAATCACAGTCTGTTGAGCTTACATAACGGCTGCAAAGAGCCCTTAAGCTGCTTGACAAATTAGACGTACTAAATATTGTCTCTTCGGCTCAAACACGAGTCGAAAGACCGCATCAAGGAGATCCTGTGCCTACCATCGTCAATTTGCGTGAAATGCGCGTGAATCAGCATGGCATCATCAAGACCATCGGCGCGCAGGGAGAGCTTGGCCGCCGTATCCGCGACATGGGGCTGGTGCCCGGAACGGAAATCATCGTCATCGGCCGCGCACCGCTCAAAGACCCTGTGGCCCTGCGGCTCAAGGGTTTCACCCTGACCCTGCGCAACAGTGAAGCCGATTTCATCACCGTTGAACTCCCGGATAACGATCTTGTCTGAACCTGTCATTGCAACCATAGCCCTCGCCGGCAACCCCAACGCGGGCAAAACAACCCTGTTCAACGCCCTGACCGGCTCGCGGCAACACGTAGGCAATTATCCGGGTATCACCGTGGAGAAGAAGGAAGGGTATGTGGACACCCCGGCCGGACTGACCCGAGTGGTGGACCTGCCCGGCACCTACTCCCTGACCGCCTATTCCCAGGAAGAGCTGGTGGCTCGGGACTTTCTGATCCACGAGCGCCCCCAGGGCGTCATCAACGTCCTCGACGCGACCAGTCTGGAGCGCAACCTGTACCTGACGGTGCAGTTCCTTGAAATCGGCATTCCCGTGACCGTGGCCCTGAACATGGTCGACGCCCTGGAAGCCAAAGGCATGACCATCGATTCGCAGCGTCTGGCGAGCCTCATGAATGTGCCGGTGGTACGCACCGTGGCGCGCTCCGACAAAGGGGTGCGCGAAGCCCTGGATGCCGCCATGAATCACCCGCAAAAGGTCTGGCAGCCGCTGCACATCTCCTACGGCCCCGACCTCGACCCGGTCCTGCAGGAAATGACCGACCTCATAAAAGAACGGAATTTTCTGACACAGACCTATCCCCCGCGCTGGCTGGCCCTCAAGTTTCTGGAAAACGATCTGGTCGTGCGGCAGCTTTTCGAGGCGGATTCCGAGTTGCACCGCAACATGCGCGACATGGCCGACGATGTCGCCCGGCACTGCGAAAAAACACTCAAGACCCAGCCGGAATTCATTGTCGCCGACTACCGCTACGGATACATCTCGTCCATTCTGCGCCAGGGCGTGCTGACCATTCAACCCGATCTGCAGGGCCGCGCCGACCTGTCGGACAAGATCGACAGCGTCCTGACCCATCAACTGGCCGGGCCGACCATCATGCTCTGCGTCCTCTACGGACTCTTCAGCGTGACGTTCGCCATCGGCCAGGTTCCCATGGGCTGGGTCGAGTCCTTTTTCGAATGGCTCTCCGCGCTGGCCATGCACATGCCCGGCGGCCTGGCCAGATCCCTGATCGTGGACGGAATCATCGCCGGCGTTGGCGGTGTGCTGGGCTTTGTACCGCTTATCCTGATCATGTTTCTGGGCATCACTTTTCTTGAAGATTCCGGGTACATGGCGCGCATGGCCTACATGCTGGACCGGGTCTTTCGCATCTTCGGATTGCACGGCAGCTCGGTCGTGCCCTTCATCATTTCCGGAGGCATCCCCGGAGGCTGCGCCGTGCCCGGCGTCATGGCCGCGCGCACCCTCAGGAGCCCCAAGGAGAAGCTGGCTACGCTCTTGACCGCCCCCTTCATGGTCTGCGGGGCCAAAGTGCCCGTCTTTATCCTGCTCGCCGCCGCCTTCTTTCCGGGACACGGGGCCAGAGTCATGTTCCTGATCACCCTGGCCGGCTGGGCCGCGGCCCTGGTGGTGGCCAAATTGCTGCGTTCATCCGTCATTCGCGGGCCGTCCACCCCCTTTGTCATGGAGCTGCCGCCCTACCGCATGCCCACGGCCATAGGCATGGTGCTGCACACCTGGGAGCGCGGTTGGCAGTACATCAAAAAGGCCGGCACCGTGATTCTGGCCATCTCCATTCTGATCTGGGCTATGATGACCTTTCCGGCCCTCTCCGTGGAGGTGGCCGCGCCCATAGAGGCCCAGATAGAAAGTCTGGAGACGCGCCTGGCTTCGGAACCGGTGGAAGAGATCCGGCTGGCGCTGCACAACGACATTTCAGAATTCAGCCTGCGCCTGAAGGAAGAAACTCTGGCCAATTCCCTGGCCGGTCGTATGGGACGCGCCATCGAGCCCGTCACGGCCTGGGCCGGGTTCGACTGGCGGACCAATATCTCCCTGGTGGGAGGAATCGCGGCCAAGGAGGTCATCGTCTCCACCCTGGCCACGGCCCATGCCCTGAGCGACGACCAGACGCAGAGCTTCTCCGAACGCATCGCTTCCGCTCCCGGCTGGAACACCAGCGTGGCGGTGAGCCTCATGATCTTTGTGCTGCTCTATTCCCCCTGTTTTGTGACCGTGGTCGCCATCGCCCGCGAGGCTTCCTGGGCATGGGCCGCTTTCAGCGTCGTCTTCAACACGAGCTTTGCCTTTGCCCTGGCTGTGGCCGCGTACCAGCTCGGCATGAGGATGGGGTGGTAATGTTTTTCTGCAAACTCAAAGACACGGTCAATGGGGTCCGCACCCTCTGCGACCTCAAAGACGGCGAAAAAGCGGTGGTCCAATGTCTGATCAAATCCCAGGGCTGTCATCTGAGCAAGCTCGCAGCCATGGGTATCACGCCGGGCACGCAGATAGAGATGATTTCCAACTCAAGCGGCCCGCTCATGGTTCTGGTCCGCTCATCCCGGCTGTGCCTGTGTCGCAGCCTGGGCAAGTCCATTGTGGTGGAATGAAGATATCCGTTGTCATCCCGGTCTTCCGGGAGAAAGGCATCGCCGCCTTGCTGGAAGACCTCCTGCGACAAATCCATATTGAAGAAGCAGGCACGGACACCGAAATACTTGTCGTTGACGGCGCGCCCGAAGCCGACACCCTGACCCGCATAGGCGACACTCCCGTATTGCGGCTGTCCTCCCCACCCGGCCGGGGGGTGCAGCTGAACCACGGCGCGGCAGCCGCCGGGGGCGACGTTCTGCTTTTTCTGCATGCCGACACCCTCCTGCCCGCAAACGCCTTCACCCTCATCCGCCAGACCCTGCGCGACACACGCCTTTCCGGCGGGGCCTTCAGCCTGCGCTACGAACCGCGCACGCCGGGGTTGTCTTTCATCGCCGCGCTGGCCAACCTGCGCTCCAGGCGCACCCGCGTGCCCTACGGGGACCAGGCCATCTTCGTGCGCCGCAGCGTTTTCGAGGAACTGAACGGATTCGCGCCCATACCCATTATGGAAGACCTGGAATTCATGACCCGCCTGCGCAGGCAGGGACACAACATCCGCATCCTGGCCATGCCGGTGCGCACCTCCGCCCGGCGTCAGCTGCGTGAAGGCATCCTGCGCTGCACCCTGCGCAACCTCTGCCTGCGACTCTTTTACCACTGCGGAGTGCCGCCAAAAATGCTGGCCAGCCTGTATCGCAGGCACGAGGGCTGAACCATGCGCGTGCTGGTCTTCACCAAATATCCGCAGCCCGGCATGGTCAAAACCAGGCTGGGGCAGACAGTGGGGCTTGAGTGCGCGGCGAAGCTGCACGAGGCGTTCATTCAGGACGAATTGCACATGCTGAAGGAGATCGGCGCAGAAGTGACCATGTGCTGCGACCCCAGCCTCCCCCTGGCCGACTACAAGCGCCTTTTCGGCCCCGGGATCGGATATTGCCCGCAACAGGGGGCTAACCTGGGCGAGCGCATGCTGCACGCCCTGCACCTGGCTCTGCGGGGAAACGAAACAGCGGTGCTCATCGGCAGCGACCTGCCCGATCTGCCGGGACAGCATATCAAAGAGGCGTTCGCAGCCCTGCGTGCCGCCCAGGTCTGCCTGGGTCCGGCAACCGACGGAGGTTTTTACCTTCTGGGCCTGCGCGAGCCCCTGCCCGTTGACATTTTTAATGGGGTCTCCTGGAGCGGCCCGCAGGTCCTGAAAAAGACCCGGGCCAACTTCACGGCCGCAGGCCTGACCCATCATCTCCTGCCAGCCTGGCCGGATGTGGACACGCTGGATGATCTGTCCGCCTACGCCGCCCGCAACCGGAACAAAAAATCACGCTCGATGGATCTCATCCGCAGCCTCGGGCTGGTGGAGAACGCATGGAAACCCTGATCCGCTCCTTTCTGCTCGATCACGAATGGGTGCGGGACACGCCAGAAGTCAGCTTCCTGGCAGCCGGCGAGTACAATCAGAATTTTCTTGTGCAGTGCGGGAACCAGCGCCTCGTGTTTCGTATCAACCATGGCAGCCAGCTCGGTCTGGATGACCAGATCGGATATGAATTCAAGGTGCTGCAATGCGTCGCACCTTCCGGAGTGACTCCGCGTCCCGTGCGCGTGCATCCGGATCACCGGCCTTTCGGCGGCGGAGTCATGCTCATGCAGCATCTGCCGGGCGAAGCGCTGGTCTACGAACGCGACCTGGAACGCGCGGCGGACATATTCGCGCGCATCCATGCCCTGCCGCCCTGTCCGGAGTTGCTGGTGCAGGAGGATCCGATCGCGGCCATCGCCGCGGAGAGCCTGACGCTCATCAACCGCTATCCAGATCACGCCCTGACGCGGCAGCGCGCCCGCTTGATCGACTATCACGGACGCATCGTGCGCCTGGGCGAGGATAACCGCGCCCTCTTCGCAGCCGACCGCCTCTGCGTGGTCAACACGGAAGTCAATTCTGGCAACTTTCTGATCTCTCCAACAGCGGCGTTTCTGGTGGACTGGGAAAAGGCCGTGGTCTCCAGCCGCCATCAGGATCTGGGGCATTTTCTGGCACCCACGACCACCCTGTGGAAAAGCGAGACGCTTTTCGCCCCGCAGCAAAAAAACGCATTCCTGCAGACCTACCACCGCCAACTGCCCGAGCCCCCGGCGCTTGAAGAGCTCATCCATCTCAGCCGGATCATGGAACAGGTCATCATCCTGCGCGGCCTGTCCTGGTGCTTCATGGCACACCATGAATACACCCACGCAGCAAAGCCCCTGACCGATGCCGGGACCCGATGCAAGATCGAACTCTACATGCACGACATGGACAGAATCATCCCCTCTCTCCCATGACCCGATTTGAAAGTCTGGGTTCTGTATGACGAACGCCTTGTCATCAAGCAAACTTTAACGCATTGTCCGACGTCGGCTGCAAAGCCGCCGCAATTTTTCTGGACCATGCAAAGGATGCCTTCATGCCTCGCGATTCCTTCAAGACAGTCTACTCCACGGAAAAGCCCGTCTGCCGCAAATGCGGACGGGTGGACTGCATCTGCGGCCAAAACGGACCCGCAGCCTCCGGCCCGATACGGGTCGGCAGGGAAACAAAAGGCCGCAAGGGCGCAGGAGTCACGGTCGTGACCGGCTTGCCCCTGCCGGAGGCGGAACTCAAAGCGCTGCTGTCGGACTGCAAGAAGCGCCTAGGATGCGGCGGCACCCTGCGCAATGGCGTCCTCGAATTCCAGGGGGAACACCGCGACACCCTGCTGGCCTTCCTTAAAGACCGTGGCATATCCGCCAAAAAATCGGGAAGCTGATGCCGGCAACCATTTCCCTGCAGCGTCAGCTCGACCACCTGAACCGCGCCCAGCGTCACGCTGGCATCGGCTCCTTCGAACACGACTTTTCAAGCGGCGCGACCTTCTGGTCCGACGAACAGTATCGTCTGCTCGGATTCTCGCCCGATGAGACGCTTCCATCCCTGGACCGCTTCCTTGAACTGCTTGATCCCCGGGACCGGGACCGTTTCCTGCGCAAGGTCGGAGTCTGTTTCACCAAGCGGCGCGAACTGCGTACCGAAGTGCGCTACACCCCGAAAAGCGGCAAACTTCGCACCGCCCAGATCCGCGCCGAATTCGAACCCGACGAGAGCGGCCGGATTCGCGTCATCTCCGGCACATTTCAGGACGTGACCGAGCGCAGAGCCGTGCAGTCGGCGTTGCGTCAGAGCGAAGCCGGCTACCGGACCATCTTCGAAAACGCCCTGGAAGGAATCTACCAGTCCACCCCCGGCGGCACATTTCTGAGCGTCAACGCCTCCATGGCCAAAATCCTGCGCTACGACGATCCCGCCGACCTGATGGCAAGCATCAAGGACATCGGCCACGATCTTTACGCCGACCCCTGCGACCGCAAGCGCTACATGGAACTTCTGGAAGAGCATATCCGGGTCATGGGCTTCGAGACGCAGGTGCGGCGCAAGGACGGCAGCCTTATCTGGGTGACCCTCAACTCCACCCTGATCCGGGACGCGGGCGCCAACCGGCCCTGTCTGATCGGAACCATGGAAGACATCAGCACGCGCAAGCGCTTTGAACTGTCGCTGATCGAATCGGACCAGCGCTTTCGGAACCTGCTGCAACAGATAAGCTGCATCGCCGTGTCGCTGGACAATCAAAGCCGGATCGTCTTTTCCAATCCTTTTCTGCACCAGCTGACCGGGTGGAGCGAGGCGGAACTGAACGGCCAAAACTGGTTCGACGTATTTCTCCCCGCCGGACAGCGCGAAACCATGAGCAGGGTTCTCACGCCTCACCCCACGGCGGCCACGCACGGGTCGGAATCCATGGACACGGAAATCCGGACCCGCCAGGGGGCGCTGCGCCTCATCCGCTGGAACACCGTGCCGGACATCAACGTGCAGGGCGAGATCATCGGGGTTACCTGTCTGGGCGTGGATATCACCGCCATCAGGATGGCCCGCGACACCTTGAGCAAGAGCGCGCAGATGCACTCCATGCGCCTGCGCATCGACGACGCGGCCCATTCCACCCCGGATTTTGCCACCCTCATGCGCACCGTCCATGAAATTCTGGGCGAAGTCATCGACGCCAAGAATCTGATCACGGCCCTGATCAACACGGACAAGAATTCACTGGAATTTCCCTACTGGGTCGATGAAATGACCGATGTCAGCGAAGCGGCCCCACGCATCGACGATCTGAACGACCCTGAAAACCGTCGCCTGACCCTGGAGCTCTTGCGCGGCAATATTCCCAATATTTTGAGCAGCAGCGACATGACCGCCTTGGCCGAGGCGGGAAAAATCCGTCTGGTGGGCGTCATCCCCCAGAGCTGGATGGGCGTGCCCCTGAAGGTGCGCGGCAAGGGCATCGGGGCGCTCATCGTGCAAAACTACGCAACTCCGAAACACTACACCCGGAACGATCTGGACATCCTGCTCGAGGTCTCAGAACAGATCGCTCTGGCCATCGAGCGCCAGCGCCACGACGAGCTTTCCCAGACCGCCGAGGAAATCTTTCACGACATTCCTTCGGGTCTTTTCATCTACAAATACCGGGAACCGGACCAGCTGATCCTGGAAAGCGCCAACCCGGCCGCGCTGCGCCTTATCGACAAACGTCTTGAAGAGGCCCGCGGCACGCTCTTCACGGACATCTGGCCCCGAGCCACCCTGCAAAGCAATTATCTGCGCTGCCTGCACACCAAGGAGCCCTTCGACAAGGAAGCGCACCTCTACGAGGACGAACGCATCCGGGGCTATTTCCGTATTCACGCCTTCCCCCTGCCCGGGGAAAAGGTGGCCGTGGCCTTCGAGGACGTCACCGAACGCCAGCAGGTCCAGCAGGCCTTGGTCCGCGCCAAGGAGATCGCCGAATCGGCCAACAGGGCGAAAAGCGAATTCCTGGCCAACATCAGCCACGAGGTGCGCACCCCCTTGAACGGGATCATGGGCATGTTGCAGCTGGCCATGCAGTCGGAGGTACCGCCGGAGCTGGAGGATTACATACGCACGGCCCTGGAATCGTCGCGCAACCTGCTGCGAGTGTTGAACGATGTGCTCGATTTCACCAAGGTCGATGCGGGAAAAATGGAAATTGTGGACCGGGATTTCAGCCTGGACGACCTGTTGTCCCAGGCCGTGAACTTTTTCAGGGCCCTGGCCATGGACAAGAAAATCAGCCTCGTGCTCTCGGCCCCGCGCGATATCGGCAGATTTGTCGGGGACGAGGGGCGCCTGCGCCAGATCCTCTTCAACCTGATGGGCAACGCCCTCAAGTTCACCGACACGGGCAGCGTAACCCTTGAAGCCTGGCCTGTGGGCGAGCAGGGAGATGCGACGCGCATCCTCTTCGCCGTCAGGGACGAAGGGATCGGTATCCCCACGGACAAACTGGGTTATGTCTTCGAATCCTTCACGCAGGTCGACGGCACCTATTCGCGGCGCTACCAGGGGACAGGTCTGGGACTGCCCATCGTCAAACGGCTGGTGACGCTCATGGGCGGCAACATATCGGTGGAGAGCATGGAAGGCGAAGGCACGACCATCTTCTTCGTCCTCCCCCTGCGGGCGGCCCCGCCGCTCCAGCAGGTACAGACGTCGGCGCAGCCCGAGCTTGCCATGACCGCTGTGCGCCCGCTTGGCATTCTGCTGGTGGAGGATGACGTGGTGAACATGACCATGGCCAGGCGGATGCTGGAAAAAATGGGACACAGCGTCATCTGCGCCCGCAACGGCCAGGAAGCCCTCGATACGCTGCAGGCTCCGGGCGTTGATCTGGTGCTCATGGACATCCAGATGCCGGAAATGGACGGAATCGAGGCCACGGAGATTGTCCGCAACGATCCCCTCTTCACGCCCTACGCCCGAGTCCCCATCATTGCCCTGACCGCCCACGCCATGGGCGGCGACGAGGAAAAATTCCTGTCGCACGGCATGGACGCCTATCTCTCCAAGCCCTTCGATCATGCCCGCCTGCAGGAGCTGTTGCACCGCTTTTTCGGCTGACACGCCCCACGGGCCCACACGCCGTTCACGAGGCATGGCGCCGGAAAAGACGTATCCAGGCAAAAAAAAAGCCTCCGCAGGAATCCCCGCGGAGGCCGTTCTTTACGGTGTCCTGGCGGCTATTTCAGTCCGGCCGTGCCGAGGAAGCTGACGGAAATGACCTCGTAGTCCACACGGCCCTTGGGCACCTGCACGGATATCTCGTCGCCCTCCTGTTTGCCGAGCAGCGCCCGGCCCACGGGGGACTCGATGGAGATGGTGCCCTTGGTGTGATCGGCCTCGTCGGCCCCAAGCAGGGTGTAGGTCTTGCGCTCTTCGGTCTCCACGTCCTCCACGGTCACGGTGGCCCCGAAGACAGCCCGGTCGCTCTGCAGCGTATCGATATCAATGACTTCAAAACGAATCATGCGTGATTCGATATGGCTGATCCGCGCCTCCAGCATGCCCTGGCGTTCACGTGCGGCGTCGTAACCGGCGTTCTCGCGCAGGTCGCCTTCTTCGCGGGCCTCTTTGATGGCCTGGATAATGGCCGGCCGTTCTTTCTTGAGGTCTTCCAGTTCCTTTTCCAAACGCTTGAAGCCTTCGACTGAAATGGGAATCCTGTTCATCATCATCCTTTGTGTGCAAAAATCGCATTAGGCCAATAAAAAAAAAGATGCTTTGCCCACCAATTGGCTTGTGGCGGGCAAAGCTGTAGCAACATTTTCAATACCAAAACAATATCCCAAATAGTGCATCCCCGGTTGCGGGTCAAGGGCCTTGGCAAACCAATCCGTCATCGCGACCCGGCTAGCGCCCGCGCCGACGGATTTCTCAGGCGCTCATGATCTGGCCAAGCTGGGCAAAAGTCTCTTCCGCAGCGGGCCGCAGACGCACGTCGTGCACATCCTGCAATTTGCGCATCTGCCGGATCATCTGCTCCAACCGTTCATCCTCGCTGACCAGAAGCCAGATGCGGCTCTCCTCTCCACCGTCAAGCGGCAGGCACAGGATGGCCTCGACATTGAAGGCGCGCCGCGAAAAAAGACCGCAGACATGGGACATGACCCCAGGATGGTTTTTGACCAGCACATCAAGGACGGTGCGTGACGTATCGCTATGCATGGCATTCACCTCCAAGCATGGTTCTGTTGGCAGCCCCGGGAGGGACCATGGGCCAGACTTTCTCGTCCCGGTCCACCGGGACATGGATCAGGGTCGGCCCCCGGTGGGCCAAGGCCTCACCCAGCACAGCGTCGGGATCGGCGGCTCCGGCCAGATCCCAGGTTTTCCAGCAAAAACCCGAGGCGATGAGCCCGAAATCCACGTTCACGTCGTAAATGGATGAAAAATAATTGGCCTTGAAAAAAAGTTCCTGCTGCTGGTGCACCAGGCCAAGGGAAGCGTTGTTCATGAGAACGACGGTCACGTCCACGCCCTGTTCGGCGGCCGTGGCCATTTCCTGAATGTTCATGAGCAGGCTGCCGTCACCACTGAAGCAGACGACCTTGCGCTCCGGCGCCGCCAGAGCCGCGCCGATGGCCGTGGGCAGGCCAAAACCCATGGTGCCGAGGCCACCGGAGGTCAACCAGCCGGTACCGGGCGTGAAGGGATAGCCCTGCGCCGCCCACATCTGATGCTTGCCCACGTCGGTGACCACAATGGCCGAGTCTCCGGCCAGTTCCCCCACCCGGCGGATGAGTTCCAGCGGAGTGGCGTGCCCGCCCTGCTCCGGAATGCGGGAGGGAAAGGCCCGCTTCAAGGCCTCGATGTACCCGATCCATTCCTGACGTTCGGCGGGTTCGACCTTGGGCAGCAAAGCGCGCACCACGTCGCGCACATCGCCCAGAATGGGCAGGGAGGCGGCCCTGAGCTTGTCCAGCTCGCTGTGGTCGATGTCGATATGAATGACTTTGGCCTGGGGACAGAACTCCTGCACCTTGCCCGTGGCGCGATCGTCGAAGCGCACCCCGGCGGCCAGGATGAGGTCGCAGGCCTCAAGCGCCATGTTGGTGTGCCGCTGGGCATGCATGCCGAGCATGCCCATGTTCAGCGGATGGTCGTGGGGAACGACGGTCAACCCCATCAGCGTCGAGGTCACGGGCATGGAGAGGCGTTCGGCCAGCGTCAGCATCTCCCGGCCCGCGCCCGAGGCGACCACTCCTCCGCCAAGCCATAAAATCGGCCGCCGGGCGGAATTGAGCATCTCCACGGCCAGGTCGAGATCACCGTCGAAACAGGCCGGCACGGGCTCGCGCTCGCCGATCTCGGGCCACTGCCCAAAATCGACCATCTCCAGCTGGACATCGCGGGGGATGTCGATCAGCACCGGACCGGGACGCCCGCTGGTGGCGATGGAAAAAGCCTCGGGAATGATGTGCAGGAGGTCGCGGGCCTGGCGCACGAGAAAATTGTGCTTGGTGATGGGGATACTCATCCCGTAGGTGTCCACCTCCTGAAAGGCGTCGGTGCCGATCATGGCCCGGGGAACCTGTCCGGTGATGCAGATGACGGGCACCGAATCGAGCTTGGCGTCGGCGATGGCGGTCAGGATGTTGGTCGCGCCGGGCCCGGAGGTGGCGAAACAGACGGCCGGGCGGCCTGTGACCCGGGCCATGCCCTGGGCCAGAAAGCCCGCGCCCTGCTCATGGCGGGTCAGGACGTGACGGATGCGGGTACTGCGTGAAAGCGCGTCGTAAAGGGGGAGGTTTGCGCCGCCGGGGATGCCCGCAATGGTGCGGATGCCTTGGCGTTCCAGAAGGCCAATGGTCAGTTGCGCGCCGGTCATGGAAAACATCGTGCACTCCTTTTGTCAGCTCGTCTGTAGACCGGCGGAGGGTGAGCTGAAAAAGGAAAACCCCCGCCGGCGCCTGCGCTGGCGGGGGAAGAATTCGTCCGTATCCCGTTACAGCGTCAGGGCGTCCATAACGACGCATACTACTACGACTACGACTAGGCTTACGGAGACGTCGGCAGTAATGCGGTTCATGGGGCTCTTCCTTGGGATGTGGATAATCGAGTATCGAAGAATTTTTTTTAGGCCGTTCAAAAAAAACTGTCAAGCAAGCGCTTGACCTTGAGCACCCCGACAGGACAGAAAAAGCTTGCCTGCCGTGTCTGCCCGTGACACGCCGAAATGATGCGAGACCTTGATTCAGATACGTTTTGCGGGCATGGTGCTCTTGCGGCTGACAGACTCATCGTATTGAACTTCAACCACTCACAGGAGGGCTCATGCCCACATCGGAATACACGCTTTTCAGCGGCGGCGCCCAAGGTGCGGAAACGGAATTTGGCCGTCTGGCCGAACAATACGGCATCCAGGAAGTGACCTATACCTTTGAAGGCCACAAGATTGAGCGGACCAGAGGGCTGCGCGTACTGACCCCCGAAGAGTTGATGCGCAAGGATGTGAGTCTGAGCTATGTCTCCAAGCTCCTGAACCGGACCTTCACCAACGCCCCCATGATGCGCAGCATCCTGCAGACCGTCATGTACCAGATCGAGTCCGGCTACGAGATCTTCGTTGTCGGAACCATCATGGAAGACGGCACGGTCAAGGGCGGAACGGGCTGGGGAACGGAATTCGCCAAAATCTGCAACAAGCCCCTGTACTGCTTTGGCCAGGTCCGCAATTCCTGGCACAAATGGACCGGAGAAATCTGGGAACGCTGCGAAACCCCGACCATAACCAGCCATCATTTCTGCGGCACAGGCACCCGCTTTCTGGAAGACAACGGCCGCCAGGCCATCGCCGACCTGTTCGCGAAGTCTTTCAAATAACAATCTTCTGGCTTTCCATAGGTCCTATAGGTCCCACAAGACCCATAGGACCTATTTTTTGAGCTGCCGTTCCACCGCCCGCGCCACAGCCACCCCGTCCATGGCCGCCGACACGATGCCCCCGGCATACCCAGCCCCTTCGCCGCAGGGAAAAAGACCGCTCACCTGCGGATGCATCAGCGTTTCGCTGTCTCGCGGGATGCGCACCGGCGAACTGGTGCGTGACTCCACGGCCAAAAGCGTCGCTTCGGAACTGTCGAACCCCTTGTTTTTCTTGCCCAGAATGGCGAGCCCCTCCTGCAGGGCCCGGGTCACGAAAGCGGGCAGCAGCTCGTGCAGCGGCGCGCCATAAACGCCCGGGATGTACGAGGTCGCACCCAGATTCGCGGAAATCCTGCCCTGCAGGAAATCATCGGCCCGCTGGGCCGGGGCGCGCTGGGTCTTGCCGTCTCCGGCGCGGAACATGGTCTGCTCGACCTCGGCCTGAAAACGCAGCAGCGCCAGCGGATCGTCCCCCTGTACGTCGGCGGGGTTGATCTGGGCCACGAGCCCCGCATTGGCGAAGGGGGCCTTGCGGCTGGCCAGGCTCATGCCGTTCAAAACCAGTTCGCCCGGAGCCGTGGACGCCGGGACCACGAACCCGCCTGGACACATGCAGAACGAGAACACGCCCCGCTCCGAGGTCTGGCAGGCCAGGCGGTAGCTGGCAGGCGGCAGGGCCGGATGACGCGGGCTGTGGTGGTAGAACATCCTGTCGACCAGTTCCTGCGGGTGTTCTATGCGCACCCCCAGGGCAAAGGGCTTGGCCTCCACGAGTACCCCGCGCCGGAGCAGAAGGCCGTAGATGTCGCGGGCCGAATGCCCGGTGGCCAGAATCACGGCCTCGCCTTCCACCGTCTCTCCACCGGTCAGACGCACGCCGCGCACCTGTCCGGAATCGAGCAGCAGGTCGGCCACATGCGCCTCGAAATGGATCTCTCCGCCCGCCGCGACGATGGCCTCGCGCATGTTCCGCACCAGCTTCGGCAGCACGTTGGACCCCAGGTGCGGGTGCGCGTCCACGCCGATGTCCGGGGATGCGCCGAGAGCCACGAAAAGATCGAGGATACGGTCCACATCGCCGCGCTTTTTGGAGCGGGTGTACAGCTTGCCGTCGGAATAGGTGCCCGCCCCGCCTTCGCCGAAACAGTAGTTGGAGTGCGGGTTGACCAGACCTTCGGAGTAGATCTTCTTCACGTCCTTGAGCCGGGCGCGAACGTCGCGTCCGCGCTCCAGCAGCACGGGCTTAAGGCCCGCCTCGAGGAGGGTCAGGGCCGCAAAATAACCGCCCGGCCCGGCCCCGACCACGATCACGCGCTGACCGCCAAGCGCCTTGGGCGCGAATACGGAAGGGGTCGCGTCCGTCCCGCCCACGGCGACACGCAGCAAAAATCTGGGCATCTTGGCCCGTGCATCTATGGAGCGGCGCACCACCCGCACGCGGATGCTCCCGTCGTCGTCCAGGCCCGCCTTGGCCAGGGCCTGAGCCCGCACATATGCGGCGTCATCGTGTTTGTCCGGCTCCACCAGCACGTCGACATGCACAGGTTCCATGGGTGTTTTTGTAGTCAGAGTATTCAAAACCAATCCTCGCGGTTATCAAAAGCGTGGTTCAGGGAAGGATAAATATGGGCCGCACCGGCCCGCACATGGGGCTCCGGCGCGACCAGCTCGGGGATCATGATAGCGCGGGCGCCGGAGGCGATGGCTGCGCGCATGCCGGGGTTTGAGTCCTCAAAGACCACGCAGTCCGTGGGCGCGACCCCGAGATGCGCGCAGGTCCGCAGATAAATATCCGGATCCGGTTTGGGGCGTGCCACCTGCTCGACGGTCATGATGGACGCGAAGCGAAAGAGTTCCGGCCAGCTTGCGCGATGGCGGTCCACAGCCTCGCGCGAGGAGGACGTGGCCAGGGCCATGGGCACTCCCTGCCCTTCAAGCCAGGCCACAAGTTCCAAGGCACCGGCTTTGGGCGGGATGCCACCATTATTGTGCTGCTCTGCCCGCGTCGCCTTCCAGTCGCTCCGGAATTCGTCGAGGGGAAAATTCTTAAACCAGAGCATGAGCTTTTCCTCGCACAGGACGTTGGGAACCCCGACCAGATGCGCATAGAGGCTGTCGTTCAAATCAAAGCCCAACCGGGCCGCACAGTCTTGCCAGATCCGCTTCAGGGTGGCTTCGGAATCGATGAGCAGGCCGTCCATGTCAAAAAGGACGGCTGCGGGTCGTTGCGCTTTCTTCATGGGGTTGGAGCTAAGCGTGAACGTGAGAAGAGGCAAGGGGGAAATTGCGCCGTGAACTGCGTGCGGCTTTACAGCATAGCGCGCCATGGGTAATCGTTGACGATGACTCTTGGATAGACGCCTTGATCCCCGGATCCTCCATGGGCTGGATATGACCCTCACCCCTTCATTACGAGCGCACCCATGAAATTTCTCGTCTCTCAGATGGCGGCCCTGGTCCAGCGCGGACAACAGAAAGCCAATACGCGGCTGATGGTCCGCTTTCTGCTCATCCTGCTCGGCTTCTTTGCCGCCTTCACGGTCCTCTTCCATTTCCTGATGGCCTACGAAGGCCAGGATCATTCCTGGATCACCGGCCTGTACTGGACCCTGACGGTCATGAGCACCCTGGGCTTCGGGGACATCACCTTCACCTCGGACCTCGGGCGCCTGTTTTCCATCTTCGTGATGCTGAGCGGCGTCGTTTTCATGCTCATCGTTCTGCCCTTCACCTTCATCCAGTTCTTCTATGCACCGTGGCTGGAGGAACAGAACAAGGCCAGGGCGCCGCGAAAAGTTCCGGACTCCCTCTTTGGCCACGTCATCCTGACCTTCTGCGACGCGATCACCCTCAATCTGGTCGACAAGTTGAACCAATACGGCATCAGGTACGTCATTCTCGTCCCGGACCTGCAGCAGGCCCTGAACCTTCACGAGACGGGTCTCAACGTCGTCCTCGGAGAACTGGACGACCCCGAGACGTACCTGCGCCTGCGGGTGCGCGAGGCGGCCATGGTCGTGGTCATGAACGAGGATGTGGCCAGCACCAACATCATCTTCACCATCCGCGAGGTCGCGGACAAGACGCCCATCATCACCAACGCCGATCAGGAGGACTCCGTGGACATCCTCAATCTGGCCGGCAGCACGCACACCTATGAGTTCACCACTATGCTGGGCCAGGTCCTGGCCAGGCGGGTCATGGGGGTGAGCATGAAGGCCAACGTCATCGGCAACTTCGACGAACTGCTCATCGCCGAGGCTCCGGCCATGCGCACGCCCCTGCAGGGCCGAACCCTGGCCGAAAGCAGGCTGCGCGAACTGACCGGGGTCAATGTCGTCGGCATTTGGGAACAGGGGCGCTTCCATCTGCCCGACCCCATGACCATGATCGGCGCGTCCACGGTGCTGGTGCTGGCCGGTTCCGAAAACCAGTTCGACATCTACGATTCGATCATGGGACCAAGCGGAAAGGACAGGGAACATAGCGGGCCGGTGGTGGTCCTGGGCGGGGGCAGGGTCGGCATGTCCGTGGCCCGGACCCTGGCCGAACGGGGCGTCGACTATCGCATCGTGGAGAAAAGGATGCTTAAGAACACGGAGGACGCGCGCATAATCCAAGGCAGCGCGGCCGACCTCGACATCCTCGTCCTGGCCGGGATCAACGAGACGCCGTCCATCATCATCACCACCCATGACGACGACCTGAACATCTTTCTGACCATCTACTGCCGCCGCCTGCGTCCGGACGTGCAGATCATCAGCCGGGCCAGCCTAGACCGCAACATCAACACCCTGCACCGCGCCGGGGCCAATCTGGTTATGTCCTTCTCGTCCTTGTTCGCGACCACGGTCTTGAACCTGCTCAATCCCGAGAAGCTGCTCATGCTCTCCGAAGGGCTGAACATCTTCCGCTCAAAGCCGAGCGAAACCATCGTGGGCAAGGCGCTGCGGGAACAGAAAATCCGTCAGACCACGGGATGCAGTATCATCGCCATCAAGCGGGGCGAAGAAATGCTGCTCAATCCCGATCCGGGGACCATCGTATCAAAAGACGACGAACTCATCCTGATCGGAACGGCGCAAGCGGAAAAGAATTTCATGGAGCACTATCTGGCCCCGTCCTGAAAAGGATCGATGATCCGGCCCTGAGCCCAGGAGCGCTTCAGGCACGAACAAGGCACGACCCGCGCCGTGTTTTACGAAAAAGAAGCGCCCTCGCCCATGGCTTCGCGCAGGATACCCAGCAGTTCATCCCGCGCCAGGACAATGGGATTGCCATGCATGCTCGATGCCCGGGCCGCCTTTTCGACCACGTCCTCCATGAGCCCTTCGGTCAAGCCGAGAGCCGCAAGCCCGCGAACGCCGAGGTCGCGGCAAAGCGCGCGCACGAATTCCACCCCTTCCGTGGCCGCTGCCCCCTCTGTGCCGGTCAGCATCCGTCCGACCTCGTCGTATCTGGCAAGCGCCGGGTGCCTTGGAGCCGAGCGACGCAGATTGCGGATGTTGGCCTCCATGACATGAGGCAGCAGGGCCGCGCAGATTTCGCCGTGCGCCGCGCCGAGCATGGCCCCCAGCGGGGCGGCGAAGCCATGCACGGCCCCGAGCTTCGCGTTGGCCAGGGCCATGCCTGAAAACAAGGCGGCCAGAGCCATGTCCGAACGCGCCCGCAGGTCGGCGCCATCCTGCACCGCAATGCGCAACGACCTCGCCGCTCGCGTCAGTCCGTCGCGGCAAAGCGGATCGGTCAGCGGGCTGGCCGCATGGGACACGAAGCTCTCCATGAGCTGGGCCAGGGCGTCCATGCCGGAAGCCGCGGTCTGCCTCGGAGGCAATGAAACAGCCAGTTCGGGATCGACGATCGCCAGGGACGGGATCAGACCAGGCGCGCGCAGGCTGGCTTTGACCCCGTGCGCGGGCGAAAGCAGCACGGCGTTGGCCGTGACCTCGGCCCCGGTCCCGGCCGTGGTCGGCACCGCGATCATGGGCAGGGGATCATGCTCAAGCGGCGCGCCGCGTCCGACCACCTCCAGATAATCGAACAGGTCGCCTGTATTCGCGGCCAGCGCGGCCAGGGCCTTGCCCGCGTCGATGACGCTCCCGCCGCCGATGGCCACGACCACATCGCAACCAGCCCGTCTGGCGGCCTCAGCCTGTGCGGAGATAAACGCGGTCTCGGGCTCGCCTGAGATGGCCACGCTCGCAACCTCATCCATCACCTCCCGTAAATTCCCCAGCAGCCAGTCGCAGCGCGCGGCGCGGCTCCCGGTCACCAGCAGGCAGCGTTTTCCCAGATGCGCGGCGTGCGTTGCCACGCCAGCCCTTGCGCCGATACCGAAAACCACGCGTGCGGTGGAAAATGAATATATCATGCGGCCTCCATGCCTCGTATCGTATGCCCTCCCGCCTTTGTCCACAAGCGCAGGCGCCGACGCCGGGAACAAAAAAACCGCACTCCGAGCGAATGCGGTTTTTGCCGGGCAGGGGAGCCTGGTTAAAGATTGCGATACACTTTGCTCCCCGGAGCCACGTCGTCCACGACCCAGACATTGCCGCCGATGACCGCGCCCTCGCCGATGGTGATGCGCCCAAGGATGGTCGCCCCGGAGTAGATGGTCGCGTTGTCCTCGACAATGGGGTGACGGGCGATGCCCTTGACCAGATGGCCGTTCTCGCCCTTGGGAAAGCTCTTGGCCCCCAGGGTCACGCCCTGGTACAGACGCACGTTTTTGCCGATGATGCAGGTCTCGCCAATGACCGTGCCCGTGCCGTGATCGATGAAGAAGGACTCGCCGATGGTCGCGCCGGGATGGATGTCGATGCCCGTGGACGAATGGGCCATCTCGCTGATGATGCGCGGGATGAGCGGCACGCCCAAGAGATAGAGCTCGTGGGCGATGCGGTGGTTGGTCACGGCCCGGATGGACGGGTAGCAGAAGATGGTCTCGCCGGGATTCTTGGCCGCGGGGTCTCCGGCAAAGGCGGCCTGCACGTCCGTGGCCAGCATGTGGCGGATGCGCGGCAGGGTCTGCAGAAATTCGTTGCAGAGGTTTTCCGCCCGCACCTCGCACTCCACGGAACAGGAGTGCTCATCCTTGTCGCAGGCAAAGCAAAAACCCCGCTCCACCTGCTGAATCAGCTCACGACGGACCTTTTCCAGTTTGGAGCCGACGAAATAGGCCATGTTCTGCGGCGTGATAAAGGATTCCTTGAAGAAGCCCGGAAAGAGCACGGAGCGCAGCCGCTCCACGATCTCCGACAAGAGCTCCACCGACGGCATGGGCGATCCGAAGGATGGCTGGTGATAGACGCCCTTGTAGGATTCCGGGGCGCAGAGGCTTTCCACCACGCCGCCCAGGACATTGTCGATTTTCAAATATTTGGCCATGTTCAGCTCTTGGATGCAAAAAGTTCGGTGGTCAGGTAACGTTCGCCCGTGTCGCAGATGATGGCGACGATGAGCTTGCCCTTCATTTCCGGTTCACGGGCCATCTGCAGGGCCGCCCAGACGTTGGCGCCCGAGGAGATGCCGCACAGGATGCCCTCTTCGCGGGCAAGCCGGCGGGCCGTGATCATGGCGTCCTCGTTGGAGACGGTGATTATGCGGTCCACGGTGCTCCGATCGAGCACTTCGGGGATGAAATTGGCGCCGATGCCCTGGATCTTGTGCGGCCCGGCCTTGCCTCCGCTCAAAAGCGGTGAAGCCGCCGGTTCCACGGCCACGCCCAGAAAACCCGGTTTGCGGCGTTTCAGGGTGCGGGCCACGCCGGTGATGGTCCCGCCCGTGCCCACGCCCGCGACCAGGGCGTCGATGAGGCCGTCGGTGTCGTGCCAGAGCTCTTCGGCCGTGGTCCGCTCATGCATGGCCGGATTGGCCGGATTGACGAACTGGCCCGGCATGAAGCCGTCTTCAAGGGAGGTCAGGATCTTTTCCGCCTCGGCCACGGCTCCGGCCATGCCCGCCGACGCAGGGGTAAGCACCAGCTCGGCGCCCATGGCGGAGAGGAGCATGCGCCTCTCCAGGCTCATGGATTCGGGCATGGTCAGGATGAGATGATACCCACGCACGGCGCAGACAAAAGCCAGGCCCACGCCGGTGTTGCCGCTGGTCGGCTCGACAATGACCGTTCCGGGGCGAAGCCTGCCGCCGCGTTCCGCCTCGTCGATCATGTTCAGCGCGATGCGGTCCTTGATCGAGGACAGAGGGTTGAAAAATTCGAGCTTGACCACGACATCGGCCACACAGCCGGCAGCCATGCGATTCAAGCGAACCAGAGGAGTATTACCGACCAGATCGGTCATGGAATTTGCAATCTTCATAAAGCCTCCTGAAAAGGACTGACAGCGCAAAAATGAACCAGGACAGGGGGTAAGTCCAGGCAAAAAAAAACCGGCCTGAGGCCGGATCGAACCATACGAAATATATTTTTTATTCCAAACCCTTGGTTATAAAATCAAGAGACGTGAGGGCATCTTTAAGACGCTTGCCGGGAGAAAATTTGATATCCCTTCCCGTGGAATGGTCCTCGCCCTTGCGCAAACTCCGCTCGACCACGGCCATTGTCCCGATGCCCGGCAGGTTGATCTTGTCGCCCTTGCTCAAGGACTCGGTGATGCTTTCCATCATGGCGTCCACAACGCGTTCGGCCTCTTCCTCGGAGTAGCCCATTTCGGCCTTGAGGCGCGCGATCAGGTCAGCTTTTTCCACATGAATCTCGGCGTCGTCCGCTACCATATACATCTCCTCACATTAATATGAACCATTATGGAGACAAAACCGGCCATGAAGCAAAGATCCTCGCAAAGCCTTGTGAAATATTTATTAAAATAGCAACGTAGCGTACATCACGATATGGGGAATTATTCTTGTTTTGTCAATCCCGGGAGACCCGTCATGTATAGACCACACCTGCTTGTAGAAGAGCGCGACGCCTGCGCCATCATCGCCTTCGTGGACAAACGCGGCCGCGCCACGCACGCCAATATAGTCAAGACCATCGACGCCCTCAAAAAAATGGCCCACCGCTCCGGCGACATCAACAGCGAAGGCGACGGCTGCGGCATCCTGACCGACATTCCGCGCTCCCTCTGGGGACAGCGTCTGCAGGCGGCGGGGCTGAGCCGTCACTTGAGCGAAAGCCGGGGCTTTTTCGTCGGCCATTTTTTCCTGCCCCCGGACGGCAGGCTCGATGAACTCAAAGGCCGCATCCGCGCCATGCTGACCGCATCCGGCGCGGAAACGCTGCTGGAAGTGGATGACCAGATGCACGCCGCCGAGCTTGGCCCCATGGCCCGGGTCGAAGCGCCCCGCTTCCTGCAGATCTGCGGTCTGGTCCGCGACGAGACCAGGCAGGAGGGAGCCAGACGCCTCTTCAACATCCAGATGGAACTGGAACAGAGCATGCCCGAAACGCATGTCTGTTCGCTCAGCCTGGACAGCGTCATTTACAAGCTGCGCGGCACGCCGGATCTTCTGATCCGGGTCTATCCGGACCTGCAGAACCCGGACAGCAAGTCGCTCATCACCCTCGGCCACAGCCGCTACTCCACCAACACCCTACCCACTGCCGAGCGCGCCCAGCCCTTTTCCCTCCTGGGCCACAACGGCGAGATCAACACCATCGAGAAACTGCGCAGCTCGGCCCGGGCGCTCGGCATCATCCCCACGCCCGGCGGCAGCGACTCCCAGGATCTGAACCGCATCCTTGAAGGCCTCATCCACCTGCACGGATTCGAGTTCATGGAAGCCCTCGAAATGGTCTTTCCGGCCATCCACACCGAAGTCGAGCGCATGCCCGCCGAGCTTGGCCGCATGTACGGCTTCTACCGCTGGTTCTTCGCTCCCTCGGCACAGGGCCCGGCGGCCGTGGTCTCGCGCTTCGGCGACATGTGCATGGGCAGCGTCGACGCCCTGGGCCTTCGCCCACTGTGGTTCGGGGAGAGCGACTACGACTATTTCCTGTCCTCGGAAAAAGGCGTGGTCGACCTGCAAAGCACCATCCACGACCCCCGCCCCCTGGCTCCGGGCGAAAAGATCGCCATCATCTCCGGCGCGGGCAAACGCGGCGAGGTGCTTGATTATTGCGCCGTGCAGCAGCGCCTGCTGCGCCTCTTCGAGCAGGGCCGCCTGACCCCGCTGGCAGGCAACCTGCACCGGGAGATCCCCGAATCCATCCTGAACTGCCCTGAAGGAGCCTGCCACGAACTGCGCCGCTTCTTCCAGGACAGGCCCGTGTTCGACGACCGGGAATGCCCGGCAACCACCGCCCTGCTGGCCGCTTTCGGCTGGCACAAGTACGATCAGGACATGCGCAAGCATGTCGCGGCGACTGGCAAGGGACCCATCGGCTCCATGGGCCATCAGGGACCGCTGGCCTGCATGGACACCGAGGGCCTGTCCAATGTCAGCGATTATTTCAAAGAAAATGTGGCCGTGGTCACCAATCCGGCCATCGACCGCGAACGCGAGGCCGAACACTTCTCCACCGCCGTCATCCTCGGTGACCGCCCGGACAACCCGGACCGCCCGCCCGTGGGCCTGCGCCTCAAAACCCCCATCCTGCTCGGAGGCGAGTTCACCCCGGCCCTGTCCTCCCTGGACATCCTGGCCGTGTGCCGCGAGCACGGCACGCACACCCTCGAACAGGTTCTCGACTTTTTCACCGCCCAGCAGCGCGACCCCTCGCGCATGGCCATCCTCGACGCGACCTACGTTCCGGACCAGGGGCTGGCCGCGCGGCTTGCAGAGCTTGAAGGCGAAGCATCGCAGGCCGTCGAGGCCGGAGCCGCCATCCTCGTGCTGGACGACAGCGCATGCTTCGTGGACGGGCGGGTCTACATCGACCCCGGCCTGGCCACGGCCCGGCTGCACAGCGCCGCCGAAGCGGGCCGCATCCCGCGCCTGCCATCGCTGGTCGTGCGCAGCGGGGCCATCCGCAACCTGCACGACATCATGTTCGTGCTCGGCCTCGGCGCGGCGGCGGTCAATCCCTACATGCTCTGGAAGCAGGCCTATGCCCAGGCTGAAAGCGCCGAAGGGCTGCAGCGCACCCTCTCCAATACCCTGACGGCGCTGCAGACGGGCGTGGAAAAGATCATGTCCACCATGGGCATCCACGAGCTGTGCGGTTACGGCCGCATCTTCTCGTCCATCGGCCTCAAAAAAGAGCTGGAGGAAATTTTCGGCTGCTCCAATTTCTGTTCGTCCACGTCCTCGGGGCTTGGCTACGCCGAACTCGAAACCCAGGGCCGCAGGCGGGTGGCGCTAGTCCGGGAGGGCCTGGAACGCAAGCTGCAATCCGACCCCAAGCGCAACGCCAAGGTCGGCAAGATCCTGCGTTCCGTGGCCGTGGGCAAGACCGGATATCTGCAGATGGCCGAGGGGCTGGCCGAGGTGGACCGGGACAATCCCGTCGGGCTGCGCCATCTCCTGGACATCAGGACCCGCGACGCCGCCCCCCTGCCCCTTGAAAACGTGGACATCTCCATCGGCTCGCACGCCATGCCGCTTCTGATCTGCGCCATGTCTTTCGGCTCCCAGGGGGAAAGCTCGTTTCGGGCCTATGCCGAGGCCGCGCGCAAGGTGAATATCATCTGCATGAACGGCGAGGGCGGCGAAATTCCGGACATGCTCGGCAAGTACCGGGAGAATCGCGGACAACAGGTCGCCTCGGGGCGTTTCGGCGTGTCCATGGAGCTGCTCAACTCCTCGAATTACCTGGAAATAAAAGTCGGCCAGGGCGCCAAGCCCGGCGAGGGCGGCCACCTGCCCGGCTCCAAGGTCACGGACATGGTGGCCCAGGCTCGGCACTGCAAGCCCGGCATCGCGCTCATCTCACCGTCCAACCATCACGACATCTATTCCATCGAAGACCTCTGCCAGATCATCACGGAGCTGAAAACCGCGAACCCTTTTGCGCGCATCTCCGTAAAAATCCCGGTCACCAGCGGCGTGGCGACCATCGCCGTGGGCGTGGCCAAGGCCGGGGCGCACATCGTCAACATCAGCGGCTTCGAGGGCGGCACGGGAGCTGCCCGTGAACACGCCAAGAAGTATGTCGGCCTGCCCGTGGAGATCGGCGTGACCCAGGCCCACAGGGGGCTGGTGGAAGCCGGCCTGCGCCATCAGGTCGAGCTCTGGTGCGACGGCGGCGTGCGTTCCGGGGCGGACGTGGTCAAGCTCATCTGCCTCGGCGCGGACCGGGTCGGGGTCGGCACTGTCGCCCTCATGGGCGTAGGCTGCATCAGCTGCGAGCAGTGCCACCTGGACGTCTGCCCGCGCGGCATCTCCACCCAGCTGCGCTCCGTGGAAGAGGCCACGAAGCGCGGCCTGAAACTCTTCAAACCCCTGCAAGGCGAGGTCGAAGCCGAGAACCTGGCCCGCCTGCTGCGCGCCTTCGGCGATCAGATCCGCCACATCCTGGCCGGGCTTGGCGAAAAGCGGCTGTCCGACCTGGTTGGACGCACGGACCTGCTCGTGCAGGCCAGGGGCCGCGAATTGACGGACCTGACCGACCTGCTCATTCCTGCGCCTATGGACTCGGTCACGTCCTACTGCCCGGTACCGCGCATCGTGCGCAGGCCGCTCGACAACCTGACCCGGCTCATCTCCGACATGGCCCTGTCCACCCTTGGGCAGGAGTGCGGATTTGTGCAGTACAAAGAGGAGAATGTACGCTCCGTGGACCGGGCCGTGGGCACGTACCTGGCCGGGGCCATGGTCCGGGAGCGCTCGGAAGGCGACCGGGGCAAGGTGGAGTTGCTGCTGACCTCCTCGGTACCCGGCAACGGCCTGTGCGCCTTCAATATCGACGGAATCGGCACCGTGGTCGAGGGCGGCGGCCAGGACGGCATCGCCAAGGGCTCGCGCGGCGGCGAGGTCTGCATTTTGAAAGGGGTCAACATCCTGGGCCAGCGCGTGGACGGGTCCGTGGGCAAGTCCCTGGCCTACGGGGCGCTTTCGGGCACGGTCATGGTCCAGAACCAGGCCGACTCGCGGGCCTGCGTGCGCATGTCCGGGGCCGACGCCATCTTCGGCGGCCGCATCACCGCGCCCGTGCGCGACGACCTGGGCAACATCGCCTCGCGCGCCCACCTGAAGGGCTTCGCCTTCGAGTACATGACCGGAGGCCGCGCCGTGGTCCTGGGAGATCCCGGCCCGTGGATGTGCGCGGGCATGACCGGCGGGGTCGTCTACCAGTGCCTGTACCCCGAATGGAACTTCGGGAGGGAGAATCTTGAGCGCCGCTTCTCAAGCGGCGCGCATGTGGTCATCCGAGGCCTGGACGCGGACGACGCGGCGCAGGTGCGGGAGTTGCTGGACAAGTACGTACGCACCCTCAAACAGAGCTTCCAGAATGATGAGGCGCAAATCGTGCAGGGCCTGGCGGAAGAGGCCGAAAAGCGGTTCGTCAAGATCGTGCCGGGATCCGGCACAGGCATCAAGCCGGAATAGGAAAAAGGCGCCGGGAGTGTTTCCTGGCGCCTTTATCCGCTGAATTTCATAACGGCAGTCCGGTGATCACCACCGCCACCGCCAGCAAAAACGGCAGAATGAGCGCGGCTCCCAGCAGCCTGCGATCCGCCGCATCTTGTACGCAACCCGCGCAGTGATTAGTATCCCCGGACAGACGCGTCCCGCATTTGGGACAAAATCGTGCAGCCATGACGCCCTCCCTTTTTTTTAAGGACGATCATAGCTTGCAAATTTGGCCTGTTGAATACGCAGTCACCGCACAATATTTACAAAGCAAATACAGAAAAACACGTAGCCAACGGACTGGAAGAAGAATCAACCCGCCGGGCCCTTCTCCCGCTCGTTTCGGCTATGAACGGCTTGCCCGGCCCGACAAAACGGCGTCGATGGCCCGGGTCAGGTCTTTCATTCCGACCGGCTTGGCCACATACCCATCCATCCCGGCCGCCAGGAAGATTTCCTTTTCTCCGTCCATGGCAAAGGCCGTCAGGGCGATGATGGGAATGCTTCTCTTGTCGCCAAGGCCCGGATCGCTGCGGATGATCCGGGTCGCCTCGACGCCGTCCATGCCGGGCATCTGAACGTCCATGAGCACCAGGCCGAAATCCTGTTCCCGGAGCAAGGAGACCGCCTCGTGCCCGGTGCGAGCGACGCTGACCTCGTACCCGGCCCGCGTAAGCAGGGCGCGCGTGGCGAAAATGGTGACCTCGTCGTCCTCGGCCAGGAGGATGCGCACCGGACGCGAAGGCGATGGAACTTCGCCTAACGCTTCCGGAACAGTCGTGGCACCAGGCGCTGTTTTGAAGGACAGGCTGAACGAGAATGTGGTGCCGCAGCCGGGTTCGCTCTCCACGGCCATGGTGCCGCCCATGAGGGCGATCAACCGCTTGGTGATGGCCAGACCGAGGCCCGCGCCCTGATGATCGCGGGTGAACCCCCTGGTGACCTGGCTGAAGGGCTGGAACAGGGCGGAAAGGGCCGCGTCCTCGATGCCTCGTCCGGAGTCCGCTACCGAGAACAATACCCGGACGCTGTCGCTCTCGTGCGACGGCAAGGGGTGGGCCTCGACGGCAACGAACCCCTTGGTCGTGAACTTGAAGGCGTTGCCGATCAGGTTCATGAGCACCTGCTGGAAGCGCACAGAGTCCCCGACGACGAATTCTGGAAGCGCAGGGTCGAAATGATGCCGAAACTCCAGCCCGGCCTGCATGGCGATGGGATTGAAGAGATCGACGCTCTGCCCAAGCGCGTCCCGGAGGTTGAACGGTTCGATGCGCATCTGCATCTTGCCCGCCTCCACCCTCGACAGGTCGAGGATGTCGGACAACAGCCGTGTCAGCCGGCCCGTGGCCTGCAAAGCCATGGCGCAGGTCCTGTGCTGCTCCTCGTCCCGCGCCCCGGACTCCAGAAGCTGGATCATGCCCATGATGCCGTTCAAGGGGGTGCGAATCTCGTGGCTCATATTGGCCAGGAACTCCGATTTGGCCAGACTGGCGGCTTCGGCGGCCTCCTTGGCCTTGACCAGCTCGTTCTCCATGCGCTTGCGCTGATCGATGTCCACATGGGTGCCGACCATGCGTAGCGGCCGCCCGGCGGCGTCCCATTCGACGACCTTGCCGCGGCTCATGACCCACTGCCAATCCCCGGCCTTGTTGCGAAGCCGGAATTCAAGGGCGAAGGGCTCGCCGCGCTCGATGTGGTCCAACTCGGTTCGCTTGGTCTTCTCGAAGTCATCGGGATGCAGGAGCTTTTCCCAGCCGGTGATATTGAGTTCGAGATCGCCCGGATCATACCCGAGCATGCCCAGGTAGCGCGGACTGAAATACACCTCACCCGTCTGAAAGTTCCAGTCCCAAAGGCCGTCACTGGAAGCTTCCAGAGCCAAAGCAAGGCGCTCCTCGCTCAGGCGCAGGGCCTCCTCGGAGCGCTTGCGCTCGGTGATGTCGATGCCGATGCCGGTGAAATAGATGCGGCCTTCAAGTTCCAGACGCACGGCGGTCAAGAAGAAGGGGATGCGCCGTCCGTCCTTGGTCTGAAGCTCGGCCTCCTCGGTGCCGATGCCCTCTTCAAGCACGCGCTCAATGGCCCTGGCGACCTTCTGCTGAGAGGCGGGGTCGTCCCGGTACCAGTCCATGAGGTGCATGGCGCCAAGCTCCCGGTCCGAGTAGCCCGTCAGTTCGCAGTGCATCCTGTTCCAGCGCACCAGCCGCCCGTTTTGCTCGTACAGGTAGAGCAGGCCTGGAACGCTGTCGATGATCGCCTTGCTGAGGACGCGTTCGCGCTCCAGCTGCGCCTCGATGTACCTGCGCTCGGTTATGTCCAGGTTGATGCCCAGGATGCCGACCACCTCGCCCTGCATGACGATGGGCGCGCCCATGGAATGAAAGATGCGATGCCGCCCGTCGGTCAGGACCAGAACCTCTTCCTGCTCGATGGTTTCCCCGGCATAGAGGCGGTCGTGCTTGGCCTTCCATTTCTCGGCATTGTGGGAATGCCTGGACTGGGCGTCGAAATTCGCTGAGCAGAAATCTCCCCAGTGCTCCTTGCTGAGTCGGCTCTGGATGATGCCTCGGCCATCCTTGTCCCGCGCCCAGAAGTCCACGGGCAGGTTTTCAAGCATGGAGGAAAGCATGGCTTCGCGCTGGGCGAGCTGGGTCCGGGCCTCTTTTTCTGCGGTAATGTCGGTGTCGTTCCCGCGATAGCCCAGGAGATTCCCCGCGCCATCAAGCAGCGGAAAGCCATTGGTGGAAAGCCAGATCTCGCGCCCATCCCGGGTGAGGGCCCGGTTTTCGAAATTCGTGAATTCCCCTCTTCGGCCAAAGACCTCAAAGGCCGCGGATTTGAAAGCCTCGCGCCCGTCCTCCGGATGCAGGTCGAAAAAGCTCATGCATCCGACGAGCTCTTCCGGGGCATACCCCAGAACGGAAGCCGAAGCATTGGAGACATAGATGAAGAGGCCGCCGGCATCCACTTCCCAGGTCACGGTGCGGCTGTGTTCGGCGAGTTGCTCGAATCGGTCCTCGCTTTCGCGCAATGAGCGTTTGTAATTGCGGAAATGAACATGACTCGCGCCAAGGCCGGTCAGACCGAGCAGGCCGATGACCAGATGCGCGATGACGAGGTGCAGGCGTTGCTGCCCGGCGAGGCCAAGATAGGTTTGCAAAGGCACCGAGACACTGATGCCCCCGATGACGTCTCCCTGGGCATAGCCCTGGGCAGCGTGACATTTGAGGCAGGGCGGGTCGGCGAAAAGCGGACGCATCAGCCTGAAGTACGGCTGTCCGTCGAAGCTCTGCCGGGTGGTTTCCTTGAGGCTTCCCTCGACGAACGACCGCAGGACCTTTGTTTCCCACTCGTCGGGCGCGTTCTCGGGGCGCAAGGGCTCAAGGCTTGTGATGTGCCCGCGCAGACCGTACTTCTCCTTCCCCAGTTCATGCACCTGACGCGTCATGTAGGCCGGATTGACCAGGGTCAGTTTTTCTCCGCCGGTGGTTTCAACGTCGCGTTGCGGGATATGCTTGAGATAGGGATTGGGCGGGGTGTTCTCCGATAGCGGCACATACACCCCTCCCTGCATGGCGGCCCACAACCTGTAGGTCACGTCCTTGTGAAATGCGGCATTGGCCTCGGATTCGGCCAGCCCGATCAACGACCGTTCGAGGTGTTGCCAGTTCCACCCGAGGGAAAGGGCCAGCAGCATGATCCAGAATACCGCAGCCAGAATTGTCCATCGCAAACGTGTCATGCCGTGCTCGAGCTGAAGTGAACCGGGAAGCGCCGGGACGCCGCCGGACCTGTGTATGGCAATACCTAGAGGATGTGTCCGAATGTGTAAAGACAACCCGCAGGCACAGCGACGCCGCAACAAATAACGTCAGTTCGAAATCCAGACAGCGCCAACTTTTTATGCTTCGACTTCTGGAATCGAAGCCTTTGATGGACTGAAGTCTTGCAGTGGAAGCTTCCAAGACGGATGGAAGTTACGCCAAAGCGGGACGTGCCCCCCATTCCGGGGCCTCCTCGCCGTCCACGCGCTCCCTACATCGCGCCTGGTTTGAAGGTGTCGCCTTCGGACAGATCGCCGGTCCGGAAGCCTTTTCTGAACCAGAGCATGCGCTGCTCCGAAGTGCCGTGGGTAAAGCTGTCGGGCATGATGTAGCCTTGCGTCTTCTTCTGAATGGTGTCGTCGCCCACCGCGCTGGCCGCCGTCATGGCCTCCTCGAAGTCGCCCTCGTCGAGCAGGTTCTTGTTCTGGACATGGTGTGCGAACACCCCGGCCAGGTAATCGGCCTGCAATTCCAATTTGACCGACAGGGCGTTGAACTGCTCCTGGCTGATGCTGGACCGCTGGGAATGGACCTTATCAAGGATGCCCAGCAGGTTCTGGACATGATGCCCCACCTCGTGGGCGATGACATAGGCCATGGCAAAATCCCCCGGCGCCCCGAACGTGCTGTGCATGTCATCGTAGAAGCCTAGATCGAGATAAATTTTTCCGTCCAGAGGGCAATAGAAAGGCCCGGAACCGGAGGAGGCGACTCCGCATCCGGACTGCACGCTGCCGGAATAAATCGCCAGGGTCGGCTCTTCGTAGGCTTGCCCGCTCCTAGCGAACAGCTCGTTCCAGACCTCCTCTGTTTCCTTCAGCACGACCGCTGAAAACGTGCGCAACTGCGCTTCTTCGGCGCTTTCCTGATAGTTGCCCCCGCTCTGTTCATAGGCGGTCGGCTGTTCCTGGACCATTGTCAGCAGGTCCAGGGGGTTGCCGCCCATGAGCATGTAAACCACGGCAACAATCAGCCCCAAACCGCCCAGCCCCCCTACTCCAGCCCGCCGGACGCTCCGCCCTCTGCGGTCTTCGATGTTCGTACTTTCCTGCCGCCCGCGCCATTTCATAAGGATGCCCTCCTCGCCCCGGGGCGACCCCTATTCAGGACGTGCCGGAGAATTACATCGTGTTTCCATCAAGCAAAGCCTGAGGATATCGGGAGCAAAGCGACTATACCCATGTTTTCCGTCAGCAGGCAACTGAATCGGGCAAGCCTGCGTGATCCGTACAGACACGAAGGACGGGAGGTCGGGCTCAGGTAGCATTGATCTGCATCATTCGCATCGGTGCCTTAAAGGAAGACCCGATCCGGGCCTCTTGCGATCCGAACGTGATTGGCAGGCGATTTCCGACAAAGCAAACTTCACGGTGCGCCCCGTTCCCGCCGCGTCATCCAGCGCTGTCCTTGCGGCATCCCCCTTGCATTTCCATGATATTTCACTGCAATTTTTTCTTCTGGAGGAATCTGCATGACCTCGATCGAGAACCGCATTTCAGTGCACGACGCGCAACCGCTGGACATGGGCAAAATTAAACCCGTAGCTGTCTGGGAACAGCCAGAGGAATTGTTCGAGAATTTCATGAGCGCCCACGAGGCGATACTTGAATCGCGCCATTCCACGCGTCCGGACACATCGAAGAACCCGGCCTACGCAGCCTACGCCACTGTTCAGGTTGGAGGCCAGGTGGTGGCCGAGATCGACAATCACGGTTTTGTCACCACCTCCAATAGGGCGGGCGCCATGCTTGGAAACCTGCCGAACTCCGCCCAGGGAGTGATCTCAGGGCCGAACCTGGCCAAAGCCAGAGCGGAATATCTTGCCGACCTGCTCGGCGGCGAGGTGGTCATGTCTTCCACGGCGCTGACCCAAGCCGCATTTGCAAACGTGCCCCAGCCCAAGGTCGAACTGGACACGAAGGCCATGCTGTCCGACCCTCTGTACCAGAACCTGCAACGCCTGAAGCAGGCCAGGGCGCGATACATCGAAGGGCTCGCACCGGACGCCGCTTTCGGATCCATCGCCTAGGTTAAAAAAGAAGACTCGCGCCCGCCGCCTTCTTCAGGATGCGACCCGCTGAACTGCCAATTCAGCTTCGTGCGCAAAATGAAGAAGGCCGCAACGAGTGCGTACCTTGTTTAAGAAAAGTCAACGCGAGCCTCGACCCCTTTTGCTAACATTTCAGCGAAGGGTTCACGAACGATCAGTTCGAGTATGCCCATATTTGACACATAAGATTGCTTATTCTCTCAGATGGGTTACATAGAGTGAATGATAACATTAATAATAATTGTCAGCATTTTTCTCGTTCTTCTGGTTGCCGTGTTCCTTCTCAGGAGCAATCATGAAACGCTAAACCGCGAGATTAACATCTGTTTCAATGAGATGAAGGCGAAGGAAATTGGCAATCGTTGACGACAGCATCATGTAGCACCGCTCCGAACCGGAGCTTATTCTGCGAAGGAAGCTACAAAAAAGTTGCGGAACGACTGAAAGTGCTCCTTTGCGTACACTGAAAACAACAAAACCACCCGTTGTCGGATGGCTTGTTGTTTTTTTCATATTCAAGAGTGGATCAGATTATTGAGACCAAAATTTGCGTCTATATCCAATAAATTCATGATTCAAGATCAGATCTGATCCCAGTTTCCCATGTGGCGGACTTCAAGGCGGACGCGCTGGGTATTCTCAATCCGTGGCAGTAGAAGCGAAACGTGGCCCATTTCTTCACTTGACACGCATTGTCCCGGTTCATACTTGTAGCGAATATGTAGCCATATTGTAGCCAAGCAGAGGATGCCAGCATGAGATTATTCACCGATCGCGAGTTCCGCAACGAACCGGGCAAAATCCGAGAAGCACTCGCCGACCAGGAAGTCGTCATGACGAGCCGGGGCAAGCCATATGCCGTCTTGCTACCAGTCCACGACAGCAACGACATCGAGGAAGTCCTCCTCCTGGCACGCCGCATCAGGGCGCAGATGGCGCTTTCCGCCGTGCGACGAAAGGCGGCGCAGTCCGGTCTGGATAAAATGCCCGAGACGGAGATCGATGCGGAGATTTCGGACGTGAGGGCGAAACGCGGCCGGTCCGACGCAGAATGAGCGTACGCGTTGTCATCGACACCAACGTGCTGGTTTCTGGTTTGCTTGGCGTGTATTCCTATCCGGCGCGCATCATCGACCTTGTCTATTCCGGACGGTTCCACTGCGTCCACGACGACCGCATCCTCATGGAATACCGGGAAGTACTGTCACGCCCGAAGTTCGCCAGCGCAATTTCCGAGCACGAGAGAGACGACCTGATCGACTATCTGGACCGCTGGGGCCTGCATGTCCTGCCCGGCCCGATTGGCCCGCTTGCGGCCACCGCGCCTGATCCCTTCGACCTCCCCTTCGCCGAGGCGGCCGTCGCAGGACAGGCAAGCTACATCATCACCGGAAACACCGCCCATTTCGATTTCTTTTCGGGCAACCACTGGGGAATCCGGGTTCTGACTCCCAAGGATTGCCACGCCCTAATCTGCGGCGGCGCATGAACCGAAGCGACGCGTTCAGTCAATTTTACACTGGCATGTGATCTCGAAAGCTCGCCTCGCTGGCATAGCTTTGTCAAAAGAAGACCAGCCCTCTTTCCTGATCGATATTGGGACGCATGATCAGGTTTATTAAATTGGATGAGTTGTTTGGATTTTTGAAAATTCAAGATTCAAGATGCGACCCCATTTCCCGCGATGTGGCGGACTTCAAGACGGACGCGTTGGGTATTCTCAATCCGTGGGAGTAGAAAGGGTGACGATTTCGCTTTTCGTTTGCTATTTCTGACGATTTGTCTTGATTGACGGGCTCATGAGCGAAGATGCGTCAAAGGAAGCTCCCGTGCCCTTGACAGGCTTCGATAACTGTTTTTCTTGAATAATGCCAATTTGTAATCATATTTTAAGACACAAACTCATTTTTTGAGAACTCCCCCCGTTTTGACCTCACCCCAGGCATCTCAAACAATTATCTTGAAAATTACCGCAATAATAACTATATTTTTAGAATATACGGTTTTTATAATCATTTTTTGAGAGCCGTAACGATTTTTTGAGGTGTGATGATATTGGGCACGACACAGATCCGACCAGCAGGCTATGCGTTTCTGATAGAGCAATACGGCTTGAGCGCTTTGCCGAACTGGCACACGTCCTCAGTCAGCCCGACGGGGACGCTGCGCTCGACTGTTCAGGATGGGCGGGAGGAATCCGTCTATCCCCAGTCCTATTGGCCCGGAGACGGGACGGGAGGCCATCTGGAGTTCGCCCTCAAGTACGACGGCGTCAATCTTGGCATCCTGTCGGCCCTTTTCGACGTGGTTCCGCCAGAAGAGATAGCGGCCTGGGTCAATTCAAAACCGACCGGGAAATACGCCCGCAAAATCTGGTTCCTGTATGAATTCCTGACCGGACGGGAACTCCCTCTGCCGGATCTGACCAAGGGAAATTACACCCCGCTGCTTGAACCGGACCGTTACTACACCGCAGCGCCCGGCCGTCGCATGCAGCGCCAGAGAGTCATCGACAATCTGCTTGGGGGGAAAGATTTCTGCCCCATCATCCGGCGCACCGAAAAGCTCGACGCCATGGAAGGAATCGACCTGCGCAAACGGTGCGAAGAGGTCGCTGCCTCCTATCCACCCGAGCTTCTCAGACGGGCACTCACCTACCTGTACAACAAAGAGACCAAGTCCTCATTCGAGATCGAGCACATCAAGCCAAGCCCCTCCCGGACAGAGAAATTCATCGGCTTGCTGGAGATGGCCGAGCACAAGGACTTTTGCGAGAAGCCTCTCCTGATCGACGTGCAGAACCGCATCGTCGATCCCCGCTTTCAAGACTCGGACTACCGGGCCAACCAGAACTACGTCGGTCAAGCCGTTTCCTATCAGAAGCAGGTCGTTCACTATGTCTGTCCCAGACCGTCCGACCTCCCGGAACTGATGGAGGGACTCCTCACTGCCCATCACGTGATGAAGAAGGGCGCGCTCCCCGCCATCATCCATGCCGCCGCCATCTCCTACGGATTCGTCTTCATGCATCCCTTCGAGGACGGCAACGGCCGTATTCACCGGTTTCTCATTCACAATATCCTGTGCCTGCGCGGCGAGATCCCGAAAGGGCTCATGTTTCCGGTCTCCGCCGCCATGCTGAAAAATCCGGAGCTTTACGATCACTCCCTGGAGGCGTTCTCAAACCCGCTGATGCGGCTGGTCGAATACAACCTGGACGATCTCGGCCAGATGACCGTGACGGATGAGACCGGGCCTCTGTACAGGTACATCGACATGACCGCGCAGGCGGAAGCGTTGTATGATTTCGTCAAGATCACCATCGAGCACGAACTCGTGGAAGAACTCGATTTTCTGGCGAATTACGACAAGACCAAGCAGGCCATGCAGCAGATCGTTGATATGCCAGACCGTCTCATCGATCTTTTCATCCAGCTCTGCCTGCAGAACAATGGTCGTCTTTCAGCAAGAAGGAAGGAATCACATTTCGGATTTCTGACCGATGACGAGTTGGCCGGCATGGAAAACGCCGTTCGTGAAGGATATGCGAGGAACTGAGTTTCAAGGGGGAGAGGATCGGGCTCGGACAGATTCGTTAAAGGACGACCTGACCCCTTGCCCCTCCTGCACCATCTTCGCTATGTCCAAATTCGGCCAATAACGGACATAGAATGCCGCATAAAACTAGGAAAAATCTCGAATGCGAAGTGCCATTGATTCAAGGTCATGTTCTCCAACATTTGCTGCTAGTTTAACAGTAAGATTGTGCTTCAATATGGCGAGATCAAAGAGCAATTCTGGGATCCCTGAATCTCCGAATAAGGCCGGCAATATGTAGAATGCTCCAAAGTGACGGTATGAATTAAGAAATCTTTCTAAATTAGTACCATTGTCGGGCGTCATAGTTAGAGATCTACTGGCCATTGTCATCACTTGATTTGATTTGAAGCTGCTCGTTTCGGGCAATTTGGAGGTTAGCAGAACACAATAGTGATGCTCGTTTTGTTTCGGCAATCGCTGAATGATGGATAAAGAAATCTCTTCATTTTTATCCTGTGTACCAAACCGTTCCAACCACCGCTCAAAAATTTTTCTTCCGCCTTCCTCATTTTCAAAAAGAAACGCTATACATGGCGGCTGGGAAGGGCTGAATTGAGCATAAGCTGTTCCTCTCCACTGTGCTTGATTCCAAGCATGAATATCAATGACAGATTTAACGCTATATGCCCGGTGATCTTTTGGCATCGGCGGTCTGTCACTTTGAGATTCTATTTTATCATCTTCTTCTGTAAGTGGAACAAGGTTTAGCGCCGGGCGTTCGCTATGTAATTCGTAAGATTTCTGTATGGCGTCTTGCCAGTCTGCTATTCTGGAAATGCTGCGCGTCGCTATCCTGTGGTAACTGGTAGAGGCTAGCGCCACCATTGTCATTCTGTGCTGTACCGCCTCATCTGTATAAAGATTTTTCAGAAATTTATCTGCATCTTCAATGATACAGCATGCGGCAAGGACGTGGCCTGATACTTTCGCCCAGAATTTATGAATCTCGTTTTGATTTTCAAAGCTACTGGGAGAAAGATTAATGGGCCAGGTGATAGTGCCGGTTATATCCATGGCGCTCATTTCAAAAGATGGCTCGGGTGCTTTAGTGCATTCCACCACATTAAGCCGTAATTTTTCTGTATGAGGAACAATGCGCTGTTCAATCGCGGTGGCAAAGAAGGCCTCCAAAGAACCCAAAACAGCTTCCGCAATAAGGACGGATTGAGTGCTGCCTTCAACATGGATTTCAACGGTCATACCCAGAATAGTTGTGTTTAAAGTCTGCGGTTCTTCGGTGTTCAGGACAAGAGAGGCGCGCAGATTATGTGCAACAGGCTGGCTTGCGAGCATTGAAAAAATGCGGTTTGCATCTTCATCGGATTCATCCTCAGGTAAGCTGCCGTCGGCCCGTAAAACATCGGCATGGCCAAGAGTATAAAGAAGCGCAGACCGCGCCATAAATAATCCGAGAGCATCAAGGATATCCGGCAGATTCTCCAGATTACGAAGATCAGGTTCAGTCAAATTCAGTAACAGGCTGCCCAGCGCCATATCAAATTTCCGAATATCTTCGCTGACCTTTTCTTTCGAATCGTCTGCCAATGGAAGAGTGGCCAGAGCGCCGTTTAATAATTGAATCGAAAAGAGGAAATCGGGAATGTGACACAATTCCAGCGATATCCACGCCCAGATTTTCATCGTTGGAACAAAGCTAACCGGCAATGCACTGTCTTCTTCACCTTCCATAACAAGGGATGCGGCAAGAAAGGCACAGCTTGCCCGCGCAGCCCACAACAGGCCAGCACTCCGGTAGGCAAGCATCAACAGTTGAAGGGCTTCGATGAGATGTTCCGTGTACTCCTTTTTTGTCAGCCCTATAGCGGCTTTTCCAAGCAGGCGGATCATTTCAAAGTTATTATCAAAATCCAGCTTCTGTGCCCGTTTAAGGAGTATCAAAGCGCCTTCGGCTTCACTTTTCCGTTTGGAAACAAATTTTGCCGTTTTTTCTACCAGATCGTTGTAAGCGGGATCATTCCCTGCCACATTTCCGGCGACTTCCACCATTTGCACCAACCGGTCAGCTTTATACTCGCCAAGTCCGCTTGCTTTTTCCAAGGTTGCGGAAAAATCGCTCCAAACGCTGGCCAATTCCTCGCGTTTATTATCAAGCATAGCTTGGTTCATCCGGATAATAAGGAGAGAGGTTTGCGCTTCAAGTGCATTGTTGGGACGATCTTTATCTGTTGCTATCTTTCCTAACGCGTCCTTGAGCCTACCTGTGCGCTCCTCCAGCCTGCATTCATCGCGGGATATATGGTCATGAATAACGGAATTTACGAAGAGTTGAAGCAGATTGCTTAAAAATTCCAGATTCAAAGCATGATCGGATTTAAGCACCAGCGTTTCAAAGGTTTCATATGAACTCTTTAAAAAATGAAAATCATCAAACCACCAGAATGCCGTCCAAATATGTTCGTATTTGGCTTCCAACTTTTGCCGGTAGGTACCGTCTGCCTCTGCCAGTCGGATAGCTCGGAGAAATCTTCCGTCTGTTTCGTGGCGTGGACGTTCCATATTCCGGGAGAGCTTTGCCGCCAAGAGGGCTTCTGTAACCCGCTGTTGTTCCATGCCTGCAAAGGCATCAGGGTCATCAATGGACTTTTCAATTTCTGTCAGTTGCTTTGTCCGTGAATAGTCCGTTGGCCCCAGTCTTAGCGGATCATCTTTGGCTTCGCCGATTTTCAGGTAATTGTAGGCAATATCTTTACGATCATTTTCTATGATCTCTTTTACGATCCATGATCGATCGTGAATTGTAACCGGAATACCAAATTGTTCTGAAAGCTCATCCTCGATACGGGCACGAACCTTATCCCGTGCAAACCTGCTCGTGACAAAAAATATCCTTTTGTAATCACGCTCCGTTTCAACAATGCCTTTCACATCACTGCGAACCTTTACTGACCATTTATTTTCAGCACTAAAAGCAAAAGCCCATCGCTCCTGTGCTGACTTTAGCTCGCCAACATAAAACAAAGCCGCAACTTCTTCAGCTACGGGGTATGTTTCAGTATCAGCCTTGCTATCGCCTCCGCCATCCGGCCCCGTATGCGCGCGTAAGTTTGGACAAACCGTCCGTTCGCAGAGTTTCCGGCAAAAGATTTCAAAGTCATGTGTTTGATTGCGAGAGGTAATAGAATTTAAATGGTATTCTAACGTGGGAGTGTCCAGAAAGTAGGCTATCCGGTCTTGGGTATCCGAATAATATTCAGGCCGTAGTCCCCTCATGAATTGAGATGGTGAGATTATCTCCATATGTGATTCTTTATCTTTGGCCATTACTCTCTACTTTATAGTAATCAAAAACGTCCGCTTGGGTCGATATCGAACTTACTACGCTCAACGTGGAGTTCAGTGGTGAAATTCTGCGAATCCGCTGGAACGATTTGTTGAGCAATTTATATTAACTTTTAGAAATTAACCAAACTCCTCTGAGAGATCTAAAACATACACTCCTAATCTTTCCTTATGTGGAGGATATATATCTGAAAGTAATTTTTCTGTTTCTTCTCTATTATTTGAATTTGGAGCAATTAGTTTGTAGTTTTCGTGATTTAGCATTTCAGAAAACGTTTTATATATCCTTATTTCTTTTACTGTTCGAACGAGTCGTTCGTCACGAGACATAAAAACTATAGATTCACCACTCTTTATTGTTTTGATGTTGTCATACCCAACTCTAACCTCTAAAGTTTTTTTGCCTCTTTTTATAAACTCTAAAAAATTCTTTTTTAGTCTTATAATTCTCATAAAGCGATCCCTCTCAAACTCCTTACTCCATTGTTGAGTTGCTATACCAACTTGATATGCATCAGGCATTACACCATCCATCTGCCAACCAGCTTGTTCCAAAAATCTTACTTGTTCAGCGTCTGGTACTATATGAACATATACTTTCCTGCCATATTCTCTCAATAAACCTGGTACATCGAACAATAGAGCAAAAAATGCAGACGAATCTTTTGCCACAAATGGCATGAGCTTTATTGGCTCCCCTTTCTTAGGGGTAGCCCCTGTAACTCCAAGGACTTTTCCGTAACTATCTGTAGCTGTAAAGATAAGCTTGTATTTTGAATCAATATCTTTTGAATCTCTTCGATTATGACCATCAAATAATTTTTCAACCCATTCGTCATTAATACCAATAAAATCGTTAGGCAACTCTTCGAGAAGGATTCTCTTCACTTGCTCTTTGTTTTTGTCATCAAGAGGCAAAACTGAAATATGGTCAAAATCAAATTCATCATCTCCAGATATATGTTCAAAACTTTTATAAAGCATATATTCTGTATGACCGTCTTTGTAATGATTTTCGCTTTTACCTGCCAAAATAAAATTATTTTTCAAGAATAAACCTAATGCCTTTCTATTTTTTTCAGCAACAGTACAATATAATTGTCTACAATTATTTTTCTGAGCATATTGCTCAGCAGTTTTGATCAAAAAATTTCCTATGCCATTTTTACCTCTAAAATCTTTATGAACGATTAACGGGCTAATTTTACATGTTTTTTGTCGCTTGAGTACGAGGTGCAATAAACCTGCTTTATTACCATTTAGCTCTACAATAAACATTTCCTGCTTTAACGAAAAAAAGCCAATTTTATCGATTCCACCAGAGTTATGAGCATTGAAAATTCTCATAGCATGTGCATAATGGTCGCCACCATAAAATGGAGATAGTGCCTCTACCATTAAATTAATAACAAAATCTTTATCTTCAAAAGTGGCAGATCGTATACGTAAAAGCATCAATATAAAACCTTTAAATTTTAGTTGGCAAAGCGATAATTCCTAACCAAGCTCCGCCAGCAAAACTTAAAATTGAGAGAAATAGAGTAGAAAGCAAAACTACCCTAAGCACTGTACCATTAAATAAGAAAGGTCGTTTTTTAAACGCTTCCTCTTTAAAATATGTAAATTGAGTCATGTAACCCAGGATCGCAGAAATACCACCGAGAACGACACCAATAATAAAAAATGTTGCAGATATTTTTAGATTTTTTGACATAGACAAATAAATATTTTTTTCGATATCACCAATAAAAGTTAATGTTGCTATTAAAGCACCACCATTAATTAAAATTGAAATCGATACTGCTTGAGTAACAAAACCAAGGAATGATTTATAAAGTTCGACAAACTGCTCTTTTGACATTCTTTCGAATTCAATCATTTTAGCATCCACTTACTTATTAGTATTTCGATGATTTTTTTCTAAGCACAACGCAGTGTTCACCGATTTATCCGGTGTAACACCTTGTTATATATTTTTAACTCTCAGGCTTATAATTGCCAGATAGAGACCTGCCGCACCAATCATAAGGCTGAATAAATTCACAAGATCTTCCGGTACAACAAAAGATGGGATAAAAATCTTAGACACAGATACAACCAAGAACACAGAAAATAGAATGCCAAAAGCGATGATCACATGCCGCTTATGAAAATGTTCCTTATAAAGTGAAGACAATGCTCCCGAACTCATAAGATCTGAATAACGGTGGTTACCATCAACCAAAATCCAGTCTTCATCTTTTTTGAAGCGTTTCAACCAATTTAGTTGGCAAACATGTACACGCCGAATACCAATGGCGGCCGCAGAGAAATTAATTGCTAATTCTTTGCTTACTGCTGTCACGTCCACCACATCCCATCCCTCCACAACGCTCACATAGTTTTCGCTAGCACGCTCGATCTCCAACTTTACTCTAGTAGCTTTTGCATATCGAGAATTACTAAGAAGTGAGACAAGTCGCTTTTGAATATTTGACACAAAGTTTTCATCTGGGTCAGAATCAACGAATGAAAGCATTATGTGCTCTACTGAATACTCTTCACAGATTGCAGACATTACATTAACATACGTGTCCACCGTTGTACTTTGAACCATAATTTTTGCCTTCACAAAATCACCTCAATGCGCCTCTTCCCTAGTCCTTTTGCCTTTTTAAGGGCTAATGTCGCATCACAACAATTGGCTCCTATACCTGCAGAAAAAGTCAAACCACCAAGTGATAGGCGCTCTAAATTTAGATCAATCTCGTGTTTAGAGTAGGCCAATAGACTGTCGCCACCACAAAAAACGATAGTGGCTGAATTCTCTTCGAAGTAAGTTTTTAGCTGAACCAAAGATTCGCAAACCTCTTCCGAAAGCATTTGTATTGATTTCAGATCACCTAATAGGGCAAACTTTTCGAGCTTCGCCCCAATGTCATCCCCATCTATGGCATAAAAGTACACAAATACCCTCCAATCTATGATGTATAACAGTGTTATTATCCGGACTTCGCCAAAATGGCAGCCCGTTGATTATTGAATTTACAGCAGCAAGTTTTGATTTCGTACATATATCACTAATTATTCAATATTATTGAATATTTCTCCAACAACTATCATCAGCTTGGCTATGAAGTCAGCTTTATACCTCTAACTGAAGTCAGGGTTATGCGGAACCCACAAGCGCATCTGAACAAAATTGCATCCCATCGAGGAAAATAATGCTACGGATGACTTTTCGAATACGGGAACTGCAAACGCGAAGACGCCAGAAAGGGGTCGTGCCTTCCTTTGACTCATCGTCTTCAACCATCAGGAAGCAGTGGATTTCACAGAATCGGCCGCCCAGCTCTCCTTTTCCACCCAATACGCCTGCCTATGCCCCTTCCTCTCATACTCTCGCACCAAAGCCAGCGCCTCTTCTTCCGTCAACCCGCTCCGAACCAGAAACTCATTGTTATTGTCATCCAGGCGCCAGACGGAAAAGGCCGACTCACCTTGGTTGCCATTCTTTTCCATTCCATCCTGATCTTTTCGGTCACGCATCATTGCCTCCAAAGGGATCAATGATCATAAAATTTTTTAGGCCATACATCACATGAAACAGGCAAGCAACTTAATTTTCCATTGTCATACATAGGACTCACTCATGTACTACAATATCGTGCAAGAGTACTCGACTACGCAATGAACCGTTCACAAACACCCCTCATTTACCTACCGCATGATTCAACCCATCTGCTTAGCATCCAGTAAAAATTTGTCGAAACATCTCATAACTCGTCCCCATCCATCGCCAACATAAATTCCGTAAAAATCATCGCCTGAAACTTCCGGTCCGCTTCCCCGGCATCCGCCGGGTGGACTCAAAGCGCGGAAGCGGAGGTCATTTGCGGCAACAATGGCCGCATTCGCAGACTCTTCGCGATCCATGCACGCAGGACGCAGCCAATACGCCCCGGCTCCAGCAATTTCACTCAATTTTAAGGGAGAGCTCATGTCCAAACGCATCGTCATCTGTGCCGACGGCACCTGGAATACTCCGGATCAGAAAGATGAAGGGGTGGTTTCGCCGACCAATGTGGCCAGGCTGGCCATGTGTGTGGCGCCGTTTGCGGGGGATGGTCGGCGACAGCTGCTTTATTACGAGTCCGGCGTGGGCACGCGGTGGTATGACAGGATACGGGGCGGGATTTCCGGGGTGGGGATTTCGAGGGTCATTCTGCAGGCGTACCGGTTTCTGATGGAACAGTACGAGGACGGCGACGACATCTTTCTGTTCGGCTTCAGCCGTGGGGCCTACACTGTGCGCAGTCTGTCCGGGTTGCTGCGCAATTCGGGACTCTTATGCACGAACTACCTGCACAAGCTGGACGACGCTTACCGGCTCTACCGCCGCCGCGACAAGCAGTCCCACCCACGGGCCATCGAGTCCGAACTCTTTCGCCGCACCTATTCCCGCGAGGTCCGCGTGCACTGCATCGGTGTGTGGGACACGGTGGGGGCGCTGGGTATCCCGTCCAGGAACTTCGACATCTTCAACAAGCTCTTAAACGTCGAATTCCACGACGTGGAACTGAGCAGCCGCATCAACAACGCCTTTCAGGCCCTGGCCATCGACGAGCGCCGCAGCGCGTTCGAGCCCTGCGTGTGGAGACAGCAGGAAGGGTCCTACTGCCAGCGACTGGAGCAGGTCTGGTTTGCGGGCGTGCATTCCAATATCGGCGGGGGCTACCGGGATACCGGCCTCTCGGACATCGCCCTGACCTGGATGATGGAGCGGGCGGAAGAATGCGGCCTTGAGTTCGACCCCGCCCCCATGAAGCGCCTAGACCTTGCAATCCGCCCGGCCTGGGACGGCCAGTTGGTGGACTCCAAAAAGGGGCTCTACAGCCTTTTCCCGGACCACATCCGCCCCATCGAACCCTCCGCTGCCGACGACAACACCGCCGTGGCTCCGCAGGCCTGGCAACGCTTCGACGCCGACCCGGCCTACCGGTCAAGCTGCCCCAACCTGGCCCGGCTTGACCGAGACGGACGACCTTGAGGCACGATTGCTGAAGATAATCCCTCTCGCTGCCTGTTTCCTTTTTCCGCGTTTTGTCGCACGATCATGAAATGTTTCGCGCAACCTTGCACGGCGACAAACGTTGAACCAACAGACCAAAAAATGCATGAATCCTGACATCCGCTGGAAGCAACGCTTCGACAACTTCGTCCGGGCGCTATCCACTCTGGAACATGCGGCGCACCTCGCCAGCCAGCGCCCTTTGAGCGATCTGGAGGAGTTGGGGCTAATCCATGGATTTGAATTCACGCACGAACTGGCTTGGAACACCCTCAAGGACTTTCTTGAACACAAGGGTATCACCGGGCTTATCGGCTCACGCGACGCCACTCGCACGGCGTTCAAGAACGAACTGATCGAGGATGGCCAGACCTGGATGGACATGATCAAGGACCGCAACCTGAGTTCCCGCACCTACCATCTGGAAGTGGCAAACCGCATCGCGGGCAACGTGCTGACACGTTACTATCCCGCTTTCCAGGCCCTATCGACCCGCCTCAAAGCCGCCATGAACGAGGAAACCGCCTGATGCGTTTCGGACTGCCCGAAGAGGCCATACTCGAAATCAAGTCTGTACTGGCCCTGTATCCTGAGGTCGAAAAGGCGATTCTTTACGGTTCCCGCGCCATGGGCACGTTCAAGCCCGGCTCGGACATCGACCTGACCCTGGTCGGCGAAAAGCTGACCCACAACCACCTTTTGGGCATCATGTCCGACCTCGACGACCTGCTCCTGCCCTGGCTCATCGACCTGTCCCTCTACGCCGATCTCGATCATTCCGGGTTGCGCGAGCACATCGACCGTGTCGGGCAGCCCCTGTACGAACGGGACATGAAATAGCACGACGTTTCTTGCCCTCTTCCTCACTTCGCCAATGTCTTCGACCGCGTCGAAGGACGCATGCAAGCCGCCCGGTCGGCTACTGCGCGGCCGCCGTCTTGCCGCGATTGCGATCGCGGATCTTTTCCATAAGCACATCGTCGATGCGCTGGCCCGAGTCGGGCACGACCTTGCCGTCGTCGCCCTTTTCCATGTTCATGCGATTGGCCGCCAAACACGTTTCCCAGATGCCGGAATCCGATGGCAGCGGGTAGCGCATGCAACCGAAGCCTGAGACGACACACGGGTCGCCCGGCTTGTTGCAGCTGTACTTGGGGTTGTAATCGCCAATGGTATCGGGGTGGTAGATCTGTGCGGTGCCGGGGCTTCCGTAACCCGCCGAGCGGCACAGGCAATTCAGGAACTCCTGGGATGGGGCGACACCCAAGTGCTCGAAGACATTCTCCATCTTCTTGTGGTTGAGACTCTTCAGGTACTCCACCAGGCTCTTGTGCTTGACGGCGACCTCCTTGACCGGGGCCTTGCCGCCCTTCCTGCCCGCCACATACTTGAGGTAAACTTCGCGGACCTTGTCGGAATTCTCGTCCTCGGCGAAGGCCCGGGCGGCCTCCAGGGCTTCGTCCTTGGGCACGCCGTTGCCGCGCAGAACCTGATAGAACTTGGCCGCGCGCTCGTTATTGCGCATCTTCTCCAGATTGTTCTCCTCATACCATTCATAAACCATGTCCAGGGGCCTCAGCACGGTCTTGCCCTTGTTCTCCACCATCTCCCACGCGTTGTTCCTGATCTCCTTCCAGTAGTCGCCGGCTTCGTAGGAATCCGTGCGGCCAGTGGCGTCCAGGCCGGACGTTCCTGTCTCCGGGTCCACGACTCCAGCCTGCTTCAGACGCTGCGCGATGCCGTTGAACTCCGACGAATCCCCCGACCGCTTCAGATCCACGGCCCGACGCGCCTCCTCGTACGGCACGCCCATGCGCATCATCTTCTTGACCACCTGATTGTCCACATCGTCCTGGATGCCGCTCTGGGTCCGATCCTGCTCGGCTCCCAAGGCTTTGCGCTGGGCCATCGCGTTCTCGGTCTTTTCCACGATGCCGCCGTAAAAGCCGTCGACGTATTTGCCGGTCTGCCTTGCTCCCTCCTTGAGGCGCTCCTTCGCGCCGTCCTCCTCCTGCAGCGCCCCACCGGCATCCAAGGCGCGCTGGCCATCGTCCTTGATTCCCTTTTCCTTGATACGGGCCACGTTCTCGTGAAAACCGAGCCGGTCGCCCCTCTCGTACCTGTTCCTGGCCTCCCGGGCCTCGGCTTGCGTGGCGCCCATGCGACGCAGTTTGGCCTCAAGCTCGGCTGCCACTTCCTGATCTTTGGCATCCAGAGCCTTGCCCTCAAGCTCAGCCCACTCGTAGGCATTCTTCATTCTGGCCCGTTCGGACGTATCCTGACCGAGGATGGGTGACGCGGCCTTGGCGGCGTCGCCCTCCTTGATGCCCTCGACGACGGTGGTGCCGATTTCGATGGTCTGGATGATCATGTCCGCCTTGTCGGCGGCGTTCATGCCCTTCTGGGCAATGCCGTCGCCCTTGGGAACTCCGGGCGTGGCGGGCGTGTCCACATCCGTGACGGGACGCCTGCTCTTCGCCTGCATGTCCGCATCGCCGCCCTTTGTGCGTCCGGCGCTTGCCTCTGAATCGGCGGAGGCCGCCTTCTTCGACCCGGCATCGCCGTCAACGTCCGTGACGGATTTCGCGGCAGGGTCGGCATCGCCCTTGGCCGTCAAACCATCGGCGTCAGCAGTCCCCTTGCCGGTGGCAGCGGGATCGGCGGAGGCCGTCTTCTTCGGCCCGGCATCGCCATCAACGTCCGTGGCGGGTTTCGCGGCAGGGTCGGCATCACCCTTGGCCGTCGAACCATCGGCGTCAGCGGTCCCCTTGCCTGTCGCGTCGGAATCGGCGGAGGTCGTTTTCTTCGCCCCGGCATCGCCATCAACGTCCGTGACGGATTTCGCGGCAGGGTCGGCATCGCCCTTGGCCGTCGAACCATCGGCGTCAGCGGTCCCCTTGCCTGCCGCGTCAGACTTTGGCGGCTGACCGTCCGCCCCCTGCACTCGTTTTTTCGCCTCGGCGTTGGCCTCGTCGATGTAGTCCGCCCTTTTCTTGACCTGCTCAGCCGTGTCGTCGGTCCCGCCGCCCTTGCTCTTCTTACTCTGGCCCGGCTCGTCGCCAAGCTGATCCTTCCAGTTCTGGTCGGCATTGCCCTTGGCTGTCTTCTCCACTTTTTCGGCCATGTTGCGCCGTGCTTCCTGGAGCTCTTCGCTTCGCTGCTGCGCCTTGTGCTCGGCTACCTCTAAATCGGCTTCGGCCTTGTTCGTCCAGTCCTTGAGCTTTTGCTCCTGCACTTCCTTGGACTCGCCAAGTCGGGTGATGCCCACCTCGCTCGGACTCTTGTAGTTGCGCAAGGCGTCCGCCTGACGGCTGACCGGCGAGGCGTGCCCCACGTTTTCGGCGGCCTTGCTGAGGCTTTTGCCCATGGTCTTCATGTCCTTGACCTCGCGGGCGTGTTGAAACTTCTGCTTGTTGTCGAGGGCATAGCCCAGGGGGTCGGTCATGGCCTCGGGACCCGTCACGCCCACGGCCTTCTTGCCGCCGGGGGTGACGAAGGCGTCGGCGTCGGCCTGCCGCGCCTTCTGCCGCTCGGGCGTGGCTGGCTCCCAGATGGTGGCGTCATGGATCTTGCTGACGTATTTTCCCGTCTTCGGATCGTAGGTGATGGTGTAATCCCCGTTCTTGCGCCATTCATCCACGAGCTTTTTCGCCGCTTCATCGGTCTTGGCCGTGAGGTCCAGGTCAGCGCGCACGTCCTTGGGCGGCTTGAGATCCTTCGTCTTCACGTCGGCCTTCGAAGCGGGGACGGTCTTGGCATCGGTCTCCGTGGCGCCCGAGCCGGAATTCTCGATGAGCCCGTCGTAATCCTTCTGGATCCGTTTGAGTTCCGGGAGCCTCGGGTCGTACTTGGCGTATTTCCCCCGGGCCTTCTCCATCTGCTGTTTGTACTCCGCCTCCACCTTGCGGTAGGCCTCGCTCTCGACATTGACCGTGCCGTCCGGATTGCCCGCCACCTGCCGGGCTTTTTCGGAATATTTGGCCTCGATGGCGTCCAGCTCTTTTTTCTGCAGGGAGCGCAGCGATTCGAGATCATGGCCGAAAGCCCCCGCCCCCCAGAAAAGACACATCGCGGCGACAAGACAGGCCAGGGCGAACCGTGCCGCGCGACCGTGGTTCATGAATGCTTCGGACATACTCACTCCTCCTTGGGCAACGCGCCGGACACATGGTCCAGGAACGCGTCAGCGTCGAATTTCTCGTCGTCCACAAGGGTCCACCGTTCATCCGCGCCCATGCCGGGAGGAGTGACCCATCCGCCTGTGATCTTTTTTAAGGTCAATGCGGACGCGCCGCTTTTGACATGCGGGCAGGCCGTAACGGCCATGTGGTAGCTCCAGCCCTTGCCCGTGCGCATGTCCGCGCCGCGAATGGACGGTCCGCCGGGCAGTCCGGCCTCGACCCAGCCGTCTCCGAAACGGACCTCCAGAACCCCGTCCCAGTTGGCCTCGACCCAGTCCGCGTCCACCCGGCGCGACCAGGTCCGGTAGGTGGAGTGCTCCCCGCTCAGGGACAACACGTACTTACCCGCGTCGGGCCCGGTGTCGTGGCGGACAAAACTGGTCAGAACCTCCGCGCCCTTGTCCATTTCCGCAGTCTTGGCGGAACGGAACACGACCTCGACGCCGCTGGTGCGCTCGCGGTCGCAGGCCACGCGCACGGCGTAGGGCGTGTGCAGGATGCGCTCGTTGAACGTGAGCACGGGATCCACGGAAACGATCCCGATCTTGGGCCAGGAGTGGGCAGCGGCGGGCACTTCCGCCACGAGGCGGCCGTCCTCGAAGCGGCCGTGCTTGGCAAAATCGGCGCCACGAATGCCATAGGGCTCCCATCCGCCCAGTGCCGGACCGGCGAAAAGAAGATCGACATCAAGAGGCGCGACGCCCTCGGTCGGCTCGGCAGCGGGCGGGGAAGCCCCGGCCACGCGGTCAAGGGTGATGCGTTTGAGAGCCATGCGCATGGGCAGTCCCGCCTTCTGGGCCTGACTGAAGGCATAGACGCGAAAACCCATGTTCGGAACGGCCCATTTCCAGGGGAACCGTTCATCGGGACCGCCCAGTCCCTGGGCCAGGACACCGTCCGGCGAAATGCGCAGGGTCACTTTTCCAGGAGCTTGCGGCCCGGTCTCGACCTTCCATGCCCCCTCGCGGGAATCCGGATCGATCAGGAGCATGCTCGTGCCCCCGGAACCGTCCTCCTTGAGGGTCCACTGCGCCCAGACGAAGGGCTTGCTCGGATCGTTGCGCTTAAGATTGTAGAGCGGAGACAGGGCCACGACAAAGCCCGTGGTGCCCGCCGGGTCGAACTCGAAGGTCACGCCGGCCTCGGACCCGAACCCGAAGCCGTCCAGCCAGACCATGGGTCCCGGGGAATAGATGCCGACCTTGGCCGAGCCCGCGCCGCCCGGCACGTCCACGGCCACCACGCCGTCCTCCAGTCGGACGTGCTTGTCGAAATCCCCGCCCTGGGGCGACCACCAGCGGCCCAGCACGCCGTCGTCGAAAAGGATCGTCCGCCGCGCCCCGTCGGGAACGGAATCATGGGCAGCCTGGACGAAAAAAGGCTCCGGACTGCGTTCGATCCTCTTCAGGGCCATGCGCACCGGCTTGTTGCCCCGCTTCGTGGCCACGTCGGAGAGGGCGTAGAGCCTGTACCCGTCCTTCGGGACTTCGCCGGGCAGGACGCCCTGCAGGAGGATCTTCCCGCCGGAGTCGGTCACCACGACGGCGTCGTCCGGACGCAGGACGAGGTCGATCCGTTCCGGCACGGCGTCGATCTCCCGGGTCATGACCGCCTGCTGAGCGATCCACAGGGTCATGGTCTTGGGGCCGTCATCGGTTTCCAGATGCACACCCACGCGGACATGGTGGTATCTCCACTCGTTGTCGGTCTTGGCCTCGGCCGGGACCAGCGAGAGCACAGCGTCGGTGGTCCCCTGCGGATCGAGCAGGACCGAAAGCCGCACGCCCTCGCTGCCGCCGCGCGGGCTGACGACCATGCTGGCGTTGGAATGCATGCCCGTACGCCCCCAGGAATGCCCCGCCGGGACGTCCACGACCAGCATGCCCTGATCAAGCTTTGCGAAATCCTTGAATTTCCCGCCGTCCGCCTGGTACGGGACCCACTGGTCCGACATGTCCCCGGCAAAAAGCACTTCCGGCCCCTTTGCGACCGGCATGGTCGGATCAAAGGGCTCCGGCGCGGCGGCCTGCCCCTGCGGGCCCTGCACCCACAGGCGACCATCGCGCCGCAGCAGCGCGCCCGGCGCGACGGCCCCTTCCTCGGCAACGGCTTCCCAGTCCAAAAATTCGCCCCGCTGCAGATAGCCGAGCAGGTCTTTGAGGCCATCCCTGGACGGGGCCAGGCGGGCGTCGCCTTCCTCGGCCAGAGCCAGCCACTGTGCGACGGTTCCGGCGTCGGCGTCGAGCAGATTCACGCCCGCTTCCTTGCGCAGGGTCTGCCCCAAAGACACGAACTTCGCGGGCAACCGTCCCCACGCGCCCAGGGCGCGGACGCTCATTGCCCCCTCCTGTTCCAGCCGCACCATGGCCGCGGGGCCCACCGCCCTCTCCAGGGCGGCAGGCGACGCGCAGACGGCGACAGGCGGGCACGCCGAAAAAAGGGCACACAGGGTCAGGAGAAACGCCATCGTGAAACGAAAATGCATTTTTAAATCCTCCCGGAAAACGGCGCTGGAAAAAACCGGCCCGTGTTTCGCCTTCGGGCCATGCTTCGACATACAGACAAGATGGCATGCAGAGCAAGCCGGTTGCCCTCTCGCCGTCCAACCGCAGCGGATTGTTTTTTTTCGTAAAAATACCTAGGTATGAGCGAGAAACACGTTCAGGAGGATAGCATGTTCCTTTCCAGCGCCAAGCGCATCCCGGCCCGTTCACCCGGAGCGACCATTTTCTTTCTGATCCTGCTCCACTTCCTTGCAATTTGGACGGCGCACGCCCAAAGCGAAGCGCCGCAGACCATCGGCGGATCGCGGCAAACGGCCTCGGACGGACAAGCCGCCGAGGCCCTGCGCGGCCTGGCCGAGAAGAACGCCCTGACCGTGCGCGCGCTGGTCGGCTACGGCCGCATCCCCGCCGCCGACATGGCGCCCCTGGCCGGCCTGCGCGGCAAGGGCATCGACGTATTGGGAGCCACGCCCGAGCAGCTTGACGCCATTCTTCAGGAACACGGCGCAACGCTCTCCCCCGAAGAGCGGGACAGCCTGGGCCGGGTCGCCGAGGCTATGCGGGAGGCTGGCGCGGGCGAAGCGGCCGCCGATAGCGCCCCGCAGGAGAAGGCCACCGACGTCACGGAGAACGCCCCGATCGATGACGAGGCCCTGGATGCGGAGCTGGCAGCGATTCTGGCCGAAGAGGTCACGGAAATCCCGGCACAGGAGGACGAATCCGAGCCGAGCCAGGACAACGCCGTTGCCCGGACAGACGGCGTCACCTTCACCGCGTCAAACGTCGAGCCAGCCGCCCTGCCGCCCATGAAGTCCGCGCCATTTCTGGATATCAACGCCCTGACCCCGACCCAGTGGGATGGAGCCGTGGCAGCGGCCATGGAAGGCATGCGCATGGTCTACGGCCCCATGTCCGAAGCCGAGGAAGAATCCTTCCGCAAGACCTGGGGCGTGCTGCGCCAGTACCCCTCCCCCGACGCCGTGGACTACCTGAACAGGTTCAACCCGCTGCTGGGCGAATTCCTGTCCCTGCGCGGGGCCGTGGCCGAGGCCGGAGCCAGGCTTGAAGAGACCGTGGAACAGATCGCCTGGGCGGCCGAAGCCGACGATCCGGCCCTGGCCATGGACGCCATGACTCTCGCCCGCCAGCACCGCAACACCATCCTGTCCTGCCAGAAGCGCCTGGACGAGGTCGTGGCCGAACTGGTTGCCCTGGGCAACCCGCCCGACGGCGCGGCCCTCATGGCCGAAGGCCAGCAGCAGTACAAACGCGCCAAGGATTTCCTGCGCGGGCTCATGGTCCAATCCGGACCCGAAGGCGAATGGGTCGGCTACGTTACCCACCCCAATAACTACGTTGGCACGGACGTCGGCGACATCAAGCATCAGCCTTACTACTTCCTGATTTACTCCCATGGCGACCAGAAAACGTATTCCGGCATCGCTCTGGACACAGACACCTACAATGAAAAGGAGTACAATTACGTCGAGGGCTTCGACCTGGACAGAATAAACCTGCTGTCCGGCCTTGAGGGCGATACAATCAATTTTGAATTCACGGACGAAGACGGAGACCCTTGGATTATTCACGCACAGCGTTATACGGGCGGTCCATTCCCGGAATTTTCCGAGGTCTCGCCAGAACTGTTCGAGGAGGCGCGCATCACGAATGACCGCATTTACGCGGAACGTCTGGAAGCGGCCAGGCTCGCCAATGACGGCACCCTCACTGCGAGCATCGGCCACGCACTGAACGACTCGCCCATCAAGGAAAGCCTGGCTCACTACCGGATGCGCGACGCCTTCCATGCCGCCGCCGTGAAGTGGGCCGCCATGGGAAAAGAGCTGCCCGAATCCGAAGAGGCCCGCCTGCGCCAATTCGACGCGCTGGTGGCTGGCGGCGCCCCGCAGCAGGTTGCCGAAGCACAGGCTGCAAAGCAGAAGCCCCAGGGAGAAAAGGAGGGGGCCAAGGAAGCGCAGGAACCCAAGGTCGAAATCGGAAAGGGCGACACCCCCCTGCACATCGTCGACGATCAGCCTGCCGAGGATCGGCGCGTCATCGACCAGGAGGCCATTGATTTCCACTCGGCCAACGTGGCCATCATCCAGCTCAACATGGACAAGGACCTGGCCGAAGCCACGAAGGAGACGGACCCCGTCCGCCGGCACGATCTGGAGATGCGCGTCCTGAATGCCAAGGCCAACCTCCAGTCCGAACAGGACCGCATCGAATCCCTCAAGACCGGCGTCATCGTACACACCCGCTCCGAGTGGGACGACTTCGCCCGCAGCCAGTTCATCCAGAACATCGCCGCGGACCAGCGCAAGATGGAAAAGGTCGACCGGGCCATGAAGAAGGCCCTGGCCATGGCCGACACCCTGCCCTACGACAAGGCCGCCCAGGTGCGCGAGATCGTGGCCAAGGGCTTCAGCCCCGAAGTCATGACGGCCACCGACACGGCCAAAGCGTCGGAAGTCATCAACAATGTCTACACCGTGGCCACGGGCCACTGGGAAGGCGAGAAGAAGAAGGCCGACGCCGACGCCGAGTGGGCCGACACCTGCCTGCAGACGGCCGAGATAACCAAAAGCGTCGCCGACAAGTCCCTCATGGCCCTGTCCTTCATCGGCGGCCCTGCCGTGAACCGGGTCTATCAGGGCACGCTCGGCTACATCGAAGGCGGGCCCAAGGAGGCCTTCCTGCGTGTGGGCGGCTCCTACAACCAGCTCACCGGCATCGCCGTGGACGGCTACCGGGGCTTCGAGGCCGCCGTGGAGAGCGGCGGCGGCTGGGAAGAGGGCCTCAAGGGCGCGGGCTGGGAAGTGGTCAAGGGCATCGCCACGGACAAGGCCATGGGCTTCGTCGCCGGCGGGGTGTCCCGGGGCTATGGAGCCTTGAAGGGCCTCAAGGGCGCTGACGCGCCAAGCACGTCCAAGGCGTCCAAGGGCAAGACCGGAGAGGCCGATGTCCAGATCTCCGGCGGCGCGACGAAACCCAAGCCCTCGACCGTTCCCGACGACGGCTTCAACCGACCCCTGACCGAGGCGGAGTTGAAGGGCTACAAGGCGGGGGTGGTCGAAGGCCGTCAACGCGTCAATTCCTACAAGAGCACGTTCAAGAAGTTGCAGACGGCCCGCAAGGAAAAGGCCCCGCCCTCCGAGATCAAGAAGATCCTGCGCGAACTGGACAAGCGCTCGGCCATGATCCACTCCTCTCCACAGGCCAAAATGATCATGAAGAGCAACCAGCGCAACCCGAAGAACAAGGAGATGGTCAAGCGCTTCGTGAACAGCATGGACCGGGTCCACAACCGGGTGCAGAAACGCTTCCATGAAAAGATGGACGCCGAGTGGGAGCGCGAGGGCCTCGCACCCATCCGCAACGCCGGCAGCGGCAAGAGCGTCAACACGGACTACGACATCGCGCGCCAGGTCAAATTCGACGAAAACGGGGTGCCTATCCCGCCAAAGAAGAATGGCCGGCCCGTCCCGGAAAGCCTGTGGCAGGCCGAAGCCCAGAATAAATGGGAAGATTCGTACCGGGAAATCACGGGGCAAAGTCCCAAACGATCATGGGAGACCGTGACCACCAGCGGACACTCCGAAGCCTACAAGGACCTGGCCCTCATCGAAAAGAACGGCGTCCTGCGGGCCAACAAGGCCTGGGCCGGGCAGACCTCCGACGTGAACCAGTTCAAGGGCGACCACCTACGGAGAAAAGACCAACCGTTCACCCGCATCGAGAAGCACGTGGAGATCACGCGTAGCACGGCCAAGGAGTACCAGAGGCGCCTCAAGCCCCTCATGGAAGCCCAGGTCCCGCCCAAGACGGACAAGGCCAATTACGAGGCCTTCATGAAGCACAAGGAGTACTGGGAAAAGATGAACGAAGTCATGGAGGGCATGGGCTCGGGCCGCATCGACCCCCTGGAGGGCGACCGCCGCATCCGCCTGCTGTCGGGCGGCAAGAGTTCCCTCGAAGTGACGCACGACCTGCGCAACTTCCTGGAGTCGCTGATCAAGTTTGGCAAGTCATAAGCTCCTCAGTCCCCGCGAAGAAAAAAGCCGGGCGCCGCTCCTCGCGGTCCCGGCCTTTTTCTTCGCGGCGGCTCAATTCATTTTACCAGCCGCAGCAGAGTCTCATGATCCGGCTCCGGGGCGCGGCAGCGGGGACAGGTCCCCGCGCCGTGGGCGTAGAGGTTGCCGCAGGCCAGGCAGACCCGCTCCTCGCGGTCCGGCTCCGCCTTTTCCGGCCAGTCCAGCCCGGAAATCTTGAACACCACGTCGCCGGGGGCGAAATAGCCGTACAGGCTCTCGGTCAGGCGCAAGGTCATCGCCTTGCCGCCCCGGGTACGGATCCTGGCCCTGGGACTGTAGGTGATGTCGTCGGACTGATTCCCGTCGCGGCTCGCCCGCACCTGCTTCATGAACAGCTCCTCCACCACCCCGGCCCAGCTTTGCGTCGTCTGTTTGCGGGACCATCCGGCCAGAAGAAAGGTCACTGCGGCGGCAAAACTGAATGAATATAGCACGTCGTCGTTAACCTCGCCCATCTCCCACCAGATCAACCCAAAGATCATGGACAGGACCAGGGCGAAAAATCCCCAGGCGTAGATGCGCGAGTGGCGGCCATAGGTCCGCACCCAGGCCGTTGTCTGCTCAGGGGTCAGCGGGCTCGCGGCCGTGGAGCGTTTTTTGGCCGAAGCCCTTCTTTGCGCCGCCATTTCCTTCTCCTTTTATTAATATGAAAGCGGCCCGCTCCTGACCGGGGAACGGGCAGCCTTCTTTTCTAGTCGAGGGGAATGCTCTCTCGCCGGAAGTGCGTCCCGTCGATGGCCAGGTACTCAAGGCCACCCTCCACGAACACCGCGCGGGGCGGAATGATGTCGTGGGCGCGCTCCTCGCCGCCGAACACGACGATGTGCATCTTCTTTTCCTTGCGGTCGCGGGTGAAATAGACCAGATGCCGCCCGTCGGGGCTGAACTGCGGAGGCTCTTCGTCGTAGATGTCCCTCGCCTCCGGCCCGGCCTGTCCGTCGAGACAGATGCGCGCGGACGTCTTCTGCTTTTCCAGCCACGCCACCCTGGTCCCGTCGGGGCTGAAGACGATCCCCCTGGGCGAGCCCTGGCCCCGGCCGATCTCCTTGCCGTCCACGACGACGACGTATTCCTCGTCACTCAGCTGAAAGCCCGCCGCCCAGCGACTACCGTCGGGACTGAAGGTTTCATCGACGACGCTTTTCAGCGCTCCGAAGCCGTGGGAAACGATCTGGCCATCGACCACCAGAAAAGACTCCTTTTCCTTTTTGGCCGAATAGATGTGCCGCTGGCCGTCGGCGCTGAAGGTGGCCGGATCCCAGATGTCACTGAAATCAGGTCCGATCTGCCCGTTAATGACCATTGACCTCACACTCTCGTCCACTTGGGCGACATAGGCATAAAAGGCGCTGTCGGGAGTCACCGAGAACTTGTAGCCGCTCCCCATGGTGGGCTTCAGTTCTTCGCCGTCACGCACCAGAAAGCGGTCCCCGCCCTCTTTTTCGGCGATATAATAGAGTTCGGCGCGATTCTGCGTGAATCGGGGGCTGCCGTGAATAGCCGGGTACTTTTGCCCTTCGGAACCATCGGCGGTCACGACCATGGCGAACTCGGCCCCGGTCTGAGGGTCTTGCCCCCTTTCTATCCAGGCTGCTTTTCCGTTCTCGGCCACGGCTCCGTCCCGCACGGAGGCGTTCGTCTCCCGCACCTGCTTGCCGTCGAGATAGACCCGGTACACGCTGCCCGTCTTGCCTCCGGCCAGGACATGTTCCCCGCTCGCGCTCATATCCACGAATTCGAGGTCGTCGAAGATCGGGCCGTCGGCCCCGTTGAACACAGGGATCTCCTTCTCACCCAGCTCGGCCTCATAGCGGAACATCTCTCCCCCGGGCGTGAAGCGCAAGGCGTATCCCTTGACGTCATCGTACCATTTTCCGGGGACACCGTTGACGACAACGCGCTTCTTTCCCTCTTTCTCGCCCTCGACCCAGGCCACATGGCGCAGATCCTCCGAAAGGCCGATGGCGGTCTCGTCCAGGGCATATTGGGACACCTGAAAATCGAACTTCTCCGGCGCGGGAGCCGGTCCGGCAGTCCCGCCCGCCGACAGGGACTCCTCCTGACCCACGGCGTACAGCGCGCCTTCATGCTCGTACACGTCGCCCGGCATGGCCACCACGACCCAGCCGATGCGGTGCTGGCTGGTGCTTAAAATGCCCAGCTCGTTATCGCCGATGTACTTTTTGATCCTGTAGGACATGTATATGCCCAGAACCCTGGGGCCGACCGGGCGACCGGTGGCGGGGTCGATGCGGGGGGTCCAGCGCACCTCGCCGTCCAGCTTGTCGTCGAAACCAATGTCGGCGTCGCCTCTGGCCTCGTCGTGCTCGTACACATAAACCGATTTGCCGGCCACGCGATAGGAAATCCTGTCCGCGATCTCCTTCTCGCTCAAGGGGATTTCCGGGTTATCAGGGGCATCGACGCGGATGACCACCGGCGTGTCCGGGGTGGCGAACCCGAGGACGAGGTTGTAGGAGGCGTCGTCGTCAAGCACGGGCTTCACGTTCAGATATTCGGAAAGCTTGTTGAAATACCCTTTCTCTCCTGCCAGCACAGCGGGGTCCTCGGGCAGCATGTGCTGCAGACGCCGCTGGAAATAGGGGTCATCCTGCGGAGCGGCGACGGAAAGCCCCTCCACCTGCAATTTGACCCTGTACGTTCCCGGCACCTGATCGTTGAGGGGAAACTCCACGCCATCCCCCGGCCCTGCGTCGCTGGGGGCGGCCGGAGGCAGGGAGGACGTCGTATTCGTGCCCCCCTCCTGAACAGGCTCAGCCTGAACAGGCTCGGCCTGAACAGGATCAACCAGGACGGGTTCGGCCTGGGCGGGCTCCGCCTGGACAGGCTCGGTCGCAACGGTCTCGGTCGGAGCGGGCTCCGCCTGGACAGCGCTCGGGACTTCGACGGGACCGTCCTCGGCCTGTGCCCAGCGCGTGGCGCCGCTGCGCACCAGGGTGCCGGCGGGCACGGAAGCGCCCGGGGCGGGCGGCGACCAGTCGAGATGCTCACCGCCTTCCATGAAGGCGGCCAGCTTGGCCAGTTCGGCGCCGAACTGCGCCAGGGCAGGGTCCGCACTCCACTGCCGGACCTGATCCAGATTCGCCCCCAGGAGGTCCAACCCGGACTCCTGCCGCATCCGCTGCGCCAGTTTCACGTACTCGTCGGGCAGCCTGCCCCAGCCCCGCAGAGCCCGGACCGTGACCTTGCCCTGCTGCTCCATCTGCAGGAGCCCGTCGGGGCCGGTGGCGATTTCCACGGTGGAGGCAAAGCCAGGGCCACAGCAAACAACCACAAGCATCAAACACACCGATGCGGCCAGCGCCTGCGTCATGAGAATTCGCCTCATCCTACCTCCCATAAGACCAAATTGTAGGCTTACCGTTCAGAATGATTATAATCATTCTATCTATTTATGAAAAAGAAATTGCAAATCCGGCTTTAATGAGTACCCTTTTAGATAATGAAACTCTACACGATTCATATTTTTAGGCATCAAATACACCATGCTTCCTTCAAATGATTCTCCAGGAGACAGTGTTTTCGCCCCGAAAGTATCAGGCATCGACTCGTCTGTCTTAACACCTGAATATTGTTCTATTCCATTTCGATGTCCTTGACTGTCAACCCACTGAAAATCGTTTGCTCCTATACTTTCTTCTTCATTCGATATATTCACGAATCGAACAGCGACGACGATATATTCTTCATCTTCTTTCTTGTCTTTTGTCCAATACGATGCTTTTGCGACAGCCGTTACAGTTATCTCAAAAATATCTGTTCGACCTGCTTGGCCAAGATGAAGAAATTTCGCATCTTCCTCATTCGGGGGCGCTTCATTCGCAGGCTCCTCGTTGACCGCCAACACCTCTACGCTTTTGACGACTTCGCCGATTTGGCCCTTGTCGTCCTTGACACGGAAACTCACAGTTTTTTCGCCCGGCTCCGCCGGGGCCTGCCAATAGAACACCGCGCCTGTGGACAATCCGTAGCCGCCCATGTCCAGCGGCCGATAGTCGGGGATGCCGCCGGTCAGGCTGACCTCGAAATGCACGACCTCTCCGGGCGCCACCGAGTCCGGCCCGCTGACCGTTGCCTGCCCCAAGGGAGGAGCCTCGGCGATCATGCGGTCGATCTGCGCGATCAGTCCCTGCACCTGCCGCACCCTGTCCTCGAGTTCGGGATGACTGCCCTGGGCCTCCGTCAACACGGCGAGGGCCTCCTCCACATACGCCCGGGCCATGGTCAGGTTGCGTCCCTGGCTGGCCAGGCGGAAGCCGTACATGTAGGGAACCCGGGCCCTGGCGATGACCTGGTTGGCGGCCCTGCGCTCCTCGGCCTTGGCCACGACGCTCTTGAGGTCCTGGATCTTCTCGAAAATGCCTTCGTTGGGGAAGCTGTGCTCCACCGCGTAGCGCTCGACCTTGGCCAGATAGTCGCCCGCGGCCTCGGTTTTGCCGGCCTTGAGCAGCTCGTCGACCTTGAGCATGCCGCGGATGGCGTTCATGCGCAGCTCCATGTCCGCCCACTGCTCCTTCATGGCCGCGTTGGCGCGGTCGTACTGCAGCATGATCATCTCCGTAACCAGCTCCTTGACCTGGGAACTGGACCAGCTGACCACGAGCCCCGGCAGGAATCCCCCGCCCAGGGCGGCCGTGGCCGCCGTGCCCGCAGTCTGGGCGGCGAAGCCGAAACCCGTGCCCGTGGCGCTGGCTGCCGCTTCTTCGGCGTCGTTCAAGGCCAGAAGAGCAGGTACGTCAAAAGCCAGGACAAAGACACCATCTACAAAGGTGCCGATGACTCCGGGGTTCTTGACCAGGTAATCCTTGACCGCGGCCTTGGTGCCCTTTTCGGACAAGAGTTTCCGAGCCGCCCGGATCTGTTCGGGGGAGAGTTGTTGCAGGGCCGTCTTAAGATCGTTGGCCAGATGCGCCGGGACCTTCCCTGTCGCGGTGATGGCATCCTCAACTCGGTTCAAAAGATCAAGAGCCCTGACGCCGGCATCGTCCAGGGCGTCACCGCTGTAGGCCACGAGCTTTTTCAGACCGTCGGGGCCGACATTGTGAAAAGCCCCCGAGGCGCTCTCATCCAGTGCGACGACTGCAAACTCCCGGAGTTTCTTGCTCCGGATCATGTCCAGCAGCTCCTCGCGGTTGGAACCAGCCAGCTTGCCGAGCCTGCCCGCAAACTCCTTCAGCCCGTCCTTGTTTCCCTTCCAGTACTCAAGCGCGGCGCGAAGCTCCCCGCTTGCTCCTTCCGGAAGCGAGTCGTACGTCAAGCCCGCGCTGAGAAAGGACTTCATGACCGCCTTCATGCTGTCGTCCACCACGACCTGCTGTGCAATCTCGGCCTGTGTGGGTTGCTTCAATTCATCGGCAAGAGACGCGCCGCCACCTGCAAGCACCAGAACCAGAAATAAAACGCCCGCCCTTTGCAATGCCTTGATGTTCATTCGAGCCCCCACTGCCCCAGTTGTGATCCTGCTTCCGCGGCTTTGCGACGCAGCTGCCCCGCCTTTTCCGCATCCTGGGGCACCCACAGGCCGGATTCGTATTCATCAGCCAAAAGCGCCATGGCATCGGCATCACCCGCTGCCGCAGCGTCCTCAAGAAGGGCCACGGACCGAATCGGATCAGGCGGTCCGTCAACGCCAGTCCTGACCGCAAGGGCCAGGCTGACCTTCGCCCCGGGATCACCGCCGTCGGCCTGAGCGCCAAGCTTCCCGATCATTTCGCCAAGGTCCGGAGTTTCCCCTTTGACGTCGGCATCGACAACGGGAGGATCCTGGACAACGGACGTCCCTGAAGCGGGCTGCTCGCCCGAGGACAAACCTTCGTCCATGCGGCTGATAAGCTGTCCCAGAACATCACGCTGGGCTTCGCTCAGAGCAAGCTGTCCCTCACCTGCCTGCTCCTTCCAGGTTGCAAGTTGCGCCCTGTCGGCGGAAATGAGGTCCAGGCCCAGGGCGCGGAACTCCATGGCTATTTCCGCAGTGGACGGAGGGACCAGCTTCCAGGCCCACAGGGCCCTGACTGTGAGCCGCCCTTCGTCCCGCAGCCTGACCAGCTCGGGCGGAAGCGTGTCATAGGCCGGTTCGGAGGCAAGAGCCGGGTGTGGCAGAACCAGCATGAAAAAAAGAAGAGCGAGCCAACGTTTCATTTTGCCTCCGTGTTCAAAGCGCTTGGTTCTCAGCGCAAACGACAGTCCCCAACTCCGATCCGTCCGTGATGGCAGAACATCCCGGCAGCTCCATTCGAAGATCACTTGCCGGCCAGAACGCTATCCACCACCTGCACCAGCCCCGCCAGATCCATAAGCTCGGCGCCGGACACTTCCCTGTCCGGCATGAGGCCCGCGCCGGAGCAGGAGCTGCCATCCGGAAGCAGGACGTCTCGGTTGGTGTAGCGCAGCACCGAGCCGTCGGACAGGCGGGCGTCGGTCTGGGAGCTGCATTTGCCGTAGGTGCGCTGGCCCACGAGCAGGGCCCGGCCCTGCTGGTGCAGGGCCCCGGCGAAGATCTCGGCCGAACTGGCCGTATCCGGGCCAACAATAAGCGCCAGAGGCATGGAGTACTTCTCCCCGGACGGGGCCCGCACTGGGCGAGCATCCTCGCCCCGGCCCTGGATCGTGCCCAGAAGGGTCCCGGCAGGCAGAAACATGCCCGCCATGTCGAAGGCTTCGTACAGATCGCCGCCGCCCGCGTCGCGCAGATCGATGACCAGCAGCCCAGCTGGCCCCGCGCCCTTTCGCGCCAGGAAATCAATGGTGGCTTGCAATGCGGGTTTGGTCATGCCTCCGACAAACTCGCGGACACGCAACACCTGCCGGTCCCCCGGCGGCACAGGCTCCACGTCCAGGGGCTTGAAGGCCTCGCGCACGACCCGGATGTCAAAGCTCTTCCCGCCTGGCCGGGCCAGAGTCAGGCGCACGACAGTGTCTTCCCCTCCTTTGAGCAAAGACGCCACGCTCTGGGCATCACGCCCGGCCACGCTCTCGCCGTCGACTTCAAGCAGCCTGGACCGGTCGGGCACCCCAGCCTTGTCCGCCGCTCCGCCCCGATAGACGGAGAGGAAAATATCCTCGCCGCGCACGATCAGCTCCGCGCCGATGCCGATCCAGGCCTCGCGTCCGGTCATGGGGGACTGATATTCCCGCGCCGGGAAATAGCGCGCATACGGATCGAACCGTTCCAGAAAGGCGGGCAGTCCGGCTTCGTCCAATTTTTCCAGTTCCGCATGATTCGGGGGAACCAGAGCCTCGTTCAGCAGAATCCTGCGGATCTCCTCCAGGGGCGCGGACTGCGCCCCCGCAGGGACCGGCAAGGCCATCAGCACGGCCAGCATCCAGAAGGACGCAATCCTCACTGGGCAAGCTCCATCTGCATCTTCATGAGCAGGTCGTATTCCTTGCGCAGGGCATCGCGCTGCTTTTCGAGCTGCTTGCGGCGCAGGTCCATGTCCGCGTCGCCAAGACCGCTGCCTTCCAGATCATCCAGGGACGATGCCTGCTGGTTCATTTTCCCTTTCAGGTCGGTGACCCGCTTCTGCAGGTCGGCCACGCGCTGCGCGTCCGCGCCATCCTGGGCGGCGAGGCTTTTGGTCTTCTTGTCCAGGGCCGCTATCTCGGTCTGCATGGCTTTCACTCGGGCCTGGTCCTTGTCGACCAGGGCCTGGGCCGCCGATTTCTGGGACTCCAGCTGCCCCTTTTCGGCGTCGAGTTCGCTTTGGGTGGCACGCAGCTCTGCAAGCCGGGCCTCGCGCTCCGCCACGCGATCCTTGTAGCCGCCGCCACCCAGCCCGGCCACCCCGCCGAAAAAACCGCCTGTGCGCGGATCGTGCTGACCCGCGCAACCGCCCAGCAGCATGGCCGCCAGCAGCATGGGGATGAGAATCGCCGTCCTCATACGCTCAGCCTCTGGTCGATCTGAGCCAACTGGGTGCTGCCGTCACGCAGCTTGTCCAGGTTCTTCTGCAGCGTGCCGACTTCCTTTTCCAGGCGAGCGACGTACTGGTCGCCGGCAGGGCGGGTCTTTTTCTCGTCGGCCAGGATGGCGGTCTGGACGTCAAGCTCCTTGGCCAGCGTATTTTCAAGCTTCTTGCTGGCGTCGATCTTCTTCTGCAGTTCGTCGCTCTTGGCCGCCAGAACCTTCTTGTCCACCGTGCCCTTGTCATACTGGGCGCGCAGGGTCTTGGACTGCTTTTCCAGCGTGGCCACGTCCTTGGAGAGCTGCGCGTTGTAGGCGATGGCGGTCTTGTTGTACTCCTGCGTGGTGGAGATTTCCGCGTCGAGGAACTCCTCCGTAGTGGCGTAGGCCTGCTTGCGCTTTGCGATCTCGTTGCCGACAAGAAAACCCAGGCCCGCGCCGGCCGCGGCTCCGATGGCCGCACCCTTGCCCCCACCCACGGCATAACCGAGCAGGCCGCCCAGCACCGCGCCCACGCCCGTCCCTTCGGCCTGGGTGCGGTTCTTGTCGGTCATGGTCGCGCATCCGGGCAACAGAGCAAAGACCAGAAGCACCACGACGAGCACGTTCACAATCTTTTTCATAACTTCATCCTCCTGAAATTATTTGTTTTATGAATCTGAAAATTCGGCAAAGCCCTTGCGAAATTCCTCCAGCCAAAGTTCGGTGTCGGCCCGGCGCTGCTCGGCGTAGTTCTGGGCGTGCCCTTTGAGCAGCTTCATGACCAGGCGTTCGCGTTTGGTCATTTCCCGGGCCTCAAGCTCCGTGAAGGCGAAGTCGATGTAGGCCTTTTCGTACTCGCCAAGGGTCCCGATCTTGTCCTTGTAGCCCTGCATCTGCTCGCCCAGCGCCGTCTTAAGCTCAGCCATGGACTTCTCCACCGCCGCGACCTGCTCCTGGTAGCGCGTCGACGTCTCGGCAAGTTCCTTGGCCAGGGCCAGAGTGTCCGTCAGCCGCTCCAAGCGGGACAGATAGACCGACAGGTTGACCCCGTTGCGGGCCGCGTCCTGGGCCAGGCTGCGCGCGCTCTCGCGCTGGGCCAGTTCAAGGCGCTCTCTGGCCTTGTCCAGGGTGGACTGAACCGCCCCCAGGGGCTCTTTGAGGGCCGGATTGTCCTTGATCAGACGCTCGATGATGGGGTCGGCCGCGCCGATCTGGACCGAAGCCTGGCTGACCAGGTTATCCAGGGTGCGCCCCACGGGCATGGTCTTGCGCAGGTCGGCCTTGTAGGCCTCGTACTCTTTCTCGATGCGGGCGCGCTGGGCCGAGGTCACGACCACGTTGGCCCCGATGGCCAGGCGCGCCCCGGTGTTGAAGGACTTGCGCTCCTCGACCTTCTTCTCGTCCACGTTCCAGGCGTAGACGTCGAGCTCCGCCCTGAGCGCGCTGCGCAGGTCCGCAGCCGGGGTGGAGACGCTCCCGCCGCGCACGGCCACGCCACCGGGCTTACCCTGCCAGATCTCCGGCCGGAACAGACCCGAGGTCATCTCCTGGGCGTTGCCGAAGAGGTCATGAAAGCCGTTTGCGTCCGCATTGCGCAGCCCAACCGGCCGCAGTTGGTGCTTGGCGTTGCCCAGATGCCACGCGAACTCGTTGGCCTCGGCCGCAGCAAACGGCAGGGCTTTGTCGAAGGCCCCGGCCTGGATGGACGCGAGGCCGCCCCGGGCGCAGTATTCCCACTCATCCTCCGTGGGCAGACGCATGAATCCGGGGGCCTCGTCCACACGTGGCATGGCCGCCACACGTTCCGGGTGGGCAGGATCGAAGAGCCACTGGTTGTAGCGGCGGAGGAATTCAAGCACGTCCCCATGGCTGACATAGGCCAACGGGAGCATCAGCGCGTCGCGCAGCTCGCGGCCCTTCAGGGTCGGCAGCTTTTGGTCCTCCGGGTCACCGCTGGCGGCCAGCAGGGCGTCCATGCCCATGACCGCGACATACTGGCCACGGGTCAGCTCGTACTTGGCCATGACCAGCTCCCATGCCTCATCCTTGCCGGACGGAAAGGAGCCGCTGATCTGAGTGCGCTGCAGTCCCTCGAAGATGCCCCCCGAAGCGTCGCCGATCTGAATGATGCGACTCTGGTCGCCCCAGAACCCGCTGCCCGGCACCGGCACCCTGCGAAAAACCATCTCGGCGTCGCCCGGCATGGGCAGGATCAGGTCGCCTTCGGCCGGTTTGGGATTGTACGGGGTCTGCGGCGGCGCTTCGGCCAGGGCCGCCGTGGTCGAAAACGCGAGACAAAACACCCACGCCGCCACGAAAGACAGGGATAAAATCATGGCCGAAAATTTCCGGTCGCGCCTCACGCCATCATTGTTCACGAATGACCTCCGCAGGATCGATGCATGTCGCCCGCCACGCGGCTGCCAGAGAGGCCAGAGCCGCCAGGGCGAGGGTTACGATACAGAAAACCGGAACATAGGCTCCCGGCAGAACGCAAAAAGCCTCGCCCGGGGCAAGCTCCGAGGCAAAGGCATGGTTGATGGTCGCGGCCAGGACTCCGTAGCCGCCGAATCCGGCGGCCAGACCCAGTGCGGCAATCATGAGCCCCTGCACAATGGGGAAGAAAAAGACATGCCTACGCGCAAAACCCAGGAGCCGGAGCACCCCCAGATCGCGCCTGCGCCGCTCCACGGCCGCGTACAGGCTGGACACCAGCACGGCCGTGCCGCCGAAAACTCCCAGCAGCGCGATGAGCCAGAAGAGGCGGGTCAGGCCCCGGTCCAATACCTGGATGCGCTCGATGGCCTCGACTTCGGCCATGACCTCGATGCCCTGTTTTTTGAGTCTGTGGTACAGGCCAGGCACAGCGTCGATGCTGCGCGCATAGAGGCGAAAGCCCCGATACCCGCCGCGCGCCATCTCGAAGCGTTCCGCCGCGCGGTCGAAGGCCACGGCGCGCTGCGTGGCGGTGCGCAGCACCCCCAGAAGCTCCACCGGCACCACCGGATACTCAAGCGCGGTCTCACCGGCCTGATGCAGGTCGAATTCCAGTTCGGCCGCCCCAAGGCTGCGCACCGCTGTTTTATCTGCGGCGGGCACGTTCTGGACCGCAGGCCACTGCACGCTCAGAATGCGCTCGGGCAGCCTGCCGGTGTATCCGCCCCACGGCGTTGGCGAAAGCCCGAGCAGCCGTGCCTGCTCCTCGTCTATGGACAGGCCCACCAGGCGCAACTCCTGATCCCCCCGCTTGACCACGACATCCAGGACATACGGCAGCAGCACGCGGGTGTACCCGCGCAACTTCTGATCGATGGCCCGCAGGTTGGACGCGGTGATGGACGCGCCTGGGGAAAGCAGGTTGTAGACCGCAAGATCCGGCGGCGGCGAAAAACCGAGCAGGTCTCTGACCCCGTCCGGCGAGATGTCCGCGATGCGGCCAAAGCCGGTGTTGATGACCAGGCCGGATCTGCTGATGGGAGGCAGCGGTTCGGGCAGCACAAGCACGGCTCCGTCGAAGCTCGCGTAAGGCTCCGGCGTGTCGCCGGCCCAGCCCCGCGCCGGGGCCGCGTACCCTTCCTTGTAGGCCTCCACGTCGAGCACGAACGAAAGCGGCGCATAGACCCGCGCCAAAGACCCGGCCCGCGCATCGAGCACGGCCGCGACCCGCAGCCTGACCTCCACGTTCTCGGTGCGTCCGCCCCGGGATCGCGTCACCCGCGCCACGGCCTCGCCTCCGGCGCTTAACCCCAGTTGCCTGGCAGCCTCGGCCGTGAGCACGGCCTCGCCGTCGGCGGGCACGATTCCACCGTTTTCAAGCAGCAGCGGATCGCCGGGAGCGGTCGGAATGAGATCGAAGAGTTCGGTTTTGTCCGTTTCGCCGCGCACCATGCTGATGACCGAGGACAGGGGCAGGATGGTCGGGGTCAGAAAGCCGATGCCGGGCCAGGTTGCCATGTCCTTGAACCACTCGGGCTTGAACTCTCTGGTTTGCGACGGCCGGATCTCGCGAAAAACCGGGTCTTCCACCAGGCGCTCGCGCAGGGTCTGGATGGTGCCGTGTTTAAGGCCGAGCAGGACAAGCAGGGGGGAGATCACCGCCGCCAGGGCAATGATTAGGCAAAGAGTCAGAATCCACTCGTGGCGCAGGTGCAGGGCGGCGAGGGCGGGGATGAGCTTTAGGGGCCGGGCCGGGGTCATGACCCGCTCCCGTTGACCGGCCGGCAGAGCGAGCTGGTGACATGCTCGGAGACCTGCTGCGTATCGAAGGTGTAGGCCACGTCGGCACGGTCCATGACCAGGTCCACGTCATGGGTCACCACCACCACGGCCACGGACTCGTCCCGGGCCAGGCGGTGCATGTCGTCCATGATGGCGCGCGCCCGGGCCTTGTCCACGGCCGCCGTGGGCTCGTCGGCCAGCACCAGGCGCGGCTGATGCGCCAGGGCCCGCAGGATGGCCACCCGCTGGCGCTGCCCGATGGACAGGGCTACGGGCATCCGGTCCAGGCAACCGGCCACTCCGAGGCGATCGGCCAGGGCGTCCAGCCTGGACGGAGCGATGTCGCCGCCCTTGATCCGCGCCGGCAGGCAGATGTTCTGCCGCACGCTCAAAAAAGGGAGCAGGCCGCCGGTCTGCAGAACATAGCCGAACAGGTCGCGGCGCAGGGCGGACAGGGCATCTTCGTCGTCCCGGGCCCACAGGGCCGCGACATCGCAAGCGCTTTGCGATTCGGAAGTGATCTCAAAACGCCCGACCCGGGTCGGAGCCATGACCAGGGCGAGCGTATCAAGCAGCGTGCTCTTGCCGCAGCCGCTCTCGCCGATGACCGCGACCATCTGACCGGGCCGGACCGTAAACTCCGGCACGCGCAACTCGAAGACGCTCTCGCTCTGGGAACGCGTCTTGACGAGCCCCTCCAACCGGACCATGGGCGCGACCGCTTCAACCATCTTTCATCCCGCCTACGGCAGGTAATCGAGATGCAGCGGATAGACCAGATCCTGGTCCGGGTCCGTGTCGTTCAAGCGGAACCAGGCGTCGACCTGCTCGTTGATGGTGCGGTACTGATCGAGCTTGGCCAAGACGCTCCACTCCAATTGCGAGCGCTGCTCCGCCGTCATGCTCGCGAACATGTCGTCGGTCAGGGACAGGATGTCGCTCTTGTAGGGCAGGCTCTGGATGAAGGCCGGGAGCAGGCCCGATTCGGCCAGGGTGGCCGCACCGCCGATGTCGTCGGGGCGCTTCATGGCTTGCCCGGACACGCTCTGCAGGGCCTCGAAGAACTGTCCCTGGGTGACTTGGGCGCGCATCAGCGCCTGCACGACCTGATCCAGGGACTGGGCCAGGGAAGACAACTGTTCGCGCGTGACCAGAACACGCACGTCGAGCGCCCGGTCGGCGGGGTTGATCAGGTCACGATCCAGAGTCCAGGCCACGATGTCCTTCGGAGGGGTCGCTTCCTTGCCGACGTATTCGATGAGCGCCGCTTCCCAAAGCTTGTCGAACTCCTCAAGCGGAGCCGCGCCCGCCGGATCGGCGCCGGCGGAACCGCCCATGGTTTGGCCCAGCAGGGCATTGATGCGGCCGGTCAGATGCTCGACCAGATCGCGGTACTGCTGCTCCTCGAAAGCGTTGACCTCTTTGATGGCGGAACTCTCGGCATCGCCGCGCACGCGCGAGAGGTGGGAAAACTGGGCCAGGGCGCGGGGATGATCCTCGGCCGCGCGGGGATCCTGCAGATGGATGGCGAAAAGGTGCACCTGGGCGTCGTCGTATTCGCGGCGCAGATCGGTTTCGTCCTTGCCGCTGGTGTTCTGGGGATGGCCCTTGGGATGCGAACTGGCGTCACCGATGAAGATGACGAAGCGCAGCGCCCCTTCGCGCCATTTGGAGCGCAGGGCCTCGTCCACGCCGGCAAAGGCCTCTTCCGCATAGTCCACGCTACCGACGGCCGTGGCCCCGCCTTCCTTTTCCAGCAGATCGACGAGCTGTTCGCCCGGGACCAGCTCGGGGGTGAGGTTGCGGGTCACGTATTCAAGCTGCGGCGCGGCTTCCAGGGAATCCCGGAAGACCACCAGACCGAAACGGTAGCGATCGGCGGTTTCGGCGCTGATTTTTTTGGTCATCCCGGCCACGGCCTCGCGGGTCATGTCGATGAAGGGCTGCATGCTGCGGCTGGTGTCGATGACGAAAACCACATCGGTCTTCACGTCGCGCATGACCGCCCCGCCCGCCGCACGGCCCACCTGAGCCTGCTCCAGATAGTCCGGGCTTGCGAGGGTGTCGGCCCCGCGGCTGTTCGGCACGGCGGCAGCAAGCTGCAGGAGGCGGACGTCATCGCCGTCGATCCTGGTCTGCGACCACTGCAGGATGGGCAGCACGTAAAATTGGCGGGTGATGTCGACAAAACGCTGCGGCTCCATGCTGACCACGCTGTCCGGGATGTTGCCGCCGTCGATGGCCGCGTAGATGCCCTTGGCCTTACCGGCCATGTCCATGTCGTCGACCACGGCTTCCAGGGCGGCGCGGTCGTTGAACATGAGCACGGGCCTGCGCCCTTCAAGGGGGTTGCCGGGATGGGTGTAGGAGACGAGCAGGGCCTGCCGCCATTCGAGCACATCCTTGGCCTGCATCCAGCCCACGGGCTCGGACTTGGAGGGACCGACCTGGTACCAGCCACGCGGATCAGCAGCCTGGCTCAGATCAAGGCCCTGGCGGTCAAAGACATAAAGGGGTTTGAAGGCGGGAACATTGGCCTGGACGATGCCGTCCTCGCTGGCCACCGCCTCGCGGTACATGGCGGAAAAGGGACGGGGCAGAATACGCAGCGGCAGTTGCGTGGCCGCTTCCAGGCACGGAGCCCCGGGCTGGCAGACTATTCCGTCATCAGGAGCGGCGGCCCCGGCATGCCCGGCATCTCCTTCCAGGGCGGAAAGGGAGTCCGTCGGTGCGTGCCCTTGCGTGCCTTCGAGATCAGCAAGGGCCGCGTAACCTAGTCCGACGAATGCCGTCAGGCACAGTACCGTGCCCAGCGAGAGAATTCTCCGTGCCGCCGCAAGATAACGAAACATGACGCCTCCTGACTACGTGAGTTGAAATTCTACTTACTGCAATGAATGGATTCTCAAAATTTACTCACAAAAATGCTAAAATAAATTGAACAATAATGCAAACTTATATTAGGCAATCTGAGGCAGGAAGAATGAAATAGGCACGTATGTTATCTGCATATGATCAAGTAACCACCGAACAATCCTTTCTATTTCGAGTTCTTAAAATAGGACACCGCTTTAAAATCATATCCTTGCGAAAAAGAGTCGGTAATGTGCAAAAAAAGGCGCACCTGTGCGCAAAAACGTCACCCGCTTCATTCGTTGCGCAAAAACGGAGCCGCCTTGCGGCCCAGTACGCGCCATGTGCCAAGCAAGCCCATGCACAGCGACACCCCGACACCCACCAGTACGGTCAAAATGCCCATGGCGAGGTCCGGTCTGAACTGCATGCGCAAAAGGCCCTGGACCACGCCCCAGGCCGTGAGCGTACCCAACGCCAGACTGCCAAGGCCCGTGAACAGCCCGGCCAGGGAGAATTCGGCCACGAGAATGGCCAGGATGTCGCGCCGAGTGGCCCCGCAGACCTTGTAGATGACGCTGTCGTAGATGCGCCGGTGCTGGTCCGCCGAAAAGGCTCCGGCCAGCACCAGAAAGCCGGCCAGGAGGGCAACGCCGGCCATGACCTGAAAGATGCGCACCGTGCGGGTCAAAATCAGGGCCGCGTTGTCGAGCACCTCGCGGATGGTGATCACGGCCACCTCCGGAAAGGCTTGCGTGGTGCGGGCGTAAAGGCTCTCTTCGTTGTCCACGCCGTAGGCCGCGCCGAGCCAGGTCTGCGGTGCGCCGTCAAGAGTTCCGGGAGAAAAGATGATGGCAAACTGCATGGCCAGGGTCCGCCAGTCGACCTCGCGGATGCTGGATATGGTTCCGGTCAGGTTGCGGCCGAGCACATTGACGGTCAAGGTGTCGCCAAGGTCCACCCCGAAGCCCTTGGCCAGGTCGGAAGTCAGGGAAATGAGCGGAGGGCCGGCATAATCCGCCTGCCACCACTCGCCCCGCAAAAGGGTGCTGCCGGCCGGAAAATCCACGCTGTACGACAGGCCCCGGTCACCGCGCACGGCCCAGGACACGTCCTCGGCCACGGTGGCATTCTCCACGGGCGTGTCACCGATGCGCACGATGCGCCCCCGGATCATGGGGCGCAGGTCCAGACGCGAAACGCCGGGGGTATCAAGGGCAAGGGCGCGAAACCTTTCGACCTGATCGGGGCGGATGTCCATGAAGAAAAAATCCGGGGCCTCCTCGGCCAATTCGGCGGTCAGCGCCCTGGTCAGGCTGGAATTGACCATGACCACGGCCACCAGGGCCGTGAGCCCGAAGCCCAGGGCAAAGACCAGGCTCACGCCCGGCGAGCCGGGACGATGGATGTTGGCCACGCCGATGCGGGCGCTGGGCCAGGGCAATTGTGGCGCCTTGCCCGCCAGCCAGCGAATGACCCGGGCCAATCCTTTGAACAGCACAAAGGCCATGATGGTGCCGCCCACGAACCAGGCCGAGAGCCTGGTGTTGCCTGCGAACCAGAAGACCATAAGCGCCAGCAGGGCAAAGGCGCAGGCCGTGGGCAGGATCGCGGCCCGCGGGATGCGCGCCATGTCGGCCGAGACGTATCCCCGGAAAATACCCGAAGGCCGCACCATGACCGCGCGAAAAAGGGGCGGCATGGAAAAGGCCAAGGTCGTGACCAGCCCAAAGAGGGCGGCCTGTAGGAGGGGGGCGACGTAAATTCCGCTGCGGACCTGGATGGGCAGGACGTCGGAAAAGAATCGCCCGGCCAGCCAGGGCACAAGGCTCCCGGCCAGGATCCCGGCGCAGGCTCCGACAAAGCCCAGGAACAGAACCTGCGCCAGGTATGAAACGAACAGCACCCTGCTCGATCCACCCATGCATTTCATGGCCGCCATGTGGTTGAGCCGCCCGCCCAGGTACCCGCGCACCCCGCCGGCGATGCCGAGGCCCCCGACCAGCAGCGCGCCGAGTCCGATCAGGGTCAGGTCCACGCTCAGGCGCTCCAGCACCGTGCGGATGCGCGGGGCGGCGTGCATGTAATCGCGCACCCGCCAACCTGAATCGGGATTATCAGCGCGAATGCGGCTGACCGCCTGCTCGGCGCCCCCGCCAGGCAGACGCAGCAGGTACTCGGTGCGGAAAAGGCTGCCCGGCTGGGTCAGGCCGGTCTGCCCAAAGGCGCTGGCGGAAACCATGAGACGGGGCCCCAGGCTGAAAAATTCGACCACGCGGTCCGGCTCGCGCTCGATGACCGCGCGCAAGGCGAAACGCACTTCGCCGACACGGATCTCATCCCCCACGGCCAGTCCGAGGCGGGTGAACAGGGCCCGGTCAGCCACGGCCCCGGGCAAACCGTCACGGACCGCAAGCAGTTCCTGCACCTCCCCGCCGCCTTCCAGCTCCATGCGGCCGTACAGGGGGTAAAGAGCGTCCACGCCCTTGAACTCGATCAGCACGGAGCGCCCTTGTTCCGGCGCGGCTGTCTCCGCGCGGGCCATGGTCCGCGTGGAAAGGGTCCGGCTCAGATCACCGAAGCCGCCGAGATATGCCGCTTCAGCCTCGCTCAGGTCCCGCGAGGTGAGGCTCACGCTCACATCCCCGCCCAGGATGGCCTTGGCGTCACCGGCCAGACCCGCTTCCAGGGCGCGCCCCAGAGAACCCACGGCGCTGATGGCCAGGACGCCCAGAAACAGGCATCCCAAAAAGACGCCGAAGCCGCGCAGGCCGCCCCGCAGCTCCCGGCGGCACAGAGTCAGGGCCAGGCGCATGTCCTTGGTGCTCATCACGCCTCCATGCGCCCGGAGTGCATGGTCGCCACCCGGTCGCAGCGTTTGGCCAGGGAGCGGTCATGGGTGACCAGGATCAGGGTCGCGTTCTCTTCGGCCTGCAGCGTAAAAAGCAGTTCCATGACCCGCGCCCCGGTTTCCTCGTCAAGGTTCCCCGTGGGCTCGTCGGCCAGGATGATCCGCGGCCGCGCGGCAAAGGCGCGGGCCAGGGCCACGCGCTGCTGCTCGCCGCCGGAAAGCTGCGAAGGATAATGTCCGGCGCGATGGCCGAGCCCGACCTGTTCCAGCGCCTCCAGAGCCCGGCTTCTGGTCTTTGGATGATGGGCGAATTCCAAGGGCAGGGCCGCGTTTTCAACAGCCGTCATGGTCGGGATGAGATGAAAGGCCTGAAAGACGATGCCCAGATGCTCGCGCCTGAAGCGAGACAGCGCGTCCTCGTTCAGGGCGGTCAGATCGACCCCGGCCACCTGCACCTGACCGGAAGTCGGCCGCTCAAGCCCGGCCATGAGCATGAGCATGGTCGTCTTGCCCGAACCGGAGGGACCGACCACGGCCAGGGTCTCGCCCTGGCCCACCCGCAGATTGATGCCGTTCAGGATGTTGACCGGCCCCGAGCCGGCGGTTAGCGTCAAATGAACGTCACTGAGCACAACAGAAGAGGAAACATTCATGTCGTCGATCCTTATATGGAGTATCACCTGGGCCGCGGCCCTCATATTGTTATGTCCGGTCCGCGGAGCGTGCGCGGGGCCCGAGATACACATCCTCGCCTTCGGGGACAGCCTGACCGCCGGCTACAACCTGCCTCCCTCCAAGTCCTTCGCCGCCCAACTGGAGGAGCGGGTGCTGAGCCAGGGACGAAAAGTCCGGGTCACCAACGCGGGTCTGTCCGGCGACACCACCAGCGGCGGGCGGACACGCCTGGCCTGGTCCCTGCAGGACAAGCCGGACCTGATCATCCTTGAACTCGGCGCCAATGACGGCCTGCGCGGGCTGGATCCGGTCTTCATGCGCGAGAACCTCGACGCCATGATTCAGGAATGCCTTGACACCGGAGCCCGAGTAATACTGGCCGGAATGCGCGCTCCGGTCAATTGGGGAGAAGCTTATCGAACGGAGTTCGAAAAAGTTTTCCCCGAGCTGGCTCAAAAATACGGGCTGCCTCTGTACCCTTTTTTTTTGGAAGGGGTTATAACAAATCCGGCCCTACTTCTTGAAGACGGACTGCATCCCAATGCTGGTGGCGTGGAGCGCATCGTGGACGGTATCCTGCCCCTGGTCCTGGACGAAGTGGACGGCCTGATGCAAAGTCCCGCATAATCGAAAACACGACATCCTTGTCGCGGGGAACTCATGACCATTCTGCCTTTCGTACTGCTGGGCGTCCTTATCGGGGCCTGGTTTTTGTCCATCAAGATCATGCGCATCACCGTCGATGCGCTGGCCTCTCCCCGGGAGCGGATGGCCCCGCGCTCCCACGTCCCCTCGGATCAGGAACTGCGCCAGCCGCTACGTCAGGCCGAAGAATGGGCCCGCGAACACGGGTTCGACGACGATGTCATGTTCGACTTTCAGATCGCCTCCAAGGAGCAAACCCTCTTTTGCCGGACCTGGAAAAACACGACCGAGAAAACCTATCTGGTTTTCTACTACGGAATGGGCAAGCACTTCGTGGAACTGGTCACGATTTACGACGACAAGACCGGCGTGACGACAACCAACGCTCCCGACGCGCACACCCTGCCGGCCGTGCCCGGAGCCTTCATCCAGAGCTTTCCCGGATCGAGGCTGACGGATCTGCTCGGGCTGCACCTGCAAGGCCGCGCCACCCTTGAACGGCGCACAGGCCTCACTGCGCAGGAACGTCAGGAGGAGACCATCGAGCTCATTGCCCGGTCCCTGAAACGACAGGCCACCTACGTCATGTCCATCCCCGGCTGGCAATGGAAGGGACTCTGGTGGATCACCGTGCGCAAGAAGAAGATGATCGGCAAGGATGTGGGCTGGCAACTCGACCAGCTTGGCGTCTTTGAACCCAGCGCCGAGTCTCCGGAAATTCTGCAGTGAAAACCCGGCGCCATTTCTCCTGCTCCGGGATCCGCCGACGCCCAAAGCGGACAGCCAAAGCGGCCAGCAATGTCTCTTGAACCGCTGCGCTACGATCCTCCGACCGAGCCCAGGCTGGCCGTCATCCACGAAGACCGGGACATGGTCGTGGTCAACAAGCCGAGCGGCCTCCTTTCCGTGCCCGGCCGCACCCCGGAGCTGTTCGACTCGGTCCTGTCACGGGTGCGCGAAATCCACCGGGGCGCCCAGGCCGTGCACCGGCTGGATCTTGGCACCTCCGGAGTGCTGGTCGTGGCCACCCGGCGCAAAGCCGAAACGATTCTGCGTCAGCAATTTCAAGACCGCCTGACCCGCAAGCTCTACCTGGCGCGGGTACAAGGCGTGATGAGCGAGGACTCCGGACAGGTCGACCTTCCGCTCATCTGCGACTGGCCCAACCGCCCCATGCAGATGGTCTGTCATGACACCGGCAAACCGGCCCTGACCGATTATCAGGTGCTTGAAAGCGACGGGGAAAGCACCCTCGTCCTCCTGCGCCCGCATACCGGCCGGTCCCACCAGCTGCGCGTACACATGGCCAGCCTTGGCCATCCCATCCTGGGCGACAACCTCTACGGCGAGCAGAGGCCCGGCGAACGCCTGCTGCTCCACGCCAGCCAACTGGGCCTCTATCACCCCTACAGCGGAGAATGGACCACCTTCCACGCCCCCTGCGACTTCGCGGAGCACATAGCCCCCATCGTGCTGAAAGCGCCCACCCTGGCCAGTCCATAACCGGGACTTGCAAAGCATGAAGGCAGCAGATCGCCCCTTGCCCCCTGCACGCCCACAATCCGTTTGAAACCCGGCAGCCCCCCGCACAACCATCGGCAATTTCAATCCATGCCCAATCTTCTGATTTAAAAGAACGATTTGACCGCAGGCCCGCCTCGGGTCAGATAGTTTCCCCATGATCCCAATATACTGGAAATCCTGGTCCTACGCCTTCGTGCGGATCGGACTGGCCCTGTCCTTCCTCGCGGCCGGAATCATCAAGATTCTGGACCCCATGACCTTTGCCGTGACCATTGACGCCTTCGGCATCCTGCCGGGGCCGTTGGTCCTGCCCGTGGCCGTTTTGCTGCCTGTCGTCGAAATCATCGGCGCGGTGGCCCTCATCTTCGACATCCGGGGCAGCCTTGGCCTCATCACCCTCATGATTCTCATGTTCATCGCTGTCCTCGGCTACGGGCTGCACATGGGCCTGGACATCGACTGCGGCTGCTACGGACCCGGCGACCCCGAAGGCGAGGCCTACGCCGGAATTCGGGGAGCACTGCGGCGGGATCTGATCATGCTCGGATGCGCGGCAATACTGTATGCGTGGCGGAAGCTGCTGGGCGTGCGCCCGGATTCTCTCGCAACGAAATACGAATCCATAAAAACCTTTATTTTCAAGGAAGAAACTGCATGAAGAAAATTGCCACCCTCGCCCTGACCCTGTGCTGCCTGCTTCTGGCCAGCCCCTCTTTTGCCCTCTTCGATTCCAAATTCGAGGCCGAAACAACCAAGGAAACCGAAGCCGTGAAGCTTTTCCGCGACACCACCGCCGGCGGCTACGACCTGGTCACGGCGGCCGAACTCAAGAAGATGATCGATGCGGGCAAAGACATGCTCATCATCGACACCATGCCCTACGAGGACAGCTACAAGAAGGAGCATGTGCCCGGCGCCCTGCAGTTTCTCTTCCCCATCCCGGACATGAAGGGATGGGACGACAAGGAAACCGGCGGCAAATCCCAGGCCGACTTCGAAGCCATGCTTGGGCCCGACAAGGACAAGACGATCGTCGTCTACTGTGGTTTCGTCAAATGCACCCGCAGCCATAACGGCGCGGTGTGGGCCAAGAAGCTCGGCTACAAGAACGTATACCGCTTCCCCGGCGGCATCTTCGGGTGGAAAGGCGCCGGATTTCCCGTAGGCACGCTCAAGTAACTCCCCCGGCGCGAGGTGGATCCACCCGGCGCTTTTTCAAAGCCGCAAAAAAGCCCCCGGATCGTTATGATCGGGGGCTTTTCCATTGTTGCACCCAGAATAAGGACTTATCCCTTTCTCATTCCGCTCTTTTTCACTCTCCGACAAGCCCTTCGATCACGTCCGTGCCCTTGGGCGGCACCAGGGTGAATTCCTTGTCTTCCACGGGCACGTCAATCTCAATTCCGGTCAGTTCCAATTCATTGATATTTCCGAAGAAATCCACCAGCTTGATCTTCTCCAGCATATCCTGGCCGGGCCGGACCCAGAGTTCTCCCTCGACCAGATTGGGCTCGGGCTCCTTGGGGATGATCTTCAAATGCCTGAAATCCCCGTCCGCGCCCAGATCCTGCACGATGAAGTCGTCCTTCAGGTTGGCCTCGCCGGACAGGAAACGGATCATGGTCTTGGAACTTAAAACCTGCTCCACCGAGTAGCGGTAGACAGTCTCCTCTGCGGGAAAATATTCCCAGACCGTGTCCTGCCCGATGATGAGCAGCTCATTCTCGGGGCTGGTCGTTTCCCAGCGGATGAAGCGGGGGCGTTTGAAGGTGATGCTGCCAAGCCGCTCCTGCACTTCGTGGCTGGAGGCATTGGTCAGCTTCTGCAGAAAAAACCCTCTAAAAGACTGCAATGTATCATATCGCTTTTGGATCTGATCGCTCAAATCCGCAGCCTGTGCGCACCAAACGCTGGTCAGGACGAAGAGAAGCCCCATAAAAAAGCGCGGCACACGTACCTCCTGGTTGATGTTGCTTTCACGATTCAATGGACGTATCGGAAAAACCCTTTACGCCAATTGGGCAAATACAGAGTTTCCTCACGGTTGTTAAGCTATGAACCCAGACCCGAAAAAAATTCCCCCGCTGCCCTTCACCCCGGTCCTGCCGGCCCTGGCGCTGCTGACAACGGTCTTTCTGGCCAATTTTCTGGCGCGGACCATGTTCGGCCCCCTGCTGCTACCCATCAGCGAACATCTTGGCCGCAGCCTTGCCGCCAGCGCCAACCTCTTTGTCTGTCTGGCAGCCGGATACAGCATCTCCGTCCTGTGCGCGGGCTTCGTGTCCCAGCGCCTCGGACACAAGGGCACCATCGTCGCGTCCGTGATCGGCATAGGCATCGGCCTGCTGGGCCTGGCCGGGAGCGACACCTTTACCGGCTTTTCGATCTGGATCACCCTCATGGGCATTGGAGCGGGCCTGTACATGCCATCAGGCGTGGTGACAATCACCGAGATCACGCCTCCGGCTTATTGGGGACAAGCCTTCTCCATCCACGAATTGGCCCCGAACCTGGCTTTTATCGCAGCGCCCTTCATCAGCGAACTGTTCATGAAATCCCTGGGCTATGCGGCCCTTTTCCGCCTGCTCGGAGTTGCATGCCTGATTCTGGCGGCAGTGTACGCCCTGCGCGGTCGGCGCACCGTGCGGCCGGGCATGGCTCCCGTGCTTGGCAACATAAAGACCATCGTAACCAGGCCGGCCTTCTGGATCATGGTTCTGCTCTTTGTTCTGGCCGTGGGCGTGGAAATAGGCATCTACAATCTTGTGCCCGCTTTTCTGGTCATGGAAAAAGGAACAACCCGGGAAATGGCGAACATCATCCTGGGGTGTTCGCGCACCGCGTCCCTTGCCTTTTTGCCCGCCACGGGGTGGATCATCCGGCGCATCGGTTATCGCCGCACTCTGGCCCTTTGCCTGCTGGGCACGGGGCTGACGACGCTGCTGGCCGGATACGGCCCGCTGTGGTGGACCGTGACCATGCTGACCCTGCAGCCCATCTTCGTGGTCTGCTTTTTCCCGGTGGGATTCGCGGTCCTGGCCCTGGTCTGCCCCAAGGCCACGGGCGACCTCTCCGTGTCCCTGACCGTCACATGCACGTCCATAATCGGGGCCGGACTCATTCCCGCCGTGCTGGCCTGGAGCGGGGAGCGGTTCAGTTTCGCCCTGTCTTTCACGCTCTTTGGCGCGGCCCTGTTCGCGGTGAGCCTTATGGCCATATTGAAGCTGCGCATCCCCGAATCCTAGAAAATCCGCGAAGCCCCAAAATGGAAAAGGCCCTTTGCGGGGCCTTATTCGTATCTGGTCCAGAGCAGCGGCTCTTCGTACCGGATACCGATGGAGTAGCCTCCCTGGCTGGAAGGCACGCACCATGTGACTTTGGCTTTCACGTCCCGGGCCAGGCCCACCAGATCCTGCGGCAGGCGGACCATGACCCCGCTCCCCTTGTCCAGTGGTTCGGGATGGACGAAACACAGGCCCCCGCGACTGAAATTATACACCGTGGCCGGGCTGTACCCGCTTTGCAGCGACGTGGATATCTGCACCAGATATTTCTTTTCGTGACGCGGCCACTGTCGCCGATTGATATTGGGGCGAATGATGTTGGGCATGCTCATCTCCTCGCGGCTGATCGTGAATCTTCACACCGCGTGCATCCCTAGCAAAAAAAACGAAAACCGAACAGAGCCGGATGTCAGCCCTGAACGTCGCCGTAAATCTTCTGCAACTGCTCTTCATTCATGGAAAAGGAATGCGCGGCATCAGGAAATGTGCCGCTGCGGACTTCATCGGCATAGACGCTGAGCGCGTCCCTGGCTTTCACTCCAAGCGTCTCGAACTGCTTGACGAATTTGGGCACGAACCGCTCAAAGAGGCCCAGGGTGTCGTGAAAGACCAGCACCTGTCCGTCGCATGCCGCTCCGCCGCCGATGCCGATGGTGGGTATGGAGAGACGCGTGCTGATCAGCTCCGCGACCTGCGCCGGGATGCACTCCAGCACGATCATGAACGCGCCGGCCTCTTCAAGCGCCACGGCGTCGTGCAGCAGCTTCGTGGCCGCCTCGGCAGTGCGCCCCTGGACCTTGTAGCCGCTCAACGCGGTGGCCGACTGCGGGGTCAATCCGATGTGCGCGCAGACCGGAATTCCGGCTTTGACCAGGGCCCGGACCTGCGGCGCGATCTCTTCCCCGCCCTCGATCTTGACGCCCTCGCATCCGCCCTCCTGCACCAGCCGGGCCGCGTTCTCCATGGCCTGAGCCGGGGATATCTGAAAGGTAAGATACGGCATGTCCGTGAGCATGAACGTGCCCTTGGCCCCGCGCCGGGCAGCGCGGCTGTGATGGATCATGTCGGCCATGGTCACAGGCACGGTGGAATCGTAGCCAAGCACGACCATTCCCAGCGAATCCCCCACCAGCACAATGTCGATCCCGGCCTCCTCGGCCAACCGGGCCGATGGATAATCGTAGGCCGTCAGCATGACGATCTTCTCGCCGTTCTTCTTCATCTGGAGGAAATCGCTTATGGTCTTCATGCTTTTCTCCGCTAGGATCGGGTGATTTCGTTGTCCGGTCCGACCAGGACCACGGTGGGCTGGTGGCCGGGGATCTCTTCGGGGGCCAGTTGCACATAGGAGGCGATTATGACCCTCTGGCCGCGGCTGCCCTTGTGCGCGGCGGCACCATTCAGGCAGATCTCGCCCTTCTGGCCGAGAATGACGTAGGTGGAGAGTCGCTCTCCATTGTCCACATTGTAGATATCGACGCGCTCGTTCAGATAAAAACCGGCGGCACGGATGAGGTCGGGACAGATGGCCACGGAGCCCTCGTAGTCGACCTCGGCCCCGGTGATGGTGGCGCGATGCAGTTTAGCCTGCAAAAAGGTACGTAAAGACATTTATTTCTCTAAGTTGATTCGTTTGTTGTCAATGAGCCGCGCCTTGCCGATTCGCAGGGCCACGGCGGCCAGAACATCGGTGCGGATATGATCCACGGTCTCGATACGCTCGGGGTCGACCAGCTCAAGATAATCAAGCACTCCTGTAGGAATCCGCGCAGCGTAATACTCCATGACTCCCCGGCGCAGCACGGCGCAATCGTCCTCTCCGGCCCGGATCATGCTTTCAAGCAGACAGAGCCCCTTCTGGATATGCGGGGCCACGGCCCGTTCCTCCGGAGTCAGATAAACATTGCGCGAGCTCATGGCCAGCCCGTCGGCCTCGCGCACGATGGGCCTGCCCTCGACGCGCACCGGAATGTCCAGTTCACGCGTCATCTTGCGGATCACGGCCAACTGCTGCCAGTCCTTCTCGCCGAAGGCGGCAAAGGTCGGCTGCACAAGATTGAAAAGTTTGCAGACCACCGTGGCCACGCCCTGAAAATGAACCGGGCGCGAACGTCCGCAGAGATTTTTCGTCAACTCCGGAACAGTGACCCAGGTGCCGTGGTCCGGAAGGTACATCTCGTCCTTGCGGGGCGTGAAGAGCACGTCCACGCCGCACTCGGCGGCCAGGGCGGAGTCGCGCTTGGTGTCGGAGGGGTAGTTTTCCAGATCCTCGCCAGGACCGAACTGGGTCGGGTTGACGAAAATGGAGGCCACCAGCAGGTCGCAGTGTTCGCGCGCCCAGCGCATCAGGCTCAGATGGCCCTCGTGCCAATAGCCCATGGTCGGCACCAGACCGACGCGAAGCCCCTGCCTGCGCCACTCAAGACCCAACTCCTGCATGGACTGCGGGTTTTGGACGCAGCGCATCGCGCTCATTTGCCCCTCTTGGAATGGATCTGCATATCGAAAAATTCACACCCGCAATCGCACACGATCTGATCTCCCTGGCGCCGTCCATCCGGGTCGTCGATGACGTCGTAAAGAACGCCTGTGGCCGGATCGTACACGAACTCCATGCCGATGACATCGACCATTCCGTACAGGCCGCATTTTCTGCAAATGAAATCCCGAAACTCACCAAAGTCAGCGTGCATCATCTTCCTCCTGCGAGAGGCTCAGGCTCTCCAGTTGGATGTTCAGGGCCTGGGTGGAAATGTGGATCTCGCGCGTGGACAGTCCCAGGGAGACCAGCATGGACAGAAGGCTCAATCCGAATACGATCTTGCCCATGATCACAAGCCCGGCAAAAAGAAAAAACATGCAGAGAACACACAAAAAAAGACTCAAAACCCCGTACAGCTGCATGAGACGGATCAGGTTGACCCGCAGGCGCAGACTCTCGATCTGGGCCAACAGGGACTTGCCGTGACTGGACTGATAGCGGTCGTGCAGAGCCCGAATCCTGCTGCCCAGGGCCAGAAAGCGGTTGGTATAGGCCAGGAGGATGAGCGACAGGGTCGAAAAAAGCAGGGCCGGAGTGGTCAGAGTGATATCCATAACATCCTTGTCTACGCTTCGCAAAGCCTGCGCAGCTCTTCGAGCTCGTCCCAGCGGGTCAGGAGCGAGTCCAGTTCGGTTTCCAGAACCTCAAGCCGAACGGCCGCGGCAGCGACGACAGTGTGATCGTTGGTGTAAAATTCGGGGTCGTTCATCTGTTCCTGCACGGCCGCGATGTCCGCCTCAAGCTGCTCGATGCGCCCGGGCAGGCCGTCCAGTTCCAGATTTTCCTTGTAGGTCAGCTTGCGCGCCTTTGTAGACCTGGATTTTTGCGCCTTGGCCGGAAGCGGTTCGGGCTCCCGGGTCTCGGGCCGCTGTGAGAGCCAGTCGTCATAGCCGCCGGCATACTCGACCACCCGCCCCTCGCCCTCGAAGACCAGACAGGACGTGACCGTGTTGTTCAGAAATTCCCGGTCGTGACTGACCACGAGCACGGTGCCCGGAAAATCGCCGATAAGTTCCTCCAGAAGCTCAAGGGTCTCCTGGTCGAGATCGTTGGTCGGTTCGTCAAGAACGAGTACGTTGCAGGGCCGGGTGAAAAGCTTGGCCAGAAGCAGGCGGTTGCGCTCCCCGCCGGACAGGAGCCCCACCGGAGTCTGGGCCCGGTCCGGAGTGAACAGGAAATCCTTCAAGTAACCAATGACGTGGCGGCGGTTCTCGTTCACGTCGATGTAGTCCGCGCCCTCGCCGACAATTTCGCGCGCGGTCCTGGTCTCATCAAGCAGGGATCGCATCTGGTCCGAATAGGCGACCTCCAGATGCGTGCCCTGCCGAACCTTGCCGCTCTGGGGGGCGAGATCGCCGAGGAGCAGCTTCAGGAGCGTGGTCTTGCCCACGCCGTTGGGGCCGACGATGCCGACCTTGTCGCCGCGCATGATGTTGGCCGAAAAATTGCGAATGACCGGCTCACTTCCCCAGGAATAGGAGATGTCCGTGACCTCCAGAACCAGCCCCCCGGTCTTGCGCCCCTCCTGAATCTGCATGGACACCGTGCCGGTTCGTTCACGCCGCTGACTGCGCTCGGCGCGCATGGCCTGCAGCGCGCGCACGCGCCCCTCGTTGCGGGTGCGGCGGGCTTTGATGCCCTTCCTGATCCAGATCTCCTCTTCCTTGAGCTTCTGGTCGAACTTGCGCCACAGGGTCTCCTCCGTGGCCAGCACGTCCTCCTTGCGCTGCAGGAAGGTGTCGTAATCGCAGGCCCAATCCACCAGCACGCCCCGGTCCAATTCAAGGATGCGGTTGGCGACATGACGCAGGAACATGCGGTCATGGGTGATGAAGAACAGGGTCCGGGACTGCTTGATCAGAAATTCTTCGAGCCAGCGGATGGAGTCCACGTCCAGATGGTTGGTCGGTTCGTCCAGAAAAAGGATATCCGGCTCCCCGGAAAGCGCCCGGGCCAAGAGAGTCTTGCGCTTCACGCCGCCGGACAGGGAAGTGAACTGCGCGTCCGGGTCCAGACCCAGATGGGTGATGACCGTGTCGATCTTGCGGGTCAGGCTCCAGCCGGCCTGCTCGTCGAGCATGCGGTGGGCCCGCGCGAGCAGCGCCGGGTCGACGCAGGCGTCGTCATGACCCTCGTGCCGCAAGGCCGCCAGGCAAAGCCCGGCCTCCCCGGCTCCGGAAGCCACCACGTCATAGACCGTGCCCGTCAGATCCGCCGGGACCTCCTGCGGCAGGGATGCCGTGGTCAGTCCCTTGCTGAGGCCGACCTCGCCCGAATCAGGGGAAAGTTCACGGGACAGGATGCGCATGAGCGTGGACTTGCCTTCGCCGTTGCGGCCAAGCAGGCAGATGCGTTCGCCCGCATGAATCTGCAGGCTGATGTTGTCCAGCAGGAGCGGGCCGGAAAATGAAAGGGAGATATTGCTTGCGCTGATGAGTGCCATGGATTGGGGAAAGCGGGTTGGTTGTTCGGACGCCCCGACTAGTAGGGAGAATCACCCGGATTGTCCAGAAAGGAATCTACCGCCTGAAAAGCCTGACCCAGCGCAGGATGTTGAACATGCTGGCCAGGGCCTGGGCCAGGTAGGTCAGGGCGCAGGCCGTCAGAATCCGGCGGGCCGCCCTTTCGTCCTCGGGCGGAATGTATTTCCCGGTCTTGAGCAGCGGCAGCGCGCGGTTGAAGCTCGCGTCCAGTTCCACGGGCAGGGTCACGAGATGAACGACCACCGGGATGCCGAGCACGAATACCGCGCCGACCAGCAGCAGGCGGCCGACCATGGGCACCTGCAATGCCGCGCCCAAAAGCGGCGCGATCATGAGGGCCGCCGCCCCGATGCGCTCGGCCCAGATCCCGAACATGACCAGCCCGGTGCGGAAACGCAGCAGTCCGTCCCCGGACTGGTCCTGCAGGGCGTGCCCCACCTCGTGGGCGGCCACGACCACGGCGGTCAGGGAACGCTTGCCGCTGCTCGCGGGATTGAGACGCACAACCTTGTCCCTGGGGTCGTAGTGGTCGCCAAGCTCCGTCGTCTCCACGCCCACGCCCGCAAGATTCAGATCCCGCACCAGAATCCGGGCCAGATCGATGCCGGTGCCGGAAAAATATTCATCCCGGCCGTAGCGCTCCAGCACATGTCTGGCCCATAGTCCTGGCCCGGCTATGAGCACGATCAGGACGACAAGCCAGGCAACATAGGGCATCAGACCTTGCCCACGGGAGCCAGGTACAGGGCGAACTCGTCTTCCCCGTCAACGCCCAAGAGCTCGTCCAGCGCCTGCTGGTGAAAGGCTGCCACGGCGCAGGTGCCGCAGCCCACGGCCTGCACCGCCAGATACAGGTTCTGGCAGGCGTGCCCGGCGTCGAGGGCGATGACCCGGTGGGCGGCCTCCATGTAGCGCCATTCCATGCGGTACGGAATGGTCGCCCAGACCAGGACCACGGGCGCCCTGGTCACAAAGGTCTGCATGAGCACGGCCTCGTGCTGACGGGCCGTGAACTCCGCGCTGGCCACAGATTCCAGCACCAGGGCGTGGTCAAGGGGCAGATAGCGGTACACGCCCTGCTCCAGGGAACTACAGTTGTTGACCAGTACGTATGTTTCCAGGGCATGCCTGCACCCGGCCGAAGGGACGGTGCGAAAGACACTGGCCGGACCGCCCTTCCTGCGCACGCCCTGCACAGCCCAGAGCAGAAAACCAAGCTCTTCGGGACGAAGCGGCTCATCGCGCCAGGCCCGATGGCTTTTGCGTTCAGCCAAGGCGCGGACCAGATCGACGCGCCCGGCAAAGGCCGTGGCCGGGTCGCCCGGCAGCGGGATACGAATCTGACCCTCCCGGACTGGTTTCTGCACCGGAGGCGGCGCGATGCCGCGATTCTGGTCCGAGCGGGAAAAATCGAGCTGCAACCGCAGGTCATCCCTCAAAAAATCGCGCATGGTCCGCATGTTCACGATCCACCCTCCTCTCCTGGGTTGACAATCAACCGTGACGCGGCAGGCGCCAGCACCAGCCGCCGATAATAGGCCAGCACCAGACAGGTCATGGGCAGGGCGATCAGGAGGCCGAGCATGCCCAGGAGCTTGCCCCAGATCGAAAGCGACAGGAGCATCACGGCCGGGGACAGACCCATGGCCTTGCCCAGAATGCGTGGCACGAGCACAGCGTCCTGGATGATCTGCACGACCACGAAGACAAGTCCGGTCATTCCCATGACCACCCAGAAGGACTGGCCGGTCTCGAGAGCGTGGATGGCGGCCAGCACAACGGCCGGAATAAGACCGATCAACTGGAGATACGGCACGAGATTAAGGAGCCCGACGAAGAATCCGAGCAGGATGCCCATGGGCAGACCCACCAGGGAGAAGCCGGTGGCAAAAAAAATACCGAGGATGCCCGCGATGGTCGTCTGTCCACGAAAATAGCGGTTCATGGCCACATCGAATTCCTCGACGAAAGACACCACGCTGTCTCGGTACTGGGGCGGAATCATTTCTTTCCAGGCGACCCGAACCTTCTGGAAATCCATGAGCAGAAAGATCAGGTACAAAAGAACCACGGCCGGCACGACCAGAGCCAGGAGCACGCTGTAGGTGCCGCTGATGATCCCCATGAGTCCCGGCAAAACCTTGCGCAGGGTGGACTGGGCCATGGAAATGAAACTGTCGGTGCGAAAGAAATTCCGCACTTCGGGCGTGTCGAAATAATCCCGCAAGGCCTGCCACACATCGGGCGGCAGGCGGTTGGCGGCCTCCTCGGCCAGTTTGGAGTTGCTGACCAGATCGGAAATGAGCCGACCCATGTGCGCCGCCTCGCGGCCCATGAGCGGGATGACGATCCAGCAAAGCCCGCCGAGCACGGCAAAGAAAAAAAACAGGGTCAACCCTATGGCCAGCCCCCTGCTCTTCACGAACATCTGCACGCGGTAGACCAACGGATTTAGGATATAGGCCAGGAGCAGGGCCACGGCAAAGGGGATGAGCACGTCGCTGAGGTACCCGAGGGTCGTGATGACGCCCCAGAGCAGTCCTGCGGCCAGGGCCATGCGCACGACGCGATCGAAGGAATACGGTGTCTTGTCGAGAATCATCAGCCCTCCCGAGGCTTGGCGATGCAATAAATGCGCAGGAAAACGACTGTCTTGCTTGCCGATAGCAGAGTAGAGAATGCCTTGGAAGTCCCGTATTCGTACCCTTGATTTGATACCGGGCTTGTCATACATTCATTAACTTATTCAATGCTTACCGCTTCGTGATCATGGCATCTTCTTCCGTTTGGCATACCCGTTGCCGGAGAAGTTTTTATCGATCGGATTCATTTCCATACCGGGAGACCATCAAAATGGCCTTTGCACCCACGTTTTTCCACACCTTTTTGGAAACTTGCGATCGGCACCGCGACAACCTCGCTTTCATCTACCGCGTGGGCGAAGACGAATTCAGGGTCACCTACGAAAAATTCTTCGAGGACGTGCTCATCCTTGCCCGGGCTTTCAAGGCCAACAAAGTGCGCAAAGGCGACAAGGTCTTCATCCTCTCCGATAACCGCTACTCCTGGATCGTCACCGACATGGCCCTGCAGGCCCTGGGAGCGGTCAGCGTTCCGCGCGGCACCGACACGCCTCCGAGTGAAATCGAATTCATCGTCAACCATTCGGACGCCGAATTTCTAATCGTCGAGACGGACAAAATCTACAAGGATTGCCAGGCGCTGATCAAAAGCCTCAAACTCAAGGGCGTGTTCATCTGCGCCAGCTCCGAAAAGCACTCCTGGTTCGAAAAGGCCACCTCATACGCGGAACTGCTTGAAAACCGTTCCATCGAGCCAAAAGAGATCGAATGGTTCAAGGGCCTTGCCGACAGCATCTCCCCGGAGGACGTGCTGACCATCATCTACACCTCCGGCACCACCGGCACCCCCAAAGGGGTCATGCTCGACCATTCCAACATCATGCACAACGTGCGCACCCTGCCTCCGCTCATCAGGCTGCAGTCCGATGATGTCTGGGTATCCATTCTGCCGACCTGGCATATCTTCGAACGCACGGCGGAATATATCGGCATCGCCAACGGCAGCTGTCTGGTCTACTCCTCCATCCGCACCTTCGCCGCGGATCTGGAATCCTACAAACCAACGCTGGTCGCCACAGTGCCGCGCATCTGGGAGTCCCTGTATTCCAAAATCACGACGGGCCTGAAGAAGAAGGATCCCAAAAAAGCCAAGATCTTCAATCTGCTGGTGCGGGTTTCCGCCGCCTACCGCCGCAACGCTCGCGTGCTGCGCGACCAGTTGCCCGTGTTCCAAAAAAAATCCTTGCCTGTGCGCTTTGCGGACAAGGTGCAGGCCCTTGTTTCAAACATATTCCTCTTCCTGCCCAACCTCTTGGCCAAGAAAAAACTTGTCCTCGTGCAGGAAAAATTCGGTGGCCGACTGAAAGGCGCCATCAGCGGCGGCGGCAGTCTGCCGCCCTATCTGGATGAATGGATCGACGCCATCGGCATCCGCATCATCAACGCCTACGGCATGACGGAATGCTCGCCAGGCATCGCCGGACGCGGATTCAACTGCGACGTCTTCGGCACCATCGGCCCCCCTGTGGGCGAAACCGAACTGCGCATCGTCAATGACCAGGGGGAGCCGGTTCCCAATGGCATTGAAGGCGAAATCCAGGTTCGCGGGGCGCAGGTCTTCAAGGGCTACTACAAGAACGACGAAGCCAACGCCGGTGCCTTCACCTCCGACGGCTTCCTGCGCACCGGCGACCTCGGACGGCTGACCCTCACCGGGGAACTGGTCATTACCGGCCGGGCCAAGGAGATCATCGTCCTGGCCAGCGGCGAAAACGTCGACCCGACCAACATCGAGGCCACCCTGTCCATGTTCCCCTTCGTCCAGGATGCGGTGCTCGTGGGCCAGGACAAGAAGGGCCTGGGCGCGCTTATCGTCCCGGATCTGGAGAAGCTGCGCGAGTTCGTGCTGGAGAAGTACAACCAGGTGCTCGAAGAGACAGAGGGCGCCCTGCGCGACAAACAGCTTCTCGACCGTCTGCGCGAAGAGATGAACAAGCTCCTCAATGCCAAGAAAGGGTTCAAGCCTTACGAAAAGCTCCAGAACATCCATTTTCTCGACAAGGAGTTCACCCTCGGCGAAGAGTTGACCAACTCCTTCAAGAAAAAGCGCCATGTCATTGAACAGAAATACAAGGATATCATCAACCGATTGCTGAAATAATTTTGCCGCCTTTGGGCAGGACGCGCGAAAAGTCCGCTCAGAGCGGCCATGGCGCGATTTAACCCCCGCGTGATTGCGGACATGCTCCATCCCGGCTGCGACGAGGATTCCACAATGGCCTCTCACGAGCTTGTTCGGCATTGGACGCGCTTCTCCGACACCGCGATCCTGCCGGATCGGGAGCGCGAAACGAAGACGCTGCGCGTGCTGGTCCTTGCACCCATAGCGCTGCTGACTTTTTTCTTCGGCGGCGCCAGACCCTGGATCTGGCAAAGCGTGGCCGGACTTTTCTTCATCTGCCTGGGGGCATGGCTTTTGCGGCACTCGATTCCCGCGTCCGCAAAGCGTTTAAGCGGCTTTGCGGGCATGGCGTGCGCACTGCTGCTCGTGCCGCTCGCGCAGACCATCCCGCTCCCAGCCGCGCTGCTTGAAATCCTCTCGCCGGTCCGCGCCCAATGGACCCAGGCCCTGCTTCAATTTGGGAACACCTCCAACGTGACCATCAGCTACGATCTCCTGACGACCTGGACGCAGCTGGTCTGGTGGCTCTTCCTGGTTATTTTTGCTGTATTGCTGAGCCAGGCGTTATCTCGCGAGGCGAAATTGCCGACCTGGCTTCTGCACTTTCTTTTCGTGCTGGCCGGACTGCAAGCCATGTACGGCATCGCCCAGACCCTGCTTCCTTCCCTGGGCGTATTGTGGGACACCCACGCGGCCACCGGACAGGCATACAAAGGGTACGCACGCGGCACGTTCATCAACCGCAACCATTTCGCGGCTTTTCTGGGACTGCTCTGGCCCGTGCTCCTGGCCTACCTCCTGGTCCTCAAATCCCCGCGCAAAATGGAACAAATCCTGGGCGAGCGGCAACGGGCGCAACTCCTCGTGCAGAAAAAAGCCTTCGGCATCTTCTGCCTTGCCCTGGTCGTTCTCGCCCTGTTCTTCAGTCAGTCACGGGGCGGCATTCTGGCTGCCATGCTCGCGTTCACCCTACTCTCTCTTTTTGCCGGGCTCTGGCGCAAACGGGTGGCCGTCGCCCTGGCGACCTGCTGGATCATCATGCTCGGGTACGGGGCGGTCATCGGCCTTGAAGGCCTGACAAACCGATTCCTGCAGCTCGACCACGGTATGGCCGGAAGGGTGGAGATGTGGAAAGACGGTTGGAAAATCCTGCAGGACCACCCCCTGACCGGCACCGGGCTGGGAACCTATCCCGAGGCTTCCCGCGCCTACCAGAACGCCTTCAGCCCGGAACGGCGGGCCGACCATGCCCACAACGACTACCTCGAGACTGCCGTGGAACTGGGTCTGCCTGCCGCCTGCGTTCTCATCGGGGGTATCTGGGGACTGTGGTGCCTGCGGGCCGTTCTTCTGTGGCGCGCGCGCACGACCATGGATCCCGACCGCCTGCTCCTGGCCGCGGGTTCCCTGGCGGCTCTGGGAGGATACATGCTGCACGGCTGGGTGGAGTTCAACAACGCCATTCCGGCCAATCAACTGACCGCGGTGACCATGGCCGCGTTCCACTTCCACATCACGGAACACGGGATTTTCCGGCATCCGGTAAGACCGCAAAAGGCCCTCTAGCGGTGGGGATGGTTCGTCTCGCCGCCAGGCGTTGACGCGGTCCTTCCAGTGCAGCGAGGAAGACAGGACGGTTCCAGCTTAAGGACCGAACCGGAGCAAACCGAGGCGTCGATGACAGGACCAAACCCCACAGCCGCCACGCTGGACAGGAACGCGGAACGCACGCGAGGGCTCTCAAGATCCGTCACCGCCACGGCCAGAACAAGGACCCCCACCACAAGAATGAGCGGCATCAGGAGTCGCATGCGGGTCCGGGTCCGACGCGGCCGGCCATAGGCGACGTCGTCCCAGGCGCAGGCCCCGGACCCTGCCGCCCCTGCCGACTGTCCGCACGCCTCCCCGGCCGCTGCCAGCATGTCGTAAGCGGCCTTGATCTGCAAAAATCGCCTGGCGGCCTCGGGATCGCCCGGATTCAAATCGGGATGCCAGGTGAGGCACAGCTTGCGAAACGCACCCTGGACGAGTTTCGGTCCCGCCCCGGGCATAAGGTCCAGAATCCGGTACGGCGCGAGCCGGACCGGCGAGCCGGGAAAAAGCGACGCCATGGCCCACAGCCTGGATCGCAGAAGCCCCTCGGAAACGCCGAAGCTCCGGCACAACGTGCGGCAGTGCTCCGGCACATCCTCGCCGCGAAGCAGGGGCTGGGCCAGGGTTCTGGCCGCCGTCACCACGCCCTGATCCCCGGTCGCGCGCGCAATGAAGGCGTGCACCCCGTGCTCCTCGGCAATAATGTGAAGGAGCCGCCGCAGGGATGAATCCCCGCCCTGTCCGCTCTTTCTATCTCGCGCTCGACTTTTCAACCAGTTCCACGGCATCGATCCACACGTCTCCCCTGATTTTACTGTCAAATTTCAGACTTTCGTCGCGCTGGAACGCGATTTTCGCCATCCGGCACTGATCAGGCACATCAAAAATCAGATTTTCCGCGCTCCAGTCCCGGGTGCCGGTGATCGCGGGGCTGCGCACGGACAACCCGTCGCAACCCACGCCCCGCACTTCCGCGTACATGCCCTGGTCCGTGTTCAGCCGCCTCGACTTCCAGAAAAAGCGCAGTTCGCAGGTTGTTCCGGGCCGAAGCGGCAGATACTGCCAGAAATGGGCGAAACGCAGGTTAACGGTGCCAAGAAAATGAAAACGCATGGCGGAGTGAGCCCCGACTCCGTCGCGAGGCTCCCGCTTCGTTTCGACGCCCGCAACTCTGCCCATCCGCCAGTCAAAGGCCTTGCCGGACACGGGCGCGTCAAAATGGCCATTGGTCACGCGATCGTTTCGGAACAACCCGCCGCTTTGCCCGGCGGCGACAGCCTCGTCCCACCTTTTGTTTCTGAGCAGAAAATCCATGAATTCAGCCTGCCGCAGGGGCTCAAGGATCGCGCCGCAGTCACTCTCCAGAAGCGGATACAGCCCGATGCACGTGTCGACCGCCTGTCTGGCCATGCATTCCGCAAGCAGCGTCCACCTGTTTTCGCAATCCGTATGACGGAGGATGGCGGGCCACCCGCCCCAGAACCCCAGCGCCATTTCCACAGCTTCCTGGCGATATCCGGACTGGCGTTTCAACACAAAATTGAAGGCGTGCTCAAACCGGGCCTCATCCCTTCTGTCAGCGGCCAGCAGCAACTGGTGCCAACGCCAGGGAGTGGAGACGGGAGCGTGCGCGAGCAGGAAATCATGCAGAGCGTCCGAGCGAGGCCCCGCGTCGAGCTGTCGCTCCAAGCGGGCCAGGGCGAACCAGCCGCCGAGCAAAAGCGGATTGCGACCGACCCCGCGCCAATACGCGTCCATGGCGCGGACGGTGTCCAGGTCCTGAAATCTCGCGCGGTCTCCTCGCCACAACCAGGTCTGGGCCCAGGGCTCCATCCACGGACTGCGCAACACAAAATCCAGGTCCCGGACAGCGAAGCGGGAGGAGCAAAACGCCACGAAAAGCAAAACGCAGCCCAGCCCGACGCTCAAAGCGGCGCACAGATACCGGCCCTGGTTTGACTTCATGGACACGACCGTGATGCTGCCAATTATGTCCCCTCACCTTCCACGCACCGCAGCCCAGAACGCATTCGGCGAGTCAGGACGCGCGGGGTTCTTCCAGTTGCGGAACGCCGCCCTGCGCACGTTCGGTACTGCCGTCGCCGTAGGCGTAAGGATGGTAATAATACCTGCCATATTTGGAATAATAATCCCCAAACCGGTTCTGCACATTGAGGCGATTGACGATGGTGCCCAGCAGCCGGGCGTTGATATTGAGCAAAGAGCGCCGAAACAGACGCAGCGCCTGCCTGTGGGTCCTGCCCAGGGTGCTTATCAGAATGACTCCGCTGGCCAGGCTGCTGAGCACGAGCACATCGGCGAAACCCACCGATGGCGGGCCGTCGATAATGATGCGGTCGAAATCCTCATGCAATTGTTCCAAGTACATACGCATCCGCCTGGAGGCCAGAAGCTCGGCAGGGTTGGGGGGCACCAATCCCGCCGGGATGAAAAACAAGTTCTCATGCTCGGTGGCGCAGATCACATCGTCCAGACTCTTGCTGCCGATGAGCAGTTCGCTCAGTCCCCCACCGCCTGAAGCGGACGGGGAAAACACCTGGTGCAATCTGGGCCTGCGCAGATCCGCGTCGATGATGAGCACCCTGTCGCCTGCGGCGGCAAAGGTCAGGGCCATGTTCACCGCGATGGTCGACTTGCCCTCCCCTTCCGAAGTGCTGGTGATGAGCAGCGTACGGGTGCCGCCCTCGGCGGCGGTGGACAGCTGAATGGAGACGCGGGTGGTGCGGATGGCCTCGGAAAACCCCGCCCGGGGATCGGAAACCACCAGGCGGTCCAGCCTGTCCGCGAATTTCTTTTCGGCTTCCGGGAGCACGCCCAGGATGCCGATGCCGAAGCGGTCGGTGATCTCATCAATGCTTTTGATCGTGTTATCCAGAAATTCGAGCAGGAAGGCGGCGGCCACGCCAAGCAGCAGACCGATCCCGATGCTCAGCATCAGGTTCAGCTGGATACGCGGCTTGTCCGCCTTCACCGGGAGCAAGGCGTGGTCCACCACCTGGATATTGCTGATGTCCGTGCCCACCGTTGCGTCGATCTCCTTGCCGCGCTGCAGCAGGGACTGATGAATCTCCTTGTTTGTCTCGACTTCGCGCTCAAGAATCTTGTACTGCGTGGCCCGATCGTTCAGATCCAGGGCGCTGGTCTTGGCCAGATCGGCCTGCGTGCGCAGGGACTCCTCGTTTTTGAGGGCCACAAGATAGTCGTTGCGGATGCCGCCCTGGATCCTGCTCTCCTCATGGCGGATCTTGGATGCGACATCGTCGAGCCGGGCCTTCAGCCGCCTGGCCTCAGGGTAATCGGGCTTGAAGACGACAAGCTTATCCTCGTATTGGGACTCAAGCTGGACGTATTGCTGCCGAAGTTCCTGAATGAGCGGATTGTCGATGACCATGGGCAGGGCCGAAACGCCGACTTCACGGGCCTGCGCATCCAGGGCCTCCCTGCCGAGGCGCTGGGCATGGGCCAGGGCCAGGGCGGAATTGATCTCCTCAAGCTGCTTGTAAACAAGGTTCATGCGGCTATCCAAAGAGACGATGCCTGCTTTCTGGGCAAAAGCGTTCATCTCCGCTTCGGATTTCTCCAGGCGGATCCGCGCCACCTCGACCTGCTTGCGCAACTGCTCGTTGGCCACGCCGGCGGCCCCGATCTTTTTGTCAAGCTGCCAGGCGATGAAGGAGCCGATGAACGTGTTGACCACGTCCCGGGCCAGCGCCGGGTCCGGGGAGGAAAAGGCCAGGTTCAGGATGGTGGTGTCCCGCTCCGCCTTGATCTCCAGATTGTCCAAGAAGACCTTGAGCAGTCGCTGCTGCACCTCGGCCTCCCGGACCTGCGCATCAAGGTCCTCGCCCTGGCCGGGCATCGTGGTCAGCATGCGGCGAAGATCGCTCAGAATGCCGCCGGAATCCTCGCCCTCGGCCGTGATCTCCGTGTTGAAGCGAGGGTTGTGGACCAGATCGAGGGTTTCGATCACCCGCCACGCCAGCGAGTCGGAGGTGAGCAGCTTGGTCTGGGTGTTCATGAACTCCCGGGTCTGAGTCTGGGGAACGAGCATGTCCTCAAACGTGGTGACCTTGGGCGGCTGCAGATTGAATTCAAGCTTGCCCGTGGCCTTGTAAATCGGGGTCATGGCCAGAGTCACGATGAACGTGGTCACGAAAACAGCGAACAGCACACCGCCGATGAGCCATTTACGGCGAACAAGCACCTCCAGGCAGTCCCGCAGATCGATCTCGTCTTCCGCCTGCGGAAATGACGCTGGAAATTCCGATGCATGCACCACGGCCTGACTTGGGTGCACGGCCGGGAAAAAAGAAGGACTACCAGAAGGAAGCGAATCCAAAGGGCCATTTTCACGCATATACAAAAAACCTTGTCAACATATACAGGTTACGACTACTTGAACATCGAACCGCCTATCCATGTCAACAAAGCATTGTCAATCGCATAAAAAACAGAAAACACGCAAATAAGTCTTTATGTGCATAAAATATAAATCATATATAAATAATTACGTACACACAAAAAATAAAAATACATAATAATACTTATTCAAATACATCAATAATTAGTCTTCAGACCAATCTCAAACGCATCACTCATTTCGCATAACGCATCAGCATCACGCGCAGCGATGGCAGACGGGCATCGGCAACGCCGCCGCAATTATCCAAGAAATTACCAACAAAAAACGGATCCCGACATGAAAAAAATCCTGCCCTTCCTCATCGCGCTCAGCCGCACCGCACAGAAAGTGAGCGTCCTCTGCCTGCGGCTTCTGCCCATGGCCCCCCTGATCCTGTGTCTGGCATGCGGAGCCAAAGGTCCGGCCGCCACAACCGAACTCGATCAGTTGGCCGACCCCGCCGCAACGGAATACAACGCGCTGGAAGTGGCCGAACTGAACGGAAAGCTCTACGAATCCTTCACCGCCACGCCCATTTACGAGGACTACGTCATCGGCGGCGGGGATCTCATTGAACTGACCATCTTCGAAGCGCCGGACCTGAGCATCGAGACACGGGTCAGCGCGCGCGGAAGCGTTACCCTGCCGCTCTTGAGCACGGTGCGGATCGCCGGCCTTTCCGTACTGGAGGCGGAACGGCACGTGGAGGAGCTTTATCGGGAGAAATACCTTCAGGACCCTCACATAACCATCTTCGTCAAGGAACAGTTCGGGTCGAAAATCACCATGATGGGGGCGCTCAAAAAGCCTGGTACCTATGATTTTTACGCCAGCATGAACCTCATGGACGTGCTCGCCATGGCCGAAGGCTTGAGCGACGCGGCCGGAAGGACCGTGCAGATTCGCCGCAAGCCGGAAAGCAGTGAAGACGCGAGCTCGCTGGTCATCGACCTGGACCAGCTGGTCAAGGATGGGCAGGGCAATCTCAATGTGGGCATCAAAGGCGGGGATGTCATCTACGTGCCGGAAGCGGGCTCGGTCTATGTCGACGGAGCAGTCCGCAAGGCCGGATCATACCCCATCCGCAAGGAAATGTCCGTCCAGGAGGCCATTGTCGCCGCAGGCGGCCTGCAGTCCTTTGCCGATGCCAAGAACGTCAAGCTCATCCGCTACCTCGGCGAAGGCAGGAGGGAGGTGGCCAAGCTGTCCCTCGCCGAGCTGCAGACCGGCGAAACCGGCAAACTTAAAGTCCGGGACCGCGACGTCATCTTTGTGGAATCAAGCGCGGTCGGCACCTTTGTCCAGGGGCTGCGCCTGACGCTTGGGGCGGGGCTGTTTGGTGTCGGCTACACGCCACCGTCTCAGTAGGCCGTCCGCCGCAACGAGAAGATTCAGAATTCATTGCGCCCGGTTAACGTTCCGGAAATGCCATGCGAAAACACGCAAAAGACCGTCAAAGCCATTCCCGCAAACGCTCGCCCAGCAGGGGTTGGAAGCATCCTGCGTTTACAGGCGATTGAGTCCTTCCCTTTTTACATAGGGGTGACGGCTTTTTGCAGTCGCCCCAAGTACTCTTTTTCAGAAGTCTGGGCACTCAGTATCTACATAAACATACGTAACGCGGAAGTACTTCACACCGTAATTGTAAGTATTGACTTACACAGCACAAATTGTTTTTTTGCTGAACTGATATTGGCGCGTCGTACAGATATACGGCCATCATCGCCAAACTTATTTTCGCGATAACGACAGCCCAAAGGCGACAGGCGCGAACCACCACGAACAAAGCAGGCAACCATCATGCCCCAACAGCTTCTCGCATTCCTGATCTCGGTCATGTTGATCATGCAACCGCTACTGGCCGCGGCTGGTTCGTCCCCCATGCTGATACCCACGAATCACGTAACCCTGCTGGCCACCGGCCTCGTCGTGGACAAGGAAATACCGGCACCTTCGGGGATGCTCATGGCGTGTACGGGAGAATGCGTGGTCGAAGCTGACGGATTGCAGCTCATCGGCGCCGACAAGACCGTTTTTTCCCTGGAAGAAGGGAGCACCAGATATCTGGTCACCATCATGGAGGGCGAGCTTGGTTTCGCACTGCGTTCCGATGCCAAACCGCTGGCGATCAAGACTCCTTTTCAGGATTCAGCAGACACCAACAGCTACCTTATTCCGGCCAGTTCCGACGAGGTTGTGAGGGGCACCCTCCAGATAGACACTCAAAAAGGCAATGCGATCCTGGCCATGCGCAAAGGCTCGCTCAAGCTTGTGGCCATAGATGGGCAAAAACTAGTTCATGCAGGCAACGCCATCTTCCTGCCCCGACATCCTGCGCCGGGAGAAAACTCGCTGAGCTTCACTTCCGCGTCTCACCAAGCGGAAACCTCGTTCAGCGGTCTGGCCGTTGGAGCGGGAGCCCTGGCCATCCTGGCTGCCACGGGCATGGCCCTGGCCGGCGGTGGGGGTGGGGGCGGAGGCGGCGGGGGCGGCAGCGAAGCCAGCCCGAGGTAACGTCCAAAGTTCGCTGGTTGCATTGGCGCGTAAAACGACTGGCGCGGCAAAAAGGTTTCACCCCCTTGAAGAAAGGGAGCATGCGCTTTCGTTCTTGCAGATAGCAGACCGCAGCCTGCTCGCACGGAACAGTTGTCCGCAGGAATTGCATAGGACGGCATTGCCCGGCTCATTGCCGTGAGCGCCGGACAACACGATACGCAGCGCCAGGCGAATTCTCACCAGAATTTGAACCAAGAGCGTTTTCTGGGCAGGGACAAGGGCGTGAAATCCGTCAGGGGCAAAGGCTCGTTGTGAACCACCGCCTGAGGGTGCATCTCGGTCAGTCGCATGGCATCATCGATCCCCGCAATTTCGCCCGCAACCCTGCAAGCCTCCCGCAGCAAGGGACGACGATTTTCGACACCATGGCCATCGCTGGCCAGGAAATGAACCAACCGGTGCTCCAGCAGAATGCGGCACAGTGTTGCGATTTCAGGCCCCAGTCTGCCGAGCAGGCTGGCCGCCGTGATCTGCACGGCCACGCCCATCTCGACCCAGGCATGCAGCCGCGCAGGATCGCGCAAGATAAAAGGATAACGTTCGGGGTGGGCAAGAACTAGCCGTCGGCCCGAACGGTGAAAATTCAGGAGAAAATTGTCGATGCCCGAGGGCGGGAAAGGACCGGGCAACTCAAGCAACACCCATGATCCGCCGTTCAGGGTTGCCAGACGCCCGCCTGCGAGCCCGGCCTCCAGATCGGCGTCCAGGCTGAGTTCGCTTCCGGGCCAGACATCAAAAGCAATGTCTTCGGCCTGCAAACGCAGCCGAAGCGTATCCACGGCAATGGCAATGGCGTTTCGCTCATTGGGCCAAAACAGTGGATGCCAATGCGGGGTGCAGATCGCCCCCCGGATTCCATCAGCCACGGCCAGACGGACCATGGCCAGGGATTCGTCCATACTGGATGGACCGTCGTCCATTCCGGGAAGCACGTGACAGTGGATATCAATCATGGAGTCCGCTTCAATGCCGTCGCGTAAAATCGGTTAAGAGACGATAAAATCATCGTTCAGGCTACAACCATACCTAAAATTGTTCGTTTCCGTCACGATACGTTTGCATCATGATCGTTGACGTTCATGCATGGTTTGAAAAACAATATCAAGGACCTGGAATGGCGAATATTTCACCGGGAATTTCCACGCTGACCCGCATCGCAGAAATCCTGGCGATTGCCGGTGGCATGCTCGTGGCCCATCGAATCCATCCCATTGGCGATCCTGCCAGCCTCGCCATCAGTGCCCTGCTCGGCGCCATCGTGTACTCCTTTGCCGCAGAACTGACCGGAGCCTACGGCGAATTGCGCCTGCGCCCCTTCATCATCGAGGCCCGCCGCGTTCTTGGCGCCTGGATCCTGACCTTCCTCTGTCTGGTGCTCATATCCTGGGCGCTGAGGTCCACCGCCGCCTTTTCCCGATTGCAGATCGGTCTCTGGATCGTCATCGGCGCGGCCATGCTGCTGGGTTCACGCTGGAGCATCCGGGCGCTGCTGCGCGTCCACCGCCGCCGGGGCCGCAACCAACGCCACGCCGTGCTGATCGGCGCGGGCAATCTGGCCCGGCAGTGGGTCCAGACCATAAACGCCTATCCGGAACTTGGAATCAGGCCCGTGGCAGCCTTCGACGACGACCCGGCCAAGATCGGCGGCACATGCGAAGGCGTCCCGGTTCTGGAGCGTTGCGCCCAGGCGGTGCGGTACGTCAACGAACATCGCGTCCCCATGGTCTTCGTCGCCCTGCCCCTTCGCGCCGAAGAACGCATGCACTTTGTTCTTGGGCAATTCCTCAATAGTCCGGCCAACATCTATATCATCCCGGACATCTTCACGTTTGAGCTCATGAATCTCAATGCCTTCCAGGTCGGCGGAACACCCGTCATCGCCCTCTCCGCATCGCCCATGTCGAAACGCAAGGTAATTCTCAAACGCGCCGAAGACCTTCTCCTCGGAACCCTGGCCCTCATCGTCGCCAGCCCGCTGATGCTGCTCATCGCCCTGGTCATCAAGCTCACCTCGCCTGGGCCGGTTTTTTTCCGGCAGCGGCGACATGGGCTGGATGGAGAGGAAATCCGGGTCTGGAAATTCAGAACCATGCGCGTGACGGAGGACGGACGCGAATTCAGGCAGGCGGTCAAAAACGACTGCCGGGTCACTCCTTTCGGTGCCGTGCTTCGCCGCACCTCCCTGGACGAACTGCCGCAACTCTTCAACGTGCTGGACGGCAGCATGAGCCTGGTCGGCCCCAGGCCGCATCCCGTGGCCCAGAACGAAAGCTTTCGCAGACTCCTGCCCGGCTACATATGGCGCCTGAAGATCAAGCCCGGCATCACCGGCTGGGCCCAGGTCAACGGCTGGAGGGGCGAAACGGATACGGTCGAGAAGATGGAACAACGCATGCTTCACGATCTCCATTACATCGAAAACTGGACCCTGTCCTTTGATATCTGGATCTTATGGATGACTATCCGGCGCGGTTTTGTGAACACAAATGCGTACTAAACACCTTGCCCCGACAACATATTTTGCCTGACTTATACCGCATACAATACTCCATGAATTATCCGATAGACGATGCAGCAATTCAAATATCCGGATTCAGGCACAACAAGACTAGAGCGTATCAAATAACAACCATGCATCAACCACAGATCAATTTTGTGTAAATCTCCAACACAACAGCATGAAACACGTGCTTCCCTTCGGAATTGGACAGGAAGGGGCTTTTGGGCCGTGACCGATCAGGCCCTCTTTGCCGGAGCCAATTTTCTGGTCAGCATCCTCCTGGCCCGCTGGCTGGAACCGGCAGCATACGGGGCCTTTTCCTTGGCCTATGCAATCTTCCTGCTGCTCGGCACCGTGCATACGGGCCTCTGGACCGAACCCATGCTGGTCTACGGCTCGGGACGCTTCCGCGAGGCTTTCACCTCATATCAACGGATTCTCCTGCGCTCCCACTGGCGTTTCGGGGGCGCTGCATGTCTTTTCTTTCTCGTGCTGCATCTGGGATTTTGGGTCTGCGGAGCACGTGAAATCGCGCTGAGCTTCCTTGGACTCTCCCTCGCGGCCCCGACCGTGCTGTATTTATGGCTCGTGCGCAGGGGGGCATACGTGCTTCTGAAACCACGCCTGGCCGCCCTGGGCGGAGGGTTTTACCTCCTCCTCTACCTGGCCCAGACGTTCTTCTTTTTACGCACGAACACACTCAACACCTTCACCGCGCTCCTGGCCATGGCCGTGGCCGGCCTCGTTTCGGCGGAAACTATCCGATGGCGCATGAATACAGAAACCGAGCAGGTCGTGGATGCAGAGGAAGTGCACAACCTGCATTGGCACTACGGACGCTGGGCACTGCTGGCGGGAATATTTTCCTGGGTGCCGGGAAATATCTTCTATCTCATCCTGCCCGCATTTCATGGCTTTGAGGCCGCAGCGCATTTCAAAGCACTCATGAACCTGCTGATGCCGATTCTCCACGTTAACGGAGCCCTGGGACAACTTCTGGTGCCGGGGATGGTGCGGGCCGTGGATCAAGGCAAGCTTCTACCATTTGCATTAGCCAACCTGGCGGTCCTTTCGACACTTGCTTCGCTCTATTGGCTCTTACTCATCGCCATGGGTCCACAATTCATGGAGTGGATGTATGGTGGGAAATACACTCATGATGCAGACTGTCTCCTCTGGCTTGGCCTGTTGCCGGTTTTGGCGGGCGCCGTCTCGGTCATGAATTCAATGCTCCGGGCATTGGAGAAATCAGATGCTGTAGCCCGTGCGTATGCGCTTATGGCCGGATTTTCGTGTATAGTTGGATTATTTTTAATCTCAAATACAAAAATTCAAGATGTATTTTTATTATATTTCTTTACATATATTTTTGGAATTATAATTTTTTACTCATACACAAATAAACTAAATATTCATATCACAAACTAATGAGATAATAGTGAAAAATATTGATCATTTTATAAATTTTCTCAAAAAAAATAGAGATTACACACTACTACGAAATACTGATGTAAAAAAACATGTAGAAAATGGTGGAGATATTGATATATTATCTAATGATTTTAAATGCTACATGACAAACCTTTTAACATCGACCGATCTCCCATTAATGTATATAAACAGAAGCTATCTGCATTCTTTTTTCTGGAAATGGGCCCATATTGATATTTTCACTTCCATTGAGTTTCGTGGGGCCAATTTTATTTCAAATGAAGAAATAATTTCAGCCAAAATTATAAACTCTAACGAATTACTTGAAGCCCCCCTTCATATTCAAGCGCTGGTGTGCTGGCTTTCCAACTTGCTCTTGGGCGGCTTTTTCAAATCAGAATACAAATCCATGATTATCCAAGCAGCCCAGGAATCAGGAGAGGCTTTCCATGCGTCCCTTGAATACGCCCTTGGACCGGTTTGGGGTCAACGTTTGTTCTCCTTGGCATGCGAGGAAAGACCTGAAATTTCCGAAAAATGGATACGGCCACTTCGTCACGCGCTATGGTGGAGAGCTTTCAGGCGTGCACCCTTCACCACCCTCACTCGTTGGGCTATTTATCGGAAAAATCAAATATCACGTTGCGCAAATCCTCCTGCGCCTTGGGTTGCAATCCTCGGGTTGGATGGAAGTGGAAAGAGCACCATTGCAAAATCCATTAAAGAAACACGCGGTCGTGGCAAACCATTTATGGATGTTCACATTACACATTGGAGACCGCTTTTTTTCCATAAGAGTCAAGACATGGGTCCAGTTGTCGAACCACACGACAAACCGGAGCGTGGGACTCTTTCCTCCTTGGCCAAATTGGGCTTTCTCGTTTTGGAATGGATTTTCGGATTCTGGCAATACGTTCTGCGTCCAAGAGCAAAGGGCCAGCTCGTAATTTTTGACCGCCACTACGTAGACCTTCTGGTTGATCCCCGCCGCTACCGCTACGGCGCTCCTCTCTGGGCAGCGCGACTGATTGGCACCCTCATCCCCAAACCGGACCTATTCATCCTCCTTGATCTTCCGGCTGAAGTGGCACGTTCCCGTAAGCCGGAGGTTTCCTTGGATGAAGCCCGGCGACTGAGGAAGCGCTATCTGGATCTGCCGCGAATCTTGCCGAACGCGCATGTGGTCAATGCCGCCCGCCCCCTTGATGAAGTGGTCGCCGAGGTGGAAGAAATCATCCTGACGGCGCAGCAGAAACGGACCACGGCGCGGATGTGTAAAGCGGGACTGCTGTGAACTGGGCAAACTTTTTCCCGGAAGGCACGCACATCTTGGCCATGCCCGATTGGAAGCAACCGCGCCTTTTCGTTTCAGCCCAACCACGAGGCCTGCGCTGGAGGGCGAGCAGGCTTTTTCCGGCGACGACACTGCTGGCTCGCGTGCGCCGCTGGTTGCTGCGGGGATGGGCGCAGGTTCCGGGCCAAACGCGCCAATCTCATGTGCCGTATGTTTTGCGAACGCGCCTGCCCGAAATGTGGGATCACAATGTCCTACCCGTGGCGGCACTGCTGGGAACCCCGGGTCCGGCGCAAAAGCTGGTGGTGCAATTCGCAGACGCCAATGGAATCGCGGTGGGATACATGAAATTCGGGGAGAGTCCGGCCGCCATGCGCCGACTGGAGCAAGAATTTCGCGTGCTGACCGGTCTTCCAAAAGGCCTGGGACCTGAGGCGCTCAAACTGGAAAAAATCGGAACCGGGCTCGGACTATTTCTTTCCGCCTTGCAGGGTTCCCCTTTGCCGGGCCGTGTAGCGCCCTGTGCACATACGATAACGCTGCTGCGCAGATTCCAGAACGGCGCAGAATCGCTTCCGGTGCACGACCATCCATGGCTGCAACGCGCCCTTCGCGCAAACCCTGCTGCCGCACCCTGGATCGAAATATTGGAATCCCGGCCGTGGCCGGTGACAGCCATTCATGGAGACTTGGCTCCTTGGAACATTCTAACCGGTCCTCATGGGTTGCATTGCGTAGATTGGGAGTGCGGCGCACTGGATGGATTCATCGGCAGTGATGCGGCACATCACGTCCTTCAAACGGCTTTTTTGCTCAAAAACTGGACTCCGGAAAAGGCAAGACTGAAGTCCACGGATTGGCTTTCGCAAAAAATGGAATTTGAACCGCGTGAAGCAGAGGCCGTGGTCCGTCTCACGGCCCTCATGGCTCGCCACGAGAGCTTGACGGATGGCCATGCCGCAGATGCCCCCTTACAGAAGTGGCGTTACAAGGTCTGGGGTGAGTTGTGCGACTGAAAATTCTTCTGTCGGCCTACGCCTGCGAGCCAGACAAAGGCTCCGAACCCGGGGTGGGCTGGAATTTCGCCCGGCACATGGCCGAGCGTCACGAAGTGTGGGTTCTCACCCGATCCAACAACCATCAGGCCATCGAAGATGAGTTGACTCGAAACCCGGTTCCGGGGCTGCACTTCATCTACCATGACCTTCCGGCCTGGGCCCGCTTCTGGAAGCGAGGCCAAAAAGGCGTCCAACTCTATTACTATCTCTGGCAACTCACGGCCATTCCCGTGGTGCGTCAAATGCACCGTGAGATGAAATTCGATCTGGTTCAGCACGTGACTTTCGTAAAATACTGGGCACCGAGCGCCCTGGCATTTTTGGACGAGGTGCCTTTCATCTGGGGGCCGGTGGGCGGCGGAGAATCCGCGCCTCTGCCATTCTGGCCATCCTTTGGGCTCCGGGGGATCATTTACGAAACCCTCCGCAGCTTGGCCCGAAGACTAGGCGAATTGGATCCCTTTGTGCGCCGCACTGCGCGACGTGCAACCCTGGCCCTGGCGACCACTCCGGAAACCGCATCCAGGCTCAGACGAATGGGGGTACAGCAGGTAAAAATTTTCGCTCAGCTTGGCCTGTCAGAAGAAGAACTGACGTTGCTCAGCGCCCTCCCCAATTCATCTCATAACACCATAGTTTTTCTGAGCCTTGGACGTCTTCTCCACTGGAAGGGTTTTCACCTGGGAATCATGGCTTTCGCCAAAAGCGGGCTCTCCGACGCCCAATACTGGATCTTGGGCGATGGCCCGGAACGGAGACGCCTGGAACGCTTGGCAAAACAACTAGGCGTGACTGACCGGGTCCATTTCTTCGGCCAACTCCCCCGCACTGCGGCGCTGGAATTGTTAGGCCAGTGCCACGCGTTGATCCACCCCAGCCTGCACGATTCCGGCGGATGGGCGTGCATGGAAGCCCTGGCCGCCGGTCGCCCGGTCATCTGTCTGGATTTGGGCGGACCGGCAGTGCAGGTCGCTGATGAAACGGGATTCAAAGTCGCCGCCCGAAATCCGGATCAGACTGTGGCCGAATTGGCAGAGATCATAAGACAATTAGGGACCTCGAATGATTTATGGCGACAGATGGGCAATCACGCACGGCAACAGGTTCAACAAAACTGCTGCTGGCCAAACAAAGTGAAAGTCTTGAGCAAACTCTACCGAGCACGATAAATGGCGCAACGCATAATGAATAGCACACAGCACGGGACATGACCGAGCATGCGAAATAAACTCACAACCAAAAACTTTGGAATGGAGTTGCGGGATTCACGGACTGTCACTGTCTCGCGCATTCCTGCCACTCACCGCCTACGCGGAACGGCACGTCTCTTCGTCTTCATGTTAGGACTTGCGCTAGTCGGATATACCTATGGAAACAAAGGATTCGCCTACATCGGAGTTGCTCCGTTTTATATAGACACACTTATCGTCGCCACGGCAGTGCTCGCGCTCATTTTGCGTCCGCGCTGCTTGAGAATGATTAAGGATCCGACCATTGCACTGCTTTTATTGTTCATGATTTGGGGAACCGCACGAACGATTCCATTTGTCGAGATTTATGGAATAAACGCGCTTCGCGACAGCGTGGTCTGGGCATGGGGAACGATTGCCCTGGTGGTCGCCCTCCTCGTTGCCCAGGGCTTGTCGCTGCATGCCGTAGCATCATGGTACGGCACGACCATGAAGTGGTTTGTTGCATGGATCACTCTTACGTTCCCTTTATACATATTCCTGGGCGACATGCTTCCACGTTGGCCGTGGGGGCCGGATGGGGGAGTGCCAATCATTGTTTTCAAGGGGGGCGATGTTGGCGTCCAACTCGCTGGAATCATCGCCTTTTACCTTGTCATAGCTCCATCAATGCCAAGCAGGGGTCCCATGCTGCCAGCGTGGATGACGCTACCCTGCTGGCTCGTAAGTTTTGTTATCGCTGCGTCCATTAATCGTGGCGGATTTCTTGCCCTGCTTATTGCATCTGCTTTTGTCGCCTACAACGCCCGATTCAAACGAGTTGGATTATTGGGACTTGTTTTTGGCCTGTTCGTCCTGGTTGGCGTGTTCAGTTCAGCCAATGACATGTTGCCGGAATACAGGCGTGGAGATCGCGCCATCAGCATCGAACAGCTTTCTAACAACATTCAAAGCATATTTTCCGATGTCGATAATTTTGGAGGAGCCGGAACCAAACGTTGGCGCCTGGAATGGTGGAACTCGATCATCGCATACACTTTCGACGGGGAGTATTTCTGGACCGGCAAAGGGTTTGGAATCAACCTCGCTGACGACGACGGGTTTCAGGTTACGGCCGATAAATCGCTACGCAGTCCGCACAACGGTCATCTGACCATCCTCGCTCGCATGGGAGTTCCCGGTTTTGTAATCTGGATATTGTTTCTCCTGACACTCCTATCCAGGCTATGGAGACGTTACAAACAGTGGAAACGCCTAGGTGAAGACTTCCACGCCAGCGTTTGCATCTGGGTACTGACCTTTCTAGGGGCAGCCCTGATCAACACGGCCTTCGATGTTTACCTTGAAGGGCCAATGGGAGGAATCTGGTTCTGGTCGGTGGTTGGCTTGGCCATCGGCTTGATCAATCAGAGACATGAGACCAAGGGCACGCCAGAGCTTTACCCAATGGGACGAAGCCCTAATGTCCCCTCAATCAACATAAGCTCTTGTCACATGTGGCGATGAAAATCCTCATCCTCCACACTCACTACCGACAGCCAGGTGGTGAGGACCAGGTTTTTGCCGCTGAGACTGCCTTGTTGCGAGAAAAAGGACATGCGGTGCAAACCGTTGCCTTCCACAACCGGGATTTGGAGGTCATGCCGTCCTGGAAGCAAGCCAAGAATGCAATGTGGAACAGGACGGCGTACCTTCAGGTGAGGGAAAGCATCAGAAGATATCACCCCCACTTGCTGCATATCCACAACACGTTCCCTCTGGCCTCGCCCGCCGTCCTCCACGCGGCCAAAGCCGAGAAGACTCCTGTAACCCTGACTCTGCACAACTACCGGCTGATCTGCCCTGGTTCCCTGCTCATGCGCAGTGGCCAGTTGTGCGAGGACTGTATCGGCAGAAAGATTCCTTGGCCGGGGGTGATCCACAAATGTTGGCGCGGCTCAAGGACGCACACCGCAGTGGCGGCGACCATGCTTGCCACGCAACGTTTTCTGAAAACCTGGTCCGAGCAGGTTGCCCTTTATATCGCCTTGACCGAATTCTCGCGAAAAAAATTCATCCAAGGTGGGATTCCGGGCGACAAGACCGTGGTCAAGCCGAATTTCGTAACTGACAGCGCGCTAAGCGAGGCGAACGAAGTCACAACTCACGGATTACAGAACGCATTTCTGTCATCAGAGATCCCCCCCTATGCCCTCTTCGTCGGCCGTTTGTCTCCGGAAAAAGGCATTCAAACCCTGTTGCAGGCATGGCGCACGCTGCCGGAGATCAAGCTCATAGTAACCGGAGACGGCCCTCTCCTGGGTGAGACTCAACGTTTTATTCACCGATATAATATGAAGGACATTTTGCTTCTGGGCAGACAGCCGCAGGCCGATGTTTTGCGACTCATGCATGGAGCGCGGCTCCTGGTGTGCCCATCAGAATGCTACGAGAATTTTCCTATGACTCTTGTTGAAGCCTTCGCCAGCAGCCTGCCCGTCATTGCCTCCCGCCTTGGTGCAATGGCTGAGATCGTCGAGGATGGCCGCACGGGGCTACTCTTTGAGCCAGGTAATGCGCACGACCTGACGAATAAAGTGGCCTGGGCCTGGGCGCATCCTGAAGAGATGGCCGAGATGGGCAAAGAAGCCAGGCGCGAATACGAAGCCAAGTACACGGCGGAAAAAAATTACGGAATGCTGATGGAGATTTATGAACGGGCCATCGCAAATCATGGCCGGGGAAGTTGGAAGTAGTTTTAAAGTTGTAGATTATTTACAGCGACATGGCAGGAGATAACGAGTTGCATGGACATTTGCGATATGGTCGCACAAAACAAGAAGAGCTGAAATCCGTATGGCGTAGCAGTCATTATTTCCGATCTCCTCACGGCACCTCAATCCCGCGCACCACCGACACCACATCCCCCGCCCCCTCTCTGGTCAGGCGGAACTCTCCCCGATAGAAGCCGGGCTGCCAGCCTTTGCCTCTTTTTTTACCCACGTAGCGCATGGCCTGGGCCTGGTGGCGGTCCTGGGTTGTGCGGGATTCGGCCAGGATCTGGCCGTCCGGACCCACGACTCGCAGGGTCCAGACATCCCCTGACCGAGGCCCGAAAACCTGCACGCCGAAGACCAGGACGTCCGGATCGCCTGCACGGCCTTCGATCCAGCCGTGGCGACGCAGCAAGGCAATGGGATCTTTGGGCGGCGCGTTGAAGAACCCGGCCTCAAGAAGCCCGCTGGCCCGGTAGGTCAGCACGGGGGAATGTAGCGCGGCCCGACTCCAGAGAACTTCGCGCGGCCCGCCGCAACCGCCGGAAACCAGCCCCATATACGGGTCCACAGGTCGGTCCTGATGGCGCACGCTGATCTCCAGATGGGGAAACTCCGTGATGCCGGACAACCCCACCAGCCCGAGGACGTGCCCGGCCTTGACGTGTTGACCCGAGCGCACGGCCACCGAGCCTCGCTTCAAATGGCTGTATTGGGTCTCAAAACCCCCTCCATGAACCACCACGACAGCGTTGCCCGCCCCGCGCCCTGTCACCGACGCCTTGCCGCGCAGAGAAATCTCCCCTTCCGCCTCGCCATCCCGCACGGCGCGCACCACCCCGTCGGCAACGGCCAGCACCGCCACTCCCCGCTCCATGTCCGCGTAGGAAATCCGGATATCGGTGCCCGTGTGCGTGTCGTAGGAGAGAGGCCCGCAGACATAGTCAGCGTATGCGGGTGAAGGGTCGTGATCGAAATAGTTCTGCGGAGCGCAAAACTCGGCCCCGGTGCAATTCACCGGCAGTTCCATGGAAAAAGCCCGGGCTGAAGCCGGCAGGAAAAAGAGCCCCGCCAGCGCGAGCATCACGCTCATAAGCATTGTGACCGGATGCGCTTCAAGCAGTGCCGGCACGTTGAAATCATAACCGTTCAAGTCCTGGAAGCTAACCGTCAGCCCGTTTTGCCGATCACGCATCATTGTCTCCTGTCGCCGTCCGTCACCGCTGTCCGACACTTTGACGCACCCAGTCTCTGCCGTCGAATCTCGATCCGGCTACGCAGGGCCTCCAATTTGTCCCTCCAAGTCGCCAATAACAGTGACAGAGCCCTCAGCTCCCGCCGTGCTCACTCAAAAGAAGATACAACAGGCCCATCTTGCCTGCGGATTTCGCCGCATCATCGAAGGATATGTCGCCCGTGTCCTGTTTCTTGCCCGCTTTGAGGGCAGCACTCAAGGATCGATGCAAATTTTCAACAGGGACAACGGTTTCACAATCGCACTTATCCCATTTAACCCGACACATATCTCCATCAAGAGTGGTGATGTATCCAGACTCGATACGTGTCGTACTCCCACGCAGCACAACGACATGCACTCTGTTTCCATCACTCCAGGATAAGGCTGAAGAATATGCCGCGTTAGCAATAAAAATAAAAACGCATACTATGAAAACGATTGTTTTTTTACTGACACAGGTTGCCTTCATTTCATGACCATCCACGTTCGTCCCTCGTCGATCAAAAATTCTGCAAAAAAAGAAGATACCAATCTGACATTAAAGGAATACACACATATTTATATTATAAAATAGGCAAAATCACGACAAAACGCACAAAAATATCCGTACAAATATTTAGTCACTCCTAAAAAAAATATATAATTTAAACGTATCGAGATCACTGCGAATAGGAGCGAGGACCCTGAGCGTCATTCCCGCGAAGATGAGCCCGGCATGGAGGGGCGGGCTCGTACCCGCCAGGGTGATTTTTTGACTTTCAGGGAGTTAAAAAGGCAGGCGCCCCTTCTTCAAGGGGATGACGGCTTTTTACCGTGACGTCATTCCGGGACGCAATCATAACCGCCACCGTGAATGCGATTTCATGGACCATCAGAACGAAAGAGGCCGGAATTTTTCCGGCCTCGGGCGAGTTGAACAAAAAACGCGACGCGCGAGCTCATGCGTCACTTAGGCCAGCCCCTTACATCAGGGACGGCAGATAGGTCACTATCTGGGGGATGAAAAACAGGATTGCAATGCCGATGACCGTGGCCACCAGAAAGGGGTAAATGCCGCGAAAGATGGATTCCAGGCTGATGTTCTGCTTCATGGCCGTGGTCACGCCGTAGACCACATAGACATTGATGCCCACGGGGGGCGTGATGACCCCCATCTCCGTGACCAGCACGATGATGACCCCGAACCAGATGGGATCGTAGCCCAAGTTCATGACCACGGGGTAAAAGACCGGAACGGTCAGCATGATCATGGCCAGGGAGTCCATGAAGCATCCGCCGACAAAATAGATGAACACGATGATCGCCATGACCGCCAGGGCCGGAATTTCAAGGCCGCCGATATAGCTCGCCGTGGTGAAGGGGATGCGGGTCACGGCCAGAAATTTGCCGAAAACCACGGCACCGGCCACCAGAAAAAGAATCATGCATGAGGTGCGCAGCGTCTCTTCCAGCGACTTCATGATCAGCCGCCAGTTCAGTTGCCGCCGCGCAAGGCCCAGCACCAGGACGCTCACCGCCCCCACCGAGGCCGCTTCCGTGGGCGTGAACCAGCCCTTGAACAGCCCCGTCAGAACCACGGCGAAGATGATCAGGGTGTCAATCAGGCCGGTCAGAGACCTGAACCGGGCCGCCCAGGAGAAATGTTCGGCCACGGGACCGTATTCGGGATGACGGCGGCAGGTGACATAGACGGCGCACAGGAAAAGAGCGGTCAGCAGAAAGGCGGGCAGGATACCGGCCACGAAAAGCTGCCCGATGGACTGCTCCGTGAGCACCCCGTAGATGATCAGCACCACGCTCGGCGGCATGATCATGCCGAGCCCCCCGCCCGCGGCCACCGCTCCCGCCGCCAGACGATCGCGGTATCCGAAGCGCTTCATCTCCGGAATGGCCACCGTGGCCATGGTCGCGGCCGTGGCCGGGCTGGACCCGCAGACCGCGCCGAAGGCGGTGCAGGCCGAAACCGTGGCCATGGCCAGTCCGCCGCGGATGTGTCCGAAAAAATGGTACGTCGTTGAAAAAAGACGCCTGCTGATGCCCGCGTTGAAGGCCAGTTGCCCCATGAGGATGAAGAGGGGAATGGTCGTCAGGTCGTAGGAGACAAAAACCTCGTACATGCTGCGGCTGAGCATGTTCAACCCGCCCTGAACGGAAGTCAGCACGGAAAAACCCACCAAGCCGACCACGCCCATGACAAAGGCCACGGGCATGCGCGTGGCGAAAAGCAGGAGCATGATCGCTATGCCCAGAAATCCGATACCGGCCGGGCTCATGATTTTCTCCACTGCAGCAGAAAAAGCAGCAGGTCGACGAACATGGTCAGGGTGGCCACGGCGAAGCATGCGCCAAGGGCGTACAAAAGATGGTACTCGGGCAAACCCAGGTTCATGGAGACCTCACCCGAAAGATGCTTGTCCCGGGCATACGCGAACATCATGACCGTGACCGTGGCAAAAAAGGCCACGGACAGGGTTTCGCGGAATAGCTTGAGCCGACGGCGCACCGTGGTCGACATCAGCTGCACGAAGACCTCCACCCCGATGTGCGAACGATGGGAATGGGCGTACGGCAGCGACAGCCCCAGCGCCAGAACGGCCAGAAAGGTGACGACCTCTTCGGAGCCGAAAATGGGGCTGCGATTGAGCCGCCCGGTAATGTCGGCCACGGTCAGAAACGACATGCCCAAAAGGCACAGGCATCCGCCGATACGCATCACGCTTCCGATGCGGGCCAGAATCTTTTCAACGATCTCCACGAACACTCTCCCGTTCTTGCATGACGCAGGGGCAGGAGCCTTGCGGCTCGTGCCCCTGCGACTATCCGACAAAACCAGACTATTTCAAATTGGCGCGCATGAATTCAAGCACGGCCTTGCCGTCCGCTCCGACCTTGGCGCATTCGGCCTCGTATTCGCCGAAGATGGGTTCCATGGCCTTGGTCCAGCGCTCGGCCTCGGCCGGGTCCAGGGTGACCACGGCGTTGCCCTGCTGGGCCAGGAAAAATTCCAAACCTTCCTTGTCGCTGTCATCCCAGGCCTGCCCGTGTTTGGGCGTCCATTCACGGCTGACCTCGGTCATGGCTTTTTGCACCTCGGGGGAAAGGGAAGCCCAGACATCCTTGTTGATGACCACGAAAAAGGTGGTCGTGTAGGCCACGGCGGTGGTGTCCGTCAAATAGTCAACAACCTCGCCCATTTTCCAGCCCTTGTTGGTTTCAACGGGATAGATTCCACCGTTCACCACGCCCTTCTGGATGGACTGGTAGGAGTCGGGCATGGACATGGCCACCGGATTGCCGCCCAGGGCGGAGATGACGCTTGCGCTGTTGCCGGTGGCGCGGATCTTCATGCCTTTGATCTCTTCCATGGACGTGACGGGCTTGCCTGCGGTGTGCAGTTTGCCCGGGCCGTGGGCGTGAAAATACAGGACATGCACGTCGTCGAATTCCTTGGGCTTGAACTGCTCGTACACGGCGTTGGCCAGCGTTGTGGCCTGCACGCCGGTCGTGTAGCCCATGGGCAGATCGACTCCGGACAGAACCGGGAAACGCCCCTTGGTGTATCCGAGGGCGGAGAGCCCGATGTCGGAGATGCGCTGGACCACGCCGTCATAGCAGTCCTTGGGCTTGGTCAGGGTTCCGGCCGGATAGTAGTCGATGACCACTTGGCCGTTCGAGCGCTTCTCGACCTCGCGGCACCACTCTTCGGCCAGGATCGACTGGATATGGGTCGGGGGGAAGAAATTGCTGTAGGACAGCTTGACCGGCCCGGCAGCCATGGCCTGCGCCGAAAATCCAAGAACGATGAAAGCCAGGGTCGCGATCCGTACGAACAGCCTCATGACAACAATCCTCCGTGTGAAAAAGTAGGGCCGCGCACCATGCGCGGGCCCGATTATTCCTGGTCGTCCAGGGCGTTGGCCAGGGCCAGCTTCATGGCTGCCCGGCGAAAATCCTTGCGGTCGATGGTTCCCGTCCCGAGCAGGGAATGAATCAGAAAACCCTCGAACAGGGCCGTGTTCAGCGCTCCGATCTTGCGCGCCGGATAGCCGTTTTTGACGTAGGGCGCGACGATGTCGTCGAAAATTTCGTTGGAGAGGCGATAGAGGGACTGGTTGAGCTGGCCGCGCAAATCCTCGTTACGGGAGGCATGGATGGTGAATTCAAGAAAGACCGAGCTCCAGTTGCGGTCGTCGATCATGGTCTCCAGAAAGTCGAGAATGCGGTCCATGACCTCTTCCAGGCTGTGGGCATCCTGCAGAGCTGCGTCACGCATGGCGCGGTAGGACTGCATCTTGATGGCGATGATGGCCAGCATGATCTCGTCCTTGCTCTGCCAGTGCCGGTAGAAATTGCCCTTGGCATACCCCGCGTCGGAGGTGATCTCGGCCACGGTGGTGGCGACGAAACCTTTGGCGGCGAACAGTTTTTCCGCCGAGTCCAGCAGTTCGCGCTGCGTCTGGAGTGATTTTTCCTGCTGTTTTCTGGCCACGGGGCTCCTTTTTGGATCATGGTCACAAAGTGACCGGAAGTCATTTTGTGACCATGTATTCGCAGGACCCGCTTCTGTCAAGCATATGCTTTCCTCAGGATTTCTTGACACCCCCCAAGGCCGCGACTAGCGTCTTTTCCACTTCGGATACCTTAGGGTGTAAAAGGGAATCCCGTGCAAATCGGGAGCGGACCCGCCGCCGTAAGTTTCAAAAAAAGCCATGCTCCACGCTGTCCACTGGGATCGGTTCCGGGAAGGACGAGAATGGTGAAACGAGCCGGAAGACCTGTCCGAGGTCCAGTCACAAGTCTGTGCTGCCTGCAACGGGGGTTTTGCGGGCCGCGCCATTGGACAGCCGTCCTGTCCTCACCGCCCCCGCCAAACCTGGAGGTCTCATGTTCAAAGCCTCGCATGTTTGCGGACTCTTTCTTTTCCTTTTTCTGCTCGCCCTGTGCGGCCCGGCCGTGGCCGGGCACAAGGAACGGCCACCCAAAAAGGGCATTCTGCTGGTGGCTTTCGGCACTACCGTGCCCGAAGCCCGCAGCGCCCTGGACCATATCGGGGAAAAGGCGACGCAGCGCTTTTCCGGCCTTGAAATTCGATGGGCCTATTCCTCCCGCATCGTGCGCGACAAGCTCTCCGCCCAGGGACAGCACTTCGACTCCCCGGCCATGGCCCTGGCGCGGATGATGGACGACGGCTTCACGCATGTCGCCGTGCAGTCGCTGCACACCATCCCCGGCGAGGAATTCCACGCCTTGAAGCAAACGGTCGACGCCTTCTCCGGCCTGCCCAAGGGCATGGACAGCGTGGTTCTGGGCCTGCCGCTGCTGGCCGAACCGGATGACGTGGAGGCGTGCGCCAAGGCCATCATGGCCAGCCTGCCGCCTGAACGCAAAAAAGGCGAGGCCGTCATCCTCATGGGACACGGCACCCATCATCCCGCCAACATCTATTATCCCGGCCTGCAGTATTCCCTGAACAGGCTCGATCCGCTGGTGCTGGTCGGCACCGTCGAGGGCACGCCATCGCTGGACGACGTGCGACAGGCGCTCAAAATAAACGCGGTATCGAAAGTCTATCTCCTGCCCTTCATGGCCGTGGCCGGGGACCATGCGGTCAACGACATGGCCGGTGACGAAGATGACTCCTGGAAATCCGTGCTCACGGCCGACGGCCTGACCTGCGTTCCCGTCCTGCGTGGAACCGCGCAGATCCCCGCTTTCGTCGACCTCTGGCTGAATCATCTGCAGGCGGCCCTGGAGCGCCTGCCCTAGCCCCATGAACGACACGCGACACATTCGGGCATGGCTGGCCATGGCGGCCGCCGTGCCCCTTTCCATCTACGCGGCCCTGTTTTTCGGGTCCTATCCCTTGCCCGCCGATGCCATCCACCAGGCTATCGGCGCCATGCTCCATGGCCAGGCCGAGACCCAGGCCCTGGTCATCGTGCGCGACATCCGCCTGGGCCGCATCCTGCTCTCCTTTCTGACCGGAGCGGCCCTGGCCGTGTCCGGCGGCGTTTTCCAGGGCCTCTTGCGCAACCCCCTGGCCGACCCGTTCACCCTGGGCATCTCCAGCGGCGCGGCCTGCGGGGCGGCCCTGGCCCTCGGTATGGGCTGGACGGTGGCCGGGCTTTCGACCCTCCCCCTGGCCGCTCTGGGCGGAGCCTTCGCGGCCATGATTCTGGTGCTGGCCATGAGCAGGCTAGCCGGGGATTTTTCCCGCGAGAGCCTGGTCCTGGGCGGGATCGTCGTCTCCACCTTTCTCGGTGCCCTCATCGCCCTCATCAAGTCACTGAACGAAGAGTCCGTGGCGGCCATCGTGTTCTGGATCATGGGTAGCTTCCAGGGCCGGGGATTCGAGCACATCGAACTCATGTTGCCCTACATGGCCGCAGGCTGCGCCCTGGTCCTTTTTCTGGCCCGCGAGCTCGACATCCTGGGGCTGGGGTCCGAACAGGCGGCCCAGGTCGGCGTGTCCGTGGGACGGGCGCGCATCGGCCTGCTCGTCGGAGCCGGAATGCTGACCGCCGCGGCAGTCAGCGTTTCCGGGATCATCGGCTTCGTCGGGCTGGTGGTTCCCCACCTGGTGCGCATGCTCATCGGGCCGGACTCCAGGCCCCTGCTTCTTTTTTCGGCCCTGGGCGGAGGGATTTTGCTGCTCTGGTCCGACGTCCTGGCCCGCACCATTCTTTCTTACGGAGCGGAACTGCCCGTGGGCGTGGTCACGGCCCTGTTCGGCGGCCCCTTTTTCTGCCTGATCCTGGCCAGGGGACGCAGACCATGAGCACTCCAATGATCGAGATTTTAGACCTGAGCACTGGCTACAAAGGGCTGCCGGTGCTTCGCGGCATCTCCCTGACTGTCCGCGAGGGCGAATTCACGGGCATCCTTGGCCCCAACGGCAGCGGCAAGACGACCCTCATCCGCGCTCTGTCCGGAGTCCTGCCGTGCGCCTCGGGCAGCATCCGCATCGCGGGCCATGACATCAAGGCGCTGCCGGCCAAGGCCCGGGCCCGGCAGTGCGCCACCGTGGCCCAGAAAAACCCCGGCCTGTCCGCAGTGCGCGCCCAGTCGCTGGTGCTCATGGGCCGTTACCCGTATGTCTCCTTTCTGGGCGGCTATTCCCGGCATGACCATCTGCGCGCGCGGGAAGCCATGCAGGAGACGAGTTGCCTGCACCTGGGGCAGCGCAGCACCGAGGCCCTCTCCGGCGGCGAATTGCAACGGGTCATCACTGCCAAGGCCCTGGCCCAGGACACCAGGCTGCTGCTGCTGGACGAGGCTGCGTCCAACCTCGACGTGGCCCGGACCATGGATCTCTACGAACTGCTCAAGGCCAAAAATGCCGCAGGCCTGACGATTCTGACCGTGGCCCACGACCTGAACCTGGCCGCTCTCTATTGCCAGCGCCTTGTCTTTCTGAAAAACGGTTCCGTCGCGGCCGATGGCCCGACCCGCGAAATTTTTACGGCCCAAACCTTGAGCGAGATTTATGAAACACCCCTTGCCGTGGCTGCGCATCCCCTCACCGGGGCTCCCCAGGCTTATCTGGTACCTCGTGCTTAACCTTTTCCTGCTCCAGATTCCTGCAAGCGCCCTGGCCGCAATCTTTGTCACCGACGATCAGGGGCGTCAGATCAGTCTGGATGCGCCCGCGACCCGGATCATCGCCCTTTACGGTGCTTTCAACGAGATCCTGGCCGACCTTGGACGCGAAGACCTGCTCATCGCCCGCACGGCCACCGACGACCTGCCTGCGTCCATCAAAGCCAAACCGTCCATCGGCACCCACCTGCGCCCCAATGCGGAGCTGATCCTGGGTCTTGCGCCGGATCTGGTCATCCAGCTCGGGGGACGGGGCGAGGCCATGGAGCCGGTGCGCTTTCTGGAAAAACGGGGCCTGAACGTCGCGGTCTTTGATCTTGAAAATTTCGAGCAGCTTTTTTCAGTCATGGAACGTCTGGGCACGCTGACCGCAAGCACGGATCAGGCCGCCAAGCGCATTGCCTTCATGCGCTCGGAACTTGCGCGTATCGAGGCCGCAAACACTGCCCCGCGCCCCCGAATCTTCTTCGAGGCGCGCTACCCCACGCTTCTGGCGGCCGGACAGGGTTCCATGGCTTCGGAAATACTCTACAGGGCCGGCGGGGAAAACTGCGTCGCCGCTCCGGACAAGCTTGTGCGCCTGGGCGAAGAGGAGCTCTTGCGCCTTGATCCCGACATCTACCTTGTCCAGGAGGGGCCCATGAACCCCCGCCCCGTGCCCATGGCCGAGCGCCATCTCTTTCGCACCCTCGCCTGCGTGAAATCCGGCCAGGTCCATACCGTGGACCAGAAGGTCTTTTCACGGCCCGGTCCACGCAGCCTGGAGGCCGTGCGCCAACTTGCAACCATCATATCAAACTGGAAAAAGGAGGTCCGACCATGAGCGGCCATCTCTACGGCATCGGCGTTGGACCAGGAGACCCAGAACTCTTGACCATCAAGGCGGCGAAAGTGCTTGGCCGGGTGGACCTCATCCTGGCGGCGTCCTCGACCAAGAACGACGACTCCCTGGCCCTTGACATCGCGCGCCCCCATGTGAAGCCGGACGCGCGCATCATCCGGCTGGGCTTTCCCATGAGCCGCAACGAGGGCACCCTGCAGACGGCCTGGGAGGAAAACGCCCGCTTGGTCCTCAAAGAGCTTGAAGCGGGGCACGATGCGGCCTTTATAACACTGGGCGATCCCCTGCTCTATTCGACCTTCGCCTACCTCTTGCGCACCCTGCGCACCCTGGCCCCGGAGCAGGAGGTGACGGTCATCCCCGGCATCACCTCTTTCCAGGCCGTGGCCGCGGCCACGCAGACCGTGCTGGCCGAGAGCGCCCAGAACCTGCTCATCCTGCCCGGCATCCGCGAAGCCGGGGAGCTGCGCAAGAGCCTGGAGGGCGCGGACAACGCCGTCATCCTCAAGGCCTACACCAATTTTTCCGCCATTCGCGAGGAACTGCGTACTTTTCCGACCCCGACCCATTGCGTTTTCGCGTCAAGAATGGGCATGAAGGAAGAGTTCATCACGCGCAGCCTGGACGAGGCGCCGGACAACCCGACGTATCTCTCGCTCATGCTGCTGACCAAAAACGAATCACTTTGAACCAAGGATACGCGTATGCCCAAAGCCATCGTCATTGCCGGCACCTCCAGCGGGTGCGGAAAGACCTCCGTCACTCTCGGCCTGATGAAAGCCTTCGCCCGCAAGGGCCTGGTGGTGCAGGGCTTCAAGTCCGGGCCTGATTTCATCGATCCCGGCCTGCACCGCATGGCCTCCGGCCTGCCCAGCCACAACCTCGACGGCTGGATGCTTTCCGCCGACGAAATCCATCGCATCTTCCGCCGCAACCACGAGGGCTGCGACATTTCCATCATCGAGGGGGCCATGGGCCTCTTCGACGGCATCGGGGCCGTGAGCGAAGAAGGCTCGGCCGCGCAGCTGGCCAAGATTCTGGGCGTGCCGGTCATGCTGGTGGTCAACGCGCGCGGCATGGCCCGCTCGGCGGCGGCGCTGGTCAAAGGCTACGGCGAATTCGACCCGGACCTGCGCCTGGACTCCGTGCTCTTCAACATGACCGGCAGCCCCACCCACGGGCAGATCCTGGCCCAGGCCATGGAAGGCCGGGACATAAAGGTCCTGGGCAGCCTGCCGCGCCAGGCCGACCTGCCCCTGCCCTCAAGGCACCTCGGGCTGGTCACCGCCGACGATTTGGACCGCCGCGAGGAGCGTCTGAACGCCCTGGCCGACTGGGTCGAGGCCTCCATCGACCTGGACGCCCTGCTGGACGCCTTGCCGGAATACTCCCTGCCATCGCTCAGCGACGGCGGGGTCAAGATGCCGGAAATCCGCATCGGATACGCCCGTGACCGCGCCTTTTGCTTCTACTACGAAGAAAACCTGCGCATGCTGCGTCAGGCCGGGGCCGAACTGGTGCCCTTCTCCCCCTTGCACGATACAAACCTGCCCCCGGCCCTGAAAGGCCTGTATCTGGGAGGCGGGTACCCGGAACTGCACGCGGCGGAACTGGCCGCCAACACGGCTATGCTCGGCAAAATCCGCGACTTCTGCCAAAGCGGCAAGCCGGTCTACGCCGAATGCGGCGGCTTCATGTATCTGATGCGCTCCTTGCGCACGCGCGCAGGACAGGAACACGCCATGGCCGGAGTGTTCGATTTCACCTGCGCCATGGAAGGCCGCCATCAGGCCCTGGGATACCGCGAAGTGAAACTCGTCGCCCCCTCCCCCCTGGGCGCTCCCGGCGCACAGGCCAGAGGGCATGAATTCCATTATTCAAAAATGACCGGCAGCGACCCGGCCGCCGCCCAGGTCTACGACGTCCATGACCGCTGCGGAAAAACGAATGCCGGAGGCGGCTACCTGAAAGGCAACTGCCTTGGATCGTACGTGCACCTGCATTTCGGCTCCAATCCGCACATGGCCGCCCATTTCGCCGGAGTCTGCGGGGCATGACCCTGCGTCATGGCTTCACCACGGGCACGGCGGCCGCCGCCGCCGCCAAGGCCGCGACGCTGCGCCTGCTCACGGGCCGCGCCCAGGACAGCGTGGAAGTGCCGCTGCCCGTGGGCCAGCGCATGACCATCACCATCCTTGAAAGCCGGGTCGACGGGGAAGGCATCATGGCCGCCGTGGTCAAGGACGGCGGCGACGACCCGGACGTGACCCACCGCGCCGTGATTCGGGCGCGGGTGCGGCGCGGCGTAGGGGATGGCGTCGTTTTGCGCGGCGGGGCAGGCGTTGGCGTCGTGACCAGGCCGGGCCTGCCCGTTCCCGTCGGCATGCCCGCCATCAATCCCGTGCCCCGCCAGCAGATCACCCTGGCCGTGACCGAGGCCATGGCCGCTGCCTGCGGCATGAACGAAAAAGTGAGTCTGGAAGTGGAAATCAGCGTGGATCGCGGGGAAGAACTGGCCCAAAAAACCTTCAATCCGCGCCTGGGCATCATCGGCGGTATCTCCATTCTCGGCACCCGGGGCACGGTCAAGCCCTTCAGCAACGCGGCCTACCAGGCCACAATTCGCCAGTGTCTGGATGTCATGCAGGCCTGCGGAGCGCGCACCCCCTGTCTGACCACGGGCGGACGCAGCGAACGCTTCCTGCGTCAGGCCCGCCCCCGGACGCCGGAAACCGCGTGCGTGCAGGTGGCCGATTTTTTTGCCTACAGCATGAAGGAAGTCGGGCGGCGCGGCTTTGATTCCGTGCTCTGGGGCGTCTTTTTCGGCAAGCTGGTCAAGCAGGCCCAGGGACACCGCTACACCCACGCCCGCAGCGCGGAGCTTGACCTGACCATCCTCGCGGGCTGGTGCGCGGATTGCGGCTTCGACCGCCACGTCTGCCAGAAGGTCGCCGGCGGCAACACGGCCATGCAGGCCCTGGAGCTTCTGGCTCCCCTGCCGCAAAGCGCAACCCTCTTCGCCCTGCTCACGGACAAGGCTGCGGCCGCAGCCCGCCTCTTTTGCGGGCGAGAGGTGGGCGTTGACTACATGCTTTTCGATTTTTCCGGCCAGATTCTGCACCAAACCTCGGAGGCCGCATGATTCATGTTCTGGGGCTTGGACTGTGCCCGGCCCATCGTTCCCCGGAGACCCTGGACCTCATCCGCTCGGCGGATCTGGTGGCCGGCGGAAGACGGCTCCTCGACGAACTGGGCATCGAAGAGAGCAGACGCCTGCCCCTTGGGGCCCTGGAGGAATTCGCGGCCCGCATCCAAAGCCGCGCAGAGGACGGCATCGTCTGTGTCCTGGCCGACGGCGATCCCCTACTCTACGGTATCGGAGCGAGTCTGCTGCGCTTCTTCGCCCCGCGCGAACTGACCTTTCACCCCAATGTCTCGGCCCTGCAGACCGCCTGCGCCCGTTTCGGCCTGCCCTGGCACGAGTGCCGCGCCTTGTCCCTGCATGGCCGCGACGATCAGACCCCGCTCTTCGCCGCCCTGACCCACGGCAGCCTGGCGGCCCTGTACACGGACCACCTCCACAGCCCGGACGCCATAGCCCGGCTGTTGCTTGAGCGCGGCGTGACGGGCTGGCGCATGCACGTGGCCGAGGCCCTTGGAGGCCCGGAAGAACAGTTGACCACAGTCACTCTGCCGGAGGCCGCGCAGCGCTCGTGGCACACGCTGAACATCATTCTCCTGGAACGCACACAGGCCCCAACGCTTACGCTGGAACTGGGCCTGGACGAAAACGCCCTGGCCCACGCAGGTGCCCTGATGACAAAGCAGCCGGTCCGGGCTTTCGCCCTTTCCCTCCTGCGCCTGCCTCCGGACGCGACCCTGTGGGATCTGGGTGCTGGCAGCGGCGCCGTCAGTCTGGAAGCCGCGCGGCTCCTCGACAAGGGGCGGGTGGTGGCAGTGGAACGCCAGGCCGAGCGCGTGCGCCACATCAAGACAAATGTGGAACGCACCGGAGCGTGGTTAGTGAAGGCGGTGCATGCTTCGCTGGAGTATTTTTTGGAGGATGGGAAGTATGCCCCCCCCACCCACATCTTCCTCGGCGGCGGGGCCTCTGAGCCTGTCCTTTCCCGGTGCGCCGCCCTGCTTGCCCCCGGCGGGCGGCTGGTGGTGGCGGCCGTGCTCCTGTCCACCCTGGAAACGGCCCGCGCAGTCTTCAGCCGACTGGGCTGGCCGTTAACCGTGCATCAGCTCATGCACCACGCAAGCGCGCCTCTGGGCGGCGATGTGCGGCTGGTGCCTTCCAATCCCGTTTTTCTTCTGGAAACCCAAAAACCTTCAAGCGACACATGAATAATTCTTCGCAGGTGTATTTTATCGGCGCAGGCCCCGGCGATCCGGACCTGATCACGGTGCGCGGCCGGGACCTTGTGGCCCGGGCGGACCTGGTGCTGTATGCCGGGTCCCTGGTGCCCGCCAAGGTGGTGGCTTGCGCCAGGCCGGATGCCGCGGTCGCCGATTCGGCGGGCATGAGCCTTGATGCGACCCACACCCTGATGCTGGAAACGGCGCGCAAGGGCGGACTGGTGGCGCGGGTGCACACCGGAGATCCGTCACTTTTCGGCTCCGTGCGCGAGCAGATCGCCCTCCTGGAGCGGGACGGCGTAAGCTGGGAAATAGTTCCCGGAGTGACCGCCGCCTTTGCCGCGGCGGCCCGGGCCGGGGTGTCCTTCACCGTGCCCGAGACCACCCAGAGCCTCATCATCACCCGGCTGCACGGCCGCACGCCGGTCCCGGAATCCGAGCGCCTGAGCTCCCTTGCGCGGCACGGCTCGTCCGTGGCCGTGTACCTCTCGGCGGACAAGGCCGGGGAGCTGGCCAGTGAATTGCGTCTGGCCGGATCGCCTGAAGACACGGTCATCGTCATCGGCCACAAGGTCGGTCACCCGGAGGAGAAAATCGTCCGCACCACCCTGGCGGAGCTGGAACAAAGCGTGCAGGCGGCCAACATCACCCGCCAGGCCGTGTTCCTGATCCTGCCCGGCGAGTCCGCGCCGCAGATTCAGTCCCGGCTCTACGCCGCCTCCTTCGGACACGGGTTTCGCGAGGCCGAGCGCCCGCAGACCTGGCCGCGCATGGCCGTCTACGCCATGACACGCCAGGGTCTTGGCCTGGCCGGACGCATCGCCGCCATGGCGCCGTCCGACCTGTTCGCCACCAGCCGTCTGGCCGAAGGCGAGGTGCGCGGCTTTGAACGCATCGCCGACCAGGTCCGCGCCAATTTCCCCCTCTACCACGCCCATGTCTTTGTCGCCGCCACGGGCATCGTGGTGCGCAGCATCGCGCCCCTGCTGCACTCCAAGACCACAGACCCGGCCGTGGTCGTCTGCGATCAGAACGGCGAGCATGTCGTAAGCCTTCTGTCCGGGCATCTCGGCGGGGCCAATGACCTGGCCCGGCGCATCGCCCTTCATATCGGCGGTCACCCCGTCATCACCACGGCCACGGACACGGCCGGCAAACCCGCCATCGACACCCTGGCCCAAAACCGGGACTGCGTCATCGCCGACCCCTCCCGCCTTGCGGCGATCAACAGCGACCTGGCCGAAGGCGGACGCGTCACGGTGCACGACCCGGAAAATCGTCTGCGCCTGCGCGATGACACGGATTCGAATACTTCCTTTGAACTGGTCGATGATCCGCAAGCGCAGGTGCTGGTCAGCTGGAAAACGGTCACCACGGCAGGCCTGCTCCTGCACCCGCGCTGCCTCTGCGTCGGCATCGGGTGCCGCCGGGGCGCTTCGCGAGAGGAAATTCAGGCGGCCCTGGCACAGGTCATGGAACAGCACGATCTGGCATGCGGCAGTCTGGCCGCGCTGGCCAGCGTCGAACTAAAGAGGGATGAAGGCGGGCTGCTGGACGCGGCCAAAAAACTGGGACTGCCTCTGGAATTTTTCGCAGCTTCAGTCTTGAATGAAACGCACGTCCCCAACCCCTCGGAGCGGGTACGGGAAAAAATAGGAGCGGGAAGCGTATGCGAAGCAGCGAGCATGCAGGCGGCCTTGAAAATGAGCCCCAAGGCGCGGCTCATCGTGCCCAAGACGATAAACGGAAACGTGACGGTGGCCATATGCCTGGCCGGCTGAGCGTGATCGGGCTCGGCCCCGGCAGCACGGCGCTGCTCGCCCCCATGGCCCTGTCCTGTCTGGCTCAGGCCGGAGCCGTGGTCGGATATGACCGTTATATGGAAATGGTTGATCCTGACCTGCTCCAAGGCAAAACTCTTTTTTCAAGTCCCATGAAAAAAGAAATGGAACGCACGGCCAAGGCCGTGGAATTCGCCCTGGCCGGACTGGACACGGTGGTGGTCTCCTCCGGGGACAGCGGCATCTACGGCATGGCAGGACTCGTCCTTGAATTCCTGGAACGCGAGGGACTCCTGGATACGGTCGATCTCGAGATCGTGCCGGGCATCCCGGCCCTGTGCGCGGCTGCGGCCCTGCTCGGCGCACCGCTCATGCACGACTTCGCGTCCATCTCCCTGTCCGACCTTTTGACCCCGCTGCCGACCATCATGAAGCGGATCCGCTGCGCGGTGGAGGGCGATTTCGTCATTGTCCTCTACAACCCCAAATCCCGCAAACGCGACTCCTACCTGGGGCAGGCCCTGGCCATGGCCGCCGAACACCGGGGCCCGGACACCCCTGTCGGCTTCGTGCGCAACGCCTACCGCCCGGATCAGGACGTGCGCGTCGCGACCCTTGGCAGCTGCGACCCCGAGTGGGCCGACATGCTGACCACCGTGGTCATCGGCAACAGCGCGAGCCGCCTGGCGGGAAATAAAATTCTCACGCCGCGCGGTTATTTTGAAAAATACGGGTAGCGCGTCAGGAGTCCTTGCGAAAGGGCGGTTCAGGATCCTGCGGACACGCGCAGCAGATCCCCTTTGAGCATCCACAGCACCGTGGCGGTCAGACGGTCCTCGCTGGCTGCCTTTTGGCGCAGGGCCGTCCATGAAAGCGGATTACGGGCCCAGACCAGCACCTTGCGCATCAGCTCAAGGTCAATCCTGGCTTCGATGCCCGCGTAAACCACCGGAAAATCCTGCCCCCGATACACGGCCCTTCCCAGCTCCGTTACCTCCAGCACATCCCCTGCCGCCAGACGCCGCGACGGATATCCGGCAAAAAGCCGTTCATAGCGCATGGCCAGCGGATGGCGGTGTTCGCCCTCGCCCGGCTTGGGCGCGGGCGCTGCCGACAGACGCTCCCACAATTCCAGATAGCGTCCGATGACTACGGACCAGTCAAACCCCTGCGCATGTTCGCGGGCCGCCCGGCCCATTTCCTCGCGCACGCTTTTTTGCAGCAAAACCCGCAGTTGTCCGGCCAGCTCGCCCACATCCACGGCCACGTCCTGGGCCAGCCACAGGTGGTAGGCGCTGTCGTAGAGAAGCGGCGCCAGGAGCGAAACATCGTCCACCTCGCCGCTGTCCAGGGTGGGAACCAGAAATCCCGTGCGCCCGTGACGGACCAGGTCGCGATAGCCGTCGTAATCCGATGCGATGACAGGCTTTGCGGCGGCCGCCGCTTCCAGGATCGTCAGCCCGAAAGTTTCCTGGGGGTTGTCGGCCAGGGACACGACCACGTCGGCGCGATGCAGCAGGGCCGTCCTGGTCGCGTCGTCGGGACAGCGCACGAGAACAAGTTCAAGCCCGATGTTGGCCGCCAGGTTGGTCAGGGTATGCGGCAGGGATGCCCCCTCGTCAGGGCTCCCGGCCAGAACCAGGCAGACCCCGCCCAGGTCCACCCCGCCCTGACGCAAGCGCTGGAAGGCCCGCAGCAGGGGCAGAAGATCCATCTTGGAATACGGGCTGATGCGCCCCGGCACCAAAAAGACGGTCTTCGTGGCCGGAACCGCAGGCACGCCCTCCAGCGTGGAAACATCGAAGTCCCGGCACCAGATGCCCAGCGGCACGACGGCCACCTGCGCAGCCGGAGCGTGGAACGTCTCGGCCAGGGCGGACAATTCTTCCCGCACCACGTCGGCGCCGGCCCTTGAAGTGGCCACGATGCAGTCTCGTCCCGTCACTCCGGCCCAGACATGCTGGGCGAAGGACTGCCCGTAGCGTGCATAGGACAGGGAGTGGGTCACGCCGGTGATGGGAAAGATGTTGGCGGCCAGACGGTTCCTGAGCGCGGCCAGGAAGCCCTGGGCGGTCAGGCAGTCGGAGAGGTGGAAGGCGTGGTAGGCGTTCGCGGCCAGGTGTTCGGCCAGGGCGGTGCGCGGCAGGATGCGCACCTTGGCGGCGGCCTGCGGGCAAACGGCGTTCACGAAGGCTTCAAGCGCCGTGCCGCTGTGCCGGTCCGGAAGAAAAAAATGATATTCCCGGAAAGGATCGGCCCCAAGCAAAGCCTGCAGAAAGCCGGAATTGGCGACCTTGCGCCCGATAACGGGACCGCCTTCGACAAACGGATCAAGAGTGCCCCAGATCGGGCCGGAGTGTTGCGCCATGCCCGCATAAAGCAATATCCGGGCCTGATTTCAACGTGATCCGGCCAGCTTGAAATAAACGGCTGTCAGTGGCGCAAAGAGAATCATAATTCAATTCGGCCGCAAGGTTGCAGCCGACGATACGCTTGGCAACAAACTTGCTAAGTACCAGCAAATCGTCAATTTTTCGTATCCTTGGAGGATTCCATGAACGCCCTTACCCGCCCCTGCCTGGGCCTCGCTCTCAGCTCCGAGTTGGCATCCCAGCTGGAGGGCCACCTGCCACGAACACGCGTCCTCGAAAATCGTTCGCTCAGTTCGGCACAGGAATTCATGAGCGCGAGAACCCAGGGTGGGCTTGTCTTCATTGCCGTTTCCACATGGAAGGAACTTGCCCCGGACGACAGGGAGCGATTGATTGCGCACAAGTCCTGGCAGTTCATGCTCATCGCCGATCAGCATGACCCGGATGCTCTTGAATACATGTCCTCCGGCACGTTCCTGACCCTCATGACCTGCCCCCTTGATAGGGCAAAAATTTCCCGCGCCCTGCAGCAGGCGGAAGAAGTGTCCAACATGTATGACGACATCTTCCACATGGCACGCGAAATCAGCCTCGAACGGGAGCTTCTGACGCGTAAGAATGAGCAGCTTGCCTTTCTCAACCAGCTCCTGACCAGGGCCAGTCAAACCCTTGACCCGGCGGTCATCCTTGCCAATTGCTCCGAAGACTTCGCCATGCTGCTTGACGTCGGAAACGTGCTCGGCGTCTTCTGGGCCGAAAACGAAGGCCAGACCGAGGCCGAGCTTTTCTTGCCGGGTACATTGCCGCATGCCCAGCAGGCGGAATGGATCAATCACCTCCTGAGCGTCGCGGCCCGCCTGGGCAAGCAGGAGGTGCGCGGGTATCAGGTGTCGGCGCTGGAACTCAAAGACTGCAAACCGGGCAATCCCCCGGAGCTTGAAGAGCTGATCACCCTGCCCCTGACCTTGGGCTCCGAACCCTTCGGTGCTTTGGTCATCTGCTCGCAGGATGCCTCAAAGCTGGGTCAGGACCGCTTGCGCATCCTCAGCTCCGCAGCCAACCATCTGGCGCTGGCCATGCGCAACGGCCTGGAATTCCGCAAGACCAAGGCCAGAGCGGACCATGACGGCCTGACGCGCATCTCCAATCGTCACCATTTTGACATCCGTCTGCGTGAAGAGATGAAGCGCCACCAGCGCCACCAGGATGAACTGAGCCTGATGATGATCGACCTCGACTATTTCAAGTCAATCAACGACACTTACGGCCATCAGGCCGGAGACATGGTGCTGCAGGAAGTGGGCAAGATTCTGAACAACACGCTGCGGGAATCGGATTTCCCCGCGCGCTACGGCGGAGAGGAATTCGTCGTCATCCTGCCCCAGACCAGGGAGGATCAAGCCTGGATCCTGGCTGAACGCCTGCGCTCCCAGATCGGCCAGACCTTTTTCCGTTCCCAGAAAAAACGTTTCCGGGTCACGGCCTCCATCGGCATCGCCGGCATCAAGCCCTGCGCGCTGACCCCGCCGGAGACTCTGCTCCGCAATGCGGACACCGCCCTCTACCAGGCCAAAACCAACGGGCGGAACATGGTCTGTTGCTCGGCCATCGAAGAAACGCAGGCAGCCCACTAAAGGTGCCAGTGCCATAAATCCGGACCGTAAATTCTTTCCGGACGCAAATAAAAACCGCATGGGGTATTCCTCATGCGGTTTTTATTTGCGTCCGGACGCCCCTCTACCGAAGTATCGAGGGCAGCCAGGTGGAGATGATCGGGATGTAGGTGACCATCAGCAGGCAAAGGAAGAGCAGCAGCAGAAAAGGCATCACGGACCGGGCGATGTAGGTCAGGGGCCGCCTGGTGATGCCCATGGCCACGAACAGATTCAGACCGAAGGGAAAGGTCAGAAAGCCGATCTCCACGTTGACGATCATCATGATGCCCCAGGCCACCGGATCAATACCGAAATGGTCCAGCATGGGCAGAAAGATGGGCGTCAGGACCAGGATGGAAGTCACGATGTCCATGACGCAGCCGACCGCAAGCAGGAGGAGGTTGACCAGAAAGAGGAAGACGTACTTGTTGCTGATATGCGCGGCGATGAACTCGGCGGCCTGTACGGGGAGCTGCTCTCGCGTCAGCAGCCAGATGAAGGGCATGGCGCAGGCGATGATAAACAGCAGGGCCGAGGACAGCACGGCGCTCTTGGTCAGAATGACCCTGAGCTTCTCCCAGGTCAGGGACCTGTAGATGAAGGTCTCCACCAGCAGGGCGTAGACCACGGACACGCCCGCCGCCTCGGTAGGCGTGAAGATGCCGGAATAGATGCCGCCAAGCACGATAATCGGCATGGCCAGGCCCCAGGACGCGCGGCCCAGGATGCGCAGGGTCTCAACCAGGGAATGGGACGAGGTCGCGCCCCAGTTGAAGCGCCGGGCCATGTACACGGCAAAGGCCCCGAAAATGACCACCCGCACCACGCCCGGCACGATGCCGGCCATGAACATGTCGCTGACCGAGGTGTTGCCCACCAGGGAATAGAGGACCATGGGAATGGACGGAGGGATGAGAATGCCTAAGGTCCCGGCGCTGGTGATGAGGCCGATGCTGAATCTCTCGGAGTAGCCAGAACGGATCAGGGCCGGGATCATGATGCTGCCCACGGCGATGACCGTGGCCGGGCTTGATCCGGAAATGGCCGCGAAAAACATGCAAGTCAGAATCCCGGCCAGGGCCAGGCCCCCTCGAAAACGCCCGACGCAAGCGTCCATGGTTTTGACCAGATAATGGGCGATGCGACCCTCGGCCATGATGTTTCCGGCCAGGATGAAAAATGGGATGGAAAGCAGCAGAAAATTGTCCAGTCCGCGAAAAAGCTGCTGCACCAGCGCGGTCAGGGGTACATCCAAGAAGAATGTCACGGCTCCGGCCGTGGTGGCCAGGACGACTATGGAAATGGGCGTGGAGAGCAGCAGCATTCCAAGAAAGGCGCAGACGATGAACCATACCATCAGTCAAGCTCCTGTGCGGGCGCGACCATGACACGCAACTGCTCCCAGGCCCGGAGGAGAAAACGCAGGGCGATGGTCGCCCCGAAGACGGGGATGGGCAGATAGGCCACCCACATGGGCATGCCCAGGGAAGCGGTGGTCATCCCGTAGCGGGCCAGCAGCGCGGTCTGTTCCCATCCATACCAGGCGATGACCAGCATCACTGCCGCACTCAAAAGGTTCGCCAGGGTCCGCAAAGCTGCGGCCATGCGTGGTGGAGCATACTGGGTTACGGCCTCCATGGAGAAATGCGCTCCGTGTTTGACCGCCATGCCCGCTCCGGCAAAGGTCACGAAGACCAGCAGATACCGGCTGCCCTCGTCAAACCAATCAAAGGTCATACCCAGAAAATAGCGGGTACAGACCTGGATGGTGGTGCCAACGGCCAGAAGCAGGAGCAGCCCGCCCACGGCCAATTCCTCGATGTGTCCGAGGGTGCGCAGAAAATTCTTCATCGTTCTCTCAAAAACGGCAGAGCCGAGAGGCCCTGCCGTTCTGTTTCAGACATGCATTGGTCTGCTGCGCGTATACGTGTTGCAACGCGGCCGCGAACAAACCCTACTTGCTGTACTGGTTCACCTTTTCGACGATCATGTCATAGTAGCGCTTGCCTGCGTACTTGCCGAATTTGGGGTCGTTTGGAATGACGCCGACCTGGTCCGCAAATTTTTCGTGTACGGGCAGCACGGCCTCGTGAAAGGCCTGGCGCTCTTCGGGGGTCAAGTCCGCGATGGTGGCTCCGAATTTATCCACGGCCAGCTTTTCCAGCTCGTTGCGCATGTTGGTGTTTTCGGTACGGTTGATGTCCTCGGCGATCTTGGCGGCATCCAGAAAGATCTGCTGCTGCTCGGGGGTCAGGCTCTCCCAGACCGGACGGCTGACCATCTTGTAGAGACAGGTCAGGGAGTGCGAGGAACGGGTCAGATACTTGGCCACTTCCGTGAATTTCATCATGACCGAAGTGGGGATGGGATTCTCCTGCATGTCCACCGCGCCCTGCTGCAGGGCCGTGTACAGTTCCGGAAAGGGGATGCCCACAGGATTGGCGCCGAGCGCCCGGAAACTCTCCAGGAACACGGGCGAATCCATGACCCGCACGCGCACGCCCTTCATCTGCTCGGGAGTGGTGATGGTCCTGTCGCGCACGCCGAAGTCACGCATCTCGTTCTCGGCGTACCCGATGGGAATAAGCCCCATGCCGGGCATGAGGGCGTCCATGACGGTCTTGAATTCCTCGTCGGCCAGCACCTTGTAGGCGACTTCCTTGCTCGGAAAGAGAAAAAAGAGGTCCAAGAGTCCCACCTGCGGGATGAGGTTGGACATGACCGCCGTGGTGCAGTCCATCATGTCCAGAGTGCCGAACTGGACTTGCTCCAGCATGGAACGCTCATTGCCGAGCTGCCCCAGGGGGAAAACCTCGATCTTGATCTCGCCGCCTGTCTCCTTTTCCACATGCGCGGCAAAGGCCAGAGCCGCCTTGTGCATGGGGAAGTCCTTGTTCTCGATCTTCGTAGGCGCGATATGTCCGAACTTAAGAACCCGCGCCGCCTGGGCCGATGCGGCGGCGAACATGGTCAAAGCCAGAAAGATCACCATAACTTTCATTTTCATCGATTCCTCCGGGGCTGCCCGCACACCACGCAAAGCGAATGATGCAAGCATTTGTTTTCATTTAATTTCAAAAGCAAGAACACAAAGAATAAACAATTATCGATCAGCAAGAAGCTTTGCAACCCTTTTCTGCGCATCACTGCGCCCTAGATTTGGGTCTGAACGGCCCAAATCGTCCCGTCACGTTGACTTCGACGCGGCACGTCCCTAGTGATCTTGTGCTTCCAATGCACGCTCCGACCCGTCCGCCACGGGTGGGGCATCGATCCTACGGAGCGCCCAATGTCCCTGCCATCCATTCTTGCCGACGCCCTGATCCGCATCGTCCCTGCAGAACGCCTACATCTGGACGCCGTGCGGGTGCGCGTTTTTGCGCTTGACGCCAGCATATACCAGCCCCGGGCCCAGGCGGTCATCGACCTTGAGAGCGAGGCCGAAGTGCAGGGCGTGATGGCGACGCTGCGCGAACACGGCGGCGGGGTGACCTTTCGTGGAGCGGGCACGAGCCTCAATGGCCAGGCCACGGGCGAGGATATCGTGGCGCGCATCCGGGGCCCATTCTGGCGCAAGCATGAGATCCTGGACGAAGGACGGGCCATCCGGCTGCATTGCGGCCTGACCGGCGGGGAAGCCGATGCGCTCCTGGCTCCGTACGGGCGGCGCATCGGACCCGACCCAGCTTCGGCGGCAGCCGCGTCCATCGGCGGCATGGTCGCCAACAACGCTGCCGGCATGTGCTGCACCGTTGATCAGAACACCTTCGCCACCATGCGCCACATGCGCCTCATCCTGGCCGACGGCACGATTCTGGACACCGAAGACCCGGACAGCGTGGCCGCGTTTCGCGTCAGCCATGCCCGCGTGCTGGAACGCCTTTCGACCCTGCGCCGCCAGATCATGGCCGATTCCCCGCTGGTGGAACGCATCCGGCGCAAGTATTCCATCAAGAACACCACCGGCTACAGCGTGAACGCGCTGACCGAATTCGACGACCCTTTGGACATCCTGACCCATCTGATGATCGGCTCCGAAGGAACCCTGGGCTTTGTCAGCTCCGTAACCCTGGCCACGGTGCCGGTTCATCCCCTGCGGGCCACGGCGCTGATGATCTTTCCGAACCTTGACGCGGCGGCGCGGGCGGTCATGGCCCTGCGCGGAGGGTGTCCGGTGCAGGCGGCGGAGCTTCTGGACCGCACCTCCATCCGGGCCGTGGAAAACCTGCCCGCCGCCCCGCCGGTGCTGCGCGAACTGGGCGGGGAAGCCTGCGCCGTGCTCATGGAGACCAGAGCCGACGACCCGCAAACCCTGACCCGCAACACCGAGGCAATCCTTTCGGCCCTGGACGGCATCGAACAGGTCGCAGCGCCCCGTTTCACCACGGACGCAGCCGAATGCGAGCGCCTGTGGAACGTGCGGCGCGGACTTTTTTCCGCCGTGACCAGCTTCCGCGCCGCCGACGAATTCGTCATCACCGAAGACATCAACATCCCGGTGGAGCGCCTGGCCGAAGGATGCGTCGCCTTCCAGCGCCTGTTCGCGCGCCACGGCTACGATGCCGGGATCATGGGACACGCCTTTCACGGCAATTTTCACTTCACCCTGCCCACGCGCATCAGCGATCCCAAGGAGCTGAAGCGGCTGCACGGATTCCTGGACGACCTGGCCGAAGTCATCACCCGCGACTTCGACGGGTCGCTCAAGGCCGAACACGGCACGGGCCGGGCCATCGCGCCCTATGTGCGCCAGGAATGGGGCGACACGGTCTATGCGATCATGCAGGAGATCAAAACCCTGCTCGACCCGCAGGGGATATTGAACCCCGGCGTCATGTTCAATGAAGACCCGCATGAGCATTTAAAAGGCCTGAAACTGCCCCTGACCAGCCACCCCAAGATCGACATGTGCGTGGACTGCGGATTCTGCGAGCCGGTCTGCCCTTCGCGGCACATCGCCTTCACCCCGCGCCAGCGCATCGCGGCCTGGCGGGAAATCACCCGTCTGGAACAGGCAGAGTTTTATGACGAAGCAAGCACGTGGCGCGCCGCCTTCACCGAACTGGGCGAATCGACCTGCGCCACGGACGGGCTGTGCACCACTCGCTGTCCCCTGGCCATCGATGTGGCCTCCTTCATCCGCGACCTGCGCCATGTCCGGAACACGCCCGGCACGCGCGCAATAGCGGGCGCGGCGGCCTCGAATTTTTCAGCGGCGACAGCCTTGGTTCGAGGAGTGCTGCGCGCGGCCGATCTGGGGCATCTGGCCTTGGGCGCGGACACGATGGAGGCCTTAAGCCGCATCCTGACCCGGATGAGCGGCAAGCGTCTGCCCCTTTGGCACCAGGCCCTGCCCAAAGCTTCTGCGGCATTGCCCGGGACCGCGCATGCCGCCGGCGAAGGGGATGTGGTCGTTTACCTGCCTTCCTGCGCCACGCGGACCATGGGCGACACCAGAGGCGACCGCCGGGAGCCCCTGCCCGAGGTCACGGTGCGACTTTTGGAACGGGCCGGATTCACTGTGCGCATCCCGGAAAACATAAACGGGCTGTGTTGCGGCAAGGCCTTTGAAACCAAGGGGCTTTACGATCAGGCCCGGATAAAAATCCTGGAACTGGAAAAGGCGCTGCGCACAGCCTCCGATAATGGCCGCTACCCCATCCTCTGCGACACAAGCCCGTGCCTGGCGCGCATGAAAAAGGAAATCCCCGGCCTATCCCTTTTTGAACCCATTGAATTCGCGGGCGCTTTCCTGCTGCCCCGGCTGCGCTTCACCCCGGTGGACCGCAGCATCGCCCTGCACCCGACCTGCTCCACCCGCCTCCTGGGCCTGACCGACGCGTTCACGGATCTGGCCCGCCATCTGGCAGCGGACGTCGTCCTGCCCACGGGCATCCTCTGCTGCGGCTTCTCCGGCGACAAGGGCTTCCACCGCCCGGAACTCAACGCCTCGGCCCTGGCAGGGCTGGCAGAGCAGGTGCATGCGTGCAGCGAAGGATATTCCACATCGCGGACCTGCGAGATCGGCCTCAGCCTGCACGGCGGCATCCCCTACAGCAGCATCCTCTATCTGCTGGAAGAATGTTCCAGGCCGGACAAATGAAAATGCAATCACGGCGAACGCGCCGAACAATCCTTTCACTGTTTCCATAGCAAGGCGATTCCATGAAAAAGCACACCCAGCTCCTTCTTGCGGCCATGTCCGTTTTGCTTCTCCTCCAAACCGGCTGCGTCCCACGCCAAAAACAGCAGGACCCGCACGCCGGCGCCGCCGTGGTCAGGGAACTCGTCAAAAGCACAACAAGCTGGGACGGCAACAAACTGCCATCCTATCCGCAAGGCCAGCCCGAGATCACCATCCTGCGTATCGCCATCCCGGCCGGAACCCGCCTCAAGACCCACTCCCACCCGGTCATAAACGCCGGCGTGCTGCTGAGCGGACAACTCACTGTCGTGGCGGAGAATGGGAAAACGCTGCATCTCAAAGCCGGTGATCCCATCGTCGAACTGGTCGACACCTCGCATTACGGCGTGAACGAAGGGAGCGAACCGGCGGAAATCATCGTCTTCTACGCCGGCACCGGCGGCGCGCCGATCACGATTTCCGAACCGAAATGACGCGCATGGCCCTTGAAGGGCCATGCGCGCGTACCTCAAAAGCCACCCTTCGGGACTTTTTCGACCCCAAAAACAACATCCCTTTGAACTTTTTGCGGGACTTTTCCTTGAATCGTGCTTAACAGTTCACATTAATCTCGCACAATTCACCAAGGAACCTTCCGATGCACGCCAAAGAGTCAACTTCCCGGAAGTTGTCCGCCTTGATGGCAATGCCGAAGCACATAAGCGGTCTGCTCCGCAAGAAAGGACGCGTTGACCTGGAGGCGCCGGGCGAACCGACTGTCGCGCCGCTGTGTGAGGGGCTGCTGATCGCGAAAGATCGCCGCACGACGACAGGACTGCGTCAATCCCCCCATCGACGCTGGGTGAAATCACCCAATCCGGCTGGGTCATTTTTTGCCACAGGCCATTCGATACGCCTAATACACTAAAATAATTATGCTAAAATCTACAGGATGAGCTGGCACGCATCCTGCCTAAAGAATGCCAAATGAATTCATCCAGGAGGACGTATGGGACCAACCCCAGAGGTTTTGGAAAAGTTTCGGAAAAAAGCGGAAATCGTCTCGGCCATTGTCTCGGAAGTGGACTCCATGGCTCAGGCCATCGCCTATACTGTTGATCTGTGCGCCCAGAAAGAAGCCTGTCAGCTGCTCATGAGCGGCTGTGAGGAAACCTTGTCGGACAAGGGCAAGGATCTGTGCGAACTCAAAGAATGGGGCAAGATCATCGCCGCCCCCGCCCTAAACGATACGGACATGGCCGAACTGGTCAAACAGGCCGCAAGCCGCGATATCTCCGTCATCAAAGACGGAATGCGCAGCCATCTGGCCGGTGTCGACATCGGGTTCACGGTCGCGGACTACGGCATCGGCGAGACCGGCAGCCTGGTCATCGATTCCTCCAGCGAGGAACTGCGCCTGGCCACGATGGTCAGCGAAATCCACGTCGCGGTCATCCCCAAATCACGCATCAGGGCCACGGCCGAAGACCTGTACGACGAAATCAAAGGCTTCCAGAGCCGCAAGCCCAATTATCTGGCCTTTGTCACCGGGGCCAGCCGCACCGCTGACATCGAACGCGTTCTGGCCCTGGGCGTGCACGGGCCCCTGGAACTGCACATCCTGATCCTGGAGGACAAATAATGCAGAAGGCCAAAAATCTTTCCGAATATAACGACGAACTGCGCGAAGCTCTGGACAACACCTTCCTGCGCGGAGCCATGGACAAATTCGCCACGGCCTACCCCGTTGGCCGGGCCAACGCCTTCCGCGAATACGACGTGGAGGCCCTGATCCAGGAAGTGGTCAAGGCCAAGGATGCAGGCCTGACCCGCCTGGACGAACTTTATGCCGAGTTCAAGGCCAAGGCCGAAGCCAACGGCGTGAAAGTGCACATGGCCAAGGACGGCGACGAGGCCAACGAGATCGTGGCCCGCATCGCGGCCGAAAACAAATGCAAGATCATCGTCAAGTCCAAGTCCATGACGGCCGAGGAAACCCTTTTGAACCACCGTCTGGAAAAAGACGGACTTGAAGTGGTCGAGACCGACCTTGGCGAATGGATCATCCAGCTCCGGCACGAAGGTCCCAGCCACATGGTCATGCCGGCCATTCACCTGTCCCGCTACCAGGTCGCCGAACTCTTCTCGCAGGTCACCAAGCATGACCAGTCCTCGGACATCCAGCGTCTGGTCAAGGTCGCCCGTCGCGAGCTGCGCCAGAAATACGCCGATGCCGACATGGGCGTGAGCGGAGCCAACTTCGCCATCGCCGAGACCGGCACCATTGGCCTCATGACCAACGAGGGCAACGCCCGCCTGGTCACCACCCTGCCCCGCGTGCATGTGGCCATCGCCGGCATCGACAAGCTCTGCGGCACCCTGGACGACGCCCTGAAAATCCTGCGTGTTGTTCCCAAGAACGCCACGGGTCAGGCCATCACCTCCTACGTGACCTGGATCAGCGGCGCCAACGAGTGCCAGACCGCGCCCGGCGGCAAGAAAGAGATGCACATCATCTTTCTGGACAACGGCCGCAGCGAAATGGCCAAGGATCCCCTCTTCGCCCAGGTTCTGCGTTGCGTGCGCTGCGGCGCCTGCGCCAACGTCTGCCCGGTCTACCGCATGGTCGGCGGCCACCAGATGGGCCACATCTATATCGGCGCCATCGGCCTCATCCTGACCTACTTCTTCCATGGCAAGGACAAGGCCAAGAACCTGGTCCAGAACTGCATCAACTGCCAGGCATGCAAGCACATCTGCGCGGCCGGCATCGACCTGCCCCTCCTGATCAAGGAAATCCATGCGCGCATCCTGGATGAAGACGGACATCCGCTGCCGTCGATGCTGCTGGGCAAGCTGCTCAAAAACCGCAAGCTCTTCCATGCCTTCCTGCGCACGGCCAAGATGGCTCAGCGTCCGCTGACCGGCGGCACGCAGTACATCCGCCATCTGCCCCATATCTTCTCCAAGGATCATGGATTCAAGGCACTGCCAGCCATTGCCGCCAAGCCCTTCCGGGATCGTTTCGCGGCGCTGAAACCCACGGTTTCCGCACCCAAGTTCCGCATCGCCCTGTTCTCGGGCTGCGTGCAGGACTTCGTCTATCCGGAGCAGCTGGAAGCGGCGGTGAAAGTTCTGGCCGCCCACAATGTGGCGGTGGACTTCCCCATGGATCAGTCCTGTTGCGGGCTGCCGCTGCAGATGATGGGCGAGAAGAAAGCAGGCGTCGACGTGGCCAAGCAGAACATCGCGGCCATGAGCGGCGACTACGACTACATCATCACCCTCTGCGCCTCCTGCGCTTCGCACCTGAAGCACAACTACCCGTTCCTGCTTGGTGAAAACGACGCGGAAGCCAAGGCCTTCGCCGACAAGGTCATGCCTTTCTCGGCCTTCATGACCGATGTGCTCGGCGTGACCGCCGACGGGTTCAAGCAGACCCACGAGCGCGCCACCCTGCACGCCCCCTGCCACCTCTGCCGTGGCATGGGCGTGGTCGAACAGCCCAGACAGCTTCTGGCTCTGGGCGGCTATGAATACGCCCAGGCGGAGCAGGAGCAGGTCTGCTGCGGATTCGGCGGCACCTACTCGGCCAAGTTCCCCGGGATTTCCGAGCAGATCCTCAAGAACAAACTGACCGATGCGGGCCGTACCGGAGCGGAAGTGCTGGTCACCGAATGCCCGGGCTGCATCATGCAGCTGCGCGGCGGCGCTGAAGTCAACAAATCCGGCTTTGCCGTCAGGCATATCGCCGAAGTGCTGGCCGACCACCTGAAATAACAAACGGGCCGGGATTTCCCGGCCCGAAATTTTCTCTCCTTGCGCGCCGGGAGTCTTCCACTGGAAGGCTCCCGGCATTTTTCTTGCGGAGAATTCAAAAATAGGTCCCAGAGGTCGGATGGGACCTAGAGGACCTGTTCTTTCAAAAGGAAAAGGCGCTTCCCGTCCTTGCTTCGCGCTGGCAAACCTTTTAAAAGCTACAATTCAAAGGCGCTTTGCCGATTACGTTACAACCCCAAGAGACAATGATATTTCAGCCCAGATTTTTCCTGACATGCCTCATGTTCCTGGCCTTGGCTTTTCCCGCCGCTACGTGGGCGGATGAACCATACCGGATCACGCTTCAGGCCTTTCGCACGAGTAGCGCGGATGCCCCCATACTAGCCGTGCTGACCCTGACCCCAAGCCCCGACTGGCACGCCTACGGCTACATTCAGGGCCCATCCGGATTCCCTACGGAAGTCAGGGCGACACGCGACGGCAAGGCCCTGTCGCCTCTTTATCCACAGCCCACACCTGGTCCGGACCCTCTTGATCCGAGCCTGACCGTGGAGCTCTACGATGGCCCGACGCCGTTTTTTGTTCCTTTGGCCGACGGATCCTCCAAGGTCGTGGTGCAGATCAAGGCCCTGCTCTGTTCCTCGACCACCTGCCAGCCTGTCAAAGAAGAGCTTGAACTCGTGATCACGCAGACAGACGCCTTGCCGCCGGCCGAGCAGCAGGACTGGTGGCCGCGCTTTCTGCAGGCCACCCCGGGCCCGGCCCCGGACCTTGACGTCGAGCCCGTCATTTCCGTCGAAGAGACGCAAACGGCTGCCGTACGGACATTCACGCCCCGCTATTTCGCTCCCGGTCTGGAAGTCCACACCCTCTCCAAGGCGGCCGCCCTGGCCTTTTTGGCCGGACTGATCCTCAATTTCATGCCCTGCGTGCTGCCCGTCATTACCCTGAAGCTTCGCTCCTTTATCCCTGCGGCGGACAGCGTACCCAAAAGCCAGCGGCACGCGTTCCGCACCCACAACCTCTTCTTCGCCCTCGGAATGATGCTGTATTTTCTGGTCCTGGCCGGGATCATCGCCGTCACCGGCATGGCCTGGGGTCAGATTTTCCAGGAGCCGGCCGCCATCATCACCCTGACGGCCATTGTGTTTGCCCTGTCCTTAAGCCTCTTCGGGGTCTATGACCTTCCGCTCATCGATCTGAAAGGAAAAGCCAAAGGCGTGGTGCACCATCCGCGCCTTGAATCCTTCACCACCGGCATCCTGGCCACCATCCTGGCCACGCCCTGCAGCGGCCCGTTTCTGGGCGGTGTGCTGGCCTGGGCCCTGATCCAGCCTCCGGACATCATCGCCCTGGTCTTGAGCTGCATCGGGCTGGGCATGGCCTCGCCCTATCTGGCCATGTCCCTTTTCCCTGGCCTGTACCGTTTTCTGCCCAAACCCGGAGCCTGGACCCTGCATCTGGAACGCATTCTCGGTTTTCTCCTGGCCGCGACCTGCGTCTATCTCTTTGGACTGCTCCCAACTTCGCAGTACGTGAGCGTGCTCATTCTGCTCTGGATCATCGCTCTTGGGGCCTGGATCTGGGGAAAATGGACAGACCTGAACCAGTCCAGAATCCGTCGGTGGTTCGTGCGCGGCATTGCCATCGGTATGGTCGCCTTGGCCGCCGTATTTCTCTTCAGGCCGGCAGGCCACCCGGACCCGTGGGAAAACTTCGACATGGGCCAGTTCGACGCCCTGCGTGGCCAGCAAAACCTGATCCTCGACTTTACGGCGGACTGGTGTCCCAACTGCAAATTCCTGGAAAAAACCGTACTGACGCCGGAAAAAAGCGCCGCATTCGCCGCAGAGCACAACGCCGTGCTCATGCGCGTGGACCTGACCCGCCACGATCCGCAGCTCATGGCCCTGCTGGAGAGCCTGGGCTCCAAATCCATCCCCATCCTGGCCATCTTCTCCAAGAACAACCCAGGCAGCCCGCTTGTGCTCCGGGACATGTTCACCAGCGGCCAGCTCAAAGAGGCATTGGAACAGGAACTGCCCTGAACGCAAAAAAGGCGCTGGTACCTGCCCGCGCCTTTTTTTCTGCCTCCCCAATCAGCCCTTGTCCCACTTTGCCCCTTGGCGAATTGCTTCAATCCGAATCCGGCCAGCGCAGCCTGCCCGCGATCAGCTCTTCCTTGCGGCTTTTCGGCTGCGCCTTGATCCATCTTTCCATTGACAAAGCGGCGGACTTGTCTTCCGCCGGAACTGAAAAGGCAAGCTCCAACGGCCCTCGGCCGCGCAGGTACTTGGCCGCCCTGGGGCCGCCCGAGGCGTGTTCGGCCAGGCGCCGGGGCACGTTTGTGGTGATGCCGGTGTAGAGGCTCCCGTCGCCGCAGCGCAGCACGTACACGAACCAGTCGGACACGGGCTATGAGGGCAGAGTGTGCAGCACCGAGAAGAAATGCATGGTACTGCCCGCGATGACAAAGAGATGCCAGATGGCGTGATTGTAGGGCAGACGCTTCCACACGTAGAAAACGACGCCCAGGGTGTAGGCCAGGCCGCCCAGAGCCAGTAAAAGCAAACTCGTGCCGGACAGGGTGGCGTACATGTCGCGCCCGATGAGCACGCACAGCCATCCCATGCCAAGATAAATGGTCAGGGACAGGCGCTTGAAGCGGTACACGAAGCAGCACTTGAGCACGATCCCGGCCACGGCCAGCAGCCAGACCACGCCGAAAACGGTCCAGCCCACGGTCTCGCGCAGATTGACCAGCATGAACGGCGTATAGGTGCCGGCGATGAGCAGGAAAATGGCGCTGTGGTCCAGGGTTTTCAGAATGCGCTTGGCCCGCGGCAAGGGGATGGCATGATAAAGGGTCGACGCCATATAAAGCAGAATGAGCGTAGCGCCGAAAATGGAAAAACTGACCACGTGCCAGGCGTCGCCCTGGGACACGGCCCGGGCGATGAGCACCACCAGGGCGGCGATGGACATCCCGGCGGCGATGGCATGGGTGATGCTGTTGGCGATCTCTTCACCCAGAGAATACTCGGAAGCAGACTGGTTCATATAATCCTCCATCCCCGGGCCTCGGCCCTCAGGGGTTGTCACCCTCTCCTACCGCATCACGGAAGGAATTGTCCACTTCGGACGCGAAATCGTTGATCCAGTAAATGCGGTCGGCCCGGCACTGCAGCTCCGAAGAGACGCCGTCCCTGAACACCACCAGTTCGATGCTCTTGCCCTGTTCCGAAAGGTGCTCCACGGCGTCGAGCAAATCCGAATCGCCGGAGGACAGCATCAGGGTCTCGTAGTTGCGCTGGTGAATGAGCGACAAGGTGGCGATGGCCACGTCCACGCCCTTCTGGATCTCGTTGAAAACCCGGTGCGTGAAATCTCCGTGCTGATTCTGGCAGCGCAAGGATACCTTCTGCCCGCACTCCTCGCAATAGGCCTTGTCCGCGCGTTGCTGCTTGAGCGTGTAAAACTTGGTGATGATCTTGGGGCCGAAGGGCGGCCCGCTGCGCAGCCAACGGTGAAAATTGTCCTGCCCGTCCGAAGGCGGATTGGGCGTGGAATTGAGATAATAGGCCCGCCAGATCAGTCCGTCCTGCTCCAGATAGTTTCGCAGCCGCAAGTAGCTGAATTCATAGCCGCTACGCACGCTATGCCTTGCGTTGAAAAGATAACCTGCGTCGATAAGCCAGAGCTTGCGTTTTTGTGTCATGAATCCTCGTACATGGTTCCGAAAAATGCCTTAGTAAATGACGTAGCACATCATAAAAACATCCGCCACAGGCGCTAGCTTGGAAAAGTCGGACCAAACCGCTCGCCGGTCAGGCACTCGCCGCCTTTGGGGGTAACCACGAAGGTATTTTCCACGCCGACCATGCCCAAGCCAGCGATGCCGATCTTGGGCTCCAGGGCCAAAACCATGTTCTCCTGCAGGGGGCGGTCGAAGGTGGGGGCGATGACCGGCCACTCGTCGATGGCCAGACCGATGCCGTGCCCCAGGAACCCGACCTTGTTGCGGCCCAGGCCCATGAACCCCTCGCCCATGTCGTTGGCGAGCACGATCTTGATGCAGTCGCGGTACAGTTCCGCCGGGATGGCGCCGGGCACCAGACGGCTGCTCAGATGTTCCTGGATCTGCAGGCAGAAATCCTGGGCGCGGTCAGCCTCCTCGGGAATCACGGATTCATCGGCCCAGTAGATCTGGGTCTTGTCCGTGTGGTAGCCCTCAAGACAAAACCCACAATCAAGGGCCAGGGGCTCACCGCGCTGCCAGACCTTTCCGGCGTAGCCCAGGAAAGGCAGCACCGGATGGGCCCCGCGCAGGCCCAATGGTCCGTTGAACACGCTGGGGTAGTTGGCGGAATCTCCGGCCGAGATGTGGCCGAGAAATATCTCCTCGCCCGCGTTCTGCATGCGCATCATGCCCTGGTGACCGTGCCGGTAAAAAGCGTCCCACACGGCCAGGGCGATCTCTCGCTCGGTCATGCCGGGGCGGATGAGGTCCGGCAGGGTGTCGTTCAATGCCTGGTCGTGACGCATGCCGGCCAGACGCAGCTTGGCCAGCTCCCACTCGGTCTTGACGGCGCGGGTCCAGGCCAGGGCGGTGTCGCCGGGCACCAGATTCACGCCGGGGAGCTTCGAGCGCAAAAGCTCGCCCATGGACCAGGAAAGGCCCGTCATCTCCACCGCGGCCGTGTCGCCCAGAGGCGCATCGGCTTCACGCAGCAGAGCGGGCAGCTGCGAATACGACTTGAACTCCAGGATGCGTTCAAGGGGCGAATCGAGACGCGCGCGCTCCACGCCCTTGCGGCACAGCAGCACGGGCTCGCCGCAGGCGGGCACCCACAGCACCCCACTGGCCCAGACTCCGCTCAGGTGGTAAATGGCCAATCGTGAAAAAACTAGCATGCCCGATGCTTCGGGGCAGAGTTCGCCCATGTGCGTACGCAGTCGGGAGATTCGGTCCTGGGTCTCGGCCAGGGGCATGTGTTCAAGGGAGACAAAACTCATACGGCCTCCTCGCGCAGGGTGTAGTCCATGCTCCGCCGCCGGGGCGTGAATCCCGCGCGCTCGACCAGGGAGCGCAGCTGGGATTCGGGCAGCAGGAAATGCACGCCCGTGGCCGCGACGACATTTTCCTCAAGCATGGTCGAGCCGAAATCATTGGCGCCCCAAAAGAGGGCCAACTGCCCGACCATGGGACCCTGGGTGACCCAGGAGGCCTGGATGTTGCCAATGTTGTCCAGATACAGGCGACACAGGGCCAGAAATTTGAGATACTCGTGAGACGAGGCTTCGGGCATGACCATGCGCGTGTTACGGGGCTGGAAGGTCCAGGGGATGAAGGCCGTGAAACCGCCAGTGCGATCCTGCAGGTCGCGCAGCCGGTCGAGGTGTTCCATGCGCTGCGCGAAAGTTTCGCCCTGACCGAGCATCATGGTCGCGGTGGTGCGCATGTCCAGGCCGTGAGCCGTCTCCATGACGGAAATCCACTGATCCGCCGTACATTTGCGCGGGGAGACGCGGGTCCTGACCTCGTCGTTGAGTATCTCGGCCCCGCCGCCAGGCATGGAATCAAGCCCCGCCCGGCGCAGATCGATCAGGATGTCGGCCACGGGCCGGGACTCTTTTTCGCTCAGATACCAGACCTCCGAGGGTGAAAACCCGTGCACGGCAACACCCGGAAAATGGCTCTTCAACGTGCGCAGCAGATCCGTGTAATAGCCTAGGGGCAGGTCCGGATTCATCCCGCCCTGCAGCAGAATCTGATATCCGCCGAGGTCAACGGTCTCTTGCACCTTGGACAGAATCTCCTCCGTGGACAGGACATAACCGCCCTCCTCGCCCGGGCCCTTGAAAAACGCGCAGAATTTGCAGGCGGAAACGCAGACATTGGTGTAATTGATATTACGGTCGACAATATATGTGACGATCCCCTCGGGATGCATTTCCATGCGACGCTGGTGGGCGAGCCCCCCGAGAGTGAAGACGTCGTTCATATCCCAGACGTATCGGGCCTCGTTCTTGTTCAGGCGGGTGTTCATAAGCTTTCCTTGGATGATGGTGGGATGGCGAAGTGCTAGCGTTTGCCCGGGCGTAAGGTCAAGGGTTTGCAGGAGGGCTGGGGGCCACGCGCAATCCTCCCGGGGACGTTCGACCCCGCGGCTGGAGCCCTTGCCAAACTCCGCGCCTTGTGGTTCAAGTCGGGCCCAAGCACGAGGTGACAATGACCGAATCCGTATTTGACTGCCGCATGTGCGGCCACTGCTGCCAGGGCCAGGGAGGCATCGTCGCCTCGGCCCCGGAACGCGAAAGACTGGCCGCATACCTGAACATGGCGGTCGATGAATTTTGCGCCCGCTACACCGAGGCGCAGGGAAAAAAACTGGTCCTGCGTTGCGGCGAAAACGGCTACTGCGTCTTTTTCGACCCCAAGACCGCCTGCACCGTGCACCCGGCCAAACCGGACGTATGCCGCGCCTGGCCCTTTTTCCGTGGCAACCTGGTCGACCCCGTAAGCTGGGAACTGGCCCAGGAGTACTGCCCGGGCATCAGACCAGAATGCGGACACGCCGAGTTCGCGCGCCAGGGCATCTCCTATCTGGTGGATAACGGACTGACCAAAACGGGCCGCGAAGATGAAGCAAACGCCCTGCGCATCGCGGATCTGACGGAAAAAATCTGATGCGCCTGTCCGAATGCTATTCCCTGCTGGAAGTCTCGCCCGGCGCGTCCCTTGACGAGATCAAAGCCAGCTACCGCAAACTGGCCTTCAAGTACCATCCGGACTTAAATGCCGGAGATGCCCGCGCCGCCCAGCGCTTCAGCCGCCTGAACGAAGCTTACGTGCTGCTCAAGAAAAACCTGGAGACCTCCTCCACGGACAATCGGCGATTCAATGCCGAAACCATCCGCCAGGAGGAAGAAGCCAGGGTCAAGCGCGGCGGCAAACCTGCAGGCGGATTTTCCGCCAAACAGGAGGAGGTGCTGCGGGACATATTGAATGACCCCTTCGCCAAGCAGGTCTTCGAGGACATTTTCAGCAAGCTCAAGCGCGGCGTCCAGCCGGAAGGGGCCATCTCCAAGCCTGTCACGACGAAAAAACTGGACCTCAAATGGGGAGAGCGAGGCGTAAGCATAGATCTCGGCAAGGGCCTCGTGCAGAGCGTGAAGGACTGGGCCGCCAGCCAGCTCGACGACCGCCAGACCGTGCGCATGCCCGCTTTCAACCTCATCCCCGGCACCACCCTGCGGGTCCAGATCCGGCACCGCTTCAACGCCGAACCCCGCACCATAGACGTAACCCTGCCTCCGGACTTCGTGGTCGGCAGGCCCATCCGCCTGAAAGGCATGGGCAGACGGCTCGGACCATGGCGGGGGGATTTGTATCTGCGGCTGCTTGCGGTTTGAAAACGGCCCGTATGGACCAAAAGGTCCAGATCATGCCATTTCGTATTTGAAGCCGCACATCGAAGCCAAAAACCCGAGCCCTTACCCTACCACATCATAGCGGCTGAAAACCAGCGAATAGAACGCCTTGCCCTTGGTTCGCGACCTGAGCTCCGTGGAAAAACCGAAAAGCTGGCGCATGGGCGCCGTGGCCGTGATGCCGGATTCGAAATCCGAGGCGCGTACGTCCAGGATGCGGGCATTCTTGGCCCCCAGAAGGTTGACGCAGTCACCGACATATTCCGGGGGCATGCGCAGCTCAACGTCCATGATCGGCTCAAGCAAAACCGGCGAGGCCTTGACAAGGGCCGATTTCATGGCATCCAACGCGGCCATGCGGACTCCCAGATCCGTCAGACCATCCTCAAACGGAGCGATCTCAAGCAAGGTCGCCTCCACATCAGAAACCAGACAGCCCTGAAGCATCCCGGCCTGCAGCGCGTCTTCCATGGCCTTGAGCGCGATATCCGCATGGTTCGTGGCAGGGAGCGTGGTCACGCAGCGGTTGCCCTGACCTCGCGGTGCCGGACGCACCGTGACCCGGACCAGGGCGCGGTGCTGCTGATCACCGATGAGCTTACGGCAGCTCCCCTCGCCCGTCGCATCGGCGGCAATGGTCTCACGAAAAATGACCTGCGGATTCCCGTAACGAAAACTCACCCCGCTCTCGCGGCGCAGCCGCTCCAGTACCACCTCCAAATGCAATTCGCCCAGGCCCGCCACGATGAGCTGGTCCGTGTCCTCGTCCGTGAAGGATTGCAGGGTCGGATCTTCGATGCAATATCTTTGAAGCAACGCTTGAAGTTTGTCCGTGTCGCTGGCGCTGCCCGGCACCAGGGCCACGTTCAGCACCGGCTGGATGATGTCGATGTTCTCCAGGCGCAGAGAGGCTTTTCCGGAAAAAAGAGTGTCTCCGGTGATGCATTCCTTGAGGCCCGTGGCCAGGACAATCTCTCCGGCCCTGGCCTCGGGGATGGGTTCGTGCCGGTTGGCGTGGACCGTGTAAAGCTTGTGGATCTTCTCGAAGCGCTCCAGCCGTGAGTTGTAGACCGCGCTGTTCTCGCCGATGCGGCCGTTGTAGACGCGCATGAAGATCTTCTTGTGCGCACCCTCGAAAAGCACCTTGAACACAAAGCCCACAAACTGGTCCGCACGCACGTTCTCCGCTTCCATGCGCTGCAGCACATGGGCGTGGGAGTGCGACTCCACCGGAGACGGCAGAAAATGCACGACCCCGTTCATGAGCGGCTGCACGCCGATATTCTTGAGCGCGCTGCCGCAATAGACCGGCACGGCCTGCCCCGTCAGGGTCGCCTTGCGCAGGGCGGCCCGCAACTCAGCTTCGTCGATGGCTTCATCGGCCAGATAGCGCTCCATGATCAGGTCGTCGAAATCAGCTGCGGCTTCTATCAATTCCTTCCGCCGGGCCTGCAGGACTTCGCGGTCCCGGTCCTGTGGTTCATGCTCATGCACCGTGGCGCCCTGATCGCTTGCGTCAAAGACCAGAGTCTTGCCGCGCAGGAGGTGCAGTACCGCGCCGTCCAAGCACGCGGAAGGAACAGTCACAGGCAGCGGCCTGACCGCAAGACGGGCCTGGATATCCGAGACCACCCGCCAATAATCAGCACCGGGGCGGTCGGTCTTGTTGACGAAAACGAGCCTGGGCAAGCCATATTTGCCTGCCTGCCGCCACACCGTCTCGCTCTGGGACTCGATGCCGTTGACCCCGCAGAAGACCACCACCGCGCCGTCGCAAACCCGCAGGGAGCGTTCCACCTCGACGTTGAAATCCACGTGACCGGGAGTGTCGATGATGTTGATCTGGCTGTCATTCCAGGCGATGGACGTGCAGGCCGAGGTAATGGTGATGCCGCGCTTCTGCTCTTCCTCAAGATAGTCCATGGTCGCGTTGCCGTCGTGGACTTCGCCGAGCTTGTGGATCTTGTGCGCGTAAAAAAGCAGGCGCTCGGTCAGGGTGGTCTTGCCGGCGTCGATGTGGGCGATGATGCCGATATTGCGCGTGGAGGAATCGATGTCGTGTTTTTTCATGAGTTCAGTTGAGTCGGGTTAGGAGTAGGAGGACGTGTACTGGCGGAACGTGTCGGGACAGATCACGTCCCAGACCCAGCATCCAAGCAGACGCTCGGCCATGACCACGGGCGCGCTTTCGGGCTCGCCGCCATAGCTGATGTAGGGGCGGCCCGTGGTCGCGACCTCGGCGGTGACGACCTTGTAGGCCTGCGCATATGGACTGTCGGGCAGACGCAGCTCCACCCCGTATCCTGCCGGATCAGGGCGCAGCATGCGGGAATACTCAAGGTTCAATCCGGCCAGATCGACGCATATCCCGGGGCCGCTGCCAGCAAGAAGATTGACCATGGGCTGCGGATCGGAACGAAAGACCTGGTGCGCGGACAAAAAATCGCACCCGAACAAAAGCGGGTCGGTCACTGGCCCGCTGACATGCACGACCAGGCCCTGCGCCTTGGCCACCAGAGCCTGCACTATGGCCGAAAAAAAAGCCGGCAAGGGAAAACGGCGCACGTCCACCGCGAAAAAGGCCCACTGCAGCGGCTCGCACCGCAGGGAATGCTCCACGTGACCAAACCGCCGGATCTGCGATACCGGCTCGGTCCCATTCTGAGCCAGGGCATAGGCAAAACTCACCGCGTTCTTGATCACCGATTTTTGCACAGCCGGACAACGCTCGTACGCCTCGCCAAAAGCATCGTCGTCAATATCCGGTACAAATCCGTTCTCCGCCAACAGCTCTTCGATCACCTTCAAACTCCTTGCAAAAAAAATGGGCAGGCCATGCATGACCTGCCCGACATTTCCATATTTCAAGGCGTTGCACAACAGGGCGCAGCCCGAAAGTTCAGATCGCGCCCAGCACCAACGCGCCCATTTCCGAACAGCCGACTTTTTTGCCCTCGCCCACGAAGATGTCGCCGGTGCGAAAACCCTGGGCCAGCACGCTCTTGACCGCCGCGTCGATGGACTCGGCCTCGGCCTCCAGGCCAAAGGCGAAGCGCAGCATCATGGACACGGACAGGATGGTCGCCAAGGGGTTGGCGATGTCACGGCCCGCGATGTCCGGAGCCGAGCCGTGGATGGGCTCGAACAGGGCCGGTCCGCCGGAACCCATGGAGGCCGAGGGCAACATGCCGATGGAACCGGTGATGATGGAGGCCTCATCGGAGAGGATGTCGCCGAAAAGGTTCTCGGTCACGATGACGTCAAACTGCGAAGGGTCGCGGATGAGCTGCATGGCCGCGTTGTCCACGTACATGTGCGACAGTTCCACGTCCGGATACTCGGCCGCCGTGCGAATGGCCACCTCTCGCCACAGCCGCGACACGTCGAGCACGTTGGCCTTGTCCACGGAGCACAGCTTCTTTCCGCGCTTGCGGGCAATCTCGCAGGCCACGCGCACGATGCGCTCGATCTCGGACTCGGAGTAGATCATGGTATTGAAGGCCGCCCGCTCGCCATTCACCACGGTCTCGCCGCGCGGCTCGCCGAAATAGGCGCCGCCGGTCAGTTCGCGCACGACCATGATGTCAAGGCCCTGCCCGATGATGTCCGGACGCAGATACGCCGCCGCCGCCAGCTCCGGAAAGAGCACGGCCGGACGCAGGTTGGAAAAAAGGCCCAGGGCCTTGCGGATGCCGAGCAGCCCCTTTTCGGGGCGGATGGCCGGATCGATGGTGTCCCATTTGGGGCCGCCCACCGCGCCCAGCAGCACCGCGTCCGCCGCCTTGCAGGCGGCCACAGTCGCCTCGGGCAACGGGTTGCCCACGGCGTCGATGGCCGCACCGCCGATGAGCGCGCTCTCGGTTTCAACTGTGTGGCCGAACTTTGCCGCCACCTTCTCCAGCACCTTCACGGCCTGGGTCACTATCTCAGGGCCTATGCCGTCGCCGGGCATGAGGCAGATTTTCATGTTCATTGCAAACTCCTATATATAAGCATGCCTTCGGCGGGCAGGGGGCGCGCCCCCTGCACCCCATTCATTGGGGTGGGGGGAAGCCCGGGGCTCGCTGGTAGGGCGTGCCGAATGGGTCTATCTGACTGTTGAAAAATTCAAAATTCGCAGGCCGTTCAAAAATGGTGAGATGCAAGGAAGCGGAAAAAGCTAGGACGCGCAGTCATGCGCATACATAAGCGGTCTGGCTTTTTTCGCTGACGCAGCAGATCGCCGTTTTTGGGCGGCCTGCTATTGCGCCACCTTGCGCTTGACGTACTCCACCAGACCGCCGCCGGAGAGCATTTCCATCATGAACGGGGCCACGGGGATGAACCCGATGGTCTCGCCGGTGGTCAGGTTCTTGATCGTGCCTGCGGCCACGTCGATCTCAAGTTCGTTTCCTTCCTTGATGCGCTCAATGTCGTCGCCCAGTTCCAGCAGCAAGAGGCCCATGTTGAACGAGTTGCGGTAAAATATGCGGGCGTAGCTGCGGGCCAGAACCACGGGAATGCCCGCGCCCAGAATGGCCAGGGGCGCGTGTTCGCGCGAGGAGCCGCAGCCGAAATTGTCGCCCGCGACAAGGATGTCGCCCTTCGTTACGCGCTTGACCCAGCCGGGCTCAAGCCCTTCGAAACAGTTCTTGCCAAGCTCGGCCGTGTCGGCCGTGACCAGAAACCGGGCCGGGATGATGGCATCGGTATCAATATTGTCGCCCACAACGTGGGTTTTACCTTTGAATGTCATGACTTCTCTCCTTTAACCAAGTTTGGCCGGATGGGTGATGAACCCGGTCACGGCCGTGGCCGCCGCCACCGCAGGGTTGGCCAGGTAGACTTCGGACTGCAGGCTGCCCATGCGTCCCTTGAAATTGCGGTTGGTCGTGGCTAGGCAGCGCTCGCCGCCGGCCAGAATGCCCATGTGTCCGCCCAGGCACGGTCCGCAGGTGGGCGGGCTGATGATCGCCCCCGCGTCGAGAAAAATGCGCAGCAAACCTTCGTCCAGAGCCATCGAATACGCGCCGGGCGAGGCGGGGATGACGATGAAGCGCACGCCTTTGGCCACCTTGCGGCCCTTGATGATTTTGGCGGCCTCGCGCAGGTCGCTGATGCGACCGTTGGTGCAGGAGCCAAGCACGACCTGATCCACGCGCACGTCGGAAACCTCTTCCACCGGCCGCACATTGTCCGGCAGGTGCGGACAGGCGATCTGAGGCGAGAAGGAGGACACGTCGAAGGTCATCTCCTTCCAGTAATGCGCGCCCTCGTCGGCGGCGATGGGGCTGTCGCCCATGCGGCCGTGAGCCTGGCAATAGGCCAGGGTCTTTTCGTCGGCAGCGAAAAGCCCGGCCTTGCCCCCGGCCTCGATGGCCATGTTGGCCATGGTCATGCGCGCTTCCACGGAGAGCCCCTCAATGATCTCGCCACCGAACTCCAGGGCCTTGTACAGGGCCCCGGCCACGCCGGTCTGACCGATGGTGAAAAGAACAAGATCCTTGCCGCCGACATGTTCGGGCAGCTTGCCCGTGAAGTTGACACGGATGGTCTCCGGCACCTTGAACCAGGTCTCGCCCAGGGCCATGGCTGCGGCGATGTCCGTACTGCCGAGGCCCGTGGCGAAGGCGCCGAGCCCCCCGTAGGTGCAGGTGTGGCTGTCCGCGCCGACCACGATGTCGCCGGGTCCGACCAACCCGTATTCGGGCAGGATGGCGTGCTCGACACCGACATTCCCGCCTTCGTAATAGTGGGTGATGTCCATCTCGCGGGCAAAGTCGCGCACGACCTTGACCTGCTCGGCCGAGTCGATGTCCTTGTTGGGGGTGAAATGGTCGCAGACAAGGGCCACCTTGTCCTTGTCGAAGACCTGCTTCACGCCCATGCCCCGGATGGACTTGATGGCGAGCGGCGCGGTTATATCGTTGGCCAGCACCATGGAAACGCGGCACTGGACAATCTGTCCGTCCGCGGTGATGGGCTGGTCCGTATGCCTCTGCAATATTTTCTGTGCTAAAGTCTGGCGCATATGCTGTCCTCCTGTCTTTTGGCCAAGCGGTTCAGGGCGTTCAGATACGCCTTGGCGCTGGCCACGATGATGTCCGCGTCGGATGCGCGGCCCACCGAGGTTTTTCCGTTCTCTTCTATCTTAACGGTCACCTCGCCTTGGGCGTCGGTGCCGCCGGTTATGGCGTTGACCGCATACCGGATCAGTTTGGGGCTACGCCCCACGACCTTGCCGATGGTGTTGAACACGGCATCGATGGGGCCTGTCCCGAAATCCGAAAGAATGCGTTCCTCGCCGTCCACATACATTTTGACCACCGCGTTGGGGATGGCCATGTTGCCGCTCAAGGCGCTCAGATATTCCAGGCGGTACTTGTCGGGAAGGCGGAAGATCTCGTCGAGGACCACGGCTTCCAGGTCTTCGACGAAAATCTCCTTCTTGCGGTCGGCCAGTTTTTTCATGGCCGTGAACACAATGCCGAGTTGTTCCTCGTCCAGGCGGTAGCCGAGGTCTTTCAATCGCTTGTCGAAGGCGGCGCGGCCGGAATGCTTGCCCAGAACCATGTCCTCTTCCTGCCGTCCCACGGACTCGGGCGTCATGATTTCATAGGTCTGACGATTCTTGAGCACCCCGTCCTGATGGATGCCGGATTCGTGGGCAAAGGCATTAGCACCGATAATCGATTTGTAAGGAGGTATAGGCTGACCGATGATCAAAGACAAGAGCCTGGTGGAGGGGAAAATCTGCTCTTTTTTGATATTCGTAGTCAACTGGTAGAAATCCTTGCGCACGTCCATGGACATGACCACCTCTTCCAGAGCCGCGTTGCCCGCCCGCTCGCCGATGCCGCTCAAAGTCACCTCGGCCTGACGCGCACCGGCCTTGAGCGCGGCCAGCGTATTGGCCGTGGCCAGCCCCAGATCGTTGTGGCAGTGCACGGAAAAAACGGCCTTGTGGCTGCCCTTCACGTTTTCAATCAGATATTTGAGCAGTTCGGCAAATTCCTGCGGCTGGGTGTAGCCGACTGTGTCCGGGACATTGATGGTCGTGGCCCCGGCCGCGATGACCCGCTCGAAGACCTGCGCCAGAAAGGGCCAGTCGGAACGGGAGGCGTCCTCGGCGGAAAACTCCACGTTGGAGGTCTTGGACACAGCGTATTTGACGGCAGCCTCGGCCATGTCCAGAACCTCGTGCCGCTCCTTGCGCAGCTTGTACTTCATATGAATGTCCGAGGTGGCCAGAAAGGTGTGGATACGGGCCTGGGGGTTGCCTTTGACCGCCTCCCAGGCGCGATCGATGTCGCTGGGCAGCGCCCGGCAAAGCCCGGCCACCTGACAGTTCTGCACGGCCAGGGCGATGTCGCGCACGGCCTCGAAGTCGCCCTGGCTGGCCGCCGGGAAACCGGCCTCGATGATGTCGACGCCGAGTATTTCAAGCTGCCGGGCCAGGCGCACCTTTTCGTCACGGTTCATGGTTGCGCCGGGTGACTGTTCGCCATCACGCAAGGTTGTGTCGAAAATGAAAATTCGTTCTGACATGATGCACTCCTTCTGGTGGATGATGTATAATCGATTATTTTTATAAAAAATCGCAGCTGATCCTGGCTGACTGTACGCCGGGATGGCCGTTTCCTGCAAACGATGCTGAGGGGGTTACGTGTTTCCTTTACGAGATCTTGTGAGAAGACTCTCGTAGGAAGGATTTCCCGCGTAGGGGCAAAAAGAAGTAGGTGTAGATGAGACCGGAAATAATGTAACCAATGAAAAACACAAAGCTCAGAAGCTTTGGTTCGGAAGCGACGAGCACGAAGACAAGCAATGCCGTGACCGTGGCGCTGAAACGGTGCGCGCGAATGACTTCGGCATCCTTGAAGGAGGCGTAGCGGACATTGCTGACCATCAGAATGGAAACCAGAAAAGCCAGTCCCAGCGTAATGCCGGGCACCAGTTCGGTCATGGTTTCGGGAATGTAGGAAGAAAAGAGAACAAAGGTCGCGAGGGTGCAGGCCGCAGCCGGAATGGGCAGACCGATGAAGAACTTCTTGCTGATCTTGCCCGTCTGGATGTTGAAGCGGGCCAGCCTGAGCGCCCCGCAAGCCATGACCAAAAAGGAGGCCATGATGCCCAACCGACCGAATTCAAAAGTATTCCACTGGTGAATCATGACGGCCGGACCGACGCCAAAAGCGATCAGATCGACCAGAGAGTCCAGCTGAACTCCGAAATCCGAGGCCGAATTGGTCAGTCGCGCCAGCTTTCCATCCAGTCCGTCGAAGACGCAACTGACGATGATGGCCACGGCCGCCATCTCGAAACGACCGTCGATGGACCACAGAATACCCATGAACCCGGCCAGCAAACTGGCCATGGTCATCATGTTGGGGAGCAGATAGTATCCCCGATGCTTGGGCTTCAAATGTTCCATAAACGGTCCTGAAAAAAGCTCTTTTTTATTTTTTGCGGGCCAAAATCGACTGCCCGGCAAAAACCTTGTCACCAATTCGAACTATTGGTTCATACTCTGCAGGAAGGTAAAGGTCAACTCTTGATCCGAACTTGATTAGTCCGAAACGCTGACCCCGGACCAGAGAGTCGCCCTCCTCGCCCCAGCAGATGATGCGCCGCGCGATGAGCCCGGCGATCTGGACCATGGTCCAGGACCGGCCGTCACCGTCTTCGATCAGGAGCGAGTTGCGCTCGTTGTCGGTGGAGGCCTTGTCGAAGGATGCGTTCAGAAATTTTCCGCCAAAGTAGGAAATGCGAGCGATGCGGCCGGCCACGGGCATGCGGTTCACGTGCACGTTGAAGACGTTCATGAACACGCAGATCGCCGTACGGTCCTCGCCGGTCATGGGGTCACGCATGGTCTCGACCTTGATGACCTTTCCGTCGGCCGGAGACACGGCCACGCCCTGTTCCTGCGGGACCACGCGTTCCGGGTCGCGGAAGAAATTGAGCACAAGGAAAAGGGCCACAAGCAGGACAGTCGCCATGAACCAGCAGTCGAGCAGCGCGAAGGTCAAGGTGGCGATGGCGGTAAAGAAGATAAAGGGCAGGCCTTCAAGAGAAAGGCCGATGGACGGCTTGTACATGAGAACTCCTGGTCAATTATTGGCAATGGCTTGACTACTCGCGGGCGCCGCGAGTTTCAAGCCAATTTTTCGTGGTTATTTCCCCGGCCGTGGGCCAGCGTACAGTTTTTTCCATTCATCAAGAAAGAGGATGGCGGTTTCCAGACGATCAAGACGGCCTTCCCGGCTACGCACGGCCCAGACCAGATCCTCGAAACTCACCGTGGGCGCAAGGCTCAAGCGCGCCAGAAGGGCTTCCACTTCCGCGCGCAGGTGCGGCGCGATCTGAGCACGCCAATCCTCGGGCTGGATTTCCTTGACCTGCATGAACGCCGAGGCGTGCTGCAAAAGGGTTTGCATGCGGTGCGCGTAGGTGTGCTCGGCCAGAACCCTGGCCTGCCCCCTGGCCGCGACCTCGGACCGGGCCTCGGGGTGGGCCAGGTAAAATTCGATGCTTTGCCGCAACTCGGCCATGTCGGAAAATAGGGCCAGCTCGCCATCGGCGAAAAGTTCGGACAAAAGTGCCCGCCGGTCCACCAACTGAAACGCTCCGCAGGCCGCGAGCTCAAAGGTGCGCGGGTTGACGAAATCCCCGTCCCCGACCAATACGCCCGGCCTGACGGAGGAATGCAGGTTCACGTTGATGGTCGTGGCGTTGAAGATGCGCACCACCTCATCGGTATCTATGCGTGCCCCTTCCCGTTGCAGATAGGGAGCAAGGGTCGTCTCCCCGTCCCAGTCATTGCCCCAGATGCGCAAGGCATGCCCGGTCAGTTGCCGGAAAGCCAGTCTGCGATTGGGATAGCCCGCGCCCACAAAGGATATCTCGCTGCCGTACTTGCGCCGCTCCACGGCGGAGAGTTCGAGGGGGCGATGCACTCCCGGGTCGGCGGCCAAAGGAAGGTAGAAGGAATTGGGCTGTCCCAGGGCCGCGAGCTGCTGCGCGAAATCACCTTTCTGGATGACCGCGAACAGGTCGTAGAAGGGCGCAAAGGCCTTCCAATACGGAAAAACCTCGCGGTCCTCCACGAACCACATGGCCGTGGGCACCTTGTCGCGTCGCAGGCGCTTCAGTGCCTGCCGCGACAGGGGCGCCTGGGCCATGGCCAGGACCAGATCCGGACCAAAGGCCTCGACCTTGGCCAGGATAGCCTGGGACACGACCTGCAGGAAGCTGTTCTCCAGATAATCAAGGCGGTCCGTGCCCACGCGCAAGGTCTTCAGCGCCGAAAAGGCTCCAAAAAAATCCGGGGCCTCGAAATATTCCACCACATGCCCAAGCTCCCGCAGGGCATTGCCGCAATAGCGTCCAATGGGCAGGGAGCCGCCGTACATGGGCAGCACAACCAGAATTCGCCGAGTCTCAGTCATGGGCCCTTCCTCGCAGTGTTTGGGGCAGCATCCAGTCCCGCTCCCGCATCCAGTTCTCCTCCGGCAAGAGTTCCGCGCTGTCCGGCATGCGCACCCCGGCATAGGCGGCGGCCATGGCCCTGAAAGCCCTGCGCCGCGCGGCTGCGGGGTCCAATCCGGCGACAGCGGTAAAAATCAGGCCCAACTCGTCGAAGCCGCTCGCCATGATCGCGCATCCGGGAGCAAGCTCCCGGGTCGTGTGGCCGCTGACATGGCGCAACACGGACGGATCGCCAAAAACCCGGCGACAGGAGATCCCGTGCGGACAGGAGGCGGTTTCCAGACAGGGCGCGCACTCTTGCGTGGCCTGCAGCACCAGATGCCCCCGGCCATAAGGCCCGGTCTCGTGACACCAGGCCGAAGAAAGAAAAAACGCCAGCACCGGCACGCCCAGGTGGGCAGCCAGATGCATGGTTCCGGTGTCCGGGGAGACGAGCAGATCGAGTCCGCTCACGGTGTCGTGGAGCTCCTGCCAGCCGGTACGGCCGACCAGGTCGCGAACCTCTCCCCGGAGCGTCGCGGGCAACAGGGCGGCAAGCTCCTTGGCGGCCCGCCGCTCCCCTCCGGAGCCAAGCAGGTAGACGGGACCGCGCCCGACACGGCCGAAAGCGGCCTGGACAAGGGGGGCCAGCATCCCGGCAGGAAGGGATCTGCGCGCATTCTGCCCCGCCATGACCACCCCTATCCCGCCGCCGCGCGGAGCCGCATCGGGATTGACCAGTTCCGGAAGGACCGGCTGCTCGGCGTAGAGCCCCCAGACGTCAATCAGATTGAGGCCGGTCAACGCCCGCGCCCTGGTCCAGCGCATGACCTGGTCGGGCCAGGAGTCCACGAGTCGCTGCCCATGATGCCAGCGGTATCCGCGAACCGCGGAACATGAAAACATCCCGGCCAGTGCGAAACTCGGCCCGGAAAAATTGAGATTGTAGACGCGGTGGAAATCAAGTTCCATGACGCCGCCCAGATCTTCATGTACCTGCGCCAGAATATCGGGGCCATGCGTACCGTGGGCGGCGATGCCGTGTACCTGAGTCCCCGGATAAACGATGTGGGCCAGGGCTTTGAGGGAGCTGTCCACCAGCAAATGCACCTCGCCGCCCAGCTGCAGGGATCGCAGCAGACGTTTTGTCTGGAGCAGGTCGCCAAACCTCGCCAGCTGAATGACCAGATACTTGGGAACGGACTGGCCGCGCATATCGGAATCGCCGGAATTCATGGCCCTTCATCTGGCAAAAAGCTGTAAAAGTCCAGAACTCCCCGGATTTTCAGACCGTCTCGCCTGTTCGGATCAGACCGGACCGCTTCGGTCCAGCCCTTACCGAATCAAACCGGGCTGACCGGGGCGGACGTCTTGGACAAGTGGGACCTGCTCTGCTAGACGGCACTCATGCGTTATTATCCTCTGCTTTTGGACCTGACCGACATGCATTGCCTGGTCATCGGCGCGGGCGAAGTCGGCCTGCGCAAGATCCAGGGGCTGCTGCAATGCAGAGCCGCGCTGGTCACAGCCATCGACCCCGCGCCGCCAAGCCGTGAGCTGACCGAGCTTCTTGCAAGGCAGGACAACTTCTCGTATGAACAGCGGCCCTTTGCCGAAAAGGACCTTGACCGGGCGCGGATTGTCTTTGCCTGCACCTCCGACCGCGAGGTGAACGCCGCCATCGGCAGGGCCTGCGCGCAGCGGGGGATTCTGTGCAACATGACCGATGCCCCGGAGCTTGGCACTTTCGTGCTCCCCGCCAGCATCACCCGCGGCGACCTGACCATCTCCATTTCCACCAGCGGTGCCAGTCCGGCCCTGGCCCGGGTCATCCGCCAGGATCTGGAGAAGCGATACGGACCGGAGTACGAGGCCATGACCCGTCTTCTGGCCGACATCAGGACCGCGCTGCTGGCCATGGGGCGCGGCAGTGATGAAAACAGGGAGATCTTCCGCAGGCTGGCCGCCTCTTCCCTGCCGGACCTGATCAAAAACGACGATCGGCACGCCTGCCTGGAACTGCTCCGGCGCGTGCTACCCACTGACCTGCACACACGAATCGGAGAATGGTGTGATGACTGCTTCCCGACTTTTTGAACTGATCATAGCACTGCTCTACCTGACCGGATCGGTCTCGTACCCCCTCGGGCTGGTCCTGCGCCGCGCGTTCCTGAAACGCATCGCGGCCTGGACATCGGCAGCGGCCTTTGGGCTGCATACCGTGGACCTGGCCTTGCGTTTTCAGGAACTGGGAGCCGCCAACCTGCAGCACGGCCAGTTCTACATGAGCCTCCTAGCCTGGTTTTTCGTGCTCATCTTTTTTGTGCTGTGGTGGCGCCTCAAACACGATTTTCTGTCCATGATCACCGCGCCCTTGGCGCTGATCCTCTTTTCCTCGTCCCTGGCGGTGCGCACCCAGGTCCTGGCCGTGCCCGAACACTTCAGCGCGCTGTGGTTCAGCCTGCACGTCGGCACCATCTTCGTTTCGCTGGCGCTCATCGCCATGGCCTTTGGCGCCGGGGTGGCCTATCTGCATCTGGAACGGCTGATCAAGACCAAAGCCAAGCTGCCCGGATTCTCCAAGGAGCTGCCCTCCCTGGAAACCTTCGACAGGGCCAATCACTGGGCCGTGAGCATCGGATTTCCCCTGTACTCCATAAGCGTGCTGGCCGGTTTCCTGTGGGCGTCCTTCACCTGGAAGAAGGTCATCAGCTGGGATCCGAAGGAACTGATCACCATCGTGATCTGGGCTCTTTTCGCCCTGCTTTTCCACCAGCGCATGGTCCTGGGCTGGCGGGGCCGCAAACCGGCCCGGACGGCCATAATCCTTTTCATACTTTGTCTTGTGTCCCTGGTCGGGGTCAACTTCCTGTTGCCGTCACACCACAGCTTTAGACAGTAATCTTTAGACATCACATATCCATGAATCAGGAAATCTATCTCGTTGGTTTGAATCACAAGACTGCTGGTGTCGATGTCAGGGAACGCTTCGCCCTGGCCGATTGCGACCCTGCCGCCGCCGGGCTGGTCAGCGACGCCGGAGCCGTGAGCGAAGTCATGATCCTTTCGACCTGCAACCGCGTCGAATTTTTGGTTGTCGGATCCAGCGACACCGACATGCGCGCAAAAATCCTGCGCTTTTGGGCCGACCAATGCGGGCAGCCCAAAAGCGATCTGGAAAACCACACCTACTGCCACGTAGGCCTTGATGCCGTGAACCACCTCTTCACCGTAGCCTCAAGCCTCGACTCCATGATCCTGGGCGAGCCCCAGATCCTGGGCCAGCTCAAGACGGCCTACCGGAACGCCGTGGAAAAAGGCGTGGCCAAGGTCATCGTCAACCGTTTGCTGCACAAGGCCTTTTCCGTGGCCAAAAGGGTCCGCACCGAGACGGCCATCGCCTCCAGCGCCGTGTCCATCAGCTATGCGGCCGTGGAACTGGCACGCAAGATCTTCACCGACCTGACCAACCACCGCGCCCTCTTGATCGGCGCCGGAGAGATGGCCGAGCTGGCGGCGACGCATCTGCTTTCCGCCGGCGTGCGCGACATCACCGTGGTCAACCGCACCCTGGCCAAGGGCGAGGAGCTGGCCAAGCAGTTCAAAGGACGCGCCATGCCCTTCGAAGAGCTGCCTCAGGCGCTGCTTGAAACGGACATCGTCATCAGCTCCACGGGCTCGCCCACGGCCATCATCCGTGCCAAGGACATGAAGGAGGTGCTGCGCAAGCGCCGCCACAGGGCGATCTTCTTCATCGACATCGCCGTGCCCCGCGACATCGACCCCGACATCAACGGCCTCGACAACGTCTATCTGTACGATATCGACGACCTCAAAGAAGTGGTCGAGGAAAACCTGGCCGGAAGGCAGCAGGAAGCGCAGAAGGCCAGAGGCATCGTCGCCGAGGAGGTCGGAGCCTTCATGCGCTGGCGGGACGGCCTGGAGTTGCAGCCAACCATCGTTGCGCTGCTGGATCAGGGCGAATGCATCGCGCGCAAGGAGCTCAGGAAATCCATCAAGCAGCTCGGCCCCAATCCGGACCCGCAGATGGTCGCCATCCTGGAACGACTGGCCAAATCCCTGTGCCATAAAATCTATCACGAACCCATCAGCTACCTCAAGCGCCGCTCCCTGGAAGAGGGCTCGGCCCAGCGCTTCATCCACAATGCCCGCCGGATGTTCAACCTGGACGAGGAAGCCATCCCCGAAGACGCCCATCTGGACCGAAAAATCCCGAGCGGCAGCAAATAACGGAGAATTCCATGCGCGCCTTTGTCATCGACGAAATCACTCCGGAAGACATGGAGAAGCTCGAAAGCCGTCTCAAGGAGCAGGAGCTTTTGAGCATCGAGCACCTTTACCACTTCAACCTGCCGCCCGCACTTCTCTCGCCCATGCAGCAGGAGCACGCCCCTGAATGCGGCCCGTTCTACATGGCCGTCGAAACAGGCCGCGACTGGGTCCGGCTTGAACTCCTGGTCCGGGCCAAACGCATCCTGCGTTGCGCGTGCATCGCCTACGCAACGCCCGCGCAACAGGAGCACATGATCTCCTACCTGGAAAACCTGCTCACAGACCTCAGTATTCCCCTCTGATCCCCAAAGTCATGCGACTTCAGGACATCCCTCGACACCTGGCCCGGCGCTGCCTTGGCATCCCACGCTTTTGCAGGGAGAGCCTGGGGGTCGAACTGCGCGGCACGCGCCTTGTCGTCGCCTATTCCGCCGGTCTTGACTCCACCGCCCTGTTGCATCTGCTACACCTGTTGCGCGCGCCCCTGAACCTGACCCTCATCGCGGCCCACGCCCACCACGGCCTGCGGCCCGAATCGGACCGGGAACTGGAGCATGCCCGGGAAGTCTGTTCCCGTCTGAGCATTGCCTTCCAAGCGGCGCACCTCGACATCCCTTCGCTCCAGGCCGCGTCGGGACGCGGTCTGGAAGAATGCGCACGCCAGGCGCGCTATGCGTTTTTGGAATCCGTGCGGCAGGAGCATCAGGCGGATTGGATCACCACGGCGCACCATGGCGACGATCTGGCCGAAGACATCGTCATGCGTCTCTTGCGCGGCACGGGCTGGCCTGGTCTGGGCGGAATGCCGGGCGTGGACCCGAAACGCGGACTGCTGCGGCCGCTGCTGGATTGGGAAAAAAACGGACTACGCAGCTTTCTGGAAGAAACCGGGACAGGCTGGTGTGAAGACCAGTCCAACGCCTCGCCGGACCGCACCCGCAACAGGGTTCGCCATGACATCCTGCCGCTCCTGCGCCGCGAGAACCCATCGTTTGCCAAGACCTCCATGCAGCTGTGGACCCTGGCCCAAATCGACGAGGAGTACTGGAGCCAGGCGCTCCCCCTCCTGCCCGCTCCGATGCGGAATTTCCTTCTGGCTTCGGCACTGCTCGACGTGCACCAGGCAAAGCGCCTGCGCCTCTATAAAACCATCCTTGACTCCATGGGACCGGGCCAGGTCCTGGCGAGCCATCTTTTGCGCCTCGACACGGCCTGGATGCGCAAAAATTGTGGCCGCGCCATCCAGTTTCCCGGCGACAAGGTCGCCTCCGTGCAACCCGAAGGCATCCGCTTCCACTTTCAAAAGCGTTCCTCGTAAAATCCACAATTTCCGGAAACAACCCCGCCATCGCCGCGACGATCTGAAAAGACAGCATTTTTTATCACTACTCTTCCAAAATTTATAACAGCTATATTCCACCACCTGTTTCGCTGAAAAAATCCCCCACCCGAAAATTATCCGGAAAAACTGGAACAGGTTATTAATCCTGCGCATAATTCACGCCGTAATCGTACTTAAACAGATGGGCCCAAAACACAAAACTACCCGGCATATATTTTGCTAACACCTACGCGAAATACGTAGTTCAGATACAGAGAGCCTGATGCCGGAGCAAGAACGAGGTGCGCATGAGAGTCAGAAACAAAGGGGATAATCGCGAAAAAAATCGCATTCCACAAGAGGCCATCATTCGCTTTTGTACCGGAGAACAGGAAGAATGCCGGCTTGCCAGGATGATCAATTACAGCAGCACCGGCATGTACCTGGAATTGAACTACCCGCCTCCAAAGCTTGGCGCCAATCTGCTCATCGAAGTTCTGGAGGAAGACGCGCTCCTGGACCCTCTGGTAGAATATCAGAACCCGAAAACATGCTATTACGCAAAAGTCGTCTGGAAAAAGAACCTGCCTGACTCAAACGCCGAGTTCGGCGTCGGGTTGCGCTACCTTTCCTCGGTTCCTCAGGAAAGTTGAGGTTGCGCGACTGCTTTGGCCCCTTGCGGGGCCATTTTCATGCCTTGCGCGCCGCCGCTTCCGTCTTGCGTCTGGTCAAATCCTCGAAAACGGCCATGGCCGCCGAAGCGCCCTCGCTGACAGCCGTGACGATCTGCTGCACCCCGCCGGTTATGTCTCCGGCCGCATAGATGCGCGGGATGCTGGTGCGGCCCAGTCTGTCGACGCGGATATAGCCGCCCGGCTCCTGTGCCAAGCCCAGATGAGACACGGCCTCGACATTGGGCACGATGCCGATGGCCAGAAAAACTCCGTCCACGGGGATGCGCTCTGTTTCACCGGTCTTGACGTGCCGGACGCTTATGAACGTAAGCGTCTCTTTTCCGCCGATCTCCTCGACAACGCTGTTCCAATGCACGGGAATCTCCTCCCTGAGCACGGAATCGACAAGATGCTGTTCGGCCCGGAAACTGTCGCGGCGATGCACGATGAATACATCCACACCCAGATTCTTCAGGTGCAGGGCGTCGGTCAGGGCGGTGTTTCCGCCGCCGACCACGGCGACCTTTTTGCCCTTGAACATGAATCCGTCACACGACGCGCAAAAGGACACACCCTTGCTCATGAAGCGGTCCTCGCCGGGCACGTCCAGCTTCTTCCAGGACGCACCCGCCGCATATATGACGGCATCCGCCACATATACCAGATCCTGGGTCAAAACTTCCAGTTTCCTGCCGACCTTGATCTCCTCGACGGTCTGACCGGTGATGACGTCCACGTACTGTTTGGCCTGCTCGTGGATCATGTCCATGAGCATCTTGCCGCCGATGTTGATGAAGCCGGGATAGTTCTCCACTTCCGGAGTGATGCTGACCAGGCCGCCGACAATGCCTTTTTCCAGCACCACGGCGTCAAGACCTGCGCGTTTGGCGTATATTCCGGCCGTAAGACCCGCAGGTCCGGAGCCGATAATGACCACGTCATGATAGCTTGCATCTGCACTGTCTTTCCCGCTCCTTTCCTCCGCCATGTCCTTGGCGGCCTTGAGCGTCACGAGTTGCAGAACAAAGGCCAGCTCCGACTCCATGCCCACGGTGGACAACTTTTCGTCGTCATAAACCGTGTGCGGGATGGAGCCCACGGAGTACTCTTCCGCGTACTCCGGGTTTTCCCCGGTCTCGACGCATTCGACACTGACCAAAAGCGGTTTCTCGATGGCCGCCTTGATGGCGTTGACGCACTGCCCGGGGCAATACGGACAGGTCGGGCTGACAAAAACCTTGACCTGGCGGGGCTCCTCCAATTCCTGCAGCAGCTCCTTGCTGCGCGCGGACAAGAAGCTGTTGCCCGTTGAGGCCATCATCAGGGCGTGCAAAAAGGCCTGCCCTTCCTCACCGGCCGGAGCGCCGGTAAAACGAATGGAATATTTTTCGGGTGCGATGAGCAGCGTCGGGAACCGCTCCACGCCAAACTTTTCGTTGGCCTTTTCATCTGCGGAATGCAGGTTGAGGGTGACCTTGTCGGTTAGGCGAACAAGATCCTTCATCAGATTGCGCGCGAAGTCGGCGTAGGCATCGTTCTGCCCGGGCGTAACGAACAGATGCACGGGCACCACTTCCTTGAAATCCTTCAGATAGGAGGCCAGAGCCTTGCGCTGATCCTCAGGCAGAAACCATTCGTCTTTGTTGCTTGCTTTGGTCATAAGAACCTCCGGAGAAAGAGTAACGAGGATTGCGAACTTTTTCTCTAACGTCTTATGCGAATTTGTCAAAGCGCGACCAATGGTTGCGACGAATCGCCACACTGGTCCCGGCATAAAAAACGAGAATTTGAGGGAGGGTCACGAAAGAAGAAGCATGAAGACCATGCGCATCCGGCACGACTTAAACAGGAAGAGCCGAGGCATAGGCCCGAAGATAGGCCGCATGCATCCCGGATGCATCATACGCCGCGACATCAAGGATCCCTGCCGAAACGAGCTTTTCGACCAGGGCGGAATTTTCCCGCAGGCGATCAAGTTGCCGCGCCAGGGAGGCAGGGTCCCCGTTGGAAAAGACGAGCCCGTTGACCTCGTCGCGAACCAACTCAAGGTTGGCAGGAAGATCGGAACAGACCACGGGCACGCCCGCGGCCCATCCTTCCTTGATGACCCCGCTTGAACCCTCGCCATGAGCCGATGGCACAACCAGAACGTCAAGGCTGGGCAGAATGAGAGAACTCTCGACCCGCCCTTTCCACGCGATGTGTTCTGAAAGGCCCAGGTTTTCGGCCTGACGCTTCAGGTCCGCCTCCAAGGCCCCATCGCCGACCACCCAGACCTTTGGCACATGTGCCAGCAGCGAGAGGGCCCTGAAAAACTGGGCGTGGCCCTTTTGTGGGGAAAGAGCGCCGATGATGCCCACCCGCCCGAAGTTTCCGGGTTCCCGGCGGGAGTATCTATCAAGCACGATGGCGCTGGGGATGACCGCTGTGCGGCGAACTCCGGCTCCGCGAACCACATCCTCCACCTCCCGGCTGACACAGACCACCAGGGTTCCGAGCCGGTATTTCCAGCGACTCCATCCCTGGCCCAGAGCATAGGACACCCGCCGGGTATGGATCAGGGTCAGGTCCCGTCGGAAGAGGTGCGCCAAGGCCCCAAGAGAGGCGGCGCGGGCGTCGTGAGTGTGCAGGATGGTAGGCGAGGAAGGAAGTATGCGGAGCAGTGCGAGCAGATTGAGGGGATGATAATCACGTCTGCGAGGCAGCGTCGCAATCTTTATCCCGAGTTCAAGAGCGGCATCAAGAATGGGTGCGCCTTGCGGCGCGGCCACGCGCACCTCTACCCCGGCCTTGTGCTGTTCGCCGGCAAGATAGATGACCTGCCGTTGTCCGCCCCTGAATTCGCAGCCAAGATCCAGATGCGTCACTCCTATAGCCGCAAGCGACGCCATCTCCCGGTCTGCCGCCTGACGTATCATGCCCGCAGCAGCCGCTGGCCGTGGGCCTTGCGGTCCTCCACCAGCAACCCGCGCAGGCGCAGGCCGACAGGACCGGGGACGCCGTCGCCCACGACACGGCCATTGTAGCGAACCACGCCCACCGCGTCGATGCTGGTGCCAAGAAGAATGATTTCACGGCAGTCGTACAGCTCGGATTCGGGCACGGGGCGGGTGGCGACCGGCATGAAACCCTCGGCCAGGCTCATGGCCCGCTTCAGGGTGGTGCCCATGAGGGCGTTCTTGAGCTCGGGCACGACGAAAACCCCGTCCCTGTCCACCAGCACCGCGTTCTCCGTGGAGCCTTCGGCCAGAAAGCCGTCCCCGTCGAAGCAGAGCGGATAGTCCGCGCCCTGCTCCACGGCGTCCTTTTTCATCAGCACGTTGGGCAGGTAATTCACGCTCTTGATCTGGGACATCCAGCCCTGCTTGGCCGGAATGCGCGTACGCACTGCGCTGACCCCGACAGTCCAGAAGGATTCGGGCTTGCGGACGAAACGCTTGGCCGCGATGTACAGGCTCGACTGCGGGCATTCACGAGTGTCGAGGGTGAAGCCGCCCGGGCCGCGTCCCACAAAGACCATGACGTTGCCTTCGCTCGCGCCGCTGGCCAGGCAGACCTGCCGGATCAGATCGTCCAGTTCGGCGGTGCCGATCGGCAAGGCAAGTTCAATAGCGCCGGCGGAACGCTCCAGACGCAGCAAATGCTCGTCCAGCTGATAGATGGCTCCGTCCTCAAAACGCAGCGCCTCGAAAACGCCGTCGCCGCGGTGCACAAGGTGGTCATCGAGGGGTATGAGCATGAGGCGCGGATTGGTGAAAATCGCACCCAGCCGATGATCGTAGAAAGCCAGAAAATTCTCCTCGCCGGGGCGCGGGGTAGCCTGCAAACGTTCCCAAAAGAGCTGCTCGTTTCCGATTTCAACCATCTTTCCCTCCATGACGGCATGGGCCACCCCGCTGCGCGTCGCTCGCAAAACACGCCCCGAGCCGTTTTTAGGTTCGGGGCGTGCGGACAACTAGAAACGTGTAGGAACTTACGAAATGCGCAAAAGATCGCGTTCCAGGAGCACCTCCGCGATCTGGACGGCGTTCAGAGCCGCGCCCTTGCGGATATTGTCGGCCACGATGAACATGTTCAGGCCGTTCTCGATGCTCTCGTCCTCGCGGATGCGGCCCACGAAGGTCTCATCCTCGCCCGCGGCGAAAATGGGCATGGGATAGATCTTCTCGCCGGGATTATCGAGGACGCGCACGCCGGGAGCCTGAGACAGGATGGCGCGGGCCTCCTTGGAGGTGAGCTTCTTTTCGGTCTCGATGTTCACGCTTTCGCTGTGGCCGTAGAAAACCGGCACGCGCACGGCGGTGGCGGTGACCCGAATGGAATCGTCGCCCATGATCTTCTTGGTCTCAAGGACCATCTTCATCTCTTCCTTGGTGTACTCGTTGTCCAGGAAGACGTCGATCTGGGGCAGGCAGTTGAAGGCGATGCGGTGCGGATAAACCGTATTGGTGGCTTCCTGGCCGTTGAAAAGCTGACGCACCTGATTTTCCAGTTCGACGATGGCCTTCTGGCCGGTGCCGGAAACAGCCTGATAGGTGGAGACCACGACGCGCTTGATGCGGGCGGCGTCATGCAGCGGTTTTAAGGCCACGACCATCTGGATGGTCGAACAATTGGGGTTGGCGATGATGCCCTTGTGCCAGGCGAGATCATCGGGGTTGACCTCGGGGACGACCAGGGGAACGGCCGGGTCCATGCGCCAGGCGCTGGAGTTGTCGACCACCACGCAACCGGCCTTGACCGCGCAGGGCGCGAATTTTTCGGACGTGGAACCGCCGGCGGAAAAAAGGGCCAGATCAACGCCGACAAAGGAATCTTCGGTCAATTCCTGCACCGTCAGTTTTTTCGCGCCGAATTCCACTTTGGTACCCGCGGAGCGCGAAGAGGCAAGAGCCCGCACTTCCGCATGGGGGAAATTCCGGCGAACCAACGTATCGAGCATCTCTCTGCCAACGGCGCCAGTCGCGCCAACCACGGCCACTACGGGAATCTTCTTCATCGTCGCCTCCAAAATATGTTACTTCAGCCCATCCCTGCTCGAAAAATCCTTCCAGATATCCAGGCAGGTATCGGCTTTATTAAGAGTGTAGAGATGCACTCCAGGGGCTCCCCGGTCAAGCAGATTTCGGATCTGGCTCTTGGCGTAACCCAGTCCCAGCCCGCGCACCCCGCTCTCGCCGTAAACCTTGTGCACATGCTCCAGATCGCGCATGTACCCTTCAGGCACGGAAGCCCCGCAAAAGGTCAGCATGCGCTGCAGGGCCCCAAGGTTCTGGACCGGCAGAATGCCCGGGATGATGGGCACGCCGATGCCCGCCGCCCTGGCCCTAACCACGAAATCGAAATACCTGTCGTTATCGAAAAAAAGCTGTGTGATGACGAAATCGGCGCCGCTTGCGACCTTGTGTCGCAAACGCTCCAGATCATCCGCCATGCTCGGGGCTTCGGGATGTTTTTCAGGATAGCCCGCAACGCCGATGCACAGATCGGAAAACTCCTGCCGGATGAAGGAGACCAGGTCGCTGCCGTGCTGAAACTCTTCACTGTCGGGGGTGAAGGATGTTTCACCCCGAGGCGGGTCGCCACGCAGAGCAAGCACGTTATCGACGCCGGCCTCACCCAGGCCGGACAAAAAGGAGCCAAGCCTGGCCCGGTCCGCTCCGACACAGGTCAGATGCGCCAAAGGCTCCAGGCCATATTCCTGCTTCATGCGGGTCACTATCTCCAGCGTGTTGTGCTGGGTGCTGCCGCCCGCGCCATAGGTCACGGAACAAAACAGGGGCGCGAGCGCTCTGAGCTGACGCACGACATCAAAAAAACCGGGCCACTGCGCCCGGTCTTTGGGGGGAAAGAACTCCAGCGACAGGAAAGGTTCCTGCCGCTGAAGCAACTGGGAAATACGCACGAAAAACTCCCTGAACTTACGCTACGGTGTCGGCGATGGAGAAGATGGGCAGGTACATGCTGATGACCAGTCCACCAACGACCACGCCCAGAAAAACGATCATGATCGGCTCGATGAGAGAGGTCAGGGCGTCAACGGCCACGTCGACCTCGTCATCATAGAAATCCGCGATTTTTGTCAGCATGGAATCGAGCGCGCCCGTGGTTTCGCCGATGGCGATCATGTGGATGACCATGGGCGGGAAGACCCCGGTGTCATCAAGCGGTTCGGCCAGGCTCTGGCCTTCGGCGATGGATTTCTTGGCTTCGAGCACGCCCTTTTCAACGGTCTTGTTGCCCGATGTGCGCGAGACGATATCCAGCGCGTTCAATATCGGCACGCCGCTTGAAACCATGGTCGCCAGCGTCCGGCTGAACTTGGCCACGGCGGCCTTGCGCAGCAGGGGGCCGAAGACGGGCAGAAAAAGAACCCAGCGATCGACAAGGATCTTCCCCTTCTCCCATTTGTAGAAAAACTTGAAGGCGACAATAAAAGCGATGATGCCGCCCACCAGCAACATGAAATTGTTGATGACGAAATTACTCATGTTGATGACTATCTGGGTCGGCAGGGGAAGCGCGCCGCCGGATTCGGTGAACATCTGCTCAAAAGTCGGGATGACGAAGATGAGGATGACCGCGATGACCGCCACGGCCACGGTCACGACCACGCCCGGGTAGATCATGGCGCCCTTGATCTTGGCTTTGAGCTTGGCGGCCTTCTCGATGTATTCGGCCAGACGTATGAGGACCTGGTCCAGAATACCGCCTGTCTCACCGGCGTTGACCATGTTGGAATAGAGCGCGTCAAAAATGTCGGGATGTTTTTTGAGGGCCTCGTACAGGGAGCTGCCGCCCTCGATGTCGTTTCTGACCGCATAGAGCTTGCGGCGCAGCTTGGGGTTCTCGGTCTGCTCGCACATGATCTGCAAGGCCTGCAGGATGGGCACGCCTGCGTTGATCATGGTGGCGAACTGCCGGCTGAAGACGACCATGTCGCGATCGGACACACCGCCCTCAAGAAAGGTGCCTTCCAGAATGTCCTTGGGTTTCGGCTTGACCCGGACATTGCCATATCCTTTGCGTCGCAGGATATTTTCGGCAAATTCAAGGCTTGGAGCGTCCAAATCCCCTTTGACCGATCTACCGCCGCGTGTTTTTGCCTTATAGATAAAGACAGGCATGAACGTCCTCCAGAAGTTGGGTCGGAAAAATACGTAACCAATCGCTACCGCGAGTCCGGTGGGGGTTCAACGCGTTTGCAGGCATGCGGAAAGTTCGGACAGAATTTCCTCGTCAGCCGGCAAAAAAGAATACCCCCGGGCTTCTTCACATGTGATCCATGCCAATTCCTGGCCTTCACGCGGCGTTGGTGCGCCGGAAAATTCAGTCACAAGATGAAAGAAAAGCCGAATTGCACGTCCTTTAACCTTTTTTTCCTTTACTTTCCAGAGGGAAAAAGCATCTATTGCAATGGATAATTCCTCTTCCAGTTCCCGGGCAAGAGCCTGCCCAAGCGTCTCTTCAGCCTCGACCTTGCCGCCCGGAAATTCCCAGAATCCGGACTCGGACATGGATAGAGATCGCCGGGCGGCCAGAAACCTGTCGTCGCGCACGATGATCCCGGCCACCACGTCAATGCTGCCGACCGTCATGCATCCCTCTGAATTTCAAGCTCCTGCAGTTCCTTTTCCAGATAAGCCAGATCCGACATCAAATCTTCGGCCCTGTTCTGCAAGGCCGCGAAGCGCTGCCCCAGTTCGCGGGACAGGGACACGTCCTCGTAGGTGACCGGGTCAGCCAGCTGCGTCTCCAGCGTTTCCTGCTCGACCAGATTGGCTTCCAGTTCCGCTTCGAGCTTCTCGTATTTTTTGCGCAGGGGTTTGAGCTGCTGGTAGATCCTGTTGCGCATCTCCGCCTGCTCGCGCTTCTTGAGCTTCTGCTCGTTGCGCACCGCGCGAGTCATGTCCGGTTTTTCCAGTTCCTGCGCCTCGCGAGCCTTCTTGCGGGCATGATACTCATCAAAGCCGCACTGATGCATCTCGATGCCGTCGGCATGCAGTTCCCAGATTTCGCTCACCACCTCGCTCAGGAGATAGCGGTCGTGGGCGACCACCAGCATGGTGCCCTGGTAGGCCGAGAGGGCATCCATGAGGGCCTCGCGGCTCTCCATGTCCAGGTGGTTGGTCGGTTCGTCAAGAATGAGGAAATTGGCGCGGCTGAGGAAAAGGGTGCTCAGCACCAGACGATTCTTTTCGCCGCCGCTCAGGTCCTCGACCTTCTTTTCCCAGTAGCGTTCGCCGAGCATGAACAGGCCGAGGGCGGATTTGAGCTGCAGGTCCGTGCATGACGGCGAGGCCAGGCGCTTGATCTCGGACATGACCGTGGAGGCCGGTCGCACGATGTCGGTCTGGTGCTGGCTGAAGTACCCGGTGACGATGCTTGAGCCCATGTTGATGTGGCCCTGGCTGGGCTTTAATTGACCGTTGATGAGCTTGATCAAGGTCGATTTACCCCGGCCATTGGGACCGACCAGCCCAATTTTCTGACCGCGATAGAGGTTGAAGGACAGATCGGAAAAAAGGGCCGCGTCCGGAAAGGAAAAGGACAGCTCCACTGCGGACAGCACGGTCTGATTGCCCCGCTCGGGCTCGGGCCAGCTGAAAGACAGGGTGCGGGCGCGGGTCTCGGGGGTCAGAGTCTGAAGTTCGCTCTGGAGCTTGCCAATCTGGCCGAGCCTGCTCTGGGCCTGCCTGGCTTTGGTGGCCTTGGCCCGAAAGCGGTCCACGAAGGCCTGCTTCTTGCTGATCTCCGTGCGCAATTTTTCGGCTTGCCGCCGGAGCTGATCGCTCCGCTCGGCGTTCCATTCCAGAAATTGGGAAAAATTGCCGTCGCGCAAAAAAGGCTTTTCCCCGCCAAGAAACAGCACCTTGTTTGCGACCCGGTCCAGAAAATAGCGATCGTGAGCCACAAAGACGAGGACGCCCTCGAAGCCCAGCACGTAGGACTCAAGCCACTCCACCGCCTCAAGATCGAGATGGTTGGTCGGTTCGTCCAGAAAGAGGATGTCGGCCCCGGCCACCAGCACCCGGGCCAGCTTGGCCCGTTCGCGCCAACCACCGCTCAGTTCGCCCACGGGGCGGGAAAAGACCGCAGGGGCAAAGCCCAGTCCGGACAGGATGGCGTGGGCCCTGTGCTCGGGATTATACCCGTATTGATGCTCCAGCTCCTCCTGCCGGTCATGCAACCGGATCAGGGCGGCTTCGTCGTTCTGATCCAGGGCGGCACGCCACTGGGTCCAGAATTCCCCCCACGAGGGCAGCACCTCGAGCACGAAATCCTGCAGGGGTTTGGCGAGATCGGCCGCCCCCAGTTCCTGCTGCACGAACCCTATCTGCGAGCCCTTGGGCACGGTCACCTTGCCGGAGTCGGGCGAAGTCTCCCCGGCCATGATCTTCAGCAGCGTGGACTTGCCGCACCCGTTGGGGCCAACCAGCGCAAGCCTGGTCCCGGAATGGACCTCCATGGACAGGCCCATGAAGAGATCCACTCCGGAATACGCCTTGGAAACAGCTTGAACAGTAATCTTGGACATTATTCCGCTTCGAAGAAAATGGACATCTGAGTCATAAGAGAAGTGACGGACTTGTTGAACATGTCTTCGGAGAAATCCGTGGCCACGAACTTGGTCTGCAGCATGAGGAACTCTTCCTGCTCTTCGCCCAGCGGCGGGGTGATGGTCAGGGACGCGCCGAGCAGGTCGCCATTGATGATCAGAAGGTCCATCAGATCTTCCTTGCTGACCTCTTCGATGGAGCCCAGGGACAGGGAAACGGTCACCGTGGGCACATCGAGGGTGCCCTCGTTGGATTCCAGGGACAAAAAGCCGCTGGCGTCCTCGCCAAGTTCAAATCCCCAGATGGCGCCGTCTTCCGAGGCCGGAGAAACCAGCTCGCTCTCGGTCGCGGCCGCTTTGAGTACGGTCTCCATTTCTTTGGCAAACTTAATCAGATCCATATATCCACCTCAACGTGTAAAAGTGTGATGCCGGCCCTTCAGGCGGCCAGCAGAAAATGTATCCCGGCAATCCAGCCTCGCTCTTCAAGTTCCGAGGCGATGCGCGCCCCGGCTCCCCTGCTCCCCACATAGGACACAAGAAATTCCCCCTGCGGAGCGCCCACGTCGTGCCACGAACAGACCGGACGGCCGCCGGCCCGTTGACCGATCTTGTCCGGATCGACCTCCAGCCAGCAATCGATGACAATGCCGTGTTCCTCAAGCATCAGGGCCCGACGCCGGGTGATGCGCCCGCCGCCGATGATCGACACCCGGCCTATGCCCCTGGAAGCAAGCCACCGGGCCAGGTATCCGGCCTTGGTGCGGTAGAATGCATCGGGATCATAGCGGGGGTCCGTGCGCGTCAGCCGGGAAGGCGGATCGTTCCAGATCAGCACCTCCCGGGGAATCTTGTCCATGCGCACGCCGGCGGCCATCAGGCGCAGCAGAAATTCGTAATCTTCCGGAAACGGGCCGTCATAAAACGGGCCGCACCGGCTGACAAGCTCTTTGCGGAACATTATGCTAGGATTGGCATAAGGCGACTCCACAAAGCGGGACACAGAAATTTCCTCTTCCGTGACCAGGGTGTTGGTCCAATCCACGTAGGCTTTGTAGCCCCGACCTGTCTCGGGATCACCGCCGAAACGGACCAGTCCGCCGACCAGGCCCAGGTGGGGGTGACGGTCCAGATGGGCCTTTTGCAGGGCCAGGCGCTCGGGCAGGCAGACATCGTCGCTGTCCATGCGGGCCACATACTCGCCCCGGCAGTGCTCTACGGCAAAATTCATGGCCTGCACCACGCCCCCGTGCGGACGGTCGAAGACACGGATTCTGGAATCCCGGGCCGCGTATCTCCGGAGCAGGGCCAGGGTGTCGTCCAGGGATCCATCGTTGACGGCCACAACCTCGAAATCCTCCCAGGTCTGGGCCAGCAGACTCTCCAGGCAGGCCTCAAGACCTTCCTTGGAATTGTAGCACGGCAAGGCAACGGAAATCATGCCCAGCCCCTGCCAAGCCAATGATCATCGACACGGACCTCGCTCACGGCCGCAAGGCAAACACAGGCAAAAGACATCAACCCCCCGGAACGTCAATTTCGGACCGGCCTTGACAGCGCTCCAAGCGCTGACCAAAGCAAAGCACAGATTTCATATTTCCCGCATAAGGTAAATCAATCCCGCCAACCCGGAACCACGGAAGCCCGTCAATGCCTTCACCGCCCCGAAGCAACGCAGCTTCAGAGAAACACATGGCCGCAGCCCTCTTGGACTGGTTTTCCCGTCACAAGCGCGACCTGCCCTGGCGTGAGACCTACAGCCCCTATCATGTCTGGATCTCGGAGATCATGCTCCAGCAGACGCAGATGGAACGCGGCGTGGACTATTTCAACCGCTGGATCGCCCGCTTCCCCGATCTGACCAGCCTGGCCACGGCCCAACAGGACGAGGTCCTGAAACTCTGGGAAGGTCTTGGCTACTATTCGCGCGCCCGCAATCTGCACAAGGCGGCGCAAATCGTCATGGACCAGCACGGCGGAACCCTGCCGACCTCCACGGAAGCGCTGCTGTCCCTGCCGGGCATCGGTCCGTACACGGCACGGGCCATCGCCAGCATCGCCTTCAAACAGGATGTCTGCGTCGTGGACGCCAACGTCGAACGGGTCGTTAGCCGCCTGTACGACATCGAGCAACCCATAAAATCCCGCCAGGCGCAGGAGGAAGTCGGCAAATTCGCGCTCCGGCTCCTGCCAAAAGGCCATGCGCGGGACTTCAACCAGGCGCTGATGGAATTCGGCAGCCTCGTCTGCTCCCCCCGCAATCCCGCCTGCACCGGGTGCTGTCTGGCAGATTTCTGCCTGGCCAGGAAAAACGGCGTGCAGGAGGATCGCCCCGTCATCGTCAAGGCGCCCTCGCCCATCTACATATCCATGGCCACGGGAGTCCTGATCCATGACGGCCGCATCCTGACCCAGAAACGTAAGGCCGACGACATCTGGGGAAATCTATGGGAGTTTCCAGGCGGGGTCGTGGAGGCCGGTGAGACGCCAGGTCAGGCAGTAATCCGCGAATACCTGGAAGAAACAGGGCTGATCGTAAACCATCCCGAGCCCATCGCCTCCTTCAAGCATTCCTTCACGCGCTACCGGGTCACCTTGCACGCCTTCCGCGTCACCCTGCTCTCAAGCCCGGAGGAACTGATTCTGAAGGCCGCCCAGGAGCATCGCTGGGCCGGGTGGTCCGAAATCATGAAGCTGGCCTTTCCGGCCGGTCATCGCAAACTCGTCCGCCACCTTCATAACGACTCGAAATTCCTGGCAAAGGTAAACCCATGATCACATTTCTGCTGACCATCCTGCTCACGGCGATACTCATTCTCGCCCTCTTGACCTACACCCTGTTCTGCTACGAGGAGACCAACCAGACAGGCAAGCCGCTGCGGCCGTACCTGGCCCTGGCCGCAAAAACCGCTCTGCGCAGCATGCTGAGCGAGATCATAATCCTGCTTCTGCACCCTTTGGGCCTCTGGCCCCGCCTCTGGAAGAAGCCCGCCGGGGGGCGGGATCTGGTCGTGCTCGCGCATGGACTTTTCCACAACCAAAGCGCCTGGATCCTCTTTCGCCGCTGGCTGCAGGGCCACGGTTTCGCCCCGGTCTGTTTATCCTACGCAAGCTGGGGAGCCGAGTGGAACGAGACCGTCGACGCGCTGCGGGAGGATCTTAAAGCCCTCTTGGCCACGCATCCGGACCGGGAAGTGCATCTGGTCGGGCACAGCATGGGCGGCCTTTTGCTGTGGTCGGCCCTGGCCCAACTCGACGACAAGGACAGCAGACGCATCAAGAGCCTGGTCACCATGGGCACGCCCTTTGCCGGGAGCAAGCTCTCCCCCTTCGGCCTGTCCTCGCTGGGCAGGTATCTTGGATATGAGGGCGAGACCGTGCGCCGCGTGACAGGCTTGCCCCTGCCCGCCCATGTGCGCCGCCTGGCCCTGCATTCCCCCGCGGACAACATGGTGCTGCCGAACTCGGCCCTGCGCTGCCAGGCTCCCGGATGGCATGAATTGGAGACAACGCCCGTCAGCCATGTCGCCATGCTCCATTCTCGCGGCGTATTCCGGGAAGTCCAGCGCTGGCTCAGCGCTGCCTGCGCAGACGAAAGGCCACAAGCCGCTCGGGAACGCGCCTGACCCATGCCTGTCCCGTCTGTCCGGGATGGGCATGGGCTGTCCTTACTTGAGGCCTTCCTTGCGATCGATGTACAGATTGGTCAGGGCCAGAATGGACGTACCGACGATGAGCAGGAGCGAGATGGCGTTTATGACCGGGGTGGAACCGTCGCGGACCTGCAGGTACAGATTGATGGGCAGGGTGGGCTGTGAGCCGACCAGAAAGAGGGTGGTGTTGAAATTCTCGAAGCTCATCAAAAAGGCCACGGCCCCGGAGCCGATGATCGATGAGCGCAGATAGCGCAGGGTGATGTGCCAGATGACCTGAAAGCGGGTCGCGCCGAGATTCAGCGCCGCCTCTTCCAGGGAATGGTCGAATTTGCGCAGCTTGGCCGAAACCACCAGGGTCACAAAGGTGGTGATGAAGGAAAACTGCCCCACCACCACCAGCCAGAAGCTGGGCCGGAACAGTTCGACGTCCAGGTTCCAGTGGTCCTCGAAATAGATGCCCGCCGTGGTCGCGCCAAGCAGGATGGAAATGCCCAGGATCACGCCCGGAATGACCAGCGGAGCGAGCATCAGAAAATACAGAAAATTCTTGCCCTTGAAATTTTCCTGCTCGAACAGGAACGCGGCGCAGACTCCCACCACCACGCACGAGGCCGAGACCCACAGCGCGGTCTTGAAACTGACCCAGATGGCGCGCAGGTTGTCCGCGTCCTCGAAGATGCCGACCCGTTTCGGCCCGGCGGAGAAGAACCAGTCCAGGGTGAAACCGCGCCAGGGCAGGGACGGGAAATCGGAATTGTTGAAGGCCAGCACGCAGGTCACCAGGAGCGGCGCGAAAAGAAAAATGAAATACAGCAGGATGAAAACCACGAAAGCGCGGTCATAGGCCCGGGATCTGGGCAGGGAGCGGATCATGACGCCACCTCGCCCAAACGCTGGCCGGAAATCTTCAGCCCGACCCAGATGATGCCCGAGCTTAACAGCAGCAGCAGAAAGCCGAAGGCCGCTCCCTGATTCCAGTTGAAGCTGGCGATGAACTGGTTGTAGATCTGCTCCGTGAACCACAGGGAGTTCTTGCCGCCCATGAGGTTGGGGGTCAGGTAGTTGCCGAGCACCAGCATGAAGACCACGATGGCGCCGGAGGTAATGCCCGGCTTGCAGTGCGGGATGATGATCGTGCGCCAGATGCAGGACTTGCTTGCGCCCAGGTCGTAGGCGGCCTCGACCAGGCTGTCGTCCAGGCTCTCCATGACCGAGACCAGGGGCACGACCATGAAGAGCATGGACGTGTAGACCAGACCCATGATCATGGTCGCGTCATTGTAGAGCATCTCGATGGGGCGCTCCACCAGGCCAAGCTGCAGCAAAAAATAATTGATGACCCCGGATTCGCGCAGCAGGATCATCCAGCCGTAGACCCGCACCAGCTCGCTGACCCAGAACGGCAGCAGCAACAAAACCATCAGGAAACCGCGCACGCCCGGCCGGGAAAGCTTGGTGATGTAGAAGGCCACGGGCAGGGACACGACGAGGGTCAAAAACGTGGTGATGATGGAATAGGCCGCCGTGCGCACGAAGGTCAGCCAGTAAATGGGCTCCAGAAAGAAATTGCCGTAATTTTCAAGACTCCAGCTCTTGCCGACCCGAAAGCTCAGGATCAGGAGGTCCAGATGCGGCAGCACGATGAGCAGAAAAAGCCACATCAGAACGGGAGCCAGGAAGATCCAGAACAGACCGGAGCGCTTCATGCCGTCTCCTCCCGCGCAAAGGCGACGCCGGACTGCGGGTGCCAGCCCAGGGTGATGTTCTCGCCGGGGCGGATGTGATCGAAGGCGCGGTTCTGGGGCAGGGCCACGAGCAGTTCGTGACCGGCGGCGGTGGCGGTCAGCAGTCGGCTGTTGGCCCCGTCGAAGAGGATGGCCTTGACCGTGACGCCGAAGGTGTTGAGGCCATCCCTTTCGGCCGGTTCGATGACCATGGCCTCGGGACGCAGAAAAAGGGTGGCCGGTCCCTTGCGCGCATCGGCCTTTTTGCGGGCGCGGAAAATCAGGTTTTCATCGGTGCGTATCAGCACCGTCTCGTCATCCATCTCCTCCACGTTCCCGGCCCAGCGGTTGTTGTCGCCCACGAACCCCGCCACGAAGGGGGTATGCGGGTCGCCGTAGAGCTCCTGCGGGGAGCCGACCTGCTCGAAGCGCCCCCTGTTCATGACCGCCACGGTGTCGGACATGACCAGGGCTTCGGACTGGTCGTGGGTGATGTAGACAAAGGTCGTGCCGATCTTGGCCTGCAGCTTCTTGAGCTCGACCTTCATTTGCTCCCGGAGTTTCAGATCAAGCGCGCCGAGCGGTTCGTCCAGCAGCAAGACCTTGGGTTCGAGCACCAGGCAGCGGGCAATGGCCACGCGCTGTTTCTGGCCGCCGGAGAGCTGCTGGATGCGCTTGGCCCCGAACCCGGGCAGGTCGACCCGTTCCAGGATCTCATCCGTACGGCGGCGAATCTCGGCGGAAGGAAAATTGCGGCGTTTCAGGCCAAAGGCGATGTTCTCGGCTACGTCCATCATCGGAAAAAGGGCCAGATGCTGGAAAACCAGATTGACAGGCCGGTTGTTGGGCGTGACCCCGCGCATGTCCTGCCCGCTTATCTCGATGCTCCCGCTGGTGGACTCCTCGAATCCGGCGATCATGCGAAGCAGCGTGGTCTTGCCGCAGCCCGAAGGCCCGAGGATGGAGAAGAAAGAGCCTTTGGGCACGGAAAAGGAGACGTCGTCCACGGCGACAAACGTCCCGAACTTCTTGACCAGACTGGTAATGACCAAATCGAATTGCATGCGACTTTCCGTTGTAAAAAAATGAGGTCCGAAGCCTGCGGGGCTTCGGACCTTCTTGCTTAGTTGGAGGCTTTGACCTTGTCCAGCACCTTGCCTTCCATGGCTTCAAGGTTGGCCGGGACCGGCGGGTACCATTTGATGTTGTCGATGGTCGCCTGCGGGAAGGAACGGTCGAAATTGGCCTGGAAAGCAGGGTCGATGAACGGACCTGCGCCCTTGGAGGCCGTAGGGGTCTTCTCGGCGGAAGTGAAATAGCCGCTGTTTTCCGGCTTCAGCATGAAGTTGATCCACTTGTAGGCGGCTTCCACATTCTTGGCCTTGGCCGGTATGGTGAAGGTGTCGATCCAGCCCAGAGCGCCCTCGCTCGGAGCCACGAAGTCGATATCCTTGTTGTCTTCATGCAGTTTCCATCCGCCGTTGTCCCAGGCCTCGGCCACGGTCACTTCGCCGGAGCGCACGGATTCCAGCAGCTGGTCGCCGTTGGCCCAATAGTTCTTGACCAGAGGCTTGGCCTTGATCAGCTCGGCCTCGATCTTGGAAAGCATCTCGGCGTAGGCCTTTTCGTCACCGTAGAGGGCAAAGGGGTCGTAACCCAGCGCAAAACCCAGGCCGATGAGAGCAGGCCGTTTCAGGCGGTAGCTGATGCGTCCCTTGTACTGCGGATCGATGAGCGCCTTCCAGGAGGTCGCGCCCGAAGCCTGGGCGGTGTTGACCACCAACCCGGATGTGCCCCAACAAAACGGCACCGCGTAGGACTTGCCGCCGACCAGGGTGTTCTTCTTCACGGCTTCAAGCATGGAGGGGATGAACAGGCCTTCCTCAATTTTGGAGTAGTCGATGGGCTGATAGATGCCGAACTCCTCCTGCACCGAGGAGATGCGGTCCTGGCTGGGCTGGGCCAGATCAAAACCCGCCCCGCGCGTAGCCCGCAGCTTGGCGATCATTTCCTCGTTATTGGAATAGGTTACCTCGACCTTTACGCCCGTCTCGGCCTCGAACTTGTCCACCAGCTCTTTGGGCGCATAGCCTTTCCAGGTCAGCAGCTGCAGAGTGTCGGCCATGGCCAGGGATGAACCGAACATCAGAAAAACGACCATCAAGACAATCCGTTTCATGCGTAATTCTCCTTATAAATGTGTAGGAAAAAACAAACATGTACCAATCACAGCCAATTCCGACAAGAGCGTGGCAGGCTGAAGTCAAGACAAAGGCAGGGCGATTCCCAGGAAAATCCGTACACGTCATACGCCGAAAATACTATCGAATCTGTACAGGTTCCGGCAGGAAATCTAGGCCCTTCAGTCCTGGGGACAATCACCCTCAGACCAGAATCGAGTTGACCGTCTCTTTCAGGCGGGCCATGTCCACAGGTTTGGAGACGTAGGAATCCATCCCGCCTTGCAGGAAACGCTCCCGGTCTCCGGCCATGGCGTAGGCGGTCATGGCCACGATGGGGACATCAAGCCCCAGCTCTTCGCGAATGATCCGCGTGGCCTCCATACCGTCCATGACCGGCATCTGCACATCCATGAAAACCAGATCAACGTTCTCGCGCTTCAGTATTTCGACGGCTTCCAGGCCATTGCCGGCGCTTATGACCTCGCAGCCAAACTTGCCCAGAATCCGCTCCATGGCCATGCGGTTCACGCTGTCGTCCTCCACCAGCAAAAAGCGTCGTTCGCCGAGATCCCTTTCCACGCCGCTGCGTTGCGGCCTCGCAAGGGTGGCCGAACCGACGGTGAAAGGCAGGGTCACGCCGACCAAGGTCCCTTCACCCTGCGTGCTTTGAATCTGCAACTGCCCGTGCATGAGATCGACCAGCCGACGCACGATGGCCAGCCCCAGACCCGCGCCCTGGTGCGAGCGGACACAGGAGCCGTCGACCTGAATGAACGGCTCGAAAATATCCTTGAGACGCTCGCTTGGAATGCCCACGCCGCTGTCCTGAACCGTGAAACGGATCTGGCAGGTGGATTCCCCCGCTGCCGAGACAAGGACAAAATTCACAGCGACCTGCCCTTTGGGCGTAAACTTGACGGCGTTGCCGACCAGGTTGAAGAGAATCTGGCGCAGTCGGGCCTCATCGCCAAAAAGATGGGCCGGGATGCGCGGGTCCACCCGCACCTCCAGCCGCACGCCCTTTTCACGGGCCGGAGTTTCAAAGATGTCGAGAATGCTCTGGCGTACGTCGGCTACGGCAAAGCTCTCTTCCTGAATGACCAGCTTGTTCGATTCGATGCGGGACAGGTCGAGAATGTCGGAAAGCAGGCGGGTCAGGCGATTCGTGGAGCGAATGGCCGTCTCGACATATTCCCGCTGTTCGGCGCTGGGTCTGCCGGACTCAAGCAGCTGCAGCATGCCCAGCACACCGTTTAGCGGGGTGCGGATCTCGTGGCTCATGTTGGCCAGAAACTCGGACTTGCTGCGCGAGGCGTCTTCGGCGGCATCCTTGGCCGCGCGCAGCGCATCGACGGCGACCTGCCGCTCCTGCGCCATGCGATCAAGAGCCGAGGCCAGAAGGCCCAGCTCTCCGGCGTCGTGGTTCACGCCCGTTGGCGTGCCGTAGTCCCCGATGCGGAACCGCTCCGCCGCCATGACCAGCGCCCTGACCCTGGGCATGAAAAAAGCGCGCTCCGCCACCCAGGCCATGACCAGCGCCAGAACGGCCGCGCATGCGGACAGGACCAGCCCGGTTCCCATGGCTTTGCGGGCATCGGCGCCTATGGCGGCTTCGGGCATGCCGATGAAGATGGTCATGTAGGCGGGAGCGTCCCGGTCCAGTCTGATTTTATGAAACGCACTGATGCGGCTGAGTCCGTCGGAGCCTTGGCTGACAAAAACTCCGCTCTCCCCGCCCTCTTTCGCGGCCTTCCAGGCCGAGGGGCTGATAAACGCACCAAGGGGAAAGGATTCGTCCACAAACGATCGAAAAAGCCGCCTGCCCTCGTGGTCGGCGACGCCCAGAAAAGAGCCATCCGGCAGATGCTCTCCCGCAAAAAAAGAATGGAACTTGCTCAGGTCCAGGGCCACGGTCAGCACGCCGCTGACCTCGCCCAGTTCATCAAGGATCGGATAGGCGAAGGGAAAGGACGAAACCGCGGTTGCGCGGGAAACAATGTATTCTCCAGGAGAAAACACCTTGGTCCGCAGGGCGTCCTTGAAGTGTTTGCGGTCGGCCAGACTGGGAAAGGTCATGGGCATCGCCGAAACCAGGATGCCACCGGAGGGGTCGGTCAAGGTGATATTTGTGTAAAGCGGATTATGCAGCAGAATTCTGGTGAAAATCTCGGTGCAGGCAACAATGTCCTGATTCCGCACTTCATCCATGATCGCGAGCGTGGTCAGGGTCTGCCGGGTCACGTCGGTCGTGCGCAGCTGTGCTCCGGCCAGGGCGGTGACAATGCGCGCGAGCTCCTGCCGGGCATGCAGCACGGCGTCGTCGCGGCTCGCCAGACCGTTATGAAGAATGATCCCCAGCGCCGGCAGCACAGCCAGGAGCACCAGACTGAAAAGCATGCCCCGAAATGACTGAAAAAAAGCCAGACGCATGGAAACCTCCCAGGTTCAAGGCAAAGCCCTGACAAACTGATGAACTCCCCATAGCCTGCTGAAATGAAAAAGGGAAGAAAAGTGCGCCCATCTCTGAGCACCTTGGGGCGAACAAATCCCGCGCGACCGGACGCGCAGAACGACCAGTCCGCTACCAGCCTATGATCATTCTGCTTTTTTCGGGAAAAGCTTTCTTCACTCTCTTGGCGACGGCATAGGAAGCCCAAATGACCAAAGGGGACAGAATGGGCAAGAGGTGCACCCCGTAAAAAGGCTTGTAATAGGACTGGACCGTCGAGATGAGATAGATAATCCAACCGTGCAAAAAGTAGATGGCAAAACTTGATGCAGCCAGGGTCTTCAGAAGAGGGCTGTCGATGTGCTCGTACTTATGCAAGAACACCATGAAATAAACACACAAAATCTGCTTTTGTATATAAGCTATATCTATCCAGTTAAAATCGAATGGATTTTTCTGCAAATTTCCGGACGCATCAAAAAACAAAGCCTGCACTATCGCCAGGAACAAAACACATCCTAAAAGATGAAAATCCTTTCCTTTGAATTTTTCATATATATAATCTCGCTCAATGGAACACAATATTCCAAACATATAAACTGGAGAAAAATATATTACGGACTGCAATATTGACCAATTATTAATTGGCCTATGCATAAAAATTGATATGATCGACATAAATATCAATACATATATTTTATATCTCGTAGTCATTTTTATAAAAAATATAAAAACTGGAGATATGACAAACATGGCCATTATGAACGGTATATACCAGTAAACCATCACACCGCCATACCAATAATAAAGAAAAATGGGACGAATAATTTTGTCATAGAAAGAATCGCCCGGCCCAAAGTAAAATTCAGGAAAAGGCTCTTTGAGAATCAAAGCCAGCACTATGGGAAGCGCCGACAAAATAAGATATGGAATGTATACGTTCCTGAACTTCTTTTCCAAAAACTTACGGTAGACAAATTTTGGATAGAAAACATGATGAAAAAGAAATCCGGAAATGAACACAAACAGCGATGTCCCACCCGAAATGAGATTAGCCAGCACCCGTTCGCCAAAGCTGTCGATCCACCAGCCGGAGATACCGTAGGAGTGGCCGATGACTATCAGAACAATGGACACTGCACGAAAATACTCAAAAGATCTCAGGTGCATAAAATCTCACTCAAGAGGTTTGCCGGCAGTCGCTCTGCCGAAATCGACACCACAAAAAAACACCGGAACAAAATTCCCGGTCCAGGTCTGGCCATGCCGACCGTCCCGCGGCATGCCGCTGGCAGCCAGGGCTGGCCCGAAATCTGCTAAGACCGGACTGAAGCCTTGGCAGCGACATGATTTTGACACGGAGACGTTACATGAGCCTTCTTGATCCCATCCAACTGATGACCCTCATGGGCACCACCCCCGACCGCAAGAGCCATAAAGCCGCGCTGGCCGGCGGATTTCAAAGCCACATGCGCCAGGCTCTGGGAAGCAGGGACATAAACGCCTTGAGTTCGAGCATGGGGGGAAGCTCCATGGAAAACTCCCTCATGCAGGACGCCCTGCATGGATTGGCCGCGATCATGAGGCATGAACAGGCGGGTATCCGGAGCGGAAGCGGCACCGGCAAGCAACCCGCCATCGGCGCCCTGTCCTCGACCTTCGAGTCCGGCACCGAGGGCGTGAACGCCATCGGATACGACAGGAATGGCGGCACCTCCTATGGTACCTACCAGATCGCGTCCAAGCCCGGGACCATGAAAGGCTTCATCGAATTCCTGCGCGAAAAAGAGCCCGCATGGGCCGGAAAACTCAAAGCCGCCGGACCTGCGGACACGGGCTCGACCAAAGGGCGCATGCCCGATGCCTGGCGGAGCATCGCGGCCGAGGACCCGGAAAAATTCGGCCAACTGCAACGGGATTTCATCGAAGCGACCCACTACGCCCCCGCGCGTGACAAGATTTTGGCAAGAACCGGCGTGGACATGGACACCATGCCCGCAGCTGCCCGTGAAGCCCTGTGGAGCACCTCGGTGCAACACGGACCGGCTGGAGCGGCCAGAATATTCAGCCGGGCCATCAAATCCTTAGGCACTGACCAGTCCGAACACGAATTTGCGCAAAAACTCATCGACACGGTCTACGACAACCGCAAGTCGCAGTTCGGCTCTTCCACGGCCAGCGTGCAGGCCAGCGTGAAAAACCGCATGAACGTCGAAAAAGAGATGGTCCTGGCCATGCTCGACGACGAAAGTCAGTCCCAGGCCTGATCGCGGCCTATCTTCTTGGTGAAATACAGGATGTCCTCGCCGGGGGCGTAATAGTCGCCAATGCGGGCTTCCTGCTTAAACCCGCAGGACAGATAGAATCGGTGCGTCGGCGCATACTGCTGCCTGGACGATGTTTCAGCGATGAGCTTGCCGCCGCCCATGCCCTTCAGCCTGTCCTCCACTTCAACAAGCAGCAATTTCCCCAGTCCCCGTCCGCGCATGGATTCGTGCACCGCCACCCAATAGAGATCAAAGGTACAGGCGGTGCATGGCGTGGGTCCGTAGCAGGCGTAGCCCAGGCTGCGGCCTTGCGGGGAGTCGGCGAAGACGAAGAGATACCCGCTCTCCTCCCCTTTGGCCAAATGCTCGGCCACCAGTTCTTCCGCCACATCCACTTCCGCCCCTGAAAAAAACGCCGTGGAGGTCACGATCTCGCGTACGGCCAGACGATCATCTTCACGCACCCGGTCCCGGAAGAGTATTTCAGACATGGCGTCCTTCCTGCGTTTTTCCCGAACGTTCCAAGGCATCGAACACGATCTCTTGGACCAGCGCCGCGTGGTCCAGACCCGCGCGCTGGGCTGCGGCCGCGAAACCCGCGTCCGGCGTAATGCAGGGGTTCGGATTGACGTCGATGACGTAGATTTGGCCCGGACCCGCGACCCGAAAGTCAATTCGCGCATACCCGGCCAGGTTGAAAAGCTCCCAGCAGGCACGACCGATCCGTTTCATTTCCAAGACCAGATCCTCTTCCCCGTCCAGATCGAAACTGCGAACCGAGGCGGCGTAGTCCGCGCTGCCCTGGTCCCACTTGGCCGCATAATGCAGGATGGCCGGCCCGGGCATCGCGGAATCGAAAACCATCTCGGCCAAAGGCAGGTCGCGCACTCCACCGCCAGGCTCGGCCAAGAGGGCCAGATTGAATTCCCGTCCTCGCACATACCCCTCGGCCACGCAGTCGCCGCCCATGCGCGGCGCGAATTCCCGCATGGCCGCCAGTAATTCCGCACCTTCCCGCACATCCACGACGCAGTCCGGACCCAGCCCCAGGGACGCGTCCTCGAACCTCGCTTTGATTATATAGGTACCGGGGCCGGGGAAAACACCCCGTTGCAGCTCTCCCATGGTCACTCCGGGAGGAACGGGCAGACCGGCCGCATGCAGCAGGCGTCTGGCCAAGGCCTTGTCTCCGGCCAGGGCCATGCTGCCCTCGTCCGCGCCGGTAAAGGGAAAACCGGCCTTGCGAAAAAGTGCCGGAGCCAGACAGGCCAGGCTGGCCAGCCCGTGGCAGGACTCGACCAGGTTGAAGATGACGTTTGGCCTGCGATGCGCAAGGCTGGTCTCCAGGGCCGACGGGTCGGAGCCGAGAACGTGCTCCGACGTGCGCCAGCCACACCGGGCCAGGCTCTCCCGCACGCTGCGGGCCTGCGCCACCGTGTCGAGGGCGTCGGGAGAGGCGGCGTCGGGGATGCTTTCACGAACCACGGCCACATGCAAACCCGTCATGAACGGTTCCCATGCCGCTTCCCGGCCCTGGCCATGGCCGAGTCCATGATGGACGCGATCAGCTCGTCGTAACCCAGCCCGATCTTGCCGCAGAGAATGGGCAGATCCGAACTCTCCGGATTGAGCCCGGCCAGCGGGTTGACCTCGATGAAACGGGGCTGACCCTGCGCGTCCAGACGCACGTCGATCCGCCCCGCGTCCAGACATCCCAGGGCCTGCCAGGCGGCGCGGGCCACTTCGGCGGCCTGCGCGGCCCGGTCGTCGCCGGCCAGTTCGTAGAGCGCCCGCTCCCGCCACTCCTGCTTGTTGGCGTAGGTGTAGGCGCAGGCGTCGCCCCGGGCCGTGGCAAGCACCTCCATGACCCCAAGCACGCGGCACTGCGGGCCGCTGCCCAAAATGCCCACGGTGAACTCCCGGCCCGGCAGAAAAGTCTCCACCAGCGCAGGCTGGTGGAAAGTTTTGAGGACATGGGCGCAGATATCGCGCAATTCCCACCGGTCCTTGACCAATGACTTGTCGCTCACGCCCTTGCTGGACCCTTCGGCCACGGGTTTGACAAAGAGCGGAAAGGGCAGATCGATGGCGTCCACCTCCTCCACGCTGTTCACGATCCTGAAATCGGCCGTGGGCACGCCGTGCGCCCGCAGCACCGCGTTGGTCCAGCCCTTGTGCAGGGACAGGGCCAGTACTTCGGGTCCGGAAAAGGTATAGGGAATGTCCCAGGCGTCGAGCAGGGCCGGGACCTGGGCCTCGCGGGCCAGGCCGCGCATGCCCTCGGCGAAATTGAAGACCATGTCCCAACGACGGCCGTCGGCCAGGGCACGCGCGAGCGGCATCACCCCGCCGACCAGCTCCACCTCGTGGCCCTGGGATGCAAGCGCCTGCCGGATGGCCTCGACGGTGACGGGGCTGTCCAGCTCCGCCACCTCGTCCTTGCCGTATCCCCTGTCCAGATATTCCTGCTGCAGGTCATAGGTCATACCAACGAGCACGGGGCCTCCCGCAAACCGAGCTGATCGGGATAATGGAAAATCCGGTCTTCGTAATTGCGCAGCACCACGCCCTGTTCGTCGCGGCCCTGGAAATAGCCCGGCTGCAAAGGCACCTTGCCCCCGCCGCCGGGAGCGTCGATGACATAGGTCGGGATGCAGTAGCCCGAGGTATGTCCGCGCAGCCCCTGGATGATGGAAAGTCCGGTGTCCACCGGAGTGCGGAAATGGCTCGACCCGGGAATCGGGTCGCACTGATACATATAGTATGGGCGAACCCGGTTGCGGACCAGACCGTGCATGAGCCGCTTCATGGTCTCCACGTCGTCGTTGACGCCGGAAAGCAGCACGGTCTGGCTGCCGAGCGGGATGCCGCCGTCGGCCAGGCGGTTGCAGGCCAGGGCCGTGTCGGGGGTGATCTCGTCGGGATGGGTGAAATGCAGGCTGATGAACAAGGGATGGTAGCGACGCAGCATGCGCACCAGATTGGGCGTGATGCGCTGGGGCAGCACGGCCGGAACCTTGGAGCCGATGCGAACGATCTCCACATGGGGAATGGCGCGCAGCTGGGACAGGAGCCACTCGATCTTCATGGCCGGCAGGGTCAACGGGTCGCCGCCGGAAAGGAGCACGTCGCGCACCTCGTCATGCTGGCGGATGTAGTCCAGGGCGACCTGCCAGCTGCGCATGTCGGAGCGGTGTCCGGCCTTGCCCACCAGCCGGGAGCGCGTGCAATAGCGGCAATAGGTGGAACAGAATTCCGTGACCAGAAAGAGCACCCGGTCCGGGTAGCGGTGCACGATGCCCGGCACGGGGCTGTGCCCCTCCTCTCCGAGCGGATCGGAGGTCTCGAAAGGCAGGACCTGCGTCTCTCGGACATCGGGCAGGATGCAGCGGCGCAGAGCCTCGCTGCGGGAAGCGACCCACAGGTAATACGGCGTGGCCGCGGCAGGCAGACGGCGCCGGCTCTTCTCGAACACCGGCGCATCCACCCCGAGAATCCCGGCCATGGCCTGAACGGACGTCACGCGGTGCTTGAGCTGCCAGCGCCAGCTGTCCCAGTCCTTTTGCACGGCCCCGGGAAAATGGGTGTTCATGAAATTTTTGCGATGGGCCCAGATGCTGAGCTCAAGGTCTTCGGAAGGGGAGGATAAAGAGGGGGGTTCGGCCAGCTCCGGGCCTAATTCTGTAGGCTGTGTTGCGACAATTTCGACAACGTCCATGGTTTCCTCTGCGCACGTAAAAGTATTCAAGTGATGAAAACGCGCCTATCCAAAACAACATATTTAAATAATTACATATTACTGACAGCATTCTTGCATGCGCGCCCGCCCTTGAAGTCGGGACAAAACGCATGTCCGCTGATGCGACGGCTCATATTCCTTTCCTATATCCTTGTCATCAGATTGGAAGGTACGACAGCGCAATTATTTTGAAATTTCGTGAATTAATTTGGAAACGGCGCGGCAGGCCGAAACACGGAGGCGAAAAAATCGGTTGATCGAATGTCTTTCCGACGCGGCAGGAGCAAAAAAGCCTGTCTATTCGGGCTTTGAGGCCACGATGCACTTGTAGGTTTCAAGCAGTTCCACAAAGGCGTCATGGTCCCCGCCCTTGTCCGGATGCATGGACATGGCCTTCTTGCGGAAGACGCGCGCGAACTCGCGCCGAGTCATGCTTCGGATCTCGGACATGCCCATGCCGAAGAGTTCACGCACACGCTCCGGGGCCACTGGTTTGGGACGCGGTCGGTGACGGCGGAAGTCGTTCATGAAATCCTGAAAGATGCGCTCGAAACCGCCCGCGGTAGCAAAATAGAAATCAAAATGCAGGCACGCGTAGCGCCGCAGATACGCGTGGACGCCGCCTGGCAGGCCGAACCCGAAGGCGGCGTCATCATGCAGGCGGCAGAATTCGTGCATGAACGCCTCGTCCAGCTGCTTCTGGTCCTGGGCTTCGGGCATGGTCCGAGCCGTGAGATTGGCGAAATGGCGTTGCAGATTGAGCGAGGCGTGGACATAGTGCCGCGCTTCGTCACCGGATAGGGAGCGCTCCATGCGCAAAAAAAGCTGTTCCAGCTCGTCGCGGCTCTTGCCCAAAAGTCGCAGAAAAAGCTTGGGGCTTATCTCGTCGATGCGGCTCAGGTTGACTTCGCCCGAACGCAGGTAGGCCATGCGTCTGCGGTCGAAAGGATGCAGGAGGCGGATGGCGTCCTCCTGCGCGCGGGTCGGCACCGTCCGCTGCCACGCGCCGCCGCGGGAAGCACGGTCCATGAAACCCGCAGGCGCGAACGGGCCAAAGGCCTCGTCCAGGGCGTCCATGTCGAGGTCCAGATGGGCGAGGCGCTCAAGCAGGCTCTCGGCGTAGGATATGCCGAAGCGTCCGAAATGGACCACGCGCCCGGGATCCGGACCCAGGTCCGCCAGCGTCTCGAACCCGAGGCCGCCGGTACGGGGCACCGTGCGCCGCAGTTCATAGCGTACGCTTCGCCCTTCCCTGAGCACCGCCACGTACATGTCAGTCCACCACCCGCCAGTCCAGGGACTGTCCGGCCAGATAGGGCACGACGCACCCGATGCTCTGTGGCACGGTCCAGGCGCTCCGCTCAAGCCGCACGTCCCTGGCCATGGGAGTCAGGCCATAGGCCGCGCAGGCCCGGTCCGAGACAAAGGCCTGCAGTCTGTCCAGGGCGTCCAGTTCCTCGAAGAGTCCGGCCAGGGCGGGCAGGGCCACGGGCGCGGAAAAGATTCCGGCAGCGCAGCCCGGCGCTTCCTTGGCCGTGACCGGATGCGGGGCCGTGTCGCTGCCGAAGAACGCCTGGGGATGGTCAAGGGCCGCCCGGCGCAGGGCGTCGCGGTCTTCGGGCCGCTTGGCCACGGGCTTGCAAAAAAGATGCGGGCGCATCAGTCCGCCGAGAACATCGTCGAGGGTGATGAACAGATGATGCAGGGTGATGGTGGCGAAAAGGTTCTCGAAACGGTCCAAAAGCTTCACCCCGGCCTCGGTGGTGACGTGTTCGAGGACGATACGCAGGCGCGGAAATGCTCCTGCCCATTCCCGGACCACGGGCAGAAACGCCGCTTCGCGGTCCATGACGAACCCGCAGCCCTCACCGTGGATGAGCAGCGGAATGCCCAGCTCCTCCATGATGGCCAAAGTCGCGTTGGCCTGTCTCATGTCGGCCAGACCGTCCTCGGAGTTGGTCGTCATTCCGGCGGGATAGAGTTTGAGTCCGATGATGTGCGGCCTTGCGGCCAGCAGTTCTTCCCTGGAGTAGGCCCGAAAAAAAAGAGTCATGAACGGGGTGAAGGACTCTCCCGTCACGCGAAGTATTTCCTGCCGATAGTCCAAAACCTGCGCGAGGCTGGTCACGGGCGGGGTCAGGTTGGGCATGACCACGGCGGCGGCGAAATCCCGGGCCGTGTGCGGCGCGACCAGGGCCAGCATGTCGCCCTGACGCAGATGGACATGCATGTCCATGGGGGAATGCAGAATCAGCATAAAACCTCCAGGAACCATTATTATATCAGGAAAGAAGATAGGCAAGTCCGGCATACCGCGCCAGCTTGCCCAGCAGTACCGGAGGAATGAAGCGTTTCAAAGTCAGCCCGAAAAGACCGGCCACGGCGCAAAGCGGATCCCCGATTATGGGCGTCCAGGCCAGCAGCAGACTCCACGAGCCGTAACGGGCGAAAATGCGCACCGCCCGCTCCCGCTGCGCAGCGGAGAGACCCAGCAGGCGGGTCAGAAACGGTTCGCTGCCCCACCGCCCCACTCCCCAGGTGGTCACGGCGCCCACGGTGTTGCCGATCGTGGCCACCGCCACGCAGGCATACGGATCGGCGCCGGCCAGGATCAACCCTCCCAGCGCGGCCTCTGAAGCCACGGGCAGAAACGTGGCGGCCAGGAAGGACAGGACAAAAAGCCCGTACAGCCCGTATTCAAGCAGCAGCTCTTCCATGTCAGGACGTGAACAGGAAGGCGTTGGGGGTGGAAGCGACGGCAGGCCTTTTTCCCAGAATCCGCGCCGCGTTGTGCGTCATCTCCTCCCGGGTCGTCCCGCGCGCCAGCTCAGGCCACAGGCTGTGTCCATAGACGAAATTGGCGGCCAGGTAGGGAAGATACTTCTTGTACATCTTGATGGCCCTAGCCTGCTCGAAATGCCTCCAGATGGCGTCGATCAGTTCCAGCGCGGTGCGCAGGAAAATATCCTCGTCCGGCTCGAAACCATGCGCCAGTTGGGCGAAAATCCAGGGCCGGGCGATGGCCATGCGCCCGATGGACACGCCGTCGCAGCCCGTCTCTTCCATCATCCTCAAACAATCGGCGGCGCAAAAGGCGTTGCCGTTGCCAAGCACGGGGATGGACACGGCCTCGACCACAGCCCGGATATGCGCCCATTTGGGCGGACGTGATCTGCGATCCGGGGCGATGCGCGGGTGAAAGGTCAAAAGGTCCGCGCCCGCGTCCTCGAAACGTCTGGCCAGATCCACGGCCAGGTCCGGTGAATTTTCCCAGCCGCTGCGAAACTTGACCATGACGGGGCAGCGCACGGCCCGGCGCACGGCCCGCACCATGGCCACGGCGCGTTCGGGGTCTTTGAGCAGCGCCGCCCCATAGCCCTTCTTGCAGATGGCGGCCACGGAGCAGCCCATGTTGATGTCAACGCCCATGAGCCCTTCGGCCTCGATGCGCCGGGCCGCCGCGGCCATGACCTCAGGCTCCCCGCCGAAAATCTGGCAGACCAGGCTTGCCGCCTCCTCGTCGCGCCAGCGGAACACGGGGGAATGATGACGGCTCTCCTGCGGCACGGCGCGGGCGTTGCACATCTCCGTGACCATGAACCCAAAACCCCCGAAGCGGCCCAGCACTTCGCGATACGCCACATGCCCCAGCCCGGCCATGGGCGCGAGCACAAGGCGCGAGGGCAGGCTGCGGGAGCCTACGTTCAGGGGGAGGGAAAACAGGGGATTCAGCGACGGCATAAAAGCAAAACGCCCGGGTAAAAAAAAGCGCCCCCGATGAAGAGACGCTTGTGCTTGACGGTCATCATCGTTCTCAAGCCAGCATGAAATCCCGGATGACGGCGATTCCGGTGACCACCTGCGCCAGGGCCAGGATCAAGGCCACGATATTGAAAACTGCATGCGCCAGCGGCAGGTAGCGGCGCTTCGCCCGGTTGCGGTCCATGATCACGCCCGTGACGTAGCCCCCGGCGATGCAGGGCATCATGGACTGGCCGATCCAGTAGTGGCCCCCGGTAATCGTGTTCTGGCCCCATGCCTGGCCCACGGCGTAAAGGCCCAGGACCAGCCCGGCCATCCACAGGATGTGCACGTACTTGCCGAGCCGGACATGCTCCGCCCACATGAACTTGCCTTTCCTGCCCAGATGGTTGGCCTGAAAGCGGGGCCAGCCCAGGTGCAGGACGTAGAGGGCCAAAGCGGTGGCGGCGAGTTGAAGCAGGGGATGAATCCAGAGCATGAGGCACTCCTTGCGGGCGTTTTGTGAAAGAAAGAAGCCGGGACCGAAATGAACAGGGAAGTGAATAGATGAGGGGGGCAGAATTGACAAGGTCCACAAGCCCCCTCTTCCGGCGCGCCGTCACGTCCTGGCGACAGCCTCACCGGCCTTGCCGGACCGGCGCCGGGTCAGCCACGCCCTGCCGCCATCCTGCAGGGAGCAGAGCACCGGCACCACGACCAGAGTCAGCAGAGTGGCCACAAGAAGCCCGAAGATGACCGCCACGGCCATGGGTCCCCACCACTGCGCCGACTCCGACTCCGTGATCAGCTTCCACTTGAAAAAGTCGAAGCTCACCCCCAGGGCCATGGGCAAAAGACCGAGGATGGTGGTCACGGCCGTGAGCAGCACCGGGCGGAAACGGGTCAGCCCGGCCTCGAGCAGGGCCTCGCGCGTCTGCATGCCTTTGGCCTTGAGCTGCTCGAAATAGTCGATGAGCACGATGGCGTTGTTGACGACCACGCCGGCCAGGGAGATGACGCCAACGCCAGTCATGATGATCCCGAAAGCCGTGCCGGTGATCAGCAGGCCCGTGAAGACCCCGATGAAGGACAACACCACCGAGGTCAGCACGATAAGCGGGGTGACCATGGAATTGAACTGGGCCACCAGCACCATGAAGATGAGAAAAATGGCGGCGACAAAGGCCTCGCTCAAGAATTCCTGGGCCTTGCGCTGCTCTTCCTGCTCACCGGCAAAGCTGTAGGTGTACCCGCGCGGCCAGGCCAGGGCCCCCAGCTTGCCGTCAAGCTCGCGGATGATGTCGTTGGCGAGCCTGCCGCTGACATCGGACGAGACCGTGACCACCCTCTTTTGATCCTTGTGGTTGATGGCCCCGAGGCCGCTGGCCAGATCCACCCGGGCCAGGGTGGTCAGGGGCACGGGCTCGCCGTCCAGACCGGAGACTGTGATGCGGCGCAGGGACTCCACCGACTCCCTGTCCTTGCGGGGCAGCTTGGCGACGATATCGTATTCGTCCTTGCCCTCGCGAAACACCCCGACCTTGGCCCCGTTGATGGCGGCCTTCACGGTGTAGGCCACGGTGTAGGTGTCCAGGCCCAGGAGCGATGTTTTCTCCTTGTCCACTCGAATCTGGATCTCCGGCTTTCCGGTGACCAGGTTGTCCTTCATGTCGACGATGCCGGGGATGTCGCGCATGAGCGCGCGAACCTGCTCCACGATCCCGGCCAGCACCTGCATGTCGTCGCCGTAAATTTCCAGACTGACGGGGTCGCCGGTGGGCGGTCCCTCGTCTTCCTTCTCCACGCGCAGCTCCGCGCCGGTGATCAGCGCGGAGAGCCTGTCCCGAACCTCCGAGATAATCTCCGAGGAGTGTCGCGAGCGCTCGCCGATGGGTACGAAATCCAGGGTCACGGAGCCCAGATGCGTGCCGCTTCCGCCGCCGCCGAAATCTCCCCCCGTGGCCGCGCCGGTGCTGCCGATGACATAGCGCACGTCTGCATATTCGGAGCAGACGTCTTCGATGATCCGGATGTAACGATCCGTGGCGTCAAGATTGGTGCCCACGGGCAGCTTCACGTTGGCATAAGCCCGCTTGGGCTCGGTTTCGGGAAAAAACTCGACGCCCTTGCCGAATTTGCCAAAGGCCAGGGCCGAGCCAAGCAACATGACCACGCAAACCCCGAGGACCAGCGCCCGGTGGTTCAGGGCCCATTCCAAAAGCCACAGGTAGGCCCTCTTGGACCTGGACCGGACGACATTCCCGTCAACGGCGAGCGCGGGCGCGGCGGTCTGGTAACGCGCGGAGAGGACCGGGTTGATCACCAGGGCCACAAAAAGGGAGCCCGCGAGCGCCAGAATGACCGTCTTGGGCAGAAAGGACATGAACCCGCCCATGATGCCGGGCCAGAAGATCATGGGAAAGAACGCCCCAACGGTGGTCAGGGTCGAGGTTATGACCGGCCAGGCCACTTCGCTGGTCCCGTCAAGGGCGGCCTGGAAGCGGTCCTTGCCCTCCTGCATGTGGCGGTAGATATTCTCCACGATGACGATGCCATTGTCGACCAGCATGCCGAGCGCCAGAATGAGGGAAAAAAGAACGACCATGTTCAGGGTGATGTCCAGCAGGCGCAGGAGCGCAAAGGTGATGAGCATGGACACCGGGATGGCCACGGACACGAACACGGCGGAGCGGCCACCGATGAAAATGAGCACCACGCCCAGAACCAGTATGAGACCGGTCAGGATGTTGTTTTCCAGGTCGGCGACCATGTTGCGGATGTCCTCGGCCATGTCCGCGGTCAGGCTGATGGTAAGCGTGGGCGGCAGAAGAAGGCGCATCTCCTCCACCACGGCGGCAACGCGGTCGTTGATGTCGATGATGTTCTCGCCGCTGCGCTTGATCACCTGCAGAGTCACCGCGTTCTCGCCGTTCAGGCGGCTGAGCGTCGTAATATCCTTGTAGTGATCGCGAATGGCGGCCACGTCACGCAGATAGACGGGCTTGCCGTCGCGCACGAAGGCCACGATGGAATCGATCTCCGCCGGACTGCGAAAATCTTCGGGCACACGCACCTGATAACGCATGTCGCCGATGTCCATGGAGCCGCCGGGCATGTTCACGTTACCCCGCTCCACCGACTGCAGCATAGCTGCGAAGGGCACCTTGTAGGCGCCGACGCGGTCCAGGTCGAACTCGACGTGGATTTCGCGCTCAAGGCCTCCGATGATCCGGGCGTCGAGCACCCCGGAAATGGACTCGAAACGATCTTCCAGATCCTCGGCGAAGACCTTGAGGCGCTTCAGGCTAAAAGGGCCGGACAAGACCACCTGGATGATGGGCATGTCGGAAAAATTCATCTCGCTGACCAGCGGATCGTCTTCAAGGTCCGACGGCAGGTCGCCCGAGGCCTGATCGACCTTGTCGCGGACCTTCTGCAGGGCATCGTCGATGTCCTCGCTGGGCAAAAACTTGATGGCGATGGTGGACGTGCCGTCGTCGGACTGCGAGGTCAGTTCCTCCACGCCCTCCAGGCCTTTTAGCTTGCGCTCCAGAGGGACGGTGATGAGCTTCTCCATGTCCTCCGGCGCAACGCCCTCGTAGTCCGTGGTCACGAAGATGTAGGGAATCTGGATGTCGGGTGCGGCCTCGCGCGGAAGATTGGCGTAGCTGTACAGCCCCGCCACGATGATCAGCAGCAGGGAGACCAGGACCAACGGTTGGCGACGCTGCGCGGCTTCGTTGACGATCATCGCACGTTCACCTGCGTCCCGTCCTCGACCTCGGCGTGCCCGGCCACGATAAGCCTGTCACCGGCGGCCAGTCCTTCCAGCACCTGCACGCGGTCGCCTTCGATGATGCCGAGCTTTACGGTGCGCGCCCGGGCCACTCCGCCCTGCTCCACGAAAATGATCCGCTCCCCGCCCTTGTCCTGCACGGTGAAGAGCGGCGCGGTCACGGCACCCTCAATCAGACGACGCAGAAATGCGCCCCGCGCGATCATGCCGGGCCGGATCATACCGCCCTCATTGTCCACCACCACCCTGACCTGAAAGGTACGGGTCGCGGAGTCGGCCTTCCAGGCCACGAAATCAATCGTCCCTGTCCACCGCCCCTCGGGATAGGTGTCGACAAGCACCGTGACCTCTTGCCCTTTGGCCAGGAAACGCACGTCGCCTTCAGGCACGGAAAAGTTGATGCGCATGGTGGCCACATTGACGATATCCGCCACAGGCCCACCCTCGGCCACGAATTCTCCGGGATCGACATGGACCTTGTTGACCACGCCTTCCAGGGTCGAGGCCACCGTGCCGTACTCGTATTCAACCTCGGTCTCGCGCAGCCGCGTCCTGGCCGAAGTCAGCTCGTTGCGGGCCTGATCCAGCTCCTCCCGGGCAAGAACGCCCTGCGCATGAAGCGCTTGCCTGCGCCGCAGCTGATCGTCGGCCAACTGCACGTTCGCCCGCGCGCGATCACGGGCGGCGCCCAAGGCCGACAGGTCGATGCGGGCGACATGATCTCCCGTGCGCACGGCGCTCCCTTCGGTCACGCCGACCCACTCCACGACGCCGCCGCGCTGAGCGGCCAGGCGCACATCATGCAGGGCCTCGGTCTCCCCAGGCAGGACCAGAATGTCGCGCATGGTGACGGCCTTGACCTCCTCGGTCAGGACATTGACCACGTAAGCCGGCCTGGCCGGTTCCGAGGCATTGGAAACCGGAGAATCCGCCGGCCCATCGGAGCACCCGGCAGAAAAAACGCCCAGACAAAGGACAAGACCCAAAAACAGATTCTTTCCCCAAACCATATTCATTAGCTGTATTCCTTAAACCGCCCACGGTCCTGAAGGTAAGGGGCTGGAAAGGTTCAAGTGCAAGGCGCTAGGCCAAAATCTTCCCCTTAAAACCGACCACGGTCCTCACGGTAAGGGGCTGGGAAGGTCCGAGTGCAAGGCGCAAGGCCAAAATGCAAGCCGAAGTGTAGCCGACTACATGAGGCTTGCATTTTGGCCGCAGCAACGCAGCAATCGCACCATTCGCACAGATTCATACGCAACCCGAACCAAAATCTCTTCCTTAAAACCGCCCACGGTCCTGGAGGTAAGGGGCTGGGAAGGTTCGAGTGCAAGGAGCGCGAGAAAAAACGGAGCCGAAGTGTAGCCGACTACATGAGGCTCCGTTTTTTCTCGCGGCGACGCAGCAATCGGACCTTCCCAGCCCCTTACCGGCCGTAGAGATCTTCGAAGCGGACGATATCATCTTCTCCGAGGTAGCTTCCAACCTGCACTTCAATAAGCTCCAGCGGAATCTTGCCCGGATTGGCCAGACGGTGCACTGCGCCGAGCGGCAGGTAGACGGATTCGTTCTCGCGCAGCAGGATTTCCTCGCTGTCCCGGGTCACCACCGCGGTGCCCTGGACCACGACCCAGTGCTCGGCGCGGTGGAAATGCTTCTGCAGCGACAAAACCTGACCCGACGTGACCACGATGCGTTTGACCTGATAGCGCGCGCCGTCGCCTATGGACTCGTAGTGGCCCCAGGGCCGGAAGACCTTTTTATGAGACACGGCCTCGATGCGGTTCTCGGCTTTAAGCTTGTCCACGATCTTCTTGACTTCCTGCACCCGGTCGCGCGGGGAGATGAGCACCGCGTCGGAGGTCTCGACCACGATGTGGTTCTCAAGTCCCACGGCGGCCAAAAGGCGCGTCTCGGCGTGCAGATAGGAATCGTGAACGTCGCAGAGCACCACGTCCCCTTTGGTCACGTTGCCACTCTCGTCCTTGCCTCCGGCCTGCCACAGGGCGTCCCAGGAGCCCAGGTCGTTCCAGCCGCAGGACAGGGGGACCATCACGCCCCGTTCCGTCTGCTCCATGACCGCGTAATCGACGGAGTCCTCGGGACAGGCGGCAAAGGCCTCACGGTCCAGCCGCAGAAAGTCCAGATCCCGCCCGGCCAGGGCCAGGGCCTTGCGGCAGGACTCCACGATGGCCGGTGCGAATCGTTCCAGTTCGGACAGCACGGCCTGCGCCCTGAACACGAACATGCCCGAGTTCCAGAAATATTGCCCCGAGGCGACATAGCCCTCGGCCGTCGCCAGGTCCGGCTTTTCCACGAAACGCTCGATGGCACGGGCCGCCGAGTCCGGAAGCGCCGGTCCTTGCAGGATATAGCCGTACCCGGTCTCGGGAGCCGAAGGAACGATGCCGAAGGTGACCAGGTGATCCGCGGCGGCATGCGCGACGGCCTGACGCACTGCCTCGTGAAACTGCGCCGGATCACCGATGAGATGGTCCGCCGGCAGGACGAGGAGAACCGCCTCGGGGTCGGCGACCAAGGCCTGCAGAGCCGCGATAGTCACGGCCGGAGCAGTGTTTCTGCCGACGGGCTCCAGAATGATCGCGGCCGGGGACACGCCCATGGCCCGCATCTGCTCGGCGATGATAAAACGGTGCTCTTCGTTGCAGATGATGATCGGGTCCGCAACCTCGTCCAGGCCTTGCAAGCGCAAAAGCGTGTTCTGGACCAGGGTCCGGTCGTCGATGAGCGGCAGCAGCTGCTTGGGGTACAGTTTCCGCGAAAGAGGCCACAATCTGGTGCCGGACCCCCCGGCAAGAATGACTGGAATGATCATGTTCTGCTCCAAAAAATAAAGAAATAAGGACATGCGTGCCAAAACCCGGCTTATGTACCGTGGATGATGACAAAATCAAATGGCAATTTCGCGGCCCTGGGCACGTGGGGCGGGCCATGCGCTTCCCGCCGGTCCCGGCCCGGCAAGGGGTCTGGATTTGTGAATGCCTTTGCCGTACAGGGAGGGTTAACGCCAACCGCGGCACATAAAGAGGCAGGATGATGACCAGACAAGTGATCGATATCTTTCCCGATGAACTGGAAGAATTCAAGAACAAGACCAGAGAGCGCGACTACCTTCTGATTGACGTCCGCCAGCCTTCGGAATTCGCAGAGGTCCATATTCCCGGTGCCCAGCTCATCCCGCTGCCGGAAATCGAAAACCGCATCGCGGAGCTGGACGGGGAAAAAAATCTGGTCCTGTATTGCCGCACCGGCGGCAGGTCATCCGTCGCCGCAGCCCTGATCAAGGACGCCGGGGCCCGGCAGGGCGCGATCTACAATCTGGTCGGCGGAATCGCCGGCTGGGAAGGCAAGGGCCTCAAAGACATCCCGCATCTGGAGCTCTTTCCCCGGGACATGGCCCTGAACCAGACCCTCTACAGGGCCATGAACATGGAAAAAGGGGCCTGGCTTTTCTACAACGATCTCGCTCAAGAGTACAAGGGCACGGAACTTGGCGACATGATCGAAGATATTGGCGGCATGGAAGAGGTTCATGCCCGCAGCATCTTCACATACTGGAAGAAGAACAACCCGGCATCCATCACCGACAGCTTCGATGAAACATTCGAGCGCCTGGACGGCCGGATCATGGAAGGCGGCAAGCCCATTTCCGCCTGGATGGCCCGTCTGGGCAAAGACCCCAAGGATCGCATGCTGCGGCTCCTGGAGTTGGCCTGCGAGATCGAGTACTATGCCTACGATCTTTACCGGGGCCTGGCCAAACGTGACCGCGACACCGAAGCGGTCCAGACCTACCTGCTGCTGGCCGAGCAGGAAAAAGCCCACATCCGCGTCATTACCAAGGCTCTGGACCGGTTTTTTGGTGATTAAGGTCTTTTTGAGGCAGACGCCGGACTACACCCATGCCGCAAGCATGATTCCGAATCTGCTCGACAGCGTGCTTCCGGACATTTCCGGCTTGCGTCTGCTCATCAAACCCAACTTCGTGGCTCTGCGAAACGCGCATCTGTGCTGTACCCATCCCGCCGTCATCGACGCGGCCGCAAGGCACTGCGTCGAACGCGGAGCCCGCGTCACCGTCGGAGATTCCCCGGCCTTCGGCACGGCCCAGTCCATCGCCCAGGCCATCGGGCTGCCCGAACTGCTGCGCCCCCTTGGAGTCGAGGTCGTGACGCTGGCCCGCGGGGTCTGCATCAAGAGCGGACCTGTGCGGGTCCAGGTCTCTGCCGCCGCGCTGGACGCGGACCTGATCCTAAATCTCCCCAAATTCAAGGCCCACTCGCAGATGCGCTTCAGCGGCGCAGTGAAAAACCTGTTCGGATGCGTGACCGGCGTACGCAAGGCCTGGCTGCACGCCCGGCACGGTGACAAAAAGAACCGTTTCGTTGCGATGATCTGCGGACTCATGAACGTGTTGCCACCCACGGTCAGCCTCATGGACGGGGTGGAGGCCATGCATCGCACCGGCCCCATAGCCGGCGAAGCCTTTGCGCTTGGTTTCATGGGAGCAAGCGCGAGCCCCGTGGCCCTGGACACGGCGGCGGGCATGGTTTTGGGCGCACGGCCGGAACGTTTCCCCATCTGGGACCACTGCCTGCGCGAGAAGCTGCCCGGAGCCGATGCAACAGCCCTGGACTTTCCCCTGCACAGGCCCGAGGATTTCGACGCCACGGACTTCATCCTCCCGGCGTCGCTCAAACCGGAGTCGTTTCGGCCGGACATCCTGCTGACAAGCCTCATCAAACGCATGTGGCTGGCACGATTCAGACGCTGACCCGGCGAGGCATCTGAACAAACAAGGACATCGCACATGCTCATGCAACGCTGGAAATGGATCATCACCGGAGGAGTGCAGGGAGTAGGATTTCGGCCCTTCGTCTACAAGGCCGCCCTGCACGCCAGGGTCACGGGACGGGTCCTGAACACCCCCGAAGGCGTGCTCATCGAAGTCCAGGGCGCGCCGGATCAGCTCGGCCTCTTCGAAGACACGTTTCAGGCCACCATCCCGCCTCTGGCCCGCATCGTGACCTGGGACCGGGAAACCCTCGACCCTCTGCCCGGCGAGGACGCCTTCCAAATACTCAAAAGCACGGGCGGGCATGGGCACCAGGTGCTCATCAGCCCGGACGTGGCCACCTGCGACGACTGCATCGCGGACATCCGCGACCCCGAAAACCGCAGATACCGCTACGCGTTCACCAACTGCACCAATTGCGGCCCGCGATACACCATCACCCGCGCCATCCCCTACGACCGCGCCTGCACGTCCATGAGCTGTTTCCCGCTCTGCCCGGACTGCCTGGAAGAATACGAAAACCCGCTGGACCGGCGCTTCCATGCCCAACCCAACGCCTGCCCCGTGTGCGGGCCGAAACTGTGGTTGACGGACAGAACCGGCCGGACCTTGGGCGAAAACGACGACGCCATCCGCGCCACGGCCAGATTGCTTATGGATGGCGGACTGGTGGCCATGAAGGGGCTCGGAGGCTTCCACCTCGTCTGCAATGCCCGCGACCAGGAGGCGGTGCAACGGCTGCGGGACCGCAAAAAAAGACAGGACAAGCCGCTGGCCATCATGGTCCGGGACCTGGACGCGGCCCGGAGCCTCTGCGCCCTACGCGAGGCCGAAGGAGATCTGCTGACAAGCAGGCAGAGGCCCATCGTGCTCGCCCAGGCCCGCCCGGACAGGGGCCTCGCGCCGGGACTTTCCCCGGACACCGCCTATCTGGGCGTGATGCTGCCCTATACACCCCTGCACCATGTGCTTTTCGACGAACTGTCGCATTGCGGCGCAGGGCCCACAGCCCTGGTCATGACCTCCGGCAATCTGAGCTCCGAGCCCATCTGCCTCGGCAATCGGGAGGCACTGCAACGTCTGGGGAGCATTGCCGACACTTTTCTGCTGCACAACCGCGACATCCTGATCCGCTGCGACGATTCGGTACTGCGGGTGGTGGACGAAAGGCCCCAGTTCATCCGCCGGGCGCGCGGCTACACGCCCGCCCCCATCGACCTGGCCCAGGACGGCCCCGTGGTGCTCGGCGTCGGCCCCCTGCTCAAGAACACCCTCTGCCTGACCAAGGGGCGGCAAGCCTTTGTTTCGCAACATATCGGCGACCTGGAGCACCTCGAAGCCTACGGTTTTTTCCGCGAAACCCGCGCCCATCTGCAGGACATCCTGCAAGTCCAGCCCCAGGCCGTGGTCCATGACCTGCACCCGGATTTTTTGAGCACGGCCTTCGCCCGCGAGTCCGGGCTGCCCTGCCTGCCGCTGCAGCACCATTTTGCGCACATCCACGCGGTCCTGGCCGAAAACAAATACATGGGGACGGCCATCGGACTGGCCCTGGACGGAGTGGGGCTGGGCGACGACGGCACCCTGTGGGGCGGAGAAGCCCTGCTGGTCGACACGCAAAAAATCCGGCACCAGAGGCTGGCCCGCTTTTCTCAGGTCATGCTGCCCGGCGGGGACGCGGCCACGCGCGAACCCTGGCGGCTGGCGCGGGCGTTTCTGCATGCCCTGAACATCCATGCTCCAGCGGACAAGCCGTGGCCGTGGCTTGCGGACTTCGCCGGCGCCGACAAGGTGGTCGGGCAGGTGCTGGAACGCCGCATCAATTCGCCCCTCTCCTCCAGCTGCGGACGACTTTTCGATGCAGTGTCGGCCATGCTCGGCCTGTGTGGACGCATCTCCTATGAGGGTCAGGCGGCAATCCGACTGGAAGCCATACAAGACAAGGATGAAAAAGGTGTTTATACGTGCTCTGTAATTGAATATGAGGGGATTGTGGAACTTGATACCCTGGAACTTTTTGCGCAGGTTCACGCCGAGTGGCTCGGCGGCGAATGCCCGGCAAAAATCAGCAGGCGCTTTCATCTGGGTCTCATTGACGGCCTGGCCAGGCTCTGTGTCCTCCTGGCCGAAAAGTGCTCCTGCCGCACGGTGGCCTTGAGCGGAGGGGTCATGCAGAATCTGACCCTGGCCGCCGGGCTGCCCCGGGCACTGCACGCGCATGGGCTGACCGTGCTGACCCACCGGGAACTGCCGCCCAACGACGCCTGCATCTCTCTTGGCCAGGCCGCCTACGGCCAACTGGTCCTGCAACCCTAACAGGAGTGCATTCCGTGGAAATACTCGACCGCATAAAATCAATCCTGAGCATCCTGTGGAAGGTTTTGAGCACCACCAGAGTCGTCGTTGCCAACATCTTCTTCCTGCTGGTGGTCATCATACTCTTCGGAGTCTTTTTTACCGACACGGAAGAGACGCTAAGGCAGAACTCGGTGCTGGTCGTCAATCCGGCCGGAGCCCTGGTCGAGCAGCGCAACGCGCCGAAACCGGCCGAAGCCCTGCTCAGGAAAATGGGCCGGGAGACGGCCAAGGCCGATGAGACCAAAACCCAGGACATCATCGACGCCATCCGCAAAGCCGCCACGGACTCCAATATCCTGGCCATGGTCATCGACCCCCGGGACCTGCAGGGCTGCGACACGACCAAACTTCTCGACATCGGCAAGGCCATCCTGGACTTCAAGGAAACGGGCAAACCCGTGCTGGCCCACTCCATGGTCTACACCCAGGGACAATACCTGCTGGCGTCCTATGCCGACACGATCTCGGTCAATCCGCTGGGCGGGGTGATGATCACGGGATTCGGCATGTACCAGACCTATTTCAAGGGCCTGCTGGACAAGACGCGCATCAATTTTCACGTCTTCCGCGTCGGCGACTACAAGACCGCCGTGGAACCTTTCGTGCGCGAATCCATGTCCGAAGAAGCAAAAGAGGCCGGACGGGAATGGCTGGGCGGGCTCTGGCAGGCCTATCTTGATGAAGCTTCCAAAAACCGGGGCGTCTCCCCTTCCGACATAACGTCCTACGTGGAGAACATCGACACCAGACTTGCTGCGGTGGGCGGCGATGCCGCACGCCTGGCCGTAACTGCGAAACTGGTTGACGAAATCAAGACATCCACCCAGTTCGACCAGCTGCTGGCCGGCAAGACCGGAAAGAAAGTCGAAGACCTGAACCGGGTCGACTTTCAGGACTATCTCGCCATGTCGCCCTCCGGGCAGACGGCGAGCAAGGAAGTCATCGGCATCATCAGAGCCCGGGGGGCCATCCTGCCCGGCAAGCAGCCGGAAAACATGACCGGCAGCGAATCCATCGCCGAACTTTTCCAGATGGCGCGGCAGGATCCGACGGTTCTGGCCGTGGTGCTGCGCCTGGACAGCCCCGGCGGAAGCGCGGCCGCGTCCGAGGAGATTCATCACGAGATCGCCCGTACCCAGGAAGCGGGCAAGCCCGTGGTGGTCTCCATGGGCAGCGTGGCCGCCTCGGGAGCGTACTGGATCGCGGCCGGGGCCAACCGCATCGTGGCCGCGCCGACCACTCTGACCGGCTCCATCGGCATTTTCGCGGCCTTCCCCACTTTTGAAGACACGGCCATGAACCTGGGCATCACCACCGACGGTATCGGCACGACCCCTCTTGCCGATCTCGGCAACCCCCTGCGCCCCCTGTCCGCCCAAAGCGAGAGGGCCATAGGGCACTTGCTGCGCTTCGGCTACGACCTCTTCATCGACCGCGTGGCCAGCGGCCGCAGGCTGCCTGCGGCCGACGTCGAAAACTCGGCCCAGGGCAGGGTTTTCCTGGGACAGGAGGCTCTCAGCCGCAAACTGGTCGACCAACTCGGCGATCTGGACGACGCCTTGAAGACCGCCGCCAGCCTGGCGGGATTGACCGTGGTCAACAGCAAGGAGTTGCGCCGCGCCCCATCGTCCCACGAAAAACTGCTGCAGACCTTTTTCTCGACGGCCCAGGCCCTCTTCACGCAACAGTCCCCGGCCATCTCCAAAATGCTGAACATGGTCGAAACCCAGGCCCGGATTTTCGAAAGTTTCGCCGATCCGAATCATATCTATGCGCGCAGCCTGGAGTGCGAAGGGTCGCTGTTCTGATTCAATTCCCCGCCCGGCGCCGGTCGCCGGGCGGGACCCATCTTTTTGCGTCTTGCCAACCCCTCGCCTTGTGATTAAAAAATAAGGTTTGCCTGACAGCGAACCCTCTTTTTGCGTCCTGTCTCAAACCACAACGCCGCCTGCCGGCCTTACATATGGAACCAACATGCCTCAAAAAGGACCACATATCTCCTTGGCCCCCGAACGCCTGGTCAAGCGCGTTCTGGGACTCCCGCTTGAAGAATTCCAGACCTGGCCCGAATATCTGCAGCAACTGGCCCTGGATCTGGCGGAAGAACTGTTCATCATCCGCTACAATCCCTTCATTCCGGCCAAGGATGTACGCCAGAGCGTAAACGCCAGGCTGCAGGCCGAACGCGCGGCCCTGTCTCCGGAGTACTACCGCGAGCTGTCCGGTTGCCTGGAACGTTTCTGGCAAAGCTACGAAGCAGACCAGAAATTCAAGACCACGCTGATCTCCCGCCTGTCCTCCATCATGAACAAGGAGCAGGTCGTCTCGACCTCGAACAACCTCATCGAGTGCTCCACCGACGCCACCGACCTGCGCATGGAATTGCCGGCCCTGGTCGTTTTTCCGGAAAACACCTCCCAGATCCAGGGCATCATCCGTCTGGCCAACGAGATGGGCTTTCCCATCGTGCCCCGCGGCGGGGGCTCCGGCCTGACCGGCGGCGCCGTGCCCGCCAAGCCGCGCAGCGTGATTTTGAGTCTGAGCCGCTTCAAGGAAATCCTCGACATCGACGTGCAGGCCCGGACCATCACCGTGCAGTCCGGGGTGATCACCCTGACCGCCATCCAGGCGGCAGCGGCCAAGGGGCTGCTCCTGACCGTGGACCCAGCCTCCAAGGCCGCGTCGTCCATCGGCGGCAACGTCTCGGAGAACGCCGGCGGTCCTTTCGCCTTCGAATACGGGACCACTCTCGACAACCTGCTGTCCTACAAGATGGTCATGCCCACGGGCGACGTGATCCAGATCAACCGCGTGAACCATCCCCGGCACAAGATTATGCCGGAAGACACCGCGGTGTTTGAGGTCATGGACGAATTCGGCAACAGCCGCGATGTCATCACCCTGCAGGGCGACGAGATCCGGGGCACGGCGCTGGGCAAGGACGTGACCAACAAGTTTCTGGGCGGCCTGCCCGGCGTGCAGAAAGAGGGCGTTGACGGCATCATCACCGAGGCCACCTTCACCCTCTACCCCATCCTGCGTCACTCGCGAGTCATGTGTTTGGAATTTTACGGAAATTCCATGCGCAACGCCATGTACGTCATAAAAGACATCGTGGCCCTGCGCGACGAGATCCGCACCCAGGGCGACCTGGTCAAGCTCTCGGCTCTGGAGGAATTCGGGATCAAGTACGTCCAGGCCATCGAGTATTCCAAGAAATCACAAAAATTCGACGGCATCCCCATTTCGGTCCTCATCGTGCAGCTTGACTCCGTGGATGAAGAGGCCGTCTTCGAGGCGGTGCGCCGCATCACCGGGATCTGCGAACGTTACGACAACGTGGACAGCTTCGTGGCCGCCGACGCCCAGGAGGCGGAGGTGTTCTGGCACGACCGCCATCAGCTCTCGGCCATCTCCAAGCGCACCAGCGGATTCAAGCTCAACGAGGACATCGTCATTCCCCTTGAGGTCATCCCGGATTTCGCGGATTTTCTGGAAGAACAGAACCTCTATTATCTGGCCATAGCCTACCGCGATGCCCTGCAACAGGTACAAATCCTGCCGGGCATCGAGGTCGACGACGAGTTCATCCGCATGGAGATGGACGTGGCCTCGGCCATCATCAAGGGCAAAACCTCCAAGGAGGACCTGCCCGAACAGGAACTGCAGCTGCAGACCTCCTTCTTCTTCCAGCACTTGAAATCCAAATATTCCAAACTGCATGAAGAACTGACCAAGATCTTCGACACCATGCAGAGCACCCGCGTGGTCATCGCCAACCATATGCACGCGGGCGACGGCAACTGCCACGTCAACCTGCCGGTCAACTCCAACGACCCGCGCATGCTGGGCCTGGCCGAAGAAGCGGTGGAAAAGATCTTTCACAAGGTGCTAGAGTTCAAGGGCCAGGTCTCGGGCGAGCACGGCATCGGCATCACCAAGATCGGCTTTCTGGCCGAAGAAAAGATCGCAGCCCTTCGGACCTACAAGAAGAAGGTCGACCCCAACAACATCTTCAACCCCGGCAAGCTGACCCAGCGCGACCTGGTGGTCGTGCCCTACACCTTTTCCTTCAACCGGCTCATAAAGGACATCAACAAGACGGCGCTGCCGGGCAAGGAAAGTCTGATCAATCTGCTCCTGAACGTGCAGACCTGCACCCGCTGCGGCAAATGCAAGCAGGTCTGCCCCATGTATCTGCCCCAGAAGGGGCTGCTCTTCCACCCGCGTAACAAGAACATCACCCTCGGCGCACTGGTCGAGGCCATCTACTACTCGCAACTCCAGAACGGCGAACCCGAAACCCGCCTTTTGGGCGAACTGCGCAAGATCCTGGAGCACTGCACGGCCTGCGGCAAATGTTACGCCATCTGCCCGGTCAAGATCCGCACCCAGGACGTGACCCTGCAGATGCGCGCCTATCTGGAGGAAAAAGGCGCGGGCGGACACCCGTTCAAGAACCGGGTCCTGAACCTATTGAGCCAGGACCCGCAGACAACCCTGCCCAAGATGGCCAAGATCGCCGGCATCGGGCAGGAAATGGGCAACCGCGCAGTAAACCTGCTGCCCGCCAAATGGCGCGAGCGCCTGGACAGCCCTCTGCTGCGCGGCAAGGGTCCGAGCACCCAGTTCAAGAACCTCAAGGAAGGCCTGAACCTGGACAAAGGCAACATCATCACCTCCGAAAATATCGGCAGCAAACGCGCGGTGATCTATTTTCCGGGCTGCGGCGCGGGCCTTTTCTACCAATCCATCGGCATGGCCTCGGTGCGTCTGCTGCTTGACGCGGGGGTGAGCGTGATCCTGCCGCCGAACCATCTCTGCTGCGGCTATCCGCTCCTGTCCTCGGGCTGCAAGGATCAGTTCGAGCGCATTGGCGCGGACAACCAGAAAGTCATGGAAGGGCTGATCCGCCAGGCCGAAGCGGCGGGGTTCGTCATCAAGGCGGTACTGACCGCCTGCGGCACCTGCCGTGAAGGCATCAAGGGCTATCGCCTCAAATCCCTGGAAACGCGGCAGGTGGAATTTCAGGACGTGGTCCAGTTCATCATCCAGCAAGGCAAGGGCGGATTCGGACAGGGCCCGGAGCAACTGCTCTACCATGCGGCCTGCCATCACGAATGGACCGGCGTCGCGCCGCTCAAGGCCGGAGAAATCTACGCATCCGAGCTGGGCAAGATGGTCGGCTCGAAAGTGGGCATCTCGCCGTTCTGCTGCGGCGAATCGGGCCTGGGCGCGCTGACCTCGCCCAAAATCTACAACCGCCTGCGCATGCGCAAGAAGGAACAGCTCACCGTTGATCTCGCCGGATACCCCGCCGAGAGCCCGGTGATCGTCGGCTGCCCGTCCTGCAAGATCGGCATCAGCCGCACGCTGCTTGAAATGGGAGTAAAGCGCGATGTCGTGCACACTCTCGAATTCCTGGCCCGCCTCAGACATGGTGATGCGTGGCGCAAGAATTTCCACAAGCAGCTGGCCAAGGCCTCCGTCCAGAACACTGTGCAGACGATTACGCAGGCACCATGAAGATACTCGGCATCGATTACGGGCAAAAAAGAATCGGATTGGCCATGGCCCGGCAAGGCATGGCCTTTCCGTTCAAAACCCTGGACAAAAGCACCCGCGACAAGCTCTTCGCCGATCTCATGAGCATCATCGAGAGCGAAGGCGTGGAGGCCATCGTCCTGGGCCTGCCCCTTGACATGAACGGGGATGAGACCCTGACCACCCGGCAGGTGCTGAACTTTCGCGACAGCCTGGCCAGGCGAACGGAGCTTCCCATCCACCTGGTCAACGAGGCCCTGACCTCCTTTGATGCCCGGCAGCGTCTGCGGGAAGCCGGCGTGCCTGAACGAAAGCACAAGGAAATGCTCGATCAGATGGCCGCGGTCTGCATTCTGGAAACGTACCTGGAAAATTCATGAAACTTTGGCTGAAGTTCTTCCTGGCAGGACTTGTGCTCGTGGCGTTGGCAGCCGGGGCGACACTGTTTGCGGCCCGGCAATTCATCGAAACGCCTCTGGACCCTGCCTCCAATAGCACGGTGATTTTCAATGTCGAACCGGGCGAGAACCTGTTCACGGTATCCTCGCGGCTGGAAAACGAGGGTCTGGTTCGCTGGGGCGAGGCTTTCCGAACCTACGGGCGTTTTCGCAAGGCCACGTTGCAGGCCGGAGAGTTCGAGCTTGCCGCGAACATGTCGCCACGGCAGATACTTGAAGTCCTGTCCTCCGGCCGGCCCATCCTCTATCGGCTGCACTTCCCCGAAGGGCTGACCATGCGTGAAGTGGCCCAGGCCGTGAACGCCACCGGACTGACCACGACCGATAAATTTCTCGCCGCCTGCAACGACCGCGACTTTCTGCAGTCCCAGGGCATAAACGCCACCACTGCCGAAGGGTACCTTTTCCCGGAAACCTATTTTTTTCCGCGTATCCCGGGCCAGGATCCCTATCCCATCTTAAAAGCCCTTCTGGACCATTTCAGGGCCACGGTGGCAGAGCTTCCTCAGTCCAAGGACCCTGATGAGCTGCACCGCATGGTCATTCTGGCCTCGCTGGTGGAAAAAGAGACGGCCGTCCCGTCCGAGCGCGGTACAGTGGCCGGAGTGTATGCCAACCGCCTGCGGGTCGGCATGCTGCTGCAATGCGACCCGACCATCATCTACGGCCTGGGCGAGAAATTCGACGGCAACCTGCGCCGCTCGCACCTGCAGGACCCCAAAAACCCCTACAACACCTACGTCCACCCCGGCCTTCCCCCCGGCCCCATCTGCTCGCCCGGCGCGGCGGCGCTGCAGGCCGCATCCGACCCCGAAAAGCACGATCTGTTCTATTTCGTGGCCAGACAGGACGGGTCCCACCACTTCAGCCGCTCCCTGCGCGAACACACCAACGCGGTCATCAAGTATCAGCGCAGGGGTAGGCCGTTCCCGCAATGACAACGGCCGGCTCGCTCCGCCACGCAGAGATGTCTGCGTTCCTTCGAGCCATCCGCGCAGTGAAATGCGCAACGGCGCAATGACGTCTTAACCGGCAATGACGAAAACGCTGGAGCCGGGACCAAAAATAGATTATAGATACTCCAAGCTAATTTTTCGCTTCAGTTATTTCGAATAATCGGCTATGTTTATCGCCGCTTGCCCGTTCACGAACTGACAAGAATCAGCGTGTTTATCCAGACGCCTATCGACCAGACCACGCTCACGCGAGACCCCCCGCCGGGATGTTCCCGGCAGGACGCCATATCGATTCATCATTCAAGGAGGTTGTTTGTGAAAAAACTGCTCTTTTTCGCGCTGGCATTCATCTTTCTGGCCACGGCTGCCCAAGGCAAAACCCTGAAGATGGCCCTCGACGCCGATCCGGAGTCCATGGACCCGCATGTCCAGCTCTCCGGCGGCATGCTGCAGTACACCCACCTGTGCTTTGATCCGCTGATCCGCTGGACCAAGGACATGAAATTCGAGCCCCGCTTGGCCACCAAGTGGGAGCGCATCGATGACCTGACCGTGCGTTTTTATCTGCGCGAAGGCGTCAAGTTCCACTCCGGCAACCCCTTCACCGCCGCCGACGTGGTCTGGACCATCGACCGCCTGAAGAAAAGCGAAGATTTCAAAGGCCTCTTCACTTCCTTCGCAACCCCCAAGATCATCGACGACTACACCGTCGACATCATCACCACCGAGCCCTATCCGCTGGTGGAAAACATGGCCACCTACATCTTCCCCCTTGATTCCAAGTTCTACACCGGCACCGACGAAAAGGGCCTGCCCAAAGACGCCATCGTCAAGACCGAATATTCCTTTGCCAACCAGAACGAGTCCGGCACCGGACCTTTCTATGTCGAGTCCCGCGAACAGGGCGTGAAGATGGTCTACAAGCGCTTCGCCGACTACTGGGACAAGGACAGCAAGGGTAACGTAAGCGAAATCATCCTCACCCCCATCAAGGAAAACGCGACCCGCACAGCGGCCCTCCTGTCCGGCGGCGTCGACTTCATCGCCCCTGTCCCCCCCCAGGATTTCGAACGTCTGGGCAGCAACAAGGACATCAACCTGGTCTCCATGGCCGGCAGCCGCATCATCACCTTCCAGCTCAACCAGAAGAGAAAGCCTGAATTCGCGAACCTCAAAGTCCGTCAGGCCGTCATCGCGGCCATCGACAACGCCGGCATCGTGGCCAAGTTGATGAAGGGCACCGCCACCGCCGCCCAGCAGCAGGGCCCGGAAGGCTTTGACGGCTACGTGGAAGGCCTGGCCCCCCGCTTCGACCTGGCCAAGGCCAAGCAGCTGATGAAGGAAGCCGGTTTCGAGAACGGCTTCGAAGCGACCATGATCGCCCCCAACAACCGCTACGTGAACGACGAGAAGATCGCCGAAGCCGTGGTTTCCATGCTCTCCAAGATCGGCATCAAGGTCAGCCTGAAGACCATGCCCAAGGCCCAGTACTGGGATGAATTCGACGCCCAGGTGGCCGACATCCAGATGATCGGCTGGCACTCCGACACCGAGGACTCCGCCAACTACTCCGAATACCTGCTCATGTGCCCCAACAAGGAAACCGGCAAGGGCCAGTACAACAGCGGCAACTATTGCAATGCCAAGCTCGACGAACTGGTCAACCAGGCCAACGTCGAGAACGACCGCGTAAAGCGCAAGGCGCTGCTGCAGGAAGTTGAGAAGATCGCCTACGAAGACGCCGCCTATGTGCCCCTGCACTGGCAGAACCTGTCCTGGGCAGCCAAGAAGGGCGTGGATATCCAGCCCGTCGTCAACATCATGGACTTCCCGTACCTGGGCGACCTAGTCGTGGAATAGCCCTCTTTGACGACTTGATCCATTTGCCAAGACTGTGTACGCGGGGCAGGCTTTTCACAAAGCCTGCCCTTTTTCGAACAAACACCCCCCGTCCGCGCGGCCGCAAGCGCGCTTGACCGCCAGGACGGCAACGGATTCACACATGTTTGCATTCACTGTCCGCCGTATTATCCAAGCCATCATCGTCATGCTCATCATCAGCTTCATCGGCTTCGCCCTCAAGCAGAACGTGGGCGACCCGGTGCGCGAACTGACCGGCATTTCGGTTTCAGCCGCCGAGCGCGACGCCATCCGCGAGAAGCTGGGACTCAACGACCCGTTCCTCATTCAGTACGGCCGTTTTTTGAAAGGCGCCGTGCTGGAAGGCAACATCGGCCAGTCCTTCTTCTACAAGAAGCCGGCCATGGAAGTCATTTTGAACAAGGCTCCGGCGACCATCGAGCTGGTCATGTGCTGCACGGTTCTCATTGTCATCCTGTCCATCCCCATGGGCATCTACAGCGCCATCTACCCCAGGCGGCTGCTCTCCAGGCTGATCATGGGCCTGAGCACCATCGGCGTTTCCGTACCCATTTTTCTCATCGCCATCCTGCTCATCTATGTTTTCGCCATCGAGCTGAACTGGCTGCCGTCGTACGGACGCGGAGAAACGGTCAATGTCTGGGGCTGGGAATCAGGACTTTTGACTCTGGACGGCCTGAGGCACCTCATCCTGCCGACCACGGCCTTGACCGCGCTGATGCTGCCGCTCTTCGTGCGCCTCATCCGCTCGGAAATGATGGAGGTGCTGCAGACCGAATACGTCAAGTTCGCCTGGGCCAAGGGACTGCCGCGCATGCGCATCTGGTTCGTGCATGCCTTCAAGAACACGCTGCTTCCGGTCATCACCGTGGGCGGCGTGCAGATCGGGACCATGATCGCCTTCACCATTCTGACCGAGACCGTGTTCCAGTGGGGAGGCCTCGGCTTTCTGTTCCTCGAAGCCGTCGAGCGGGCGGACACGTCCCTTTTGGTGGCCTATCTCATTTTCGTCGGCATCATCTTCGTGGTGGTGAACACCGCCGTTGACATCATCTATGGCCTGGTCAATCCCATGGTCCGCATCACAGGAAGGAAATAATGAGACTTTGGAAGCAATTCCGCGGCTCGTACTTTTTGTACAGCTTTCTGCATGACCCGGTGGCCATGGGCAGTTTCATCGTGCTGGCTCTGCTGACCCTGGCCGCCTTCGGCGCGCCGGTCATCGCTCCGCACGATCCCTACGACACCACGACCATCAACATCATGGACTCGGAAATCCCGCCGGTGTGGATGGAGAACGGCGACCAGAACTTCACCCTCGGCACCGACGCCCAGGGCCGGGACATGCTCAGCACCATGCTCTACGGCATGCGCATCTCGCTGATCATCGGCGTCGGCGCGACCTTCATGCAGGCCGTCATCGGCATCGTGCTCGGGCTCATCGCCGGATACAAGGGCGGCAGGGTCGACAACTTCCTGATGCGCATGGCCGACGTGCAGCTCAGTTTCTCGACCCTCATGGTGGCCATCTTTCTCTCGGCCATTTTTCAGGCCATTTTCGGAGTGGCCGCCTTCGAAAGCATGGCCGTGCCTTTTCTGGTGCTGGTCATCGGCATCGCCGAATGGCCGCAGTACGCCCGCACCGTGCGCGCCTCGGTCCTGGCCGAAAAGAAGAAGGAATACGTGGAGGCGGCCCGCGTCATGGGTCTGCCCGCGAACCGCATCATGTGGCGGCACATCCTCCCCAACACCATGTCGCCCATCCTGGTCCTGTCCACCGTGCAGGTGGCTCACGCCATCATGAGCGAGGCGGCCCTTTCCTTCCTGGGGCTGGGCATGCCCATCACCAAGCCGTCCCTGGGCTCGCTCATCAATTCGGGCTTCGACTACATTTTCAGCGGCTCATGGTGGATCACCATGTTCCCCGGATTTCTGCTCGTGCTCCTCATTCTGGTCATCAACCTGCTCGGCGACTGGGTGCAGGACGTTCTCAACCCCAAACTGTACAAAGGATGACCAATGACCCATCTTCTTGAAGTGCAGGATCTGGTGGTCAAATTCGGGCTGCGTTCCGGAGACCTCACTGCCCTGAACGGCATCAATTTCACCCTGAATCCCGGCGAGCGCATGGGGCTGGTGGGTGAATCGGGCGCGGGCAAATCCGTGGCCGGGTTTTCCATCATCAACCTGATCAGCAGGCCCGGCTTCATCGCCTCGGGCCGCGTCCTCTTCGAGGGCGAAGAGATCAGCGCCTACCCGCTGGAACAGATGCGCGGCATTCGCGGCAACCGCATCAGCATGATCTTCCAGGACCCCATGATGACCCTGAACCCCGTGCTGACCATCGGCACGCAGATGGTCGAGACCATCCAGGCCCACAACCAGGTCAGCGCCGCCCATGCCCGCGAAATCGCGCTGGAAAAACTGCAAAAAGTCTATATCTCCTCTCCGGGCAAGCGCCTGGGGCAGTACCCGCACGAACTCTCGGGCGGCATGCGCCAGCGCGTGGTCATCGCCATTTCGCTTCTGACCAACCCGAGCCTGATTATCGCCGACGAGCCGACCACGGCGCTCGATGTGACCATTCAGGCCGAGGTCATGGCTCTCTTGCTTGAGCTGTGCAAGCACGAGCACATGGGCCTCATCCTCATCACCCATGATCTGGGCGTGGTCTCGCAGGTCACGGAGAAGATCGCGGTCATGTACGCCGGGCGCATCGTCGAGCAGGGTCCGACGGCCGGCATCGTCACAAACCCCAGGCATCCCTACACCAAGGGGCTGATCCAGGCGTTGCCCCAGGGCGGAGGCGGACGCGGACGGCTGCACCAGATTCCGGGCATGATGCCCAACCTGACCAGCATCCCTCCGGGCTGCGCCTTCCACCCGCGCTGCGAACACGCCATGGACATCTGTCAGCGTGAAGCGCCCCCGCTCTTCGGTGATTCTGAAAACTCGGGCCTGGTGGCCTGTCATCTTTACTCGCAATCCAGGTAGACCATGACAGACAGTAAATCTCTCGTGCGCATCAGCAATGTGGTGAAGCACTTCGACATCTCCGGCGGCTTTCTGGACCGGATCAGTTTTTCCGGCGGCACGCCGACCCTGACCACGACCACAGTCAAGGCATTAAACGATGTTTCCCTCGACATCGTGCAGGGCGAAATCCTGTCCGTGGTCGGCGAATCGGGCTGCGGCAAGTCCACGCTGGGGCGCACGGTGCTGGGCCTTTACCCGCCCACCAGCGGCGAAATCGCCTTTCGCGGACAGCGTATCGACAATCTCTCGCCAAAAGAAATGCTCCCCTACCGCCGCAAAATGCAGATGGTCTTCCAGGACCCCTACGCGTCGTTGAACCCGCGCATGACCGTGCGCCAGATCCTGGAAGAGCCGACGCATTTCCACTTTCCCGAGCTGTCCGGCTCCCAGGTTCAGGACAAGGTGGCCGAGGTCATGCGCCAGGTCGGCGTGGACCCGGCCTGGGCCGGACGCTTCCCGCACGAATTTTCCGGCGGCCAGCGCCAGCGCATCAGCATTGCCCGCGCGCTGATGGTCGACCCGGAATTCATCGTCGCTGACGAGCCCATCTCGGCGCTGGACGTGTCCATCCAGGCCCAGATCCTGAACCTGATCATGGACTGCCAGGAGCGCTTCGGCCTGACCTACATGTTCATCACCCACGACCTGTCCGTGGTCGAGCACATCAGCACCCGGGTGGCCGTCATGTACCTCGGCACCCTGTGCGAACTGGCCGACAAGAAGAGCCTCTACGGCGACCCGCAGCACCCCTATTCCCGCGCCCTGCTCTCAGCCATCCCCAAGCTCGGCGCCAAGGGCTTCGCCCACATCCGCCTGAAGGGCGAGGTGCCCACCCCCATCCATCTGCCCACGGGCTGCGTCTTCCACACCCGCTGCCCGTTCGTGGAGGAACGCTGCCGCCGCGAGATCCCGAAACTGCTGAAACGCCCGAACGGCAGCCAGGCCGCCTGTCACGCGCTGGAAGAAGGACGAATCTGATGACCGACACCGCCCGCAAAGTCAGCGAGAGCGAAACGCTCATGACCCACCGCGCCCTGCCCGAGGACGCCAACCCTGCCGGCAACGTGCATGGCGGGGTGATACTCAAACACCTCGACTTGGCCGGAGCGGTCTGCGCCATGCGCCACGCGCGCATGAGCGTGGTCACGGCCTCCATCGACCGCATGGAGTTCAAGGCGGCCGTAAAGGTGGGAGAGCTCATGCTGCTGCACGCCAGCGTGAACAGGGCCGGAAAACAGTCCATGGAGATCGGGGTGCGCGTGGTCGTGGAAGACCTCATGACCGGCGAGCAGCGTCACGCGGCCTCGGCCTACCTGACCTTCGTGGCCATGGGGCCGGACAAAAAACCAGCGCTCGTGCCGGGCCTCATCCTGGAAACCCCGACCCACCAGCGCCGTAACCGCGAAGCAGGCATGCGCCGGGAACTGCGCCTGGAAGAACGCAAACGGGAGCGGCTGGCGCAGGAATCGGAAAAAGCCTGACCGCCCGTTTCGACCGGCACGACCGTTACCCTCAGCGACCAGTGCGGCCGGCGCGGTGTGATTACCCCGCTGCCGCCTCAAAAACGGTATTTACAGGCCAGCCTCTTCGGTCTAGGGGAAAGCCCTATTTCATCGTTTGGAGCACCCCATGCAAACCATCGTCGTCCTCGTGGCGTCCTATATCGCCCTGCAGATATTTTCCGATGTCGGATCTCTGCGCATTGTCATGCTCGGCGGCATGTCCATCGACGCCGGGACCTTCATCTACCCCCTGACCTTCACCCTGCGCGACATGGTGCACAAGACCATGGGCAAGCAGGGGGCGCGGCTGATGATCATCACCGCCGCCGCCTTCAACCTGCTCATGGCCGGATATTTCTGGCTGGTTTCCGTATTGCCTCCGGATATGGGAGTGGGCGCGCAGCCGGAGTTCGGCCAGGTGCTGGCGCCCCTGTGGAGGCTTGTTTTCGCGTCCATCATCGCCGAAGTCATTTCCGAACTGACCGACACGGAAATCTACAGCCTGTGGAAGAAAAAAGTCACGGCCGGCCACCAGTGGTCCAGAGTCCTGGCCAGCAATGCGGTCAGCATCCCGCTGGACAGCCTCATCTTCTGCTGGATCGCTTTTGGCGGTCTGTTTGAAGGATCGGTGGTATGGTCCATCTTCTTCAGCAACACCATCATCAAATTCGCCACCACCCTCGTTTCCCTGCCTGCCATTTATCTGGTCAAGGAAAAGGAAGCGTGTCCTACAGCGACGAATAACTGCTGAAATTTTCGAAGCAACAGATACGCGTCTGCATAAACGCTCTTCAAGCCGGGAAACCGGCTTTTCTTTTGTCGCCTTCCTTCTTTTTCAATAAATCCTCACTGCTTTGAACACGTAACAGGTGTCAATTTCGCTTCCGGGAAAAAAGCTCTGGATCATTCCGACTCATTTGGTATATGTATGACAATACTGATCCCTGATCCACCCCAACTCAAGCCATCCCAGCAGCAGGGAAGGAGATTCGGATGAAGCTCTCTATTCGCAAAAAGCTCCTTTTTGCCTTTTCCAGCACCATTCTGACTTCGATTCTGATCACCTGCGTCGTGCTGGGACTTCAGATCCGCGACTCCTCCATCGCCACATTCCACAATTCCGCGTCCAAAGAGTTGTCCCAGATAGACCGGGCCATCGGCATATTCGTGGACAAGGCTCTGAAAATGACGACCATGATTGCCCGCGACGCCCTGGTCCGCAGAGCCGACGAATCCCTGCACAGTTATGTGACCGAAACCGAGAAGAAAGCGCCCAAAGACATTGTCCGCAGTCCGCTTGAAGAGGAAATGGCGCGATTCTTCAAGAACATCAACGCCGCGCATCCCGAATACGTCGAGGTATTCATCGGCACCAAGTGGGGCGGCTTCGTCTCCTCGGGCGACAATGAAATGCCCCCCGGCTATGATCCGAGAAAACGACCATGGTACACCACGGCCATGGAAACCCCGGACAAGGCGTCCCTCTCCCCTGCCTACATGTCGACCACGGGCGAAGCGGTCATCAGCAACATGTTTCCCATCACTTCCGAGAGCGGCGAAATCATCGGCTGCACCGGACTCGACGTAGGGCTGGGGGTACTGACCAGTCTCATCGAAAAATCACCCATGGGCCAGACCGGGTACGTCATCCTGGTGCAGGATGACGGGACAATCCTGGCCAACCCCCGGCATGACGACCTCAACTTCAAGAAAATGAATGAAACCGGAGTTCCGGCCCTGACGGAACTGGGCGCGATCAGCCAGGGCGGAATGGAAGTGCGCATGGATGACAAAGATTGGTTCGCCCAGGTGCACACCATTGAGGGATTGGGCTGGAAGCTCGTCGGCGTGATCGAAAAAGAGGAGGTCATGGCCGGGTTCAACACCATGCTGCGCAAAATGGCGATCATGGCCGTGGTGCTCATGGCCGTTTTCCTGGCCCTGGCCGCTATTTTCGCCAACACCATGGCCAGGCCCATTATCAACGCTACCGGCATGCTCAAGGATGTGGCCGAAGGCGAGGGCGACCTGACACGCAAACTCGACGTGACTTCCAATGATGAAATCGGCGAGATGGCCCGCTGGTTCAACACCTTTTTGGACAAGCTCCGCGCCATCATCAGTGAAGTCGTCTCCAACGGCGGAAGCCTGAACAACGCATCCGACCGGCTGCTGTCCATATCCCAGGCCCTTACCACAGGCGCGAACGAGGCGGCCCGCAAGGCCGAATCCGTCGCATCAGCGACCCAGGATCTCAATTCCAGGTTCAGCAGCGTGGCCGCGGCCATGGAGCAGACCACCCAGAACACCAATATGGTGGCCACGGCCACGGAAGAAATGGCCGTAACCATAACCGAGATCGCCTCCAACACTGAAAAGGCCAGAACCGTGGCCGGACGGGCCATGACCGAAGCCGGGGCCGCGACCGCCGCCATGAGCGCACTGGGTGATGCGGCCATGGATATCGGCAAGGTCACGGCCATCATCACCGAGATTTCGGATCAGACCAATCTGTTGGCTCTCAATGCGACCATCGAGGCGGCCAGGGCCGGAGAGGCCGGGCGGGGATTCGCGGTGGTGGCCAACGAAATCAAGGAGCTTGCCAAGCAGACCGCCACGGCCACGGAAGAAATCAAGGAACGCATCGTCGAAGTCCAAGGCACTTCAAAAACGACTGAAGGCCAGATTATTACCATTTCCAAGATTATCGAGGAGATAAACAACATCATCGCCAGCGTGGCCGCCGCCATCGAAGAACAGTCCGTGGCCACCCGCGACATCGCAGGCAACGTGGCCCAGGCCTCGCAGGGCTTGCAGGAGATCAACGTGAACGTGGCCCAGAGTTCGGCGGTCATTAAGGACATCTCGGACGAAATCGCGGACGTGAACAACGCGGCCGAAAGCACCAACCAGAACACGGCAGAGGTTGCCCGCAACGCTGAGGAGCTGCGCAAGCTGGCCGCCAACCTGTTCACCCTGCTCGGTCGCTTCCGGACCTGAGCTCCTTTCATTCACTTCGTAAAAGAAACGTCAATGGATGACAGGCTGAAGCTCCTTGAACTGGAAACTCAATTGCATGCATGCTCGCAAAACCGTGGTGTTTGCCAACTGCTACATGCCCGTTAGCGCCCGCACCGGCAGAAAATGCGCAGACAGAATGCGCCACGAAAAAACGCCCCGAGAAACGGGGCGTTTTTTCGTGGCATCAAGGCAGTAAGGAAGGACTAGAACTTGTACGTGAAGGACACGCCGGCTATGTGGCAATCGGCGTCATTGACCTCACCGTCATAGACGTAGTCTGCGGCGCGGCCGTCAATGTCGCGGTCCGCGAAAAGCAGATAGGAGTAGTTCACGTCCACGGCCCAGTTGTCCTTGTGGAAGCCGAGGCCCGTACTGAAGATCTGGCGGTCGCTGTCGGGCAGAAGATAGTCGATGGTGTCGTCGGGCACAGGGGTGTTGTCATAGACGTAGCCGAGGCGCAGATCGAGCCAATCCAGTGCTGCGTACTCGACACCGACGTTGAAGCGCCATACGTCGTTCCAGTTTTTCTCCGAAGTGGTCTCATCCGTCAAGTTGAACGGATTGCTGTTGACCGGGATGACGTCATCCCCGAATCCAATCTTCAGTTCGTCGTACTTGCTCCAGAGGGTGTAAACCGCGCCGACTTCGACGCTCAGCTTGTCTATGGGGTACACGGCCACGCCGAAAGCAAAGGAGTCCGGCAGGGTCACGGTACCGTGGGCGGAAGTGTCACGGAAAGCTCCCAGGGCTTCGAAGGGGACCGGCGCGGTGGGGATGTCGGAAAAATTCGCGTCACCCGTGACTTTCATCGTGATGGGACTGCGATAGGACAGGCCCAGCTTGGCGTAATCGCAAGGCTGATAATGCAGGGCCATGTTGAAGCCGTAGCCCATACCGTCGGCCTCAAGATCCGTGTCGCCGTCAGGCTGACCAACAGCGCCGAAGTTAATCTTCTTTTTCAGATTAAAATTTAAATACATGGCCTCCACGCCGAAGGCGGCGGAAAGCTTATCCGTGACCTTAACGGCCACGTTGGGGTTGACGGACACGCTCTCCATGACCCCTTCGTAGGAATTGTAGCGGCCTTCCCAGTCTTCATCGAAGACTGTACCGAGCCCAAAACGCGAGAAGGTTGCCAGGCCGACGCTGTAACGATCGTTGACCTTCCAGGTGGCGTAAAAATGCGGAGGCAGGTACAGGGCGTCCTCATCCGAGGTCTTCGACTTGCCATTGGCCTCGACATCAAGCACGGGATGGATGCCCAAGACGCCGGCGGTAACCTGTACGCCTTCAAGCTGCGTAATGCCCGCCGGATTGCTCGCAAGCGCGGCCGGGTCATCGGCGCGGCCCACAGTGGCGCCACCCAGGGCCATGTCACGGGCGCCCCATTCATAAATAGCAAAACCCGCCGCAGAACAGAACTGCACCGTGACCAGCACCAGACAGCAGGCCATGACCCACGTTTTCAAAGTTCGCATCCATCCTCCCCTTTGTTGCACTGTTTGCTCCACAAGCGCGACACCTTAAGTGTGCGCTCAATATATTTTGCTAGTGCGCTAAATTAAGAAGAGTTACGCGTCAAGAGTTTTGAAAAACCCTTTTTTAAAAAGTGGATTACACGTACTCACTTGGCTGATCAGCGAAGAATAAATACTGAGTGAACGCACAAAAACAGGGCGGAAAAATGGTGGACTGGCCAGGAGGGGCTGGGTACAAGACGTTGTAAAAAACAAGGAGGCAGGCGCTGTGGTCATGGGCAACAAAGAACGCATTCTGGAGACGGCCAAACGGCTATTCGGGGAACTTGGGTACGCGGAAACCACCTACAAGCGCATCGCCCAGGAGGCAGGCATTGCCGACGGCCTCATCGCCCACCACTATGGGAGCAAGGAAAACCTGTTCCAACTGGTGGAAATTGAAATTCTCACCGACCTGCTGCTCAAAATAGATGAGAGCCAGTATTATGCATCCGACGGACTGAGCGGCGTACTCAATTTCGCAAAGTGCATCCTGAAGGCTTCCACGACGCCCGAATCAGGTTTCCTGACCCTGCTGCGTTGCTCCCCGTTCCTGGCCAACACCGTCGACGCGGACAACTCTGAAATCCTGACCGTCTGTTCCCGCGTGGTGGAAAAAATGCTTGAGTGCCTGCGCAGGGGCATCGGTGATGGTTCAATCCGCGCCGACCTGGAGCCCAACCTCGCCGCCAGCGTCATCTTCTCCACGGTCTTCGGCTCGACCCGTGCCCGCTTGCTGGCCAAGGAAAACATCCTTGGGCTCAGTTTTTCAGACGATTTTTACCCGGAAATCCTGCGGATTCTGACCAGATATCTGGAACCCGTTGAGGAGACCACGACACACGGTCACGAATCCTTGTCCTCATCCGAGTTGCCCTGAATCAGGGCATAGGCAATCAGGCATCCGAGCACAAATCCGCCAATTGTTATCCACCAGACCATCACAGCCCCCTGTCGGCAATCAACCCAGATGAAAGGATCGGCCGCGCAGCAACCATCCGCCTGCGACGGCCGTAAAGAAGGCATTGGCCGCCCAGGCTGCCAGTACCGGCGGCACCAACCCCTTTTCCCCGGCCGAGGCGCACAGCACGAACAAGCCATAATAACAAAATGTGGCCACCAGCCCGAGGGGAATGATGACGAAAAGCGATCCGAAAAAAGACACCACAGCCAGGGCGATAAGCGCCATGACCAGAACCGAGCCCGCATAGGCCAGTTTCATGTGCCAGGCGGTCTGCAACCGCTCGATATTGGATCCGGAATCCCTCAGCCGCTTTATTTCAGCGCCCAATTGCAAAAGAGGCAACGACTCAAGCCGAGTCTTGGGATCGACGATGAGAAAGCTGCTCACGTCGGTACGCAAATCAAGCTCCATCTGCGCCGCCTTCTGCACTTCAAAGGTTGCGGGCAGCGTGCGCGTCACGCCGGACAAAAGCCAGCCCTCCGGCGCGGACGTGAACTCCTGCGCCCGGATAATCTCCCGGATGCTTCCGGCGTCGTCATCCTCCAGAACATGAACCGTCAGCTCCAAGCCCCGCCCCGCAGCCGGAGTCACTGACCCCATATGCACGATGCGATTGCCTTCGCGAAACCAGAGGTCGGACAGCTGCCGTTTTTCAATCTGCCGATCGCGCACCTCCTCGTTCCAGATCCGCTCCGCCGCCCTGTGCCCGCTGACGCCCAGCGCCTCGGAAAAAAAGAGCTGCGCCACGCAAAGGGCGAGGGCGTACCAAATCACGGATTTGGCCACCGCGCCCGGAGACACGGAGCATGCTTCCAGGGCCAGCAATTCGCGACTGCGCAGCATGAGCCCCATCTGCACCATGAGCGCGATCAGAAAGACCGCCGGAAAAATCTGGGCCAGAATGAAAGGCGTGCGATAGAGAAAATAGGCGCCCACGGACGACAACCCGACTCCCGCTTCCAGAAAATTATCCAGCCGGTCGAAAAGATCGATAAAGACATAGATACCAAGGCCGATTCCGCAGACCAAAAGCAAAAGAAATAGATTTTGCCGCAGAATATAACGTGTCAGCAGATTCATGCGTCGGCCCCCTTCATGCCCACGGTTCGCAGCATCCAGGACCGGAGCACCTGAAAATTGACCTCCTTTTCCGCCGCGACCAGCCACATGCCGATTCCCGCAGCCAGCATGAAAACGACATTGGGCAGCCACAAGGCCAGAGCCGGAGCAATGATGCCGCCTTCCGCAAGGGCCATGCCCCCGGAAAGGAACACGTAATAAAGAAAAAAGGTGCCCAGGCAGGCGATCAAGCCGAACTGACGCTTCATGCCCTGGAAGAAAAAGGCCAGCGGCAGGGCGAAAAATCCAAGCACGATACAGGCCGCAGGCAAGGAAAAGCGCTTGTGCAGTTCGATGTCCACCCGGCGCTGAAAATTGACGCTCCTGTCCTCGAATCCATCGCCTTTGAGAGTCCGCAGGTCATCCCAGGACATCTCCTTGGGAGCCTTGTCCTTCAGTTCAAACCCGCCCAAAAGCCGGGTCATGTCCAAGGAAAGAATGTAACTCTCAAAGCTTATGACACTGAGCTCGCCGCCCTGTTCGCGGTAGACGTGTCCGTCCTCCAGCCGCACAAAAACCTGGCCACGCTCCGAGTCGGACTCGATCCGGCCAAGTGGAGCAACAATGGTAGCCCGAGTCTTGGACCGTGAACTGTCGAGCACGAAGACGTCCAGCAACGCACCGCTGCCCGGATCCGACTGGCGGGCATACACGGTCAGGCCCGGAAAGGAGGTGTTGAAAACTCCGGGCTGCACGTTGACGGAAGTCTTGTTCCGAGCCAACTCCACGACCGTATTGCGAAAATTGTCCATGCCCCAGGATATGCCGGAGAGGGAAATCCATACCGTCAACGCCGAACACAGCAGGCACAGGAGCAGGGGCGCAGGCAGCAGAGGCCAGAGACTGACCCCGCCGGCACGCAATGAAATAAGCTCCCGATCAGCCCCCATACGCAGAAAAGTCAAAAAAACCCCGAGCATGCACGAAACCGGAATGAGCATGATCAGGAAAAAAGGGCTCAAATAGGTAAAGAGCTTGACCAGATCGAAAAAAGTCACGCCCTGGCCCATGAACAGGTCGCGCAATTGCAGCAGGCGACCAAGCAGGATGAGACTGAGAAACCCTCCCAGACTGATGGAGGCAACAATCCCCATCTCCTTGAAGAGTTCCCGCTGCAGGAGAGGCACTCGAATCACCGGGACACGGCCTCCTCGCGATAGAACCTCGCCAGGGCCAACTCTTCCGGCGGCGTCAGGTCGAACTGCGTGGCCGCCTGGGCCATGAGCTTTTTCAAATCGGGATCTTTGTGGCGACGCTCTTCGATCCAGGCAATGGCATTGCGCAGGTTCTTGTCACCGGGCATGATGGTTGTCATCGGCTTCTCCTTCAAGGTTGTCCGTACCGACACGCCCATACAGGAAAGCCCCGCGAGGCACAATCAGATCAATCCCTGCCCTGCGGCCCGCAACGTGCACTCTCGACGCGGGCCGCATCCTCCCCCCGCCAGCAAAATGTGAGTGCGCCGTGCTCGGCGGTGGTCAAAACCGTAAGGCCCGCCCTCTCGCAGGCACCGACCACGGAAGGGTGGGGAAAACCGAAACGGTTGCCCGGCCCACAGGTAGCCACGGCCCATGCCGCCCCCACCATGTTGTAGAAACGCGGCAGCAGGCTCGACTTGGAGCCGTGATGCGGAAGTACCAGCACCTCGGCTGCCAGCGTGGCATTCCCATTCATGACCTGCGCGAGAGCCCGTTTTTCCAGATCGCCTGGCAACAGGGCCAGACCGCGTCCCCGCCACACCAGGCGCAGCATCAGGGACGTATCGTTGTCGGAGATGCCCTTCTCGCTCGCGGCGGGATGAAGCACCTCAAGCCGCAGGCCAGGCTCAATGACAACAGTGTCTCCGGCGCGCAGCGCTCGCACAGGCCATGGATCTTGCTCCAGCCTGGCGACCAACCGCCCTGAATCATTCGAGCTGTCCACTAGCCCGCTCCATCCGAACCAGCCCACATCAAACGCATCCAGAATGTAGAAAAGCCCCCGCAGGTGATCGGCATGCATGTGGGACAAAAGCACTCCGTCCAACCTTGGCGGATGCATCCAGGTCAGGGCTGGCCCAACCACGGCGCGCCCCAGGTCATAGTCGACGCTCCAGCCTCCCCCGCCATCCACAAGCACCGTCCGCCCGGTTCTGCCGCGTACATAGACCGCCTGGCTCATGCCCGTGTCCAGCACCGTCATTTCGACCTCGTCTCGCCACGGCCGAACCTCCTGCCACATGGACGGAGCGGCCAGCAGAACCAAGCCCACCCCCAGACAAAAAAGCTCTCTGGTCCGGGGGCGTTTAGCAGTCAGGAGCACGCTTCCCGCCACCAGCACAACTGCGTACCCGGCCACCTGCACTCCCGCAGGACGCAGCACGGGCGTTGCAGCAAGGCGCCCCGCGCCATCGAGCAGCACCAGGAATCGGTCCAAGGCGTCCACGCACCAGGCGGCCGCGATAAAACATCCCTCGGCCAAAAACGGGCAGCAGAGCGACGCCGCAAGCCCCAGAAAGGACAGGGGCAACACGGCCAGACTGAGCACCGGCAACCAGAGGAGATTGAGCCAGAGATGTGCGGTCACCTCGGAAAAATAGAGAATCTGGATCGGCAGAATGAATAGGTTGGCGCAGCATGTCACCGCCAGAAGCGTCAGCAGCCCGTGGACGGGCCGCCAAAGGGCGCCCCGTTCACGCAAGGGGGCAAGCAGGGCCGCAACGGCAGGCATGAAAAGAACAAGCCCGCCGACAGCCAGCACGGAAAGCTGCAAGCTCAGATCGTGGACCGAGCCCGGGTCGGAAACGACCAGCACGGCCATGGCAACAAAAAGAGAATCCTGCGGATGCGACCGTGATCCGATGAAGAGATGAGCGGCCACGGCGGCAAGCATGAGAAAGGCGCGCAGCAGCGACGGGGAAAAATCGCCGAGCCAAAGATAGGTGATGACCGGCGGCAAAGCCAGGATAACGGCCAATTTCCGGCGAGGCAGGACCAGAAGTAGCCGGGGGTAAAGTCGGCTCGACACCCTGGCCAGACCCAAACCGAAGCTTGCGACCAGCGCCAGATGCAGCCCTGACAGGGCCAGACTGTGGGACAGTCCGGCCCGGCGGATGCGATCCATGAAACCGGGCTCAAGCAGGAATCTGTCCCCGAAAAGGAGCGCCCTGACTGCCGCGCCGCCCGGCGTATCCGGAACCAGCGTCCCCGCCAGCTCCAGGAGTCCGGAACGAAGACAGGTCCTGCCTTCGCCCCAGATCACGGGGACATCGCCACGGGAATACGCCCGGTGCCGAACGTCCTTTCGGCTCCAGTATTCCTCGGTGGAGGAAAGACCGAAATTGGCCCTTGAGCGCAGTACGCGGATGCGCAGGTCCGCCTCGAACTCCCGGCCGATCTCCGGCACGAAAGGAGGGTCGGTCCAGGTCCAGAGCAGTCGGCCCGGCAAGGTCGCGTTTGTGTCCAGCGCGACCACATCGCGGGCAAAAACACCGATCCTGCGCCCCGGGTAGGTGCGCACCTCATCCACGACGGCCCGGATTCGAGTCTGCGCGTTCCAGCCGGGCAGACCCTCCTGCGTCTCGGGCCTGCCCGCAACCAGCCCCAGCCCGAAACACAGCACCATGAACGCGAGGGTCCGGCCGCGACGAACCAATGCCAGCGCGGTCAATGCGCAGAGGATAACGACGGGAAGAGCATGGACCCAGGCAAGAAGGCCGCCGAGGTAACCCAGTACGCCCAGTTGCCAGGGAAGAGGGGGGATGGGGTCTTTGATGCGCGTTTGGTGCACCTCCTGCCCTGGCAACGTAGCAAAACACATCCCTTGTGTCGTACGCAGAAGTCTGTATTCTCAGCCACAAAGGACCAAGAAGGGCGTTGCCTCCCGGCCACATCTCGGGCTATGCATGCCTTTAAGGTCGCCACGATTTGGCAATGCCTGCGCAAAGATTTCAAGGAGCCGAAATGGAAGAATTTTCAGTACTGTTAGTGGATGACGAGGAAGACTTCCTGCGCACCATCATCAAAAGGCTGGCCAAGCGCGGCCTGAAGGCCCAAGGCGCGTCGAGAGGCGAGCAGGCGCTGGCCATGCTGGCGGAGGAACCTCGCGACGTGGTTGTCCTTGACGTGAAAATGCCGGGCATGGACGGGCTGGAAGTTTTGAAGAGGATCAAGACCAATTGGCCGAGTACCGAGGTCATCATGCTCACCGGCCACGCCAGCATCGACGCGGCCATGGAGGGGATGAATTGCGGTGCCTTCGACTACCTGATGAAACCTGCGGATCTGGAAGACCTGCTCTACAAGCTTGAAGACGCGTATCGCAAGAAATGCGTCACCAAAAGCCGTCAGACCCCCTCCCCCATGAATGGCGAACCGGCGTAAGCCCGGCTCGTTTACAACAGGACTTGACGTGGCGCATTCCCGCTTCTTCTTCGATTCCAACGACTACACGCTGCTGCGCATCGTCAACGATGTTCTGGACCGCACTGCGCAAAGCACCAATATCCATTCCCTGCTTGATTCGTGCATGCATCCGCACGGCATCAAGGAAATGGCCGCGCCCCGGGTGCTGCGCATCGCCTATGCCATCGCCAGTCTTCTGGGATCTCTGGAAGTGGGCATGTCCTCCGACCGGCTCAACGCCCTGCGCGCGCTCAAAGACGAAGTGCTGCTCGCGGGCAACGCCTACCTGCAGAAAAACACATCGCGGGTCCTCTTGCAGATCATGAAGGAGCTCATTCGCCACCGGGAGGATGAAGCCACTCAGCTGCGTCTTGCACACGACTTCCGCATGGCCTCTTCCGGCAAACCCCGCGTGGTCCGGGCTGAACTGGACAAATACCACCTCCTGGAAATGCCGGAAGCGTGGAACCAGCTCGCCTTCGACCACCATGTCCACGACGCCAACACCAAGGGCCGCAAATCCCCGACCCATCTGGTCATGGACGCCTGGATCAAGGGAATTCGCTTTCTGACCGTGGTCTACTACAATTACGTCGACGCCGAAGTAGCCGAGGAGCTTCTGGAAGCGGGCTGCATACTGGGCATGCACATCCGCATCGGCATCGATGTCTCTTCGCGCTTTCGAGGCAAATATGTCCGCGTGATCTGGGAACCCCAGAGTTACACCGACCCCAAATCCTTCCGGGCCTTTCTCGAAGAGCAGCCAGTCAAGGCCTTCATGAAAGAAGGACGGATGGTTTCCGCCTATCAGCAAAAATACGTCTTTGAAGCTCTGCAGGCATACAACCGCACGCACCTGGCGCAGATGGCCGAAGAGTACGGACTTGAACTCGACAGGCTCGACGAGAAAGCCTTCGCCACCTTTGTGGGCACAGGCCAGCCGTCCCTCTTGCACCTGGCCAAATACATCCAAAGCGGTATGCAGCCCAAGCTCAAGCAGATCGCGCAGGCCATGGCCCAGGAGTATGAAACCGCCACGCCAAACCGGCGCAAGGAGTTGCAGGAGCGTTTGAAAGCCCTGAACTCCATCGATTCGGAACTGATTATCAACTGCTATCTGCAGCCATGCCGGAACCCGGAATTGCACGACCCGACCATTCCCCAGGACACTCCCGAAGTCCCGCCCCTGCTGCGCCTTAAAACCGGAGAGCTGCTGCCAAGGCTGGCCAAATTTCATTCCACGTCCCATTTCACGCTGAACCTAAGCAACCTCTCCACCGCCGATGCCCTGGAAATTCTGTACGATTGCCAAGGACATATCAGCAACATCGAGCTCTATAACCTAAAAGACGCGGTCAGGGGCAAATGGTCCATGCCCGTGTCGTCGCAGTTGGTTTGTCCGGGCGACGCCGTGGACGCCATCAGCCCGGAGCGAACCTGCGCCCAGATCGCCGAACTGCAAAAGGCCCTGAACGAAGACAACGTCATCGCCTTGAAGCGCGCCATCCGTGCCGTGATCTGGTCCTTCGAAGAAGACCGCCTGGCTCTGGAAAATACCTTGTCCCATTCGCGCAACAAGAATGCGCTCTCGCATGCGGCCGAGCTTGAACGCGAACTTTTGCTCATGGAGGCGCGCAAGAACAAGCTCCTCGACATTCTTTTCAACATCGAAACGTTTCACAAATACTACAAAAAACGGCCCCTGGGCTCCCGCATCGGAAGTGGATCCACGGGCCAATCGCGGCACCAGTACGGGATGGGCGTGGTGGTGCTTGAAACTCTCCCCAAACGGGCTCAAAAAATCGCGCTCGACCAGTCCCGGGGAGAGCGCAAACAGCTCCCGGTCACCGCCAAGATGACGGTCCATTTCCGCGCCCACTGTCGCGCGCAGGGAGAAGATTCATCGCTAATGAGACTGGCCCGGAGGATTCCGGGCATGGAACTGACGGGATGCGGCCGGGAACAGGAATGGTTTCTGGACAGTATCGACATCCATCCCAAACGCTCGGGCAATATCGTCACCCTGGGCGGCGTGCAGCTTGAGTATGACAACGGGCTGCGCATCACCAAAAAAAATGGCGCGGCCGGCGAAAACCATCTGTCCCTGAAGTATCTGAACACGGGGCTGAAAAACGCCCTCAAGATCCTGATCGGATTCATCCCGGCCTTCCTGACCTTTGCCCTGACCAAAGACTGGTGGGTGCTGGCCTATTTCGGGGGGCTGATCTGGTTCGCCATCACCGGAGTGCGCAACATCCTGCAGGCAGTGCTGGGCGGAGGCGGTTTGACGCGCTCACCTCTCCTGCAATGGAACTCCCTGATCAGTTGGAGCCGCGTAGCCGACGATCTGCTGTACACAGGCTTCTCCGTTCCCCTGCTGGACCTCCTGGTCAAGACCATGATCCTGGACCGGGGCCTCGGCATCACCACGGACACGGACCCGGTCCTGCTTTTCGCATCCATGGCTCTGGCCAACGGCATCTATATCTCCAGCCACAATACCTTCCGCGGCCTGCCGCGTCCGGTGGTCCTGGCCAACTTCTTCCGCAGCATCCTGTCCATTCCCCTGGCCGTCCTCTTCAACAGTGGCCTAGCGAGCGGCATGCACACGGCCGGGATGACCGGGGTGGAGCAGGCCCTGCAGAAATGGGCCGCCATCACCTCGAAATTCGCTTCGGACTGCGTGGCGGCGGTCATCGAGGGACTGGGTGACCGTCACAACAACGTACGGGTGCGCCTGGCCGACTACCGCGCCAAGCTCATCGCCATGTATGACGCCTTTGCCCGTCTGGACGTCCTTTTTCCGGAAGAGGACGTGCTGGACATGCTCCAGTCGCCGAAAATGTTCATAGAGACGATTTCCTACGAAGCGCGCGACCTGGAAAAAGTGCTCATCGTCAACGCCCTTGATCTGATGTATTTCTGGCTCTACCAGCCTCGGGCCTCCAAGGCCCTGGAGTTCATATCCCAGGACATGACCAAGGAGGAATGGCTCATCTTTCTGCGCTCCCAGTATGTGCTCAAACGCTATCGCGAGATCAGCCAGATGTTCGTGGACGGTTTGGTGGGCAAGAACTTTTCACGGGCCCTGGCCTTCTATCTGGACAGGTCGGATGAATACCTGCTGGATATGGAAAAGATGGGACACAGCCGCAGGCTGCGCTAAAAGGGGACTAGGCTCCCACTTCTTTTAGCTCCATTTCCTGTCGATCATCAGGTGCGAGAAATACCCCAGCACGGCCGCCCCGTAAAAGGGGGCCATGCCCTTTGGCGTTGCGCCGTAAAGCCAGATCGGGAGCAGCACAAGAGGCAGGGGAACGGCGAGCATGGCCCACCAGGTGTGGGTCCAGCCGCGATGCGGACCGATGGCCGGAAACATGGCCGCCAAGCCCAAAACCGCCGCCCATTTGTAATAGCCCTGCAGAATGAGGGCGAAATCGAGCACAGCCAGGGTCAGATAAAAAACATGCTGGCCCTTGGAGTCCGTGTCGACGTCCGGAAAAAGACTCCCCAGCAGCACCAGCGCGGCGAGCACGGCCAGTTGCGGCAATTCCGGGACATACGTCCCGCTCCAGAACAATCCTCCCAGTACGGCCCCTCCCGTCAGCACCCCGCCGAGTAGGTGTCCCTTGTATCCGGGCATGGCATCCTCCAGAAATGCAAAAGCCCGGTCAAGCCGGGCCGTTGCGGATGAATGAAACAGATTACATGGCGTCGCTGGCGTCCAGTTCGGCGATGGTCTTGTCGATGGATTCGCGCAGCTCCTGGGGCAGGCCCATTATCTCCACGTTCAAAAAGCCGCGCACGATGGTGGAGGTGGCTTCGTCCTCGTCCAGGCCGCGTGCCATGAGATACTCGATCTCCTCCTGGGCGATCTTGCCCACGGCCGCCTCGTGGGAAAGCTCCACGCCGGTCACGCAGCCCTGCAATTCGGGGATAGCGTGGATCAGACCGCCGCCAAGGATCAGCCCCTTGCACTCCAGATGTCCGCGCGCCGGAACCGCGTTGCCGATGATCTCGCCGCGCGCGACGATGGTTCCGCCGGTGGTGATGGTGCGCGAGATGATCTCGCCGCGCGTGTTCGGAGCATTGAGCACGATGCGGTTGCCCGTGTCCACATGGGAACCGGTGGGAGTCACGATAACGGAATTGAAGCGGGCCACGGCCCCTTCCCCATTCAGGTAAATCGTCGGGTAGGACTGCACGGACTTGACCTTTTTAAGCAGAACGTAGTTGTTCTGCAGAACGCCCCTCTCCTCCACGATGCCTACGGTGCGCGGCCGGACCATGACATCCTCGCCCCAGTTGTGGACCATGGTGAAAGTCAGCTTGCCACCCTTCTTGATGTAGAATTCAGAGATGCCCAGATGCAGGGCCGAGGTCACGTCGTGGGACGTGGCGCAACCGGTCACGATGTGAACTTCGGAATCCTCTTCCACCACCACGATGTTGTGCACGTTCTGGCCCACGTTCTGGCCCTTGATGAACAGGCAGGTCTGCACAGGCTCGGCGACCTTGACCCCTTTCTCGGTGCGGATGAAATAACCGCCATGCAGCTCTTCCCTGGCCGCCGCACGGGTGAAATCGTCCTTTTCGGGGTCCATGGCCTTCCAGAAATACTCGGGCAGCCCGTCGTATTTCTTGAGCGCCTGACGAATGCCCAGCACCTCCACGCCCTTGCCCGCGCTCTTGCAGTGCACGGTGGAGTGGTCAAACTGCAAAAACGTGCCCGCGCGCTCGCCGGCGGCGTCCACATCCACCCCGACCATGCGCAGCTCGCGCTTGCTCTCTTCGGACAGGGTGGAAAAATCGGGCAGCTCGGCGCTCTGCCTGCCGGAAAAAGAGTAGGAGTTCAGATCAACCAGGGTTTGGCTTAGTTCAGACATCTGATGCACTCCTTGTAGCCGTACTTGCTGATGTGATCCAGAATATCGCGGGGCCGGGTCGGCCGCGTGTCGCAGCACAGCACCCCGTTGTACATGACCTGACCGCGGTCGGCGTTGACGTAGTCGAGTATGTAGCCGGTGTGGGTGATGATGAGGCCCGAGGTCTTGTTGCGGCGACGCAAGTCGCGCATGCACGTTTCGGACGACGGAGCCGTCGCGCCGTCAAGCAGGGCGCGGGCCGTGTTGCCGATGAGGACCATGTTCTCCAGATCCACCCCGGATTCCGGCTCGTCGAAAAGGATCAGACTCGGATTTTGGGCCATGAGCTGCAAGAGCTCGGAACGCTTGATCTCGCCTCCGGAAAAACCGGAGTTGATGTCGCGATCCAGAAAACTGTCGAAATTGACGGTCTTGGCCATGCAGTCGACATCCACTTCCCGCCCGCGGGCGCACATGGAGACCAGATGACGGGTTTTCAGGCCATGGATGGTCGGGGGCCGCTGAAAGGACATGCCTATGCCGAGTCTGGCCCGTTCGTAGGTGGGCATCTCGGTGATATCGACGCCCTTGAAGACAATCTTGCCCGCAGTCACGGTGTACCCGCTAAAGCCCATGAGTGCCATGAGCAGCGTGGTTTTTCCGGAACCGTTGGGACCGAAGAGAATGAACGTCTCTCCTTCATCGATATTCAGGTTAATCCCTTTCAAGACTTCCCTGTCACCGATATTGACATGCAGGTTTTCAATCTGAAGCATATGGTATCCTTGTGGTATGAAAGGCAGGCTGGCGCGACAAAACAAGAATCAGCGCTTAATTGAGGCAGGGCCAAATGTCCAGTCGCCCTACTTCCACTCCTTCCAGGTTTCGGAACGGTAACAATAATAGCAGCGGGAATCATCCCGGAAAAAACGCAGCAGCAGCATGCCGACCACGAACCCGCCGATGTGCGCCCACCAGGCCACCCCACCGCCGCCCGCCGGTGCCAGCATCCCGGAAAGGACCTGCGTCAGGAACCAGGCCCCCAGATAGAACACGGCCGGCAGCTCGAAGATGAAGGGAATGATCAGGATAGGCAGGAAAGTAACCACCTTGGCGTGCGGATACAGAAAGAAATAGGCGCCCATGACCCCGGCGATGGCCCCGGAAGCCCCGACCACGGGCATGGTGGAAGAGGAATTGGTGAGCATGTGCACCGCGAGCGCGCCAAGACCGCACAGCAGGTAGAAGACCAGGAACTTGAAGGGCCCCATCACGTCCTCCACGTTGTCCCCGAAAATCCAGAGGGTCCACATGTTGACGATGAGATGCAGCCAGCCGGAATGCAGGAACATGTGTGTTCCAAGCGGCAACAGCAACCCTTCGGGATATCCCTGAAATATGGCCCACTGCGGGTCGAAATAGCGTGCCGGGACCACGCCGAACAAATGAAAGAGCCTGAATTCCTGGGCATTGCTCAGGCCCAGGCCAGCCAGAAAAAAGGCGATGTTCAGGGCCAGCAGCGTCCACATCATGTAGGACCGATGCCGGGAGGGGATGTTGTCGCGCAGGGGAAACATGGGTCAGTCCGCCTCCTCCATGGTGTCCGGGTTTTCAAAAATGGCGCACAGTTCATCGACGCACCGCTCGGCATGGCCGCGTAGCATCTCCTGCACGACCTGGATCAGAGCCCGCGCGCGGGAATGAAGATCCTGCAGGGAACCGGAATTGTCGACCACCAGCTGCGCCATGCCGACCTTCCTGTCCTGGGGCCATTGCCAGGAATCAACCATGACTATTCGCTCCGGGCTCCAGCCCCGGCCCTGCAGCCTGGCATGCCGCAGACGGTCCGGGCAATAGACCACCGCCAGCAGGTCGATCTCTGCGGCCAGCCCCGCTTCGCACAGCAGGGGAATCTCGGCCAGGGTCACGTCCTCGTCATGCGCGGCCCGGAAGGCGTGCAGGGCATGACGAACCAGCGGATGAACCAGTCGCTCCACCTCGCGGCGCAGGCTGTCGGACTCGGCCAGGGCGCTGCGGAGCAGGTCCTTGTCCACCCCTCCGCCGGGATGCGTGAAGCGGGTCCCGAAATGATGCTCCAGAATGGCGCAGCCCTCCCCGCCCTTGGCATAGGCCTCGGCCACCACCCGATCCGCACAGAAGACCGGCACTCCCATCTCCTCGGCCACTGCCCTGACGGTGGATTTTCCGCTGCCCACGGCTCCGGTCAGGCCGATGCAGGCCCGTTCACGGCAAAGCTCTCGCAGCACCTGCAGAAAATCATCCGGCGGCGGCGCGCAAAACTCCATGGATTCAAAACTGCGGGGATGCTCGAAACGCAGCTGCCAGGCATGCAGCATCTGCCGGGGGGCGCGCGCAGCGGTTTGCTTGTCGGCATAGACCGCGTCCCCCAGAAGGGGATGACCCAGCGCGGCCATATGCACCCGGATCTGGTGGGTGCGCCCGGTCATGATGCGCACCCGAACCAAAGAAGCGCTCCTGTCGGCAGCGCTCCAGAGCAGTTCAAACCTGGTCTCGGCCGCGCGGCCGCCGCGTTCAACCACGGCCATGCGCGTCTTGATGCTCGGATGCCGCCCCAAGGCAAGACTCACGGTCCCGGAGGAATCAGGCACCCCGGCGACCAGAGCCAGATACTCCTTGTAGACCTCCCGGGATGCGAAGGCCTGAGTCAGGCTCAGGCGGGCCGACTCGGACAAGGCCAGCACGATGAGCCCGGAGGTGTCTTTGTCCAGGCGATGCACGATCCCCGGGCGCTCCCCGGATTGAGACAGCAAGGCCGGAAAATGATGGGCCACCCGGTGCACAAGGGTCGGCTCAGCTACCGACGGCGCTGGATGGACGGTCATGGCCGGAGTCTTGTTGACCACGACCAGATCTTCATCGGCAAAAAATACATTCAGGGGCCCGTCATCGGGAACGACGCTTGAATCAGTGTATTCGGGGGCAAGTGTCAGGGTTTGTCCGGGCATGAGCCTGGTCGCAGCCTTGCTGCAGACCTGCCCGTTGATGCGCGCTCGCCCGTCCTTGATCCAGGCCTGAACGCGGCTTCTGCCCACGCCCTCCTCTTCAAGGCAGGTCTGCCAAAAAACATCCAGTCGCTGCCCGACATCCGCGACGCCAACCTTCTCCACATATTCCTGCATGCAGCCTTCCCCGTTACAACCGTGACCGGCCGACTCGGCCCGAAACGTACAATGTTTTTTTGGATTCCCGATACAACACGTTTTGCGTAGTCACCTTTCGCGCCGCTGACAAATGAAAAGGCGGCCCCGATCGGGACCGCCTTCCACTTAAGTCAATGTCGGAAGAAGATTATTTCTTCTTGTAGACACCCTTCAGTTCGGCCAGGATGCGGCGGTTTTCAGCGCGACCGGCATCGGTGTCATTGGTGGCGATGGGCTTGCTCTCGCCATAACCGACAGCGGAGAACAGGTTGGTGTCCATGCCGAGTTCGTTGACCAGATAGTCGCGGACGGCCTTGGCGCGTCGTTCGGACAACTTCTGGTTGTATTCGTCGGTACCCACGGAATCGGTGTGTCCGGCGATTTCAACGACGGTGAAGGACTGCTGCTGTCTCATGTAGGAAGCGAAATCAGCCAGCTCCTGATGGTATTCGGGCTTGATGTCGGACTTGTCGAAGTCGAAGTTGATCTTGAGCGTCACGATATCGTCAATGGGGCAACCGGCGGCGTCAACAGCCAGGCCCTTGATGGTGTCGGGGCACTTGTCGATGCAGTTGTTTACGCCATCGCCGTCGTCATCCAGGGAGCAGGGATCAACCGCAGTTGCGTCATCGTAGAAGACATCTTTCACGAACTTCTGCAGGGCGGCGTCATCGGCCAAATCGGCGGCGGAAGCGCCAACGCCGCAAGGCTGCTTCAGGGCGGTGATAGCGTCGAGCAAGGGCTGGTTGCCGTTCACGGTGTCGGCAAAGCTGATGGTGTGGAAACACGCGCCGTATTTTTCAGCCAGGGCGGCGGCAACCTTGACGGAGCCTTCGCCGGTGTTTTCACGGCCATCGGACACGACAATGACGGCACTGCGGCCCACGGCACCCTGCAGGGCGGGTTCAAGACCGGCCAGGCCTACACCAAGAGGCGTGGGGTTGGAGCCGATCACTGTAGGAATCTTGGCGATGGATGCACCATAGCCGGCGGTGGTGTAAGCTTCCAGAGCCTGGAGTTCACCGGCCGGAGCGGCGGTGCTGAGGGCGCCCTGATAGCCAAGTTCGGGGATCATGGCGTTCATGCGTTCGAGCAGGGCCTTGGCCAAAACGATCTTTGTTTCCTTGGTGCCTACATACTTCTCGTCCATGGAACCGGAGCGGTCAACCAGGATGAAGAAGTTGTCTACCTTGCGCACATAGTTTTCGGCGGCCACCGCCACGGAGGCGGAACACATGGCCACAAGCAGAGCCAAAAGAACCAATTTTTTAACTTTCATACGTTCTACTCCTCGGGTTGATATTACTTCTCAAATGAAAAAGCGGACATTTTTCGGAAAACCTGTCTGCTTATCTTTAGCTCTATCACAATTTATTGTCAAAGGCAGAAAAACAAAAGAAATATAAAATCTTCATCGGCAAACGGGTCGCCGTGGCAAATATGACTTGACCCTCGACTGAGCAGCGCCGACAATCAATGATATGGACGAATCTCTCAGGGCTGTCCCGGATTTTAAACGAGTCATTCTGCACTTGGACATGGACGCTTTTTTCACCTCCGTGGAACAGGCCGACGATCCTTTGTTGCAAGGGAAGCCTGTAGTGATCGGACAATCCTTGCGCGGAGTGGCCTCGGCGGCGTCATACGAAGCCAGAAAATACGGCATCAGATCCGCCATGCCCATCGTGCAGGCCAAAAAACTCTGCCCTCACGCAGTATTCCTGCCCGGCCGCATGTCCCGCTACCGTGAAATCTCGGTAAAGATCATGAACATTATGCGCGCGCTGTGTCCACTGGTCGAGCAGGCTTCGGTCGACGAGGCATATGCGGACATAAGCGGCACCCGGAGGATTTTCGGGCCTCCGGAAAACATCGCCCGGCGTCTCAAAGCCGAGATACTGGCCGCAACCAACCTGACCTGCTCCGTGGGCATCGCCCCCAATAAATTCCTCGCCAAGATCGCTTCGGACTGGAACAAGCCGGGCGGCCTGACCTTCATCCCTCCCGCCGACGTGCCCGCGTTCCTGCGCGACCTCCCGCTGGGCAGGATCCCCGGAGTCGGAAAACAGTTTCAGGAGGAGTTACGCCGCATCGGCGTGACCACGATCCCCCACGTTCTGGCGCACCCGCGAACCTACTGGAACGAGCTCATGGGCAAACGGGGAGCGTTCCTGCACGACAGGGCCTGCGGCATCGATGATTCGCCCGTGGTGCCCGGCAGCGATCCCAAGTCCTGCAGCGCGGAAAATACCCTGGACAGGGACACGCTTGACCGAACCCTGCTTGAGCGCTGGTTATTGATCCAGGCCGAACGCATCGGACGGGAACTGCGGGGGCTCGGGAAAAAAGGGCTGACCGTGACGCTCAAGATCAAATTCCAGGATTTCTCTTCCATCACGCGCAGCAGAACCCTGGCCAGGCCCACCGACATCACCACGGAAATCTTCGAGGCCGCGCGCATGCTCCTCACTGCCGAAAAACTCCCCCGGCCCGTCCGTCTCATCGGCACCGGAGTTTCCAATTTCCGCTTCGTGCAGGCCGAACTGCCGCTTATGCCCGATGCGGGCCGCAAGCGCAGTCAGCAGCTGGACCAGGCCATGGACCGCATCCGGGACAAGTTCGGAAACAAAAGCATCCTTCGGGCCGAGGCCGCCATCAGGGAATCGGACGCCGTGAACGACCTTTTATCCCAAAAAAATCGCACATCGAACGGACAATAATACTTGCCAAAGAAGATTTTTCTTGCTTGGGAAATCCGATTCGAACATCAAGCATATAAGGATATTCCATGTTTTCTCATGCCATCACCCGCATCCCCGGCCCGGATTACCCAAAAGGACTGACCACCTCCACCCTGCCCGCTCCAGACCTTGAACTGGCACTCCGGCAGCATGACGCATATGTACGCTGCCTCGAATCCCTGGGGCTGACCGTTGAAGTCCTGCCCGCCGCGCCCGGCTTCCCCGACGCCTGTTTTGTCGAGGACACGGCCGTAGTCGTCCGCGAGACGGCAGTCATCACACGCCCCGGAGCCCCGTCGCGCACGGGCGAGACGGTTCATATCGAAGCCGCGCTGGCCCCCCACCGCCCCCTGGCCCGCATAAAGGCGCCGGGCACCCTGGACGGAGGCGACATCCTGCAGGTGGGCAAACACTTCTTTATCGGCGTGTCGGACCGCACCAATGACGAAGGCGCGAGGCAGCTCGCCGCCATCCTGGCCGTCCACGGCTACGAGAGCAGCATCATCAAGGTGGCTGCGGGCCTGCATCTCAAATCAAGTCTCAACTTCGTGGGCGAAGACACCATGCTGGTCACGGCCGACTTTGCCGGACATCCGGCCATCGCCGATTTCAAACAGATCGTCTGCCCGGCGGACGAGGAATACGCGGCCAACACGGTGCTCGTGAACGGCACCCTGATCATGCCGACGGGCTATCCCCGGACCAGAGCCCTGCTGGAACCGCTTAACCTGCCCATCGTGGAACTGGACACCAGTGAATACCGCAAGATGGACGGCGGTCTGACCTGCCTGTCCTTACGTCTGCAAAACCCTGTTTCTTGAGTTTTCGACCATCACGGCGTAGGGGAATCAACGCAAGGGGGATATGTAATGGAACTGTTCAAAAATCGATACAAACGTGAATTCATCGAAGTCGCCTGCCCCAAATGCAAGCAGACCAAAATCATCTGCCTGCCCGAGGAGGAGATACCCACCTGCGAGTACTGCAAAGTCAAAATGAACATCAAAGAGGTTCTGACCGAGGGAAAATATTGACCACCGGCAAGCCTTGTAACCAAAGAGGAGGCTCTATGCGTTTTATGACGAAGATTGTTTTGGCCCTGCTGCTGGTCGCGTTTGCGGCCATGCCCGTCATGGCCGCGGATCACGAACTTGCCCAGAAATCCACCCTGAACGAAATCCTGAAGCGCGGCGAGCTGCGTGTCGGCCTCGACGCCGGCTACATGCCCTTCGAGATGACGGACAAGAAGGGCGAGATCGTCGGCTTCGACGTGGACATGGCCAAGGAAATGGCCAAGGCCATGGGCGTCAAGCTGACCATCGTCAACACCGACTATGACGGCATCATTCCCGCCTTGATGGCCGACAAGTTCGACATCATCATCAGCGGCATGACCGTTAACCAGGAACGCAACCTGCAGATCAATTTCGCCGACCCGTACATCGTCGTCGGCCAGGCCATCCTCTTGAACAAAAAGCACGAGGGCGCGATCACTTCCTATAAGGATTTGAACGATCCCAAGTTCACCGTTGTCTCCCGCATCGGCACCACCGGCGAACAGGCCGCCAAGCGCATGATCCCCAAGGCTCAGTACAAGAGCTTTGAGAAGGAGTCCGACGGCGCCATGGAAGTGGTCAACGGCCAGGCCGACGCGTTTGTCTATGACCTGCCCTTCAACGTGGTCTTCATGGCCCAGCAGGGCGGCAAGAACCTGGTCCTGCTGGACAAGCCCTTCACCTACGAGCCCCTGGGCTTCGGCGTGAAGAAGGGTGACCCGGACTTTTTGAACTGGCTGGACAACTTCCTGACCCAGATCAAGAACGACGGCCGCTTCGACCGCATCTACGACAAGTGGATCAAGGGCACCGAGTGGCTCAAGGACATCCAGTAATCAAGCAAAGTTGAGGGATCCGGCTTTTCATGCCGGATTCCTCGTTTTCATGACTTAAGCATCACCAGGACGGACAATGGCCACCTACACCGGACTCGATCGGCCCAAAAGCAAATTTTATTACCAGTTCTGGAGTCTCGCCTTCGTGATCGGGCTCTGCAGCGCCATGGCTCTGCTCTACTACTCCACGAAAAAAGTGGAGTACACATGGAGATGGAACCGCGTACCCCAATATTTCATTTACGACGACAAGGTGAACATCCGCGCGGAGATGGAAGGGACCATCACCTCCATCACGGAAACCGGCGAGAACGTACTCGTGACGGTGCAAGGCGACGACGGGGAAGAAAGCCACACCCTGCCCAAAACCTCGCTGCTGCTGGCCCCGGGCGACTATGTCTATGCGGGCGACAACATCGGTTTCTACTCCGAGACAAAGCCCGGCATCCTGATCGAAGGACTGCTGCTGACTCTTGAAGTGAGCGCTCTGGCCATCGTCTTCGGCATCCTGCTCGGCCTCTTCACGGGTCTGGCCCGCATCTCCGACAACCCGGCCCTGCGCTGGGGAGCCATCGCCTACATCGAACTCATCCGCGGCTCACCGCTGCTGGTGCAGATATTTCTCTGGTACTTCGTGGTCGGCACGGTCATCAACAGCATGCTGTCCCAATACGGGATCGGGCAAATCCCGCCGCTCTGGTTCGGCGTCATGGCCCTGGCCATCTTCACCGGCGCCTACACCGCCGAGATCGTGCGCGCGGGCATCCAGTCCGTGCACCGCGGCCAGATGGAGGCCGCACGCTCGCTCGGGATGACCTACAACAAGGCCATGCGCAAGGTCATCCTGCCCCAGGCCTTCCGCCGCATCCTGCCCCCCCTGGCCGGACAGTTCATCAGCCTGGTCAAGGACTCCTCCCTCCTCGGCGTCATCTCCATCCGCGAACTGACCAAGGCTTCCCGGGAGGTCGTGTCTTCGTCCCTGCAGCCCTTTGAAATCTGGATCGTGTGCGCCATCCTGTACCTGGTCCTGACCTTTACCCTGTCCATGTTCGTGCAGTATCTCGAACGCAAGGCCATCTAGAGGATATCATGCACAAACCACCCATCATCGACGTTCAAAGCATCGACAAGTTCTTCTACACCCCGGAACGTTTGCAGGCCCTGAACCGCGTATCCTGCACCGTGGCGCATGGGGAGGTCGTGGTCATCATCGGGCCGTCCGGTTCCGGGAAATCAACCTTCCTGCGCTGCCTGAATCGCCTAGAATACGCCGATACCGGACACATCATCATCGACGGCGTGGACATTCTCGATCCCAAATGCGATATCAACGCCATTCGCGCCGAAGTGGGCATGGTCTTCCAGTCCTTCAACCTCTTCCCGCACAAGACGGTGCTGGACAATCTGACCATGGCCCAGATGTCGGTGCGCGGGCGCTCGAAAAAAGAGGCCGAGGCCAAGGGCATGGCGCTCCTGGAAAAGGTCGGCATCGCCGAAAAGTTTGCGGCCAGACCCGAGCAACTCTCCGGCGGTCAGCAGCAGCGCGTGGCCATTGCCCGATCCCTGGCCATGGACCCGAAGATCATGCTCTTCGACGAACCCACCTCCGCCCTTGATCCGGAAATGGTCGGCGAGGTTCTGGACGTCATGAAGAACCTGGCCCGAGAGGGAATGACCATGGTCGTCGTCACCCACGAAATGGGTTTCGCGCGCGAGGTCGCGGACCGGGTCCTGTTCATGGACAAAGGCGAAATTCTGGAACAGGGCGCGCCCGAACATTTTTTCACCGCGCCAACCCTGGAACGGACCAAGGAGTTTTTGGGGCAAATTCTCTGATCAGACAACGACAACCGAGGAAGGAGCGAGATGAGCAAGGCGCTACAGCATCAATTGGCCAAGACCATCAAGGAACAGGGCGACATGGCCCGGGATATGGCCATTGCGGAACTCAAAGACCTGAAGAAAGACCTTCTGGAACTGGAAAAAGCCCTGACCACCAAGAAGACCCCCGACCAGGGTCTGCTCATGGACATTTCCCACGGCGCCTTCGAACTCTTCCGCACAGCCTCCATCGTCCTGGAAACAGACAACCTGCAGGATCAGCTCCAGCACGCTGCCGAAGCCGGCAAGGACTTGGAATACCTCGAAAAAAAGGGAGCCATCCTGCTCACTAAACCCGAAGGCTGGCACTGGTTCACGCCCAAGGGCGAAATGCTTTTCCTGGCCGCGCCGAACGAGACCAGGCTGGCCGCCCAGAAACTGCAGGAACGCATCACCCGCAAGACACCCGCCAAACCAGCCCCCAAGCCCCAGGCACCGCCCAAAGCTCCGCCCATTTCGACGGAAGATTGATCTTGGGTCAAACGAAAAAATGCCCGCCGGACCGAATGGTTCGAGCGGGCTTTTCATTTGTGGAGGCGAGGAAAGATAGGCAGAAATGCCCCGTGATCTTTACTTCAATCCCAAAGCTTCGCGTTGCATATTCTGGTATTGCTTATTGGCTGCCCTTAGATTGTCCTTACGCTGGCGGAGGATGTTCTTCTCGGAGACGGAGGCTGTACCCTTGAGGCGATTGGTCAGACGGGCGGTGTGGGAAAGGATGAATTCTCGAAAAGCATCGAGGGGAAGGCCGCCTTGCTTGCGTTTGGCGGAAAACGCATGGGCAGCTTTGGCATAGGCCTCTTTATCCTGCACAAGCGTAAGGGACCCAGAGGCCTCTTCAAGCTGTTTCAGGTCAGGATTAATGCTGCTCACCATCTCGGCGGAGTTTGCGTATGTGGCGAGTTCCTGCTGCAGAGTCAATTTTTCTGCAGCAAGGATGAGCTCAGGGCTATTGGATTTTTCTAATTGTTTGTACGTTGTAAGCGTGGCGGGCAAGCTTTTCTGAAATTCCACCGCCTCTAAAGATGACTCTTTAAGCTGAAATAGGCCCCAATCACGCGAGAGATTTTCAAAAAGCTCATCTATCAAGCCAGGCTTTACCATGAACTGTCTCCGCCTCAGAAAGATCGTACCCTTGTTCTCGCAGATACTCGATCCCAAAGAGCTCTTTTCCGGCAGCGACTAAATGCGTTGGGAGAGGAATTTTTTTGAGCAGCCGACTGGCTTCCCCGTGTTCACCTCGCTCTTTTGCGGCAAGCGAAGCGCTGAGAATCCGAAATCTTTCTTCTCGTGTCAGCTTTTCCATGATTATCTCCAGTTTTTCTGATCGATAGGGCAACCCGCTTTCGGTGTCCAGAGCGGGGCAAGCCCATTCCTCGGCCAGGTTTGGTATTACACGCCCGGCCTTCTGGACTAATCCCGGTTTTTTTGAATCCTCCAAGCCTGGAAGCAGGCTGGGATAAGACCTAACCACCACTCATTTACAGGACAATAGGGTCCGCTACTGATCTTTCCCCAAAATCTCCCCATTTTTGACATGGCTCAAAGCGGCCTTATCTCAAAGCCCCTAGACAGGACTCACGCAACAAACAGCGGAGGAACGCATGAAAAGAAAAATCATTGAAATAGACGAAGAAAAGTGCACGGGCTGCGGCCAGTGCGTGACTGGATGCGCCGAGGGCGCTTTGGCCATCATCGACGGCAAGGCCAAGATCGTGAGGGATATGTTTTGTGACGGGCTCGGAGCCTGCATCGGGCATTGCCCCGAGGACGCCCTGCACATCATCGAGCGCGAAGCCGACGATTTCGACGAGGAAGCGGCCATGGAGCATGTGCGCAAAATAGGCGGCGTCGAGGCCCTGGTTCACGGAGCGGGACACGGCGGCTGCCCGTCGGCCCAGGTTTCGACCCGCACGGCCGGACATGGCGGCTGCCCTTCCGCCGGCATGATGCGCATGACCCCGTGCGAACAGGCCAACGTGCCCGCAGGCCAGGCCGGCTCGGCCCTGTCCCACTGGCCCGTGCAGATCCGGCTCGTTCCGCCGCACGCGCCTTTCCTGCAGGACGCGGATCTCTTGATCGCCGGAGACTGCTGCCCCGTGGCCACTCCGGATTTCCACGGACGCTTCCTGGCCGGACGCACGGTCATGATCGGCTGCCCCAAATTCGACAACGCCGGGGAATACGTGGAGCGCCTGACCCAGGTCTTTGCCCAGAACAGGATCAAGTCCGTGACCATCCTGGAAATGGAAGTGCCCTGCTGCTCCGGCTTGTCGCGCATCGTGGGACAGGCCCTGGCCAACAGCGGAAAGGACATTCCCGCAGTGCGGGCCATCGTGGCCAGGGACGGCAAGGTCAGCGAGGAGAAATTCACCCCCCCGGCGACGGCCCCTCAGGGATTGACCCGGCTCTAAGTCCAGCCCCAAGCTCTGGGACGCATCATCCGCCTCCCGAGCCCGCTTACCGGTTCCAGTCCTGGTCGCGCACCCGGACAAAAGCCTCTTCCGGCACAGCGAGGGGCTGCGCAAGAACACCCTCTTCCGCCATAACGCGGTGGAGGGTGTTTTTGCGTTCACGCTCCGGCCACTGCTGACACAGCAGCACGCCGGCAAAGACCACGGCCACCCCGGCAAGCTGCCAGGCGGTAAGACGCTCGCCCAGACACAACCAGCCCAGCAGCATGGAAAACACGGGAATGAGATTGACGAAGGCCGAAGCCTGCCAGGCCGGAAGCTTGCTGATCCCGTAGTTGTAGAAACCGTACGCCCCGATGCTTATGCATACGCACAGGTACAGCACGGCCAGACTGGGACCTGGCGGGAAGGCCTGGGGCATCACGGTCGTCGGCAGAAAAAGCAGCGGCAAAAAAAAGACCGTACCCACCATGGACTGTACGGCGGTCAAAAACCAGGGGGAGTAGCGGGAGCAGAGCTTTTTCATGCTCACGGTGTAGCCCGCCGCGCAGAACATGGCCAAAAGTTCCAGAAAATTGCCGAAAAGCGGTCGCGGAGCCGCCTCCGTGGCCACTCCGGAAACGCTGACCCAGACCACTCCGGCCAGGGCCAGGATCAGGCCCGACCATGAGCGGGCGGTCAGGCGCTCGCCCAGGAAAAATCCGGCGCAGACCGCGACCAAAACGGGCAGCGTGGCCGCGACCATTCCAGCCTGGGAAGCCGAGGTCATGGTCAGGGCCTGGCCCTCGAACACGAAATAGAAGCACGGTTCGCACAAGGCCATAAAGATCATGAAACCCAGATCTTCCCGGCGCAGATTCCGCGGACGCCAGCGCGGCAACACGAGCAGAAAGAGAAAAGCCGAAAGGGCCATGCGCATGAAAACAACAACAATGGGATCAAAAAACATCACCGCGTACTTGAAAGCCACAAAAGAACTGCCCCAAAGCAGCATGCCGACAAACAGGGAAATAAAAGGAAGAGCTGAAAAAATTGGCATCGCGACCCACCAAAGCATGCATAATAGCAGTATATTTTAAAAAAAAGCTTGCATAGAATTAAGGCTGCACCTACGTATTAAGCGAAGACTCATAAATAATCATGAGTATCCGGCCCTCTTCCGACAACTTTTCGAAAAGCAGACATTCCATGCACGACTCACCTTTTGAAAACATGTCCGAAACTGCGCAGCACTTCAGTACTCCGCAGCTTGAAGATATTTTTCAATCTGTCTTGAGCGACATACAAAACCATCGTCTGCTGAATTGTGTGATCGGATTTCCAAAATCAGGCAAGACATTTTTTCTGAACCGCCTTGCGTCAGCCCAGAATGCCCATACATTAAGCATCACCGCATCATCCGGTCAGACACTTTCCCAAACAATAAATGAGAAATTGTCACCCGAGAAGGAAAATAAAGCGGCTTTGACCCAACTGCTTCGCGAGAAGAAGCACGTTATTCTCTTCGTCGACAATTCCCATCTGCTTACGGATGCGGATTTCGCATTCCTGGGTGGCCTCTTCAGCCTGACAAGGCACCTCTCGACAGTGCTGCAGGTCGTCCTGGTCGGAAACGGCGAAATCGTGCACAGGCTGGCCAGGCCCGAAAACAGGCCCATCTACAACATGCTCGGAGCCATCTGGACTCTCCCCAAGCTGAACCGCGAACAATCCCTGGCCTACATCCGCTTTCTTCTTGACGGCGCCGGACTGGACACAGACCTCATCGGCAATCCCGAGGCAGTGGCCAAACGCGCTGCGGGAGTGATTGGCATCCTGCGCATGCTGACCATGACCCTGGCCTTGAAGGCCCTGCATTCGGATCACTCCTGCGACGCGGAAGAGGCCCTGAATTTCAAAAGCAACTGCCCGGAAACAGAGAAAAAACCGGACGAGGCCATGCCGACCCAGAATATGGCATCCGGAAATTCCTTGATGGCAGGCGTGATCCTGGCTCTGATCATGGCGGGAATCATTGCGATATTCCTGTTCTTTTTTTCCTGGCTCATGCCGGAAGCGCGCCTGGGAGACATGTTCTCGGCCATCACCGGCAGTGCTCGGCAGGAGATAGTCGAGCCAGCCCCAGTCAGCCCCGCTCCCCCACAAAACGTCCAGGCGGCGTCCGGCTCCGTGCACTGGCAGAGCGTGGCCAAGACCGTTTTTCGCAAGCGCACGACGGACGGCCCCTATTCGCTCCAGCTCGGAGCGTATCCGACCATGGAATCCCTGCTGTTGCATCTGCCGCGTTTCATGGACCAGAAGCAGCCCCTGTTCTGGAATCACGATCAGGGCGATGGGCGCTTCTCGCTTTTCGTGGGGCGCTTCGAAAGTTTCGAACAGGCCGGGAAATTCGCGGAACAAAACAACCTGGCCGATACGCCGGTGGTCTTCAGACCCTTTGTGGCCACGGTGGGCCCACTCACGGATCAGCAGCAGATCAACCGCGCAAGCATGAGCCTCGGACTGCCCGAGCAGCTGGACATTTTCGAGCGCGAATTGGTCAACGGAGTCGAGATCCAGTTCGCCCTGGAACGATCCCGCGATGACGCCCTGGCGCATTGCACCCGCGCCGAACAAAAAGGGCTCTCCTGCGCCGTCACGCAATATGAATGAAAAAGGGACGATCCTGCCACTAAAGGGCCATGATCGTCCCGAAGGTCTGATCTCAATCCGCAGGCGATAGTGCGCTACTCGCGCAGATCAAGCACCCGTTGCGCCTTGCCTTCCGACTTGGGCAGGGAATTCTGCTCCACCAGATCGATGCGCGCGGTGATGAGGATCTCGTCGCGCAGCCTGGAGCTGATGCGACTCTGCAGGCTCTTGAGCTCGCGCATGTCTTCCACGAAATACTCTTCCTTGACCTCCACCTTGACGCGCATCTGATCCAGATAGCCGTCGCGCTCCAGCACGATCAGGTAGTTCTGTCCGACTTCCGGAATGCTCATCAGCACCTGCTCGACCTGCATGGGGTAGATGTTCACCCCTTTCAAGATGATCATGTCGTCGGCGCGGCCCATGATGCGATCCAGGCGGCGATGCGTGCGCCCGCAGGCGCAATCCCCGGGGATGAAGCGGGTCAGGTCCTTGGTGCGGTAGCGGATGAGCGGCATGCCTTCGCGGCAGAGCGTGGTGATGACCAGCTCGCCGATTTCGCCGTCCGGCAACTGCTCGCCCGTCTCAGGATCGACGATCTCGGCCAGGTAGGCGTCCTCCCAGATATGCATGCCGCTTTGCTCCAGGCACTCGAAGGCCACGCCCGGCCCGTTCATCTCGGACAGTCCGTAGGAGTTGTAGGCCTTGATCCCGTAGACTTCCTCGATGCGCTTGCGGATGGCAGCGGTGTGAGGCTCCGCGCCGATGAGGGCCACGCGCAGGTTCAGACGATCGGGAGTATAGCCCATCTCGTCTTTGACCGTGCCCAGATGCAGGGCATAGGACGGGATGATATGAATGACGGAGACTTGAAAATCTTCCAGGAGCTTGAGCTGGCGCTTGGAATTGCCCGCCCCGGCCGGGATGGTCAGGCAGCCCAGACGCTCGGCGCCGTAATGGATGCCAAGCCCTCCGGTGAAGAGTCCGTAACCGGACATGTTCTGGAAAGTATCCTCGGCCCTGATCCCGACCATGTGCATGCAGCGGGCCATGAGATCGGCCCAGGAATCGATGTCGTTTCTGGTGTAGTAGATGACGGTGGCCGATCCCGTGGTTCCGGAGGATGCGTGCAGGCGGACCATGTCGGAGACGGGCCGGGTCAGCATGCGCGCGGGATAGGCGCTGCGCAGGTCGTCCTTGGTGGTGAAGGGGAGCCTGGCAACGTCCGCGGCGGAAGTGATCGCCTCCGGGCGTATTCCCATTTCGGCGAAACGGCGGCCATAAAAGTCGGACCGGGCCGCGCGTTCGAGAGTGGTTGCAAGTCGCGTCTTCTGAACCTTGTCCAATTCGCTGCGCGAAAAAAATTCTTCCGGGCAATAGGCTTTCATGGATGTGTCCGCTCTTGAGTTGAAGGTACGCGGGATTGGTCAGTACGCGCCGCCGTCCTCGGACGGTAGACCTACTTCCGTAAGATTCTCGAATACGGTGTACTGGCCGAAATAACCCAGACGGATGGCTCCGACAGGACCGTTACGCTGCTTGCCGATGATGATCTCGGCGATATTCTTGTTCGGATTGTCCTCGGCCTTGTTGTAGGCCGCATCACGATAGATGAAGACGATGACGTCGGCGTCCTGTTCGATGGCGCCCGATTCGCGCAAATCCGAGATCATGGGCCGCTTGTCGGAGCGCTCCTCGACCTTGCGGTTGAGCTGCGACAGGGCGATGACCGGCACTTCAAGCTCCTTGGCCAGGGCTTTCAAATTACGCGAGATATCCGAAATTTCCTGTTCGCGGGAATCGCTCTTGTGGGAGGAGCGCATGAGCTGCAGATAGTCGACGATAATGAGCCCCACGCCCTTCTCGGCCTTGAGGCGCCTGCTGCGGGCCCGTATTTCCATGGTTGAGAGAGCCGGAGTGTCGTCGATGTAGATGGGTGCCCTGGAAAGGTCCTCGGCGGACTGATAGAGCCTGCTCCAGTCCTCGTCGTTCAGATACCCGCTGCGCAGGCGGCTCAGGTCCACCCGGCCGTGACAGCCCAGAAGACGCATCATGAGCTGGTCCATGGACATCTCAAGGGAAAAGACCGCCACGGGCACATCGTGCTGAATGGCCGCGCGCATGCCCATGTTCAGCGCCAGAGCGGTCTTGCCCATGGACGGACGGGCCGCGAGAATGATCAGGTCGGACTTTTGCAGTCCGGCGGTCATCTGATCGAAATCCGTGTAGCCCGTGGGCACACCCGTGACCAGTTCGCCCTGCCCTGCCCGCGCCTCCAACTGTTCGAAGACCCGCTGGACCAGATCCTTGCTGCTCATGAAGACGGGTTTGCCCTTGGATTCGGCAATGGAGAAAATCTGCTGCTCGGCCTGGTCCAGCAGGGATTCCGTCTGCTCGCCGGCTTCAAAGCAGCTGGTCAGGATCTCGGAGGAGGTCTGAATGAGCCTGCGGCGCACGGACTTGTCACGCACGATCTGAGCGTGAAAGACGGCATTGGACGCCGAAGCCACGGATTCGGCCAGGGAGGCCAGGTAAACCGTGCCGCCGACCTCGTCGAGCTGCCCCTTGGTCTGCAGATATTCGGCCACGGTGACCAGGTCCACGGGCTCGCGGCGGCGGTACAGTTCCTGGAAGGCCTGATAGATGATGCGATGCACCGGCGAGTAGAAATCCTCGTCGTTGATCGTATCGACCAGGGTATGAAAAATATCGTTGCGCAGGAAAACCCCGCCCAGCACCGCCTGTTCGGCTTCGGTGTTATGAGGGGGGACTCTGCGCAACAAATCAGAAGAGGCCTTTTGCAAGGCCTCCTCTGGTTGGATTTTAGTTCCGAGGCGCTGCCCGAACTTACTCTGCGGCTTCTTCGGTTGCATCGGCCTGCGGTTCGGGTTCGTTCACCTGTTCCTGACGACCATGCTTGACCACATTCACGGTCAGCTTGGCCACGACCTCGGGATGCAGCTTCACATCGAGGACGTATTCGCCCAGGGCGCGGATGCCGTCATCGAGCTGAATCTTGCGGCGATCCACTTCCACTCCCTGCTCTTCCAGGATCGTGCCGATCTGGGAAGAAGTGACGGAGCCGTAAAGCTTGTCGCCATCGCCCACGCGCACTTCGATCACGACCTTGGCAGCCTCGATCTTGGCGGCCAAAGCGGCGGCCTCGGCCTTGACGGCGTCGTTCATGGCCTGCAGCTTGCGGCGTTCCTGTTCAAAGACCTTCAAGTTGCCGGGACTTGCCATGGAAGCAAGACCCTGAGGCAACAGATAATTTCTGCCATAACCGGGACGGACCGCGACGATGTCGCCCAGTCGTCCCAGATTATCCACGTCTGCTCTCAAAATGACCTTCATGATCAAATCTCCTAGACTCTAGATTTTTTGAGCACGTCGGTGCTGTGGGTAGCCGTGTAGAACATCAGAGCCATCTGGCGGGCGCGCTTGACTTCACGGGTGAGAGCCCGCTGGTGCTTGGCGCAGGTGCCGGTGATACGGCTGGCAATGATCTTGCCGCGATCGGTCACGAAATCGTTCAGGACTTCCGGGTGCTTGTAATCAAGCAGGATCTCGGGATTCTCGCAGAAACGGCAGTACTTTCTCCGGGGTGCGAATTTCTTCTTAAAGGACATGTTATGCCTCCTCGGTTGCCGCAGCAGGGGTCTCGGCGAGTCTGACGGTAATGAACTTGAACACGCCATCGGTGATGCGGACATTGCGTTCCAATTCCGCGACAGCCTTGCCAGGCATGTTCATTTCCATGCGGACGTACCGGCCACGATTGAACTTGCGCACCGGATATGCCGTATCCTTGACGCCCCAGTCGTCGACCTTGAGAACGGTGCCGCCCTCGCGCTCGACAATGGCGCTGAAGTTGTTCACGATTTCGCGGCATTCTTCCACACCCAGCTCAGGGCTGAGCAGGATCAATTCCTCGTACCTTGTCATCATTATAAATCCTCCTTACGGGTAAAAGCCCTCCCATTCCATTCGGGGGAGCAAGGAAACAAGGATCGTTATTCCCATCCGCAACCACTGTCAAGGATAGCATCCGGCAGACTTGAAGGTCGCGCCGATTGCGCTTACACCCTGCGCATGATGCGCATCATTCTTCTCCTCCTGCTGCTCGTGCCGCCCCTGCCCCTTCTGGCCGCCCCGCCGAACGTGCTCGTCCTGCATTCCTATCATCCTGGCCTGTCCTGGACCGACACGCTCAACACGGGCATCCGCGAAACCTTTCGCGCCGAGATGCCTGAGGCCTTGCTGTGGGTTGAATACCTGGACACAAAGCGCAACACCGACACGTCCTATCTCTCCCTGCAGGCCGCGCTCCTGCGGCACAAGCTGGCCGAGAGCACCTTCAACCTGATCATAACCACGGACAACGATGCCCTGGATTTCGTGCTTAAGTACCGGGACGACATTTTTCGCGGCGCGCCCGTCGTCTTTTGCGGCGTCAACGATTTTGCGCCCGAACAATTGCGAGGCCAGAAAGACATCACCGGCCTTGCCGAAAACCCGGCCTTTGCCGAAACCATGCTCGCGGCCCTCGCCCTGAACCCCGGCACAAAAGAGTTCGTGGTCATCGGCGCGGACCAGGCCATCACCGACCTGCTCACCGACCGCTCCCTGCGCGCCCTGGAACAGCAGTTTCCGGCCATCCGCTTCACCTACTGGAACAACCTTGACGCGCGGGAACTGCGCACCCGTCTCCAAGAATTGGGCCCCGGCCAGATCATCCTCATCCACGGGGTCATGCGCAACGAGGAAGGGGTGCTGGTCGATTATCGCGGCAAGAATCTCTTCCTCTCCACCCACGCCGGGGTGCCCATCTACGGATTCTGGGATTTCGAGATGGGCACGGGCTGCGTCGGCGGCAAGATGGTGCAGGGGCAGACCGAAGGCGAGCGCGTGGCCAGGTTGGCCATGAAAGTCCTCGGCGGAGCCGACCCGGGCGCCATCCCCGTGAACACGCAGACCCCGTCGCGCTACATTTTCGACTACATCCAGCTGCAGCGCTTCGGCATCAGCGAAAAGGCCCTGCCAAAGGACAGCCTGGTTCTCAACCAGCCCGCGCGTTTCTATCAGATCGACAAGCGTTACATCTGGACCGCCACGGCGGGCGTGGCCGTGCTGCTGGCCGCCCTGGCCATGCTGGTCAGCGCCATCCGTCGCCGCCAGGAGGCGCAAGCCGTGCTGCGCCGTCACAAGGAGCAGCTCGAAGAGGCGGTCCGCGCCCGCACCGAGCATCTGCGAACAGCCAACGACGAACTCGAACGCGAGGTCCACGAACGCATCCGGGCCGAGGGAGACCTGCGCAAGGCGCGGGCCAGCCTGGAAATCGAGGTCGACCGGCGCACCCGCGACCTGCGATTCGAGATTGAGCAGCGCCGTCTGGCCGAGGCCCATATCCGCGACCGCGAAGCCAAGGCCAGGGCCCTCATCAACGCCCCCACCGAGACCCTGCTGCTCATGGATCAGGCCGGGATCATCCTCGACATCAACGAAACCGGAGCCTCGCGCCTGGGCAGAAACCGCGAGTCGCTCTACGGACTGTCCCTCTACGCCCTGCTGCCTGAAACGCGCGCCGAGCGCTTCCGCCAGGCAGTGGACAACGTATTCTCCACCGGCGAAGTCCGGTCCATCAACGAATACGGTGAGGAGCGCGATCTGGACCTGCGCTTCTATCCCGTTTTCGACGACGGAGGCCAGGTCACGCGCGTGGCCGTGTTCATGGCCGACGTCACGGGAGCCAGGCGCATGGCCCGGCAGATCATGCTCCTCGACAAGATCAATTCACTGGGCCGCATGGCTGCCGGCATCGCCCACGAGATCCGCAACCCGCTGACGGGCATCCACGGCTATCTCTACGCCATGGACGAGATCTGCGACGAACTGCCCGCCGAACCGGCCTCCGTGCTGCGCACAACCATCGCCAAGATCCGCAAGGCTGCGGGCAAGATGGAGTCCGTCATCCGCAGGGTGCTCGATTTTTCCAAGCCCGGCACGCCGCAGCTCGAACTCCTCGATCTGGCCGTCCCCGTGCAAGAGGGCCTCAGCCTCATGCTTCCGACCCTGCGCAAGGCCGGAATCACCGTGGACACGGAGTTCTCCCCTGTTCCGGCCATCCTCGGAGACCGCATGCAGCTTGAGCAGGCCGTCATCAATATCGTGGACAACGCGGCCCGGGCGGTGCGCAACAATGCCGGGGCAAAAAACATCGCCCTGCGCATCGTCTGCGAAGAAGACCGGCTGAGCCTGCGCATCGCGGACAACGGGCCAGGCATCACCCCGGCCGACCGGGAACGCATTTTCGACCCCTTCTACACCACCGCAAGCGACGGCACGGGCATCGGCCTGTCCATCGTGCAGCGCATCGTCGCCGACCACAGCGGCACCATCCATGTGGGCGAAAGCCCTGCGGGCGGCGCGGAGTTCAGGCTCGAATTCCCCCGGCCCGCCACGGAGCACAAATGAATTATTCCCTGCTCATCATCGATGACGAAGAATCCATCCGCGACAGCCTGACCATGGCCCTGGGCCGCCACTACACGGTCAACTCCTGCGCCAGCGGCAAGGAAGCCCTGGAGGAACTGCCCCTGCTGGCCCCGGATCTGGTGCTGCTGGACATCGGACTGCCCGACATCAGCGGTCTTGAAGTGCTGGACCACATCCGCAGGCAGTCGCCTCATGCCGCCGTGATCATGATCACGGCCTTCGAGGACCTGGACACGGTCATCTCGGCCATGAAGCGCGGCGCCTTCGATTATCTTTTAAAACCCCTGCGCATGGACACCCTCAAGCTCTGCCTGGAACGGGCGGGAAGTTCCATTCGTCTGGGCAAGGAGATCCGCCTCCTGCAGGACAAGGCCCTGCGCGAACAGATTCCCTTCTTCATTGCCGAGAGCGAAGCTCTGACCGACGTGGTGCAGACCGTGGCCAAGGTCGCGGTCAGTCCGGACACGCCGGTGCTGGTGGAAGGCGACACGGGCACGGGCAAGGAACTCATCGCCAGCGCCATCCATTATCGCAGCCCCAATTTTCGCGGCCCGCTGGTCACGGTCAACTGCGCGGCCATCCCGGCCGAGCTGATCGAGAGCGAACTTTTCGGCTATGCGCCGGGGGCTTTCAGCGGAGCGGGAAAAAAAGGCAAGACCGGGCTGGTGGAAGAAGCGGCGGGAGGCACGCTCTTTCTGGACGAGATCGGGGAACTGCCGGGCAGCGCCCAGGCCAAGCTGCTGCGCTTCCTGCAGGAGGGTGAATTCTACGCCCTGGGCTCCACCGCCAAACGCACGGTGCGCACCCGGATCGTGGCCGCGACCAACCGCGACCTCGAAGAGATGATCCGCAGCGGCGGCTTCCGGCAGGACCTCTTCTACCGCCTGGCCGTGGTCCGTATCCGCGTGCCGTCGCTGGCCCGCCGCAAGGAGGATATCCTGCCGCTGGCGCGACTCTTCCTGCATCAATACGGAGAAAAATTCGGCAAGAAATTCAATGACCTCACCCAAACGGCCCGCGCCGCCCTGCTCGGCCATCCGTGGACGGGCAACGTGCGCGAGCTGCGCAACATCATGGAGCGGGCCACGCTCATGGCCTGCGGACCGGATCTGGACGCCGCGGATCTGGGGCTTGCGACGGAATGCGCGCCGGAGGCTGAAAGCAGGATTACGCTCACGCCTGGCGGGGTGGACCTGCCGACCCTGCTGCAGGATTTCGAACACATGTATTACACGCAGGCGCTGGCCCTGGCTGACGGTAACGAATCCCAGGCAGCAAGGCTGCTGGGCGTCTCACGGGACACCTTCAGATACAGACGCGGCAAGCTGGGTCTCTAGAGCCTTGGCCGCACGTACCGCGCAACCTTGTGCTAGCGGCCTTCTTCCGAGCCGATGCCGTAGGTCCTCAGCTTGCGGTACAGATACGTCCGCTCAAGCCCGATGGTCTCCGACAGTCGCGCCACATTGCCGTCCGCACGGGCAAGCTCCCGGCGCAAAAAAGCCTCCTCGAACCGCGCCCGGGCCTCCTTGAAATCCGTGATCCCGTCAGGGACCACGGCCAGGGCGTCAAGAGCCGCGCCTGTCCTGTATTCCGGCGGAAGCATGGATACATTCACTTCCTGGCCCTGATACAGGATGAAGAGCCGCTCCACGAAATTCTTGAGCTCCCGCACATTGCCGGGCCAGGCGTAACGCTTGAGCAGATCCAGGGATTCCCGGTCGAAGCGCACGGGCCGCAAGCTTTGTTCCTCGATCATGCGCCGCGAAAAAAACTCGATCATCTCCGGGATGTCCTCGGCCCGCTCACGCAAGGGAGGAACGCACAAGGGAAAAACATTGAGCCGATAATACAGATCCTGCCGGAAACGCCCTTCAACCATCTCCTGCACCAGGTCCTTGTTGGTGGCCGCGATGACGCGCACGTCCACCTTGAAGGTCTTGACGCCGCCGACCCGCTCGAATTTCTGCTCCTGCAGGATGCGCAGAATCTTGGCCTGGGTCTTGAGGCTCATGTCGGCTATTTCATCCAGAAACAGGGTGCTCTTGTCGGCCAGCTCGAACTTGCCCTTCTTGGCCTTGTCCGCACCGGTGAAAGCGCCCTTTTCGTGGCCGAACAGCTCCGCTTCGATGAGCTCCTCCGGAATGGCGGCGCAATTGACGCAGACCATCTCCCTGTCGGCACGCTTGCTCGCGCGGTGGATGGCCCGTGCCGCGATCTCCTTGCCGGTCCCGTTTTCACCGGTGATAAGCACCCAGGCCTCGGTGGGCCCGACCTGGGCAACGAGCTCGCGCAAGCGGACGATTCCCAGCGATGAGCCGGTGATGGTGGGAGTCTCTTCAGGCTGAATGCGGGAACGCAGCTCCCTGTTTTCGCGTTTGAGCCGGGACAGCTCCAGGGCCTTGCCCGCCGTGACCAGGATATTGTCCAGGGACAGGGGCTTCTCGATGAAGTCAAAGGCGCCGTTCTTGAGGGCCGTGACCGCCGTCTCGATATTTCCATGACCGGAGATCATGATTACCGGCGTATCCACGCCCTTTTCCCTGAGCGAGCACAAAACCGCCATGCCGTCCATGCCGGGCATCCAGATGTCGAGAAAGATGAGGTCGAAATCTCCGTCCAGCGCCAGGCCAAGCCCCTCGGTTCCGGTTCCGGCCTCGGTCACCTGCCAGTTTTCGTCCTCGAAAATTCCGCGCAGGGACAGGCGGATATCCTTTTCGTCGTCGATGATGAGAATGGACGCGTTGTCGTGCATCATGCCTCGCTGCGGGCGGCTGGAAGTTCTATGACAAAAGTGGTCCCGGCCGGTTCGTTGGGTTTGACCCGGATATGCCCGTGATGGTCGCTGACGATGGATTTGACGATGGCCAGGCCAAGGCCGGTGCCGCTGCGCTTGGTCGAATAGTAGGGCTCGAACATGCGCGACTGCTCCTCGGGCTTGATACCGGGGCCGTTGTCGCTGATTTCAATATAGATCCGGCCCTTGCGCTTGCGCGCATAGAGGACGGTTTCGACCCGGCCGTCCTCCTGGTCCGCCAATACCTCGGCCGCGTTGAGCAGGATGTTGTAGATGGCGCGGCCCATGGCTTCACGGTCAAGCATGACCAGAGGCACCTCCTCGGTCCGCAGCACCCAGCGGATGGAGGCATGGCTGCTTGAAAAAACGGAGATGGACTCCTGCAGCAGGGGCTCGATGCGGCCAGCCGTCAGCATCACCTCGGGCAATTTGGCAAAGCTTGAGAACTCCCGCACCATCTCCTGCAAGTGTTCGACCTGCTTGACGATGAGCCCCGTGCACTGGGTAAAGACGGGGTCCGCCACCACGGGCCCGAACTTGCGTTCCAGGCGCTCGGCCGAAAGCTTTATGGGCGTGAGCGGATTCTTGATCTCGTGAGCGATGCGCCGGGCCACTTCCTTCCAGGCGTCAAGGCGCTGCATCTTTTCAAGTTCTGAAATATTTTCGAACACCGCGACAATACCGCTGTCGCCGCCCTCGCTGTCCATCAGCGCCACCGCGTTGACCAGCAGCTTGATCGTCTCGCCGCGGGCCTCCAGATCAAGCCTGCGCTGCCACTGGGAGCCGGGACTGCTACGCAGCAGCTGGCTGACCTCCTGCACCAGACCGCGATGGGCGGGGCCCATCAGGTCAAGAGCGGATTCACCGATAAGCGCTCCGGCTTCCAGGCCGAGAATGGCCTCGGCCGCGCGGTTCATGGTCGTGATCCGCCCGCTTCGGTCAAGGGAGACCACGCCCGCGGTGATATTCTCCAAAATGGCCTGCACGTAATGATTCTTGGCGATAAGGGTCTGATACTGCTCTTCGAGTTGCAGGTTGGCGCGGGTCAGATGCGCGCGGCTCTGCTCCAGATCCTCGGCCATGCTGTTGAAGGACTGGACCAGAAGACCAAGCTCGTCGCGGGATTCGTCCACGAGCCGCACCGAAAGGTCACCCTGGGCGATGCGCTGGGTCCCCGCCGCCAACGCCTGGATCGGAGCACTGAGTTCCCTGGCCAGGCGAAAGCCAAACCAGGTCGCGCCGAGAAAGATGAGCATGGTCATGAGCCCAAGAACCATGTAAAGTGTCATTTTCAGAGGATATTTGAGGCTTCGGAGCTGCTTGTACTCACCCACGCCCTGGGCGATCTGCTCCAGGCGGTCCAGAAAGCCGGGTCCCACTTCCGCGCCCACGACAAGAAAGGCCGACCCGGCCTCGTCCACGGACATTACGCCGACCACCAGATCCGAATCCGGATGCGGCCAAAGGGTGGCCCAATACTTAAAATCCTTGCCAAGCTCCGCAAAAGGGACCTCGTCCCTGATCCGGGGCCAGACATCGTTCCAGACCGGATCGGCGTCCCAGTTTTTTTGCTGCATGGCCCTGGTGATCACGCCGCTCAGGTTCAGCCTGTATTCCCGGCTTTTTTGCCGCAGGGCCGCGTCCGCCCCCTTGGCGTTGAAATCCAGCTTGCGTTCCCGCAAATGTGCCAGAATGCCCAGCGCCTTGATCTCAAGTCCGGATTCGGCGGCCGCATAAAAATCCTGTCCCACGCTTAAAGCCTGGTCCATGGACGTCTCGACCTGGGCCTGGAACCAGTAATCGACGGATGTCTGCACAAACCAGGTCGAGAGGACGAACATGATAAAGGTCGGGACCATGGACAGCGTGACGAAAATGAGGACCAGCTTGGATCTCAGGCCCGACCCCAGGACCCGCCTTCGCCGGTCCAGAATAAGCTTGATGACATTGCGCAGGACCAGAAAAAGGACCAGAATGAGGAGAATCAGGTTGACGTTGAAGAGTGCGAAGAAAAGATAGGAATTGAGCCCCAGCAGGCGCAGCTCGATCCAGGTCAGGATGACGATGAGGAAGATGCCCACAAAGGCCAGGGTGATTTCCCGTTGCCGCTTGCGTCGTTCATGGGCGGTGCGTTCCTGCACAGGAATGTGACGGGATGACTTGTCCATGCTCCTCGCGCTTGGTTGAAATCAGAAATCAAAATCCAGAACGTACACCACTTCGGGGACCAGGTCCCAGCTAACAAAAAAGAGAGGCTTGCTGACCCACCCCGGCACATTGGTGCGCGTGACACTGAAGGTGAGCACGACGCGATACGCCTGGCCGCGCTCAATGACATCCCAGCTGCCCATGGGCAGGGTCAGGCGCGACCAGAAGCGGTTCAATTCGTCCTGCAACCCCGCAAAATCAAAAGTATGGCTGCCCCTCTGATCCGTGACCACGCATTCTCGCGCAATGGGCTTGCTCGAAATCTGGCAGGAGTAGGCGGCCTCGCTCAAAAACGCGTCCCAGAAACCCAGACGGCGTTTATAAAGCTTGCCGGAACATCGCACCTCGTACTGCCCGCCGTTCTGCAAGGCCTCCATCAGGGGGGCCATCTCATTGATCACAACGCTGAAACCCACGGAGACAGAGCCCTGGGCATTGTCCACCCCAAGATCCGTAAGCGAAATGGAGTCTGCCCGCAGCAATGACGCCGAAAAAAGATTCAACGTCAAAGCCAGTCCGAGAGTGATTAAAATTCTGTATTTTTGCATTTTTGACGGATTACATGAATAAAAAAAGAGTGTTGTCGTAATTTTTCTTGATTTTCATCCCAAGGCAGGTATGCAACAGACAAAATCGCGCAGCCCGGGCCTACCCCTCCCGGGAGCCCTCCCCCCCGAATATCATTTCGCGGTGATAGTCCAAGGCATGGTGTTTGACAACAGTTGAAGCGAGGAGAGAGTCATGAAGCTCAATGAACACAACAGCAAGCAGCTTTTCCATGAAGCCGGCATCCCCGTGCCCCTGGGCGCGCTTCTCGGCCCGGGAGACGAACCCGCTCCCTCTTTCGCGCTGCCCTGGGTGCTCAAGTCACAGGTTTTGAGCGGCGGCCGAGGCAAGGCTGGCGGCATCCGCATGGCGGACACCCTGGAACAGGTCCGCACCGAACTGGCCCAAATCTTTTCCCTGACCATCAAGGGAGAAAAGGTCAGGCTGGTGCGCATCGAGCCCAAAGCCGCCTACACCCGCGAAATCTATCTCTCCATCACCCTGGACCGTCAAAGCCGCTCGTTCTGCATCACCGCTGGCCGTTTCGGCGGGATGGACATCGAGTCCTGCGACCCGCAAACCCTGCTGATCGAACACGCCGCGCCCGACACCGGGCTGGCCCCTTTTCAGATCCGCAATATTTTCTTCCATCTGCGGCTGCCCAAAGAGCTGATGAAAGCCTTCTCCTCCCTGCTCTCGAACCTCTTCGACTGCTGCCTGCGCCATCGCCTGCTCCTGGCTGAAATCAACCCCCTGGTGCTGACCGAGGACGGCCAGCTTCTGGCGCTGGACGGTAAGGTCGAGATCGACGGGCACCGGGTCGGCATCGATCCGTCCCTGAACCGCTTCTTCGAGGCCGCGCACCTGAGCGACGAGGAAAACAGGTCCCGCGAGGCGGCCTTAAGCTACCACAGGCTCGACGGGTATGTCGGGCTCATGGTCAACGGCGCGGGCCTGGCCATGGCCAGCATGGACATCCTCAACTATTCGGGCCTGGAGGCCGCTAATTTCCTGGACCTTGGCGGCGGCGCGGACAGCACGGCCATGCGCACGGCCCTGGACATCCTCTTCGACGACTCCCGCGTGGAAATGGTTTTCATCAATATTTTCGGCGGTATCTTGTCCTGCCACAAGGTGGCCGAGTCCATGCTCGAAGCCTTGGACGGGCAGGAGCCGCGCAAGCCCATCGTGGTCCGCTTCGCGGGCAACGGCTCGGCCGACGGGCTTTCCCTGCTGCGCAAGGCCGCCCTGAACGGGCTGCATCTCTGCCCTGACCTGACCACGGCCCGCGCCGCCCTGGAAAAACTCAAAGGCTACCGCCCGCAGGCCACGCACAAACCCCTAATTGCCCACTCCACGGCTCCCCTGCTCCCGGCCCGGCCACGAGAGACCAGCACTGCCTTCCCCCTGCCCGAGAACTGCCGCATCCTGGTCCAGGGTTTGACCGGCAAGCAGGGACAGCTGCACTGCCGCCTGATGCAGGAGTACGGCGCGAATGTCGTGGCCGGGGTCACGCCCGGCAAGGGCGGAAGCGAGGTTCTGGGGGTACCGGTCTTTGACACCGTGCGCGAGGCCGCAAAAGCCATGCCCATTGATGCGTCCATCATCTTCGTGCCCGGAGCCATGGCCCCGGACGCCGTGCTGGAGGCGGCGGCGGCCGGAATCGGCTGGGTGGTGTGCATCACCGACGGCATCCCCCAGCTGGACATGTTGCGCGCCCTGGAGCGTCTGAAAGACAGTCCCACCCGGGTCATCGGCCCCAACTGCCCGGGCCTGGTCATGCCCGGCAAGACCAAGATCGGAATCATGCCCGGCGACATCTTCACGCCCGGCCCCGTGGCCGTGTTCTCGCGCAGCGGCACCCTGACCTACGAATGCGTGGACCGCCTGACCAAGGCCGGCATAGGGCAGTCCGTCTGCGTAGGCATCGGCGGCGATCCCTTTGTCGGCACGTCCTTCACGGACCTGTGCAAGCTGGTGCGCCACGACCCGGACACCAAAGCCGTGGTCATCCTGGGCGAGATCGGCGGTAAAGCCGAAGAGGAGCTGGGGCAGTACATGCAGGAAAGCGGGTTCGAACTGCCGGTCTTCGGCTTCATCGCCGGCCGCACGGCCCCTCCCGGCAAACGCCTTGGACACGCGGGCGCGATCCTGGAGAAAGGCGCGGGCGGCATCGAGGTCAAGCTCCAGGCCATGGCCGACTCCGGCTTCCACCTCATCGACGACCTGGACCAGATCGCGGGAGCGGTGGCGCAGGTACTTTAGCAGGATATTGAAAACGACGATCTGCTTCGTCGCTGCGGCATATCCAAACCCTCACGCATGTCGTGATACGTTTCTGGCCTGGATTTACTTTGTTCCTCGCAGCTCACCTCTTTTTACGCAGCCAGGATAGTGGTAATTTTCTAGAATCAGTCAGATTTTTTTCGCCGGGGCAAGCCCGGCGGCATCGACGCCATCCGCTGCCGGGCAGCGACGAATACGGAGGAAAAAATGGACGAACCGACACGAAAATTCCGGCAAATGACCGCCGAACGACTCATCGCGCACTTCAAGAAACGCCGCATGCACGGCAGCTACGTCGAAACAGCCGGACAGGCCCGCGAACTCGTACTGTCCATGATAAAGGGGCCGTGTTCCGTCATCCGCTGCGGCTCCGAATCCGTAGGTTCCCTCGGGCTCTGGCCGAAGATCGCCGCCCTGCCCGAAGTCGACCTGATCGACCCGTACGTAGCGGGACTGACGCCCCAGGAAGGGGACGAACGCCGCCGCCGGGGCCTGACCGCCGACATCATGGTCACCAGCTGCAACGCCGTGACCCTGGACGGCCGACTGATCAACCTGGACGGCACGGGCAACCGCGTCGCGGCCATGATCTTCGGACCCCGGAAGGTCATCCTGGTGGTGGGCATGAACAAGATCGTCAGCGACCTGGACTCGGCCATGGACCGGGTGCGCGATTTCGCCGCGCCCATGAACAACCTGCGCCTGAGCGCCCTGAACCCGGCCCACGAGCCCCCCTGCACCAAGGACGGACGCTGCCACCGCTGCGCGAGCCCACAGAAAATCTGCAACGCCTGGAGCATCATCGAAGGCCAGCGCGACGAAGGCCGAATCCATGTGGTGCTGGTCGGGGAAGATTTGGGGTATTGAGCGCCCCGAATTCTCTTCAGAGCAAAGACGCGCCCGCCTCTCACTCACCCCGCAACGAAAACGCCACCGGCAGCAGGTCATGTATCTGAAATGACTGGTTTTCGCCCAGGATGAATATTTCGGCCTGGGGCGCAAGTTCTTGAATCCATTGCAGGCACGCGCCGCAGGGCATCCGTTGCGCCGGAGGTGAATCGGCCGGGGCATCCACGCAGGACACGGCCAGGGCGACGATTGTTCTTTCGCCGTCGGCAATGGCCGAGGCCAGGGCCACGCGTTCGGCGCAGGTGCCAAGGCCGAGGCTTGCGTTCTCGACGTTCACGCCTGTGTATATCGTCCCATTGCCCCCCAGCACGGCCGCCCCGACCCGGAAATTCGAATACGGCGCGTAGGCGTACCCAGCCGCCAACCGCGCCTCTTCGAGCAACCGTTGGGCAATGGCCGCGCCCAGGCCTTGCCCGGAATCATGTACGCTCATTCAAGCCCCCTTGCCCGCAGCCGTGTCTCAAGGTTCAAAACCGCGCCGGCCAGACGGGCGTCCTCGCCAAACCGCCCGATGCATTGCAGGCCCAGCGGCAAGCCCCTTCCTCCCCGCCCGCAAGGCAGGGAAATCACGGGCAGGCCCGCGTGGGTCCAGGGCAGGTTCATGGCCGGACTGCCGGTGCCGCCCAGGCCCGCCGGAGCCTCGCCCAAGGTGGACGGACAAATCCACAAATCAAGGCCGTGCCCGTCCATGACCGCGCAAAGCTCCCGGCGCAGCGCCGCGCAGGACTCGCGGATTTCGGCAAGGCGCGCTTCAGGAATGGTCCGCCCTTTCTGGATGATGTCCCGGGTCGCAGGACGGTAGAGATGGGCATAGTCCGTGAACCAGGCCTCCTGTTCCAACGCGAATTCAGCCGCGATCAGATCCCGGTGCCGGGCCGCGATCTCCTCGATATCGTCCAGGCACGGCACCCGCAACACTTCGAACCCTTCGGCTTCAAGGGTTGCGACAACCCCCTCGAACCACGCCATGGTCTCTGCCGGCAGCTGATTGAGATACTTCCCTACCGGCAGACCGAGGCGAACCTGTCCAAGACTCCCGCCCGTGGTCCAATGCGGGTCGAACGCCGCCATGACTGGGGGGATGTCCGCGACCTGCCGGCAGAAAAAGCCGACATGGTCGACGGTGGGTGAAAAATGGACCACTCCTGCCGTGGGAATCTTTCCGAGCGAAGGCTTCATGCCCACCACCCCGCAAAAAGCGGCCGGGCGCACGATGGACCCGACGGTCTGGGTGCCCAGGGCCAAGGGGAAAAATCCCGCCGCCACCCCGGCGGCGGAGCCGCTGCTCGACCCGCCGGGGGTGTGGGCCGGATTATGCGGATTCCTGGTCGCGGCGGGCTCGAAATAGGCGAACTCCGTGGTGGCGGTCTGGGCGAAAATGATCGCCCCGGCGTCGCGCAACATCCGAACGCAGCGGGCCTCCTCTCCTGCAAAAAAAACGGGCGGCAGCAGCGATCCGCAGCGGATGGACGCCCCGTCGATCCTGAAGATGTCCTTGACCCCGACCGGCACGCCGAAGAGCGGCGGCCTGCGCGCCGGATCGGGATATTGCGTGAAAAGGTCCTCGATCCGGCGCTGCGCGGCCTGCTCGTCGATACGCGCGGCAAGAATATGGAGCGTTGGATCCACGGAGCGCGCCAGGCGCATATGCTCGTGAACAAGGCTTTGCAGCGCGTCCGGCGAGGCCGTGCTGTATTCGGAAATGCGGTGAACCGCATTGATGTGTGTCGTCTGGGCCATAATTCTCGGTTCCGTCCTCTTGTGGTCTTTGTATTTTTAAACGTGCCCGCCCCAGAACCTATCCCCCGCCCTCCATTGGCTTGAATCTGGCCCCGACCAGATTGGCCAGGATCACCAGGATCGTGGAGATGAATATCATCATGATCCCCAGGGCCGAAAGCCTGCCCCACAGGCCGTCCTCGGCGAACCGCAGGATCTGCACGGCCAGCACCTCCGTGCCGGGGCGGGACAGCACCACCGAGAGGGTCAGTTCGCGCACAAACATCGTAGCCATGAGAATCCACCCCGAAACCATGCCCGGCACCAGCAACGGAATGATGATGCGGCGCATGGTCGTCATGCGGCTGGCACCGCAGACCAGGGACGATTCCTCCAGATGGCTGTGCACCTGGACGAAGGCGCTGGCCAGGGGCCGGATGCCGTAAGGCAGATAGGTGGCGATGTAGCCGATGAGCAGCGCCCAGATGGTGGCATAGAGCGGAGTGCGCACGAAAAACCACATGAACCCCATGCCGATGACGATGCCGGGAAAGGAAAAGGACAGAAAACTGAGCGATTCAAGGATGCCGGCGGCCCGGGTCCGGACCTTGACGATGGTGTAGGCCACGAAGACCGAAAGGATCACTCCCAGCGTGGCTCCTCCAAGCCCGAGCATCAGGCTGTTCTTGAGCGACAGCAGGGAGATGGGATCTTTGAGGACCTCGATCCAATGCTTCCAGCTCATAAGCGAAAAGGCGCGGGCGCTGGGAACCATGGAGTACGGGACCAGGGACGTATAGAAGAGCACCACCACCGGCAGGACGATGAGCACGAACGAAAGCAGGGCCACCACGGCGAAGAGGGGAATCCGCGCTCCCTTGAGGGGAATGACCGTGGGCCGGTAGCCCCGGCTGGAAATGGTCACATATTTTTCACTCTCGCTCGTCAATGCCCGATAAACCAGGATGAGCGTGACGGACGCGGCCAGAACGCTCATGCCGATGGCCGCCGCCTTGCCGTAGTCCACGGAAAACCCCGTGGCGATCATCTGGTACAGATGGGTGGCCAGGACGTAGACCCGGCCGGGCATGCCGATGACCGACGGCACGGCGAAGGAAGCCAGGCTGCGCACCACGCCCAGGATGAACGCGGCCAGGATGGCCGGACGAAGCACCGGCAGGGTGACGCGAAAAAGGGTTCTCAAGGGGCTGGCCCCGCAAACCTTGGATGACTCTTCCAGGGCCACGTCGAAGGAAGCCATGGCCGGGGCGATGATGAGATAGGCGATGGGCAGGTCGAGCAGGCCCTCGACCAGAATCATGCCCCACAGGGAATAGATGTTGAGCGGCGCATGATCGAGAAAAAAGACCTGCTTGAGCACCAGGTTGATGAGCCCGTTGGAAGGGTTCAAGAGCAGCGCCCAGCTCACGGAAAAGAGAATGTGCGGAATCATCATGGGAATGATGGAGATGATCCGGAACATGAACTTGCAGGGAATGTCCGTGCGGTTGTTCAGATACGACAGAAACAGGGCCAAGACCGTGGCCAGGGTCGACGAGCCCAGAACGAAAATCACGGTGTTGAGGATGATTTCTGCCAGAGCCGGATCGGTGTAGGCCTCGACATATTTCTGCAGGGTGAAGCTTCCGAAAGCGGTCAGGCCTTCGGAAAAACTGCCGATGACGAGCATGACCACGGGACAGACGGTCAATACTCCCACAATGAGAATCAGGGAAAACGTCAGTTTCGATCGATTGGCGTCCATGGCCACCCCCTAGACCGCGACCAGCAGGCAATGGGCGGGATCAAGGGTGAAGTGCAGCGTGTCCCCGACCTGGGTGCGGGTGTCGGCATCGACCTTGGCCAGCAGCAGTTCGCCACCGGCCCGTATCTCCATCTCAAAGGCTTCGCCGATAAAGACCAGGGTCTCGACCTTGCCCTGGACCACATTCGCTCCCTCCTCGCCGCTGCCCGGAGCCACGCGGATGAATTCCGGACGCAGGCACAGGGTCACCGTCGCGCCCACGGCCAAATCGCGCTTCTGGCAAGTGATGACCCCAAGGGGACTCTCGACCACGGTGGCGTTTTCGGTCTGCTGCACGACCTTGGCCGGGATCAGGTTCGCCCGACCGATGAAGTCGGCCACGAAGCGGTGGTCCGCGTCGAAGTAGATTTTCTGCGGCGAACCGATCTCGATGATCCGCCCCGCGCGCATGACCGCGATGGAGTCGGACAGAGCCAGGGCCTCGATGCGGTCATGGGTCACGTACACCGCCGTGATGGACAGCTCGGTCAGAAAGGTCCGCAGCTCCTTGCGCGTCTCCTCGCGCAGCTTGGCATCCAGGTTGCTGAGCGGCTCGTCGAAAAGGATGACCTTGGGCTCCGCCACCAAGGCCCGGGCCAGGGCCACGCGCTGCTGCTGGCCGCCGGAAAGTTTGGTGGCCGGGCGCTTCTCGAAGCCTTCCAATTGCACGAAGTGCAGGGTCTTCTCGACTTTGCGGCGGATGACATCCCGAGGCACGTTCCGGGTTTGCAGCGGATAAGCCACGTTGTCGAAAACATTCATGTGCGGCCAGATGGCGTAGGTCTGAAAAACCATGCCCAGGCCCCGCTCTTCCGTGGGCACGTAGATGCCCTTGTCCTTGGACCAGACCACCTCGTCGCCAATGCTGATCTCTCCACTATCGGGCGATTCAAGGCCCACGATGCACCGGAGCAGCGTGGTCTTGCCGCACCCGCTCGGACCGAGCAGCGTGAAGATCTGGTTGGCCGGGATGGTCAGGGTGACGTCATCCAGGGCCTTTATGGTCTTGCCTTCGGAAAAATAATGCTTGCTGACGCCTTGGATTCGGATCTCCATGGTGAGTTTCCATAAGCGCCTTCGCACCGGACTTGGCCGGGTACGAAAGGCGGTGAGGTTTGAGCTGATGGAGTCTGTGCTCCGGAAGAGGAGGCCGTCCGAACCATTGGTCCGGACGGCCTGCCGCTGATCACTGCACGTCGAAGATGGTCTTGAACTGGTCGCCCCACTTCTGGATCTCCTCGTCGGAGAGATCGCGGATGGGCATGACCTCGGCCTTGTCCATGCCATCGATGGGCGGATAGACGCCGGGCGCAAGGACGTATTCACCCACGTCCTTGGCCAGGATGCCCATGGCCTTTTCGGACAGCCAGTAGTCCACGAAAAGACGGGCGGCATTGGGGTGCGGGGCCTTGGAGGTCACGGCGATGGCGCGCGGCGTGCCCAGCAACGGCTGCTCCACCCGGGCCCAGTCCAGGGGAGCCGGAGCCTTGGTGATGATGTATTTGGGCATGGAGATGGCGATGAGCTTCTCGCCGCTCTCCACCGGAGCAGGCGTGGGGCCGAAGGAGGCCACGAACATGGGTTTGTTGGCGGCCAGCCCTTTGAGGAAGCTCATCCATTCCTCTTCGGACGTGAACACGGTTTCCTTGAGGCCGACCAGCCAGGAGATGGTGGTGGCGTGATTGGCGGGGTTGGCCATCACGATCTTGTCCTTCCACTTCGGATCGGCCAGATCCTCGTAACGCTTGGGAACGTCGGCCGCCTTGACCAGCTCCTTGTTGTAGATGAGCCCTACGTACTCGATGCCGAAAAGCTGGATGGCGTCGTCCTTTCTGGTCCAGTCCGCATAGCCGGCGGCGGCCGGTGAACTGTAGGAGGCGAGGACGCCCTTGGATTTAAGAATCTCCAGGACCGGAAGCGGCGCCTGCACCACGTCGGCCATGAGTTTACCCGCCTCGAATTCCGTCAGGACAGTGGCGAGGAATTTCGAAGTGGAAATTCTGGTGTACGCGCCCTTGACCCCGGTGTCGGCCTCGAAAGCCTCCATGATCGGTTCCACCGCGGTGATGTTGGCATAGAAGGTCGCCGTGCCCTCGGCCTTGGCCTTGGCCGGATCCAGTTCCGCCGCCTGGGCGGACAGAGCCGAGCACAACAGAATCGCGATCACAACCACCAATCTTTTCATCGACACAACCTCCTTCGGACCCGACGGGCCCTGATGTTTCGAAACTGTGACATAAGAATGACAATTATGCGCAAAAACGTAGTCCTGTGACAGGATGATGTCAACGCGACAAAATCAACTAGAATACTTAGATAACAGCTTGTTGCGCAAAGTCGCAAAGATATGGAAAAAGGATGCGCTTCCGCTGTGCATAAAACTGCGAAGGCCCCGCCCGGATTTCTCCGAACGGGGCCTTGATTTGTGGTTACGACCAGGTCTAGCGACCCACGCAGAAATAGGCGAACCCCTCCGCCGCCATGAGGGCCGGGGAATAGAGGTTGCGGCCGTCAAAGAGGATGGGCGCGGTCAGCGCCTTCTTGATCTTGGCGAATTCCGGATTGCGGAACTGGTTCCATTCCGTGACCACGGCCAGGGCCGAGGCGCCTTTCAAGGCCGCGTACTGGTCCTCGCAAATCGTGACTAGGGGGTTATCGGCCAGAATGCGGCGCGCATTGGGACCGGCCACCGGATCGAAAGCCTGCACGCGCATGCCAAGACCCGTCAGATGCCGGATCAGTTCCAGGGACGGGGCTTCGCGCATGTCGTCGGTGTTGGCTTTAAAGGCCAGTCCCCATAGAGCCAGGGTCTTGCCTTTTACCCCGCCCTGCTCGGCGAAATACGACTCGATCTTGCGCGCGATGACGGTCTTCTGGCGGTCGTTGACCTCGTCCACGGCGCACAGGAGCTGCGGTTCATAACCCACGCCCTGGGCCGTGCCGATGAGCGCTTTCACGTCCTTGGGGAAACAGGACCCGCCGTAGCCCACGCCCGGATAGATGAACTGGTAGCCGATGCGGTGATCGGCCCCGATGCCGTGCCGCACGTCGCGCACGTCGGCCCCGACCTTTTCGCAGATGTTGGCGATCTCGTTGATGAAGGAGATCTTGGTGGCAAGCATGCAGTTGGCTGCGTATTTGGTCATCTCCGCGCTTCGCACGCCCATGACGATCATCTTCTCGCGGCTGCGTGCGTAGGGGGCGTAGAGGCTTTTCAAGAGTTCGGCAGTGCGCACGTTGTCCGTGCCCACGACCACGCGGTCGGGCTTCATGAAGTCGTTGACCGCGTCGCCTTCCTTGAGAAACTCGGGGTTGGAGACCACGTCGAACTCAACCTTGAGACCGCGCTTGTCCAGCTCCTCCTGCACGGTGGCGCGCACGCTGTCGGCGGTGCCCACGGGTACGGTGGATTTGTCCACGATGATCTTGTAGTCATGCATGTGGCGACCCACGTCGCGGGCCACCTGATGCACGTAGCGCAGGTCGGCGGTGCCGTCCTCGCCCTCGGGCGTGCCCACGCAGCAAAAGACGAAGAGGCTGTCTTTGAGGCCCTCGGAGAGGTCGGTGGTGAAGGTCAGGCGGCCTTCCTGGAAATTGCGGCGGACCATGGCCTCAAGGCCGGGCTCGTAGATGTGCACCTCGCCCTTCTTGAGCCCCTCGATCACTTTGGGGTTGATGTCGACGCAGGTCACCGCGTTGCCCATCTCGGCGAAACAGGCTGCGGACACCAGGCCCACGTAACCCGTTCCAACTATGCATATATTCATGGTTTATACTCCTTTTGGCTGGCTTTTTGGAAATCAGAATCCGGAGAAACGCTTGGCCAGCATTATTTTCAGAATGGTCCGGTCGGTTTCGATCATGCCTTCGGTGCTCAGCATGCCGATGTTCTGCATGGTCTCTTCGGGCGAAGCGCCGATGATTCCATCGGTGTCCATCACATTGACGCCTTGCAGCGAAAAAAGAGCAGCCTGCACGGCCGTTCCCGCGGCCGTGGCCAGCTTGAGCGAACATCCGGCCTTGGCGCCGTCGCAGATGACCCCGGCCAGATCCTCGATGATGTTCTTGATGGCCCCGGCAACGTGGGCCAGATTGCCGCCCAGCAGATAGGCGATGCCCGCGCTGGCCCCGGCTCCGGCGGCCACGGAGCAGCCGCAGATGGCGGAAAGCCGCCCGGTGTGGGCCTTGACGTAGGCCGTGACCAGATGGCTCAGCGCCATGGCTTCAAGCACGTCTTTTTCTTCGCAGGTGATGAATTCGCGGATGGCCCAGATGGGCAGAATGGCGGTCAGGCCGTGGTTGCCGCTCCCGGCGGAGCTCATGGCCGGCAGCTTGACCCCGCCCATGCGCGCGTCCGAAGCGGCCGATGTGAGGATGCGCGCGGCCAGGATCATGTCCCGGCAGACAAGCTTCTGACGCACCAGGCGGTCCAGAGCCTTGCCGATGCCAAGACCGGGACCGAACTTGAGGCCATGCTCGGCCAGGCGCATGTTGGTGCGCACCCCTTCCATCAGAAATTCGCGGTCCTCGTCGTCCAGATCATCGAGCAGTCGGACCAGATCCGCCAGGGACAAGGCCTTGATCCAGGCTTCCAGGCGGGGCATTTCGCTGGAGGCGGCAATCGTGCTCGACGTCTGGGCGCGGGGCAAAACGGTTCCGTCCAGGCTCACGCTGACCACGTTGTCGTGCATGTCGCGGACCACGGCCTCGGCCACGTGCGAGCCGTCGAAAACCTCGGCGCGGATAAAGAGGCCTCGCTGGTCCTGGAGCAGGTTCAGGCTCACGCCGCCGTCACGGACAAGGGCGCGCGCCGCCTGCACGGATTCTTCATCCAGCGGTTCAAGGACTTCCAGGCCCAGGGACGCATCGCCGCCAAAAACCCCCAGGGCTCCGGCCAGATCCAGGCCGCTCAGCCCCCCGGTGCCGGGGATGATGACCGCCAGACCGTTCTTGTAAATGTTGGGGTCGACCCACAAATCCACCCGCTCGGGCCTGCCCGGCAAAACAGCCCTGGCAGCGGCGGCGGCCAGGGCCACGGCCACCGGCTCGGTGCAGCCCAGAGCCGGCGCGACCTGCATGCGCAAAATATCCTTGACGCAAAAGCTCATTGCAGCCTCACGAAAATGTTCGCAAAAGTCGAACCCATGGCCGAGTTGTGACAGGCTGTCAATTACGCCCTAGTCGCGCACATCCAGATTCGGTTCGAAAAGCTGCACCAGCCGCACGAAAAGGTCCGGAATCTTGTCCGGGTCGGCGGCGGCCGATCCGGCATAAATCTTGGTGATTTGCAGAGCGGTGTCGATGCCGGTGGTCTTACCGAAACCCACATCGAAAAAATCATCCAGGCGCTTGCGCAATTCGGAATCCATGTCCACCTCCGGGAAGAACGTTTCCGTTCGAGAAGCTTTCGCCGCATTCATCATATATGATACCATGCCCTGCCAAGAATTCCAACGCCAAACGCACACGCTATTTCCCGCGAACAAAAAAAGGCGCGTCCCTTGCGAAACGCGCCACAGCTCGTGCACACCTCTTTACGCTACTGCGTTTTGAGCCGCATCCAGCATTCTTCGTAGGCTTTCACGGCCGGTCCCAGGTCGGTCTCGAATTCGCCCCGGGCCATGTCTTCAGGCGCGGGATAGACAATGGCGTTGCCGCGCACGTCTTCGGGAAGAATTGCCTGGGCCGCCAGGTTCGGAGAGGAATAGCCCATCTCCTGACAGATGAAAGCCGCCACTTCGGGACGCAGGAGGTAGTCGATGAAAAGGTGGGCGTTGTCCGTGTTGGCCGCATTTTTGGGGATGCAGAGATTGTCGACCCAGAGACTGAAACCTTCGGTGGGGTATACGTAGCGGATGTCCGGATTTTCGTCCGAAGCGATGTAGGCCTCGCCGTTCCACAGCACCGCCGCCTGCACCTCGTTGTTCAAGATGGCCTGCTTGGGGGAGTCGGAATCAAAGACGCGCACGCTCGCCATGAGCGGCATCAGAAGCTCGCAGGCTTCGGCCACTTTGGCCGGGTCGGTCTCGTTGAGCGAATAGCCCAGTCGCTTCAGGCCCATGCCGAGCACTCCGCGCATGTCGTTGGGCAGCAGGATTTTGCCTTTAAGTTCCGGCTTCCACAGATCGGCGTAGGAAGTGACTGCAGCCGCGACCGGGTTCGTGGTATTCACGGCGATGGCCGTGGAGCCCCACATGTAGGGCACGCTGTAGGTGTTGTCCGGATCAAAGGACTGGTTCATGAGCTTGGGATCAAGATTGCCCAGATTGGTCAGTTTGGATTTGTCCAGGGGCATGAGCAGCCCCTCCTTGTGCATGCGAGCCACGAAATCCGTGGACGGCACGATGAGGTCGTACCCCTTGGCATCGACCATCCTGATCTTGGCGTAGAGAGCCTCGTTGCTGTCGTAGGTGGACATGATGACCTTGATTCCGGTCTCTTTGGTGAAATCCTCAAGCACGCTGTCCGGCATGTATTCGGACCAATTGTAGACGTAGAGTTCCTTGGATGCCGCCAGGGCCTGGGTGGCCAGCATGAGGCACAGGACCGTGAATACCAATCGTTTCATGATTTCTCCTTCAGGAAGCGCTGCGACACGAAGACAGCCACAACGGTTATAAGGATCATGATCGCGCACAGGGCATTGACCTCGGGCTTGAGTCCCAGGCGGACCATGGAATAGATGCGCAAAGGCAGGACCTCGAACGTGGGTCCGGTGGTGAAGAAGCTGATGATCACGTCGTCGATTGACAGGGTGAAACTGAGAAACCACCCGGCCAGGACAGCGGGAAAGACCATGGGCAGGACCACATGCCTGAAAACCTCGTACTCGCCCGCCCCGAGGTCCCGGGCGGCTTCCACCACGTGCGGGTCGAACCCCTGCAGACGGCCGTAGACGGTGATGCTGACAAAGGGCACGCACAGGGTGATGTGGGCCATGAGCAGGGTCCAGAACCCCAGCGGCAGGGACAGGGCCATGAAGAGCACCAACAGCGAAATGCCGATGACGATGTCCGGAGACATCATCATGACGAAAAGCGAGGTGTGGATGACCTTGCGCGACGGAAAGCGCCAGCGCTGCAGGGCCATGGCGATGAGCGTGCCCAGGATGCTTGAGCAGGTTGCCGCCAGCGCCGCGATAAGCAGCGAGTGCAGGGCCGCCTGCATAAGCGCGGTGTTGCCGAAGAGCTTTACATACCAGTCAAGGGTCAGGCCCTTCCATGCCATGGAAAAACGGGACGAGTTGAACGAATAGGCGACCATGACGCCCAGCGGCAAATACAGGAAGACAAAAACCAGCGTGACGTAAAGAATGCGCAGCTTTCGCATCAGGCCTCCTTCCTGCCCAGCCGGGCAGCGCTCTTCCAATAGAGAAGGAGCATCACGCCCATGAGCACGGTCAGGGTCACGCTGGCCGCCGCGCCCAGCGGCCAGTCACGGGTGGTCAGGAACTGGTCGCGAATGAAGTTGCCAAGCAGCATGGCCTTGGCCCCGCCGAGCACGTCGGACACGTAGAACATGCCGATGCCCGGCAGAAAGACCAGCATGCAGCCGGAGACGATGCCGGGCATGGTCAAAGGCACGACCACCTTCCAGAACGCCCGCCAGGGGCTCGCGCCCAGATCCCGGGCAGCTTCAAGATAGCGGCGGTCGAGGCGCTCCAGGGCCGCGTAAAGGGGCAGGATCATGAACGGCAGCAACGTGTACACAAGGCCCAGAACCACGGCGCCGGGGGTGTACATCATGGCCAGGGGCGAATCGATGATGCCCAGGGTCAGGAGCACATTGTTCACGATGCCGCTGGAGTTGAGCATAGCGGTCATGGCGTACGTACGCACCAGAGAATTTGTCCAGAAGGGGATGACCACCAGCAGGAGCAGTGTGTTGCGCAGCGGCTTGGGGGTCCGGGCCAGAACGGCGGCAAAAGGATAGGCCGTGACGAGGCAGATGACCGTGACCAGTCCGGAGAGACGCAGGGAAGACAGCAGAATGTCCAGATGGGTCGCATCCATCAGCCGGGCGTAATTGCCGAAGGAAAAACCGGGTTCGATGAAGTTCGCGGAGGACGTGGAGCTGAAACTGGCCAAAAAGACCAGGACATTGGGTACAAAAGCAAAAATCGCCATCCAGGAGATGGCGCCGACAATGACGGCGAGCTTGAAGAAGCCGTCATTTTTCATGCGGCAGCACCACTTCCCATCCCTCGACCCAGCTCACGGCCACCCGGTCGGCGGCCCGAAAATACACGGTCTCGTCGTCCTCGTTGAAAAATTCCGTGGCCGTGACCGTGCCGCCGGCATCGAGCCGGACCACGACGTCATAGGTCGCGCCCTTGTAGATGGTCTCCTCCACCGTGCCGACCAGAGAGCGGTCACGGGCAAAGACGTCTTCCAGCTCCGGGTCCTCGGCCAAGTCCTTCAGGGTCTCGACCCGCAGGTCCTCGGGGCGCAGCAGGATGTGCACCTTCTCGCCGGGCCGGAAGGCATGACTGGTGCGCATGAACACGTCGAGCCCCTGGGCCCGCACCCTGGCGCGACCCTCGCCAAGCTCCACCACCTCGGCGTCGATGATGTTGATCTCACCCACGAAGCGGGCCACGTAGAGGTTGCGGGGCTCCTCGTACACGCTGACCGGGGTGCCGATCTGCTCGATGTGGCCGTTGTTCATGACCACGACGCGGTCGGACATGGAAAAGGCCTCTTCCTGATCGTGGGTGACCAGGACGAAGGTGATGCCGAGCTTGCGCTGCAGGTGTTTCAGATCAAGCTGCATCTGCTTGCGCAGCCGGTAATCGAGAGCGGAGAGAGGTTCATCGAGGAGCAGGACGAGGGGCCGGTTGATGATGGCCCTGGCAATGGCGACGCGCTGTTGCTGCCCGCCGGAGAGTTTGCCGACCATGCGCGTATCGAAACCTTCGAGCTGGACCAGCCGCAAGGTCTCGCGGACTTCGGCGGAGACTTCGGCAGCCGGGCGCTTCTTCATGCGCAGCCCAAAGGCGACGTTGTCGAACACGTTCATGTGCGGAAAAAGGGCGTAGCTCTGAAAGACCGTATTGACATTGCGGCGCTCCGGAGGGAGATCGGTCACGATCTTGCCGTCAATGGATATGGATCCGGCAGTGGCGCTTTCAAAGCCGGCCACGAGGCGCAGGATGGTTGTCTTGCCGCAACCCGAGGGTCCAAGGATGGTCAGAAACTCGCCGCGCTGCACGTCGAGGGACACGTCCGTCAAGGCATGCTGACCATCATAACTCTTTGCCACGTTCCGCAATTGAACGATCGGCAATGCCTGGCTCTGCGCCGCAGAATCCGTCATGATCCCTCCGGACAAATAATTCAGCCGGGGCGCAGACTTGGCGACACTTCCCAGCAAGCCCTTTTTTCTGGAGAAGATAGAGTGCCGAGTCAAGGACAATTTTCCCGCATGCGTCATACCCCCTGTGCAAGATCGTGAGGAAAAGGACATGGCTGGCGCATGGCGAAAAATAATGGCACAGACCCTTCGCATACCATAGCGGCTGCCACCCGGCCGTGACTTCCACTTTGGAAGGCGCAGATAAAGAGCTCACATGAAGGAGATCAAATGGTTACCCTTTTGCCCACTCCCGAGGAAATGTCCCGCTGGGACAGACTGACCATCGATGAGTTCGGGCTGTCCGGACAAATCCTGATGGAAAACGCCAGCAGGGCCGCTCTCTATGCCCTTAAAAAAGAATTCGGCCCCTTGCGAGCCGCGTCGGTCATGGTTTTTGCCGGTCCCGGCAACAACGGCGGCGATGCCTTCGCCCTGGCCAGACATCTGGTCAATCTGGGAGCGACGGTCCTCATCCTGCACGCCAAGCACCTCGCGCAATATACCCAGGATTCCGCCTACCATCTGAAGCTGGCCATGGACATGGGCATCCCCTGCTCCTACCTGCCCGAATACGAGATGGATCTGGTGCCAAGGATCGACATTATCGTGGACGGCCTGCTCGGAACCGGCTTCGAGGGACCGCTGCGACCCAATGTGCAGGCATGGATCAAGTCCATCAACAAATTGGGCGTCCATTCCTATGTCCTGTCGCTGGACATCCCTTCGGGGCTCAGCGGCACCACGGGCCAGCCCATGCCTCAAGCGGTCGAAGCCGACCTGACCGTGACCTTCGAGGAGGCCAAGCTCGGACTCTTCCTGCCCCCGGCCAAAAAACATGTGGGCAAGCTGGTCACGTCCAAGATCGGCATTCCACGCCACATCAAGGACCAGCACCCCACCGCCCACGTTGCCCTGGGGCCGGACCTTGCGGATCTGCTGCCTGAACCGGGCGCGACCATGCACAAGGGAGACGCAGGACATATTCTGATCCTGGGCGGCTCCCCCGGCCTGACCGGCGCGCCCATGCTTGCGGCCCGGGCGGCCTTTCGCTCCGGCGCCGGACTGGTCAGCATCGCGTGTCCCAAGGCCCTGACTTCGGCCTACGGAAACTTCCCCGAAATCATGACTCTGGGACTCGGCAATTCGGACCAATGGTGCTCAGGTTGCTTCGATTCCCTGCTGCCGAGTCTTTCGCGCTACTCGGCCGTGGTCTTCGGCCCCGGCCTTGGCCGCACCGACGGAGCCATGGCCTTTCTGGAACGCTATCTGGCCCAGCCTCACGCCAGAACCCTCTACGATGCCGACGCCCTCTTCCTCCTGGCCCAGCGCCCCGACCTCCTGGCCCTCATCGGCCCGGACGCGGTGCTGACCCCGCATCCCGGCGAGATGGCCAATTTCTTCGGCGTCACGGCCGGAGCCATCAATCTCGCCAGGGCCAGCTATGCAAGGGAATTTTCATTCGGACGCTGCGTCAATCTGGTCTTGAAAGGTGCGGCGACCATCGTCGCCGGACACGAAGACCCCATTTCCATCTCACCCTTCTGCGCCCCGAACCTGGCCATTGGAGGATCGGGCGACGTGCTCGCCGGAATCATCGGCAGCCTGATGGCCCAGGGGCACCCGCCATTGACCGCCGCCCGGATCGGCGTGTATTGGCACGGATATGCGGGCACCCAGCTCGCCAATGATTTCCCGTACCGGGGCAACACCCCCATGGAAATCGCCGATTACCTGCCAACCGCCTTGAAGGAGTGGAAAAAATGCGTACAGCTCAAGATATCATGACCACCGAGGTCATCACCATCAGCCCCGAAGCAGACATCACCGAAGCCGTGAAAATCCTGCTCGACAAGGGTGTCAACGGACTTCCAGTGGTCGACAGCACCGGCCAGCTGGTCGGCATCCTGTGCCAGAGCGATCTGGTCCGCATGCAGAAAAGCCTGCCCATCCCCTCTCTTTTCACCCTGCTGGACGGCTTCGTGCCCATGTCCTCCTCGGCGCTGCTTGAAGCCGAGGTCAGGCGCATCGCCGCTTCCAAGGTTTCCGACGCCATGAGCGCGAAAGTGGTCACCATCGGCCCGGACATGACCATCGACGAAATCGCGGCTCTCATGGTCGACAAAAAATTCCACACCCTGCCCGTCACGAGCAAGGGCCAGCTGCTGGGTGTTGTCGGCAAGAAAGACGTCATCAAAACCCTGATCCCTCATTCATGATCATTGTCCTGACCTCTCTTGAGGCCACCGCCGCCCTGGCCCGCGCCTTTGCGGCCTGCATCGCCGCCAGTCCGGCCCTGCCTCCCGTGCTTCTGCACGGGCAGCTCGGGGCCGGAAAGACGACCTTCATCCGCGAACTGGTCCAGTCTCTGCCGGGAAGCGAAAACGCCGAGGTCAGCAGCCCCAGCTTCAATATCCTGAACCTTTACCCCACGACGCCACCCGTGGGGCATTTCGACCTTTACCGCACCGAAGGACGGAACTTCGATCCCGATCTGGAAGAGACACTCTTCGCCCCGGATCATTTCTGCTTGCTTGAATGGGCCGAGTACCTCCCCAGGGAGTATATGCCCGACTCCCATCTCGACATGGTCTGGACGGCCGAAGCAGAGACCAGAACCGTTACAATCGCCGCCCACGGACCCGAAGCCCAGGCCCTTCTGGAGTGTCTGGAAAAGGCCACAAGCATTTAGCCGGAATCATCATCGTGGCCCAAAAACGCCCTCTCGCCGAATCCCTGCGCCCGGAGTCCCTCGACGACTTTATCGGCCAAAGCCATTTTCGCCAGCGCCTGCGCACCCTGATGCAGTCCAAGGACCTGCCGAGCCTTCTGCTCTTCGGACCTCCCGGTTGCGGCAAATCCACCGTGGCCCTGCTCCTGGCCAAACACGCGGACAAGCCCTTTGTGCGGGTCAGCGCGCCCGAGGTGGGAATCACCGCCCTGCGCAAACAGATCCAGGACAAGGAAATCCTTATCCTGGACGAACTGCACCGCTATTCCAAGGCCCAGCAGGATTTTTTCCTGCCGCTGCTGGAGACGGGCGAACTGACGCTTATCGCCACGACCACGGAAAACCCGTCCTTCAGCGTCACGCGCCAGCTTCTCTCCCGGCTGCATGTATTGCGCCTGCGCTCGCTGGGCATGGCCGAACTGGTGGACGTAGGCAAGCGGGGCATGGAAAAGCTGGATTCGCTCATTCCGGAAAAAAGCCTGGAACTTTTAGCCACCCTCTCGGGCGGGGACGCGCGAACCATGCTCAATCTCGTGGAATTCGCAGCAGGACTTGAAGAAAAGGACCTGGAACCCGATCAGCTCAAGACCCGCTTGCCGGAAATCGTGCTGCGGGGGGACAGGGAGGGCGACTCCCATTATGAACTGGCTTCGGCGCTGATCAAGTCCATCCGGGGCTCGGACCCGGACGCGGCCCTGTATTACCTGGCCAGCCTGGTGGAAACGGGCGAGGATCCGCGCTTCATCTGCCGCAGGCTGATCCTTTCGGCTGCCGAGGATGTGGGCCTGGGCGACCCCATGGCCCTGCCCCTGGCCGTGTCCTGCGAGCAGGCGGTGGAACGCATAGGCATGCCCGAGGGCTGGATTCCCATGGCCGAAACCACCGTGTATCTGGCCCTGGCGCCCAAAAGCAACTCGGCCTACGCCGGCTACCTCTCGGCCATCAAAGAGATCCGCACCAACGGGCCCAAGCCCGTGCCCCTGCACCTGCGCAACGCCTCCACCAGCCTGCAAAAGGAATGGGGCTATGGCCAGGGCTACAAATACCCCCACGCCTACCCCGAAGCCTGGGTCGAGCAGGATTATCTGCCCCCGGAACTCAAGGGACGCGTCTTCTACCAGGCCAAGACCCAGGGCCACGAGGAACGCCTGGCCCTATGGACCCGCAAGCTCAAGGCTTCGCGCCAAAGACCCAAAGGAAAGGAAACCAAGGATTGGACGGGTTGAGAGAAATTCAAGGCCTGGACGTACCTTGGCGGACTCGCATGCGGGAATGACATCCTGGCAGGACGGTCGGACGATCACAATAAACTGCGCCATACCCTCTTCCCAGCCCAAGACTCGACCCGAGCGGGGTGGGCTGATGCGGACGAGGGTCGCCGACTGTCTGACCGAGCCAGGCATCGTTTGCCCAATCGTTGCCGGGCGTCTTGCCCCGGCTTGACGCATCGGCACGCAACGATTCGGCATTACGAGGCCCGCGAGGGAGTTTCGGCGGCACTCGTCCGCATCAGTCCACTCCGCGACCGCACACCTCTTTCGTCAAACCGAGTAAAAGACAACCACCCCGCCCTTCGGCCCCCCCCCTTGGCAGGAGGGGAATTCTTGTATCCGCAAAAGTAAAGAAAGCTCAACCCGTCTACACAATCATCCCTGCCCCGCCTGCCCGAACAGCATCTTCTGCACATCCGAGATCCTCGTCCATCCCTTGCCCTTGGCCCCGGTCTTGGGATGGACCATGGGCGCGTAGCCCAGATTCGCGGCCTGGCGCAGCCGCACATCGTGGCCCGTGACCGGCCGGATCTGGCCGTTCAGGTCCACCTCGCCCCAGAACACCGCGCCCTCGGGCAATGGGCGGTCATAAAAAGATGATAATATGGCCGCGACAATCCCCAGGTCCAGGCCGGGGTCTTTCATACGCAAGCCTCCGCCGACTTTGGCATAGACATCGACCTGGCCCAGGCTGATCTGCAGGCGCTTCTCCATGACCGCGATGAGAAGGTGCAAACGGTTGGCGTCAAAGCCCAGGGCAGTGCGCCGGGGAAAAGCCAGGAACGTTTTGGTGACCAGGGCCTGCACCTCGACCACAAAGGGCCGCTGGGACTCCATGGACATTACCAGGGCCGTGCCCGAGAGGGCCGTGTCGCGGGCCTGCAGGAAAAAGGTCGAGGGGTCCTCGATGACGCTCATGCCCTTTTCGCGCATCTCGAACAGCAGGATCTCGTTGGACGGGCCGAAGCGATTCTTGACCACTCGCAGAATGCGGAAAAGGTGCTCCTTGTCCCCTTCTAGGTACAGGACCGTGTCGACCATGTGCTCCAGCAATTTGGGGCCGGCGATCTGTCCGTCCTTGGTCACATGCCCGACCAGGATGACCGTGACTCCGAGCTGCTTGGCCCGCTCGGTCAGGGCCGTGGCCACGGCGCGGACCTGACTGACGGAACCGGGCAGACCCTCGACGCTGGATGAAATCATGGTCTGCACCGAGTCCACGACAATAAGCGCGGGCCCGTCCTCCATGCAGACCAGGATGTCATCCGCCTGGTTGGTGGCAAGAACGGTCAGCCTGCCACCAAGCATGCCCAGACGCTCGGCCCGGCTGCGAATCTGGGACAGGGACTCCTCGCCGGAAACATAGACGACGCCCTTGCCGGAATTTTCCATGGACGCGGTCACCTGCAAGAGCAGCGTGGACTTGCCGATGCCCGGCTCCCCGCCGAGCAGGATGACTCCTCCGGGCACGAACCCGCTGCCCAGAATTCCGTCCAGCCCGGAGAGCTGCGAGCTGACCCGGTCCTCCAGGAGCGTCGGCAGTTCGCGCAGGTCAACGGGACGGTTCAGGGGAAAATCCCTGACCGGACCGGACTTTTGCAGTGCCGGCTCCAGGGTGTTCCAGGCCAGGCATTTGGGACACTGCCCCTGCCAGCGGGGGCTGACAGCCTTGCAGGCAGTACACACGTAAGCGCTCTTTGTTTTCATGAGGGAATAAAAAAGGCAGACTTGCGCCTGCCTTTCGTGGGTCAAAAGTTTTGCTATTGTTGCGGGACGCTGGACTGGATCACTTCCAGCCCGAACTCTTCCACGGAGTCCGGAGTCTTGAAGAACACCGCCATGAACGGCACGGAAGCTCCGGGCTGGATATTGGTATTGTTGGTCAGAATGCCGACCTTGGCGGTCAGGGCCGTCTCGATGTCCGCCCGGGCGGAAACCTGAAGCTGGTACAGGGAGACGACATTGCCGCACATGAATTCCTGCGTCGCGACTTCCGCTCCCTGTCTGTCGAAGAGGGAGGCCTTGATGCGGATCAGTTCACGCGCCTCGGGAAAGCGATTCACGGCTTTGCCTTCGATAATGAAGAGCTGGCCTTCCTTTTCGTTGGGGACAAAGTACTGGCGTACATTTTCCAGAGCGATCTGGGCCGCGCCTTCCCTGACGACCGCATCCGGCGCTGTCGCAGGCGCGCCGGGTACTGTGGGTCCGAGCCCGAGCAAGCCCGGCTTCAAAAAATAAACCCCTGCGACGGCAGAGGCCAGCAGCAGGACAACAAGGCCGATGATAAGCCCCATGCTCCCGGTCTTCTTGGACGTGGGCGGGGTTCTCCTGCCGGGTGCCGGATCGTGATCCAGCTGATCGGTCAGCGGCTGCTGAAACGCGCCCTGAAGATCGGCAATCATTTCCTCATCCACAGAGGCTTTTGATGAAGTCCTGGACTGTTTCTCTTCTATGAGCGCCGTCAGGTCATCCTCAAAGGAGGCACTCGCGGAGGAAATCGATGACGCCGTGGGCTTTTTCTCGTCAAGCATGGCCGCGAGATCGTCTTCAAAGGAATCGGCTTCGGCCGAATTCCTGGAAGCCGAAGACTTTGCGGATGCGGGAACAACCTCGTTGTCCCTGAACAGAGCCTCCAGATCGTCCTCGAAAGAATCGACCGGCTGCCTTGGAGCCGAATCATTTTTTTGGCCTTCCCTGAAGGAAGGCGCAAAATCATCACTGGATGGCTCTTCCCCGGCCCCTCTGGCCTCCGGAACCGCCTGGGGCGCCGCTTCGGGCTCGTCGTTGTCGATGGGGCGGAACACGGTGAACACGTTCTTGCAACGCGTACAACGGACCTTGCTGCCGTCGTGTCCGATCTTGCTTTCATCCAGATTGTATTTGGTGGTACACTCAGGGCATTGAACGAGCATGGCCTTTCCTTGAAAAAGTTCAGTCTGGAGGCAGGGGTCTATGCTTCCGAGAATTTAAGATCGTAAATGCCGTCAAGTTCTCTGTATTGTTCGGCGTAGTCAAGTCCATAGCCGACGATATATCCTTTATCCAGTGGGAAGCCCACAAAATCTACATTCACATCCACCTCGCGACGCTCTCTCTTGTCGATCATGGCCGCGATCTTGATGGATTTTGGGCTACGCGCCTCAAGAACCTTGATCAAAAAACCCATGGAATGGCCCGTATCGACGATATCTTCGACGACAAGCACATGCTTGTCCCTGATATCGATTTCCATATCCTTGGAGAAAACCATCTTTGATTTGCGGGAAGTCTGATCCGCATAACTGGAAAGACGGACAAAATCCATGGTTGGATGGATGGTCAAATTACGCATCAGATCAGTAAAAAATGCGTAGGCGCCCTTGAGCACGCATACGCAAACCAACGGTTCATCACCGTAATGGCTGGATATTTCCCGACCCAGTTCCTGGGCTCTTGCTTCAATTTGCGGACGGTCAAAAAGCTGTACAAATTTCATGAACTCTCCCGGAGAACCAACATGTCATAACTTACAATTCAATCATCATGGCCACTTCGTCGCATTCAGGAAACTGGGGGCATTTGAGACAGTCGGCCCACACCTTCTGCGGCAGGATATCCTTACTCACTTCCGAAAATCCCAGCTTCTGAAAAAAGGGAACCTGATAGGTCAAGGCGAATACCTTGTAAACACCAAAGGTCACGGCGTCGCTGACGCAAAATTCCACCAGCCTGCGCCCCAGGCCCTGGCCTTGAGCGCTCTCGGCAACCACCAGCGAACGGACTTCGGCCAAGGCTTCCCACGTAATGGTCAGAGCGCAGCAACCAGCCATCGTTCCGGTTTCCACATCCTCGGCCACAATGAAATCGCGCAGATGGGAATAGAGCTCGCCGAAAGACCGGGGCAGAAGGAGCCGCTTGGTGGCGCAATCCATAAGCAGCCGGTGAATGGCTTTGACATCGGCGATGGTCGCCTTTCTGAGAATATATTTTTCCATGCGTGCTCCCGCTTGAATCTTTGAAAACTCAGGCCGAGCGGACCTCGGCGCACAACCGGGTGGCCACCCGAACCGCCGCCACCGCGTCGTCGGCATAGCCGTCGGCGCCGATCAGGTCCGCATAGGACTGGCTGACCACCGCGCCACCGATCATGACCCGGCAGGCAAGGCCCTGCTCGCGGACCAGACGCACGGTATCCTCCATGCGGACCATGGTCGTGGTCATGAGCGCGGACAGGCCGATGACCGAGGCCTTGTGGGCCATGGCCGCCGCGACAATGTCCGCGGCCGCCACATCCTTGCCCAGATCGACGACATCATAGCCGAAATTTTTAAGCATCAGACAGACGATATTCTTGCCGATGTCATGAATGTCACCCTCTACCGTGGCCATGACAATGGTGGCCTTGGCCTCTTGACCTTCACGCACGAGCAGGTGTTTGATGGACTCGAAGCCGATCTGCATGGTTTCGGCGCATAAGAGGAGCTGCGGCAAAAAATACTCTTTCTTCTCGTACTTTTCCCCAACCTTGGCAATGGCGGGGATCATCTCTCCGTCGACAAGGACAAAAGGGTCCTCACCAGCCGCGATGCGCTCGCGCAAAAGATCGACGATGCGATCCTTCTGCCCCTTGATCACCGCCACGGCGACAGGGCTGCCGTCCTCATCGACCGCAGTGGAAGCGACCGCGGCCACGGGATTTCCCGGGTTCCATCCGGCATAGGAGGCGATGAAGCCTGCGGCCTGGCTGTCCCGGCCAAGAAGCACCTCCGCCGCCGCCAGATTCTCGCGGATGCGCGCGGCGTTGGGGTTGGCGATGAAAGAGGTCATGCCGACGCCCATGGCCATGGCCAGAAAGGTCGAATTGATCAGGTCCCGGGCAGGCAGGCCAAAAGAGATGTTGGACAGGCCCATGGTCGAGCCCAGCCCCCAGCGCTCCCGGCAGTGCCGGATGACTTCGAGGCAGGCCTTGGCCGCCTCGGGCTTGGAAGACACGGTCAGGGCCAGAGCATCGACCAGGATGAGCCGCCTCGGAATGCGCAGGCTCTCGGCCTTGATCAGAAGTTCTTCGATGATGGCCAGGCGCTCGGCCGCCGTAACGGGCAGCTTGCGTCCCTTAAGCGGCAGCAGGATGAACGGCGCGCCGTAATCCCGGCACAGCGGCCCCAGAGTCTCCATCCGCTCTTCCTCGCCGCTGATGGAATTGACCAGAGCCGAGCCCGGATAGGCCTCAAGGCCTGCCCTGATGGCCGAGATGTCGCTTGAATCCAGGCACAGAGGAATGGCATGGGCGCTGGTCAGGGCCTGCACGGCCAAAGGCAGCATGCGCGCCTCCTCGACCATGGGCGCGCCCACGTTGACGTCCAGAAGATCGGCTCCGCGCGCGACCTGCTCCTCGGCGTAGGTCATCAGGCGACGGGTCTCAAGGCGCTGCAGTTCGGCCGTGAGTTCAGCCTTGCCCGTGGGATTGATCCGTTCTCCGATGATCCGGCAGGGGCGATCAAAGCCGAACTCGACCGCCTGGGAACGGGACGTGACAATCAGGCAGGGAGGAGCGGAAATTTCCTGACGCCGTACGGTCTTGCCTGCGCAAAGCGCGGTGAGGGCCTTGATGTGCTCCGGCGTGGTGCCGCAGCATCCGCCAAGACAGGAGACGCCCACGTCCACGAGGGTCGAAACCGTGGCCGCGAAAGGATCCGGGGGCAGGCGAAACACCGTGGCCCCGTCCACCAGTTCGGGCAGGCCCGCGTTGGGCTCGATGAGCACCGGGGTCCGGCTGACGCGGAGCATGGCTTTGGCGACCTCTATCAGCTGCTCGGGGCCCGCGCTGCAATTGGAGGCGATGAGATCCACACCCATGTTTTCCATGGTCTGGGCAAAGACTTCCGGGGTGGTCCCGGTCAGGCTGACTCCACCCTCGAAGGTCATGCTGATGCCAACGGGCAGATCGCAGACCTCGCGCGCGGCCACGACCACGGCCCTGGCCTCGGCCAGATCGAAGTGGGTCTCGCCCAGGATCAGGTCGGCTCCGCCTGCCGCCAGGCCGCGAATCTGCTCCTTGAAAACATCCACCAACCCGCGAAAGGAGATGTCGCCCAGAGGCTTTATCATCTTGCCTGTGGGTCCGACGCTGCCTGCCACGAAGACCGCATCACCCACGGCTTGACGCGCGGCGCGGGTCATGGTTTCATTGACCTCGAACACGTCAAAACCCTGCGGGAGCTTGTACCGGGTCGCGCCAAACGTGTTGGTGGTGACCACATTCGCCCCGGACCGGGCGTATTCTGCATGGATCGACGCGACAACATCCGGCCGCCCCATGCCGAATTCCTCGGGGGACTGACCGGCCTGAAGGCCACGACGCTGGAGCAGGCTTCCCATGCCCCCGTCAAAAATAAGAACGTTTCCGCCCTTGAGTGTCTGGCGAAAATCGCGCATTTCAACACCTCACGTAGTTCAAAAATTCACACTCCGGTGAACGAAGTGCCCTACTGAAAATCATTGAAAAGGACAAACAAAAACTCTATGATGGAAAACTCTGAAAAATCGGATTGATTCTTCAAAACAATTCTCGCGGAACAGCCCTGGGCACCTTCTTCCACTTTTACAGCACGTGATGCCCAAGAACCACCTCCAGTCACGCACCATCATGAATCCCAATCAACGACCCGAAGACAATGCTCTGGATGAAGAGCTCGAAACACCCTTATCAGAGGACACCGAAGAATTCGATGACGATGTCGTCGACGATTCCGACACGATCGACACTGTCGATATCGATGAAATCGCCCCGCTGGTCCTGGCCACAGTCCCCCGACGCGAAGTCGCGACCCTGGACCCGCTGCATATCTATCTTCAGGAAATCAAAAAATTCAAACCCCTGGAACAGGACGAAGAATTCGATCTGGCCAGGCGCTACCGGGACGAAAAGGAAGAGCAGGCGGCCTTTATCCTCATCACCTCCAATCTGCGGCTGGTGGTCAAGATCGCCATGGATTTCCAGCGGCGCTGGATGAAGAACGTGCTCGACCTGATTCAGGAAGGCAACGTGGGCCTCATGAAGGCGGTCCAGAAGTTCGACCCGGACAAGGGCATCAAGTTTTCCTATTATGCCTCGTTCTGGATCAAAGCCTATATCCTGAAATTCATCATGGACAACTGGCGCATGGTCAAGATCGGAACCACCCAGGCCCAGCGCAAGCTGTTCTACAACCTGGGCAAGGAGCGCCAGCGCCTGCAGGCGCAAGGATTTGACCCGACGACATCCACCCTTTCCAAGAATCTGCAGGTCTCCGAAGCCGACATCGTGGAAATGGGTCAGCGCCTGGGACAACACGATGTGTCCCTGGACATGAAGATCGGGGACGACTCCAGCTTCACGCCCATGGATTTCATTCCGGCTCTTGAGGCCGGGATCGAGGAACAGATGGCCGCCGACGAGATCAGCGTGCTCATCCACGACAATATTGACGCCATACGGGACGGCCTGAACGAAAAGGAACTCGACATCCTGGAGCAGCGTCTTCTGGCCGACTCGCCTATCACCCTGCGCGAAATCGGTGACAAGTACGGGATCACCCGGGAACGGGTACGCCAGATCGAAGCCCGTCTGCTGCAAAAGATCAAGGCCCAGATGTCGAGCACCATCCAAGATTTCTCCTCAGAATGGATTGAACATGAAGAATGAAACATTACTTCGCATCAAACAGGAAAGCGCCGCTGTCACCCCCGACGCCCTGCCCAGCTTTTATACGGCCATGAGCGCGGAGCTTGCCTCCGCCCGGGACACGTTCTTTTCGCACCCCATGGTCCTGCGTTGCCGGGAGGATGTGCTGCCCTTCCTGAACGACGAGTTCGGCCATGGCATCGACCACTCGAAAAAAGTCGCCATCGAGTGCAGCGCGCTGATCCTGGGCGAAGCCGATGCGCTGGGGCTGGAGCAGGCCCGGCGGCTGAGCCTTTTGGCCATGCTTGCCGGCCTGCTGCATGACACCTGCCGACTTGAAGGCGATCATGCCACGCGCGGGGCCGACCTTGCCCTGCTGATCCTCCGTGACTATCCGCTCACGGACGAGGAAAAACAGATGATCGCTGACGCGGTGCGCTGCCATGAAGCCTTTTCCGCGCCGGCCGAGTTCGACCATCACGGCACGCAACTCCTGGCCGACGCGCTGTACGACGCGGACAAATTCCGCTGGGGGCCTGACAATTTCATCACCACCTTATGGGAAATATGTAATTATCAGGAGTGGACCCTGCAGCAGATTCTGGATAAATTTCCCGCCGGGCTGGAGGTGGTTGCGTCTATCCAGAACACGTTCCGCACTCCTGCCGGAAAAATTTACGGGCCGGAATTCATTGAACTGGGGCTCGACATGGGCAAAAAAATTTACCAAATAATCCAGGCATTTTGTAGAAAAAATGACTGCTCCGGACACATCACTGCATGATCAGAACGCTTGTCCATCGGCTCCTTCTTTCCGCCGCCTTAGCGGCTTCCCTGGGGTGCGCCCACCGAACCGAGCCGCTGCCCCCAATGACACCGCCCGCTCCTGTACCGGCTTCATCCGAAGCCGAGGCCATCTATTCCTATCTGGCCTATCGCGAACTGCTGCAAGAAGACAAAAATGACCAGGCGGCCCAGGCGCTTGAGCAGGCCATCGCGCTCAAGCCCACGCCCGAACTCTATCTTGAACTGGGCAACCTGCACTGGCGCGCCTCCAGATTTTCCGATGCCCTGCTGGTCTTGAACCAGGGCCTGACCAGCTACCCGGACTCGGAAGCCCTGCTCAGCACCCTGGCCAAAACCTATGCGGCCCAGGGTCGTTTCGACGACGCCGTGCTCGTCCTGGACGACTACCGCAAAAAGCACCCCGAACAGATCGAACTGGCCCACGAAGCGGCGCTTTATCGTCTGGAGCAGGGAGAGTTCGGCGAAGCTGTGGACAGGCTGAACGCCATTCCGGAAAAAGACGTCAACCAGACTACGAAATTTCTCCTCGGCAAGGGCTTTTTCGGTCTTGAGCTCTATGACAAGGCGATCACCGCCTACCAGCAGGCCGTGGCCATCGACCCCGAATATTACAACGCGTGGATAGAGCTTGGACTGACATACGAGGTACAGAAAAATTATATCGACGCGGAACGCGTTTTTGCCAAACTCGTCGATTTGGGGATCGGGAACCAGCAGATTCTCTTTCGCCTGATCGAACTCAACTTGAAGCTCAACAATCCCGACCAGGCCCTGTCCTATGTGGAGCAGGGCTCGGATGATCAGGCGCTGGTTCTGGAAGCGGTCAATCTGCTGCTCAACCAGGACTTCTATGACCACGCGGCGGAACTTCTGGACCCCATGGCCCTGGAAAATCCGATCCCCAGCGATGCGCTTTTTTTCCTGGCCGTGCTGGAATACGAAGGCCGCGATAATCCGGACAAGGCCATGACCTATCTGGAAGCCATACCTGCGGGGCATCAGCATTATGAGCGCAGCCTGATATTCCGCATCCACCTTCTCTACCAGAAAAACGACAGGGCTACGGCCAAAGAGCTCTGTCTGTCGGCCATGACGCTTTTTCCCAAGCAACCTGAATTCCGCATCATCATGGCGGAGATCCACGAATTTGAAAAAGAGTACCAGCAGGCGCTGGACGTGCTGCTCAAGGCCACGGGAGTCTGGCCGGACAACACGACCATCCTTTACCGGCTGGGCCTGATCTACGATCGCATGGATCACCGGGACCAGGCCATGATCATGATGGAAAAGGTCATCTCCAAAGATCCCGAATACGCCGATGCGCTCAATTATCTGGGCTACACCCTGGTGGAACTGGGTCGCAACCTGGAACGGGCGGAGGTGCTGATCGAAAGCGCCCTCAAGGTCAAGCCCGACAACGGTTACTTCGTCGACTCTCTGGCCTGGGTCTACTTCAAACAGGGCAAAAACAAGCGCGCCTGGCAGGAGATCAAGCGTGCCGTTCAGCTTGTGGACTCGGACCCGGTCATCTGGGAGCATTACGGGGACATCGCCCGCGCCATGGGATTTATCACCGAGGCTCGCCGAGGTTATGCAAAGGCCCTGGATCTTGAAGGCGAAAACGCCGAAGAAGTGCGGGCCAAAATGAATGCTCTGGGCCGCACACGATGAAGAGCCTGACTCTGCTCATCCTGCTCGCCCTCCTCGGAGGATGCGCGCCGCAGATACCGATTCAGGACCCGGCCGCCGTGTCACGCATCTGGTCCACCCTGCATCCGCGGTCCTCGTCCGGGGACCGCGTCACGGCCCGGTTTTCCATGCACGTGGCCAGCAGTGAACGCACCGGCCGTCTGGTCGGGCAACTTTGGGGCTACCCCGCGTCCATCATCCGCATGGACCTGTCCTCGGGCGCTGGAGCCTCGGTGGCCATGATCCGCGAAACTCCGGACCTCTGGACCGCCTACATCCCCTCGGAAAACAAGGCCTATCACCATGCCCAGGCCCAGGCAGGGCTGGCCCTTTTTCAGATCCCCGTGCCGTTCAACGCCAAGCAGATCAGCAGTCTGCTCAGCGGCGATCTCGGACCAATCCTGCCGCCGGAATACGCGTCTGCCCATGGCACCAGGGAAGGCCGCATCCGTTTCAATTTTTCCACAGGCAGCGTGGCCTATGTGGAAGCCCCGGAAAACATGGAAATGCTGACCCTTGGCGGCAGGCAGGGCTGGACGCTTACCTGCGAAGGGCCCTACACCGCAGCGGCATTTCCAGACCATGTGCTCTACGACAAATACACTTTTTCATCCCCCCGGGATGGCAAGGCCGTGCTCCGGATCAAATCCCTGGAAGCCGGCGGAGAATGGCAGAACCGCGACCTGGACCTGAACCTGCCCCAGGACGTGCAATGGATGCGCATCACATCCACGCCTCAGTACAACTAAAACTTCATTGGAGGGAGTGAATGCTCAAAGACACGTTAAAACCCGTCACCAACGGTTTCAAGCTCCTTGCCAGCGAGGGCAAGTGGGTATTCATCAAAGGCTTTCGGCGCTGGGAAATCCGGCAGATGGAGAAACGTCTGGCCGAGGAATATCAGAACCTGGGCAAAAGCTATGCCGCAAGTCAGACCAAGGGCGAAACCTTCGACCCCAAGGCAAGCGACAATGACCTGACCCTGAAGCAGATCAGCTTCCTGCAGGAAGAAATCGCTCATCTGGAACAGGAACTTGCCTCTACCCGGTCCGAATATGTCAAGAATCGCGCTGAAAAACCCGGCACCGAGGTCTAGATGCGCACCATCATCTTCGGCTCCGACCACGCAGGCTTCGGCCTCAAGAACATTCTGATGGAGCACCTCGCAGGGCGCTTTGACACCGTCGATGTCGGCACCCACTCTCTGGAGAGCTGCGACTACCCGAACATCGCGGGAAAATTGGCCACGGAAGTGATCGCGCTTAAAGCCACCGGCATCCTTATCTGCGGCTCCGGCATCGGCGTATCCATCACCGCCAACCGCTTCGAGGGCATCCGCGCCGCCCTGTGCGCCAACGAGTACATGGCCCGCATGAGCCGCATGCACAACGACGCCAATGTGCTGTGCATGGGCGAACGCATCATCGGCGTGGACCTGGCCAAGGCCATCGCCGACGCGTTCCTCGGCACCGAGTTCGAGGGCGGACGCCACCAGCGCCGCGTGGACCTGATCGACCGGCAGACCCCTTCACATCAACCATCATAACGCCTTTATCGCACATCACGAGAACCATCATGACCACCAACGCTTCCCCAATAGATACCAAGGCCGTCAACGTCATCAAGGGCCTGATCATGGACACGGTCCGCGCCTCCAACTCCGGCCATCCCGGCGGGGCCATGTCTTCGGCCGACTATGCCTATGTCCTGTTCAAGGAGTTCCTGAGCTTCGACCCCAAGGACGCCAAATGGTTCAACCGCGACCGCTTTGTGCTGTCCGCGGGTCATGAATCCGCCCTGCTTTACGCCCTGCTGACCTTGCAGGGCAACCTTGGCGTCGAGGATCTCAAGGCGTTCCGCCAGTTTGGCAGCAAGACCCCGGGACACCCCGAGCACGACATGACCGACGGAGTCGAAGCCACCACAGGGCCACTCGGCCAGGGATTCGCCATGGCCGGCGGCATGGCCGTGGCCGAAGCCTTTCTGCGCGAATATCTGGACGCCGAGAGCGCCGGACACTTCACCTACGTGCTGGTTTCCGACGGCGACGTGCAGGAGCCCATTTGTCTTGGCAGCGCGGCCCTTTTCGGCCAGTGGGGACTGGGCAGGCTCATCGCCTACTATGACAGCAACAAGATTCAGCTGGCCGGTCCGACCTGCCGGGTTGACAACATCGACCACAAGGCTCTCTTCGAGAGCATGCGCTGGCAGGTCATCGAGATCGACGGCCATGATCACGAACAGATCCGCAAGGCCATCCTGGCCGGTCAGGCCGAAACCTCCAAGCCGACCCTGATCATCGGCCATACGACCATGGCCAAGGGCTGCGCCACCCTGGAAGGAAGCGAATCCACTCACGGATCCCCCCTGCCGGAAGCGGAAATCAAGGCCACCAAGATCAAGCTCGGCCTGCCCGACGAGGAATTCCACCTGCCCGATGATGTGCTCGATACCTTCCGCTCCCGCTTCGCGGCCCTGCGCAACGGCCGCCAGGCCTGGGACAAGGCCCTGGCAGCAAAACTCGCCGATTCGGCCTTCGCGGCCAAATGGGAAAACGCGACCACCCCGGCCTGCCAGCGCAGCCTGAACTGGCCCGAATTTGAATCCGGTGCCGGCGTGGCCACGCGCAAGGCTTTCGGGGCGTGCCTCGGAGCCATGATGGAGCAGCTGCCCACGCTCATGGGCGGCTCGGCGGACCTCGACCCGTCCAACCAGACCGTCAAGTTCCGTGAAACCGTGGGCATTTTCAACGCCACGACCAATGCCCTGGGCCGCAACCTCTGCTTCGGCGTGCGCGAGTTCCCCATGGGCGCTATCCTGAACGGTCTGGCCCTGCACGGCGGCATCGTTCCCTTCGGCGCGACCTTCCTGGTCTTCTCCGACTACGAGCGCAACGCCATCCGCATGTCCGCCCTGCAGCACCTGCCGGTGTTGCACGTCTTTACCCACGATTCCTTTTTCGTCGGCGAAGACGGACCGACCCACCAGCCCATCGAGCATGTCAGCTCCCTGCGGCTGATCCCGAACCTGCTGGTGCTGCGCCCCGCCGACGCACGCGAAAGCGCGGCATGCATGGCCGTGGCCCTGAAGCAGAAGTCCCGCCCCTCGGTGCTCATCTTCACCCGCCAGGGCCTGCCCGTGCTGGAGCTGCCCCAGCCTTTGGAAGAGCATGTGGGCAAGGGCGCCTACGTGGTCCGCGACCCCGAAGGCGCGGCCCCGGAAATGCTGCTGCTGGCTTCCGGCTCGGAAGTGCATCTGGCCGTGGAAGCGGCCGAGGCGTGTTCGGAGCTGAAAATCCGCGTCGTGTCTGTGCCCAGCATGGAACTTTTCGACGAGCAGAGCGCCGAGTACCGCGAAGCCGTCATGCCCCGCTCCATCACCCGCCGCGTGGCCATCGAAGCCGGACGCACGGACCTGTGGTACAAATACGTTGGGCTGGATGGAAAGGTATGGGGCATCAACCACTTCGGAGCCTCGGCTCCGGCCGGGGTGCTGAAGGAAAAATACGGATTCACCACCGCCAACCTGATCAAATTCATAAGGGAATAGCATGGAAGCCCCGCAACGAAATCTGGCCATGGACCTGGTCCGGGTCACGGAAGCCGCGGCCCTGGCCTCGGCCCGCTGGTTGGGCAAGGGCGCCAAGAATGAGGGCGACGGAGCGGCCGTGGACGCCATGCGCCTGTCCTTCAACACCCTTGATATCGACGGTCGCATCGTCATCGGCGAAGGCGAGAAGGACGAAGCCCCCATGCTCTACAACGGCGAGCGCATCGGCACGGGCCGGGGCGCGGCCGTGGACGTGGCTGTGGACCCGGTGGAGGGCACCAACCTCTTGGCCTATGGACGCCCCAACGCCATCGCCGTGGTCGGCCTGGCTCCGGCCGGGACCATGTTCAATCCGGGCCCGAGCTATTACATGAAGAAACTCGTGGTCCCGGCAGCGGCCAAGGGCATGGTGGACATGAACGCGCCCGTGGCCCACAACCTTGAGGTCACGGCCAAGGCCCTGGGCAAGAAGGTCGAGGATCTGGTGGTTTTTGTTCTCGACAAGCCCCGCCACAAGGACCTCATCACCCAGATCCGCGCCGCAGGGGCACGCATCCAGTTGCACACCGACGGCGACGTGGCCGGGGCGCTCATGGCCGTGGACCCGTCATCCAATGTGGACATGATGTTCGGCACCGGCGGCACTCCCGAAGGGGTACTGGCGGCCTGCGCCATCAAAGCCCTGGGCGGGGAGATCCTGGCCCAGTTCGACCCCCAGTCCGAGGACGAACGCAAGAACGTGCTCGACTTCGGCCTGGACCTGACGCAGATCCTGACCACGGACACCCTTGTTTGCGACGACAACGTCTTCTTCGCGGCCACGGGCATCTCCGGCGGAACGTTCCTGGGCGGCGTGTCGTACAGCGGCACCGGCGCGACCACCCACTCCCTGGTCCTGCGCGGCAAGACCGGCACCATCCGCCGCATCACCTCCACCCACCAGTGGGACAAGCTGATGCGCTTTTCTTCAATCAAGTACTAGACGCGCACACCCACAAAACATCAAGCGCCTCCAGCCGAATCTCGGCCGGAGGCGCTTTTTCATTTCACAAGAGTCAGAATGCTCCTTCTTCCCTAAACCTGCTGCATACGACACAAAGTCGTAACGAAGCTCAAGGCCCGATGCCGTCATGGTCTTGGGGCGCGTCGGCTGTCTGACTGAGCCAGGCATCGTTTGTTGAATCGTTGCCTGATGCTTGGCCTCGCTTTCCCGTCCTGCACGCAACGATTCAACTCTACGAGGCCGGAGAAGGAGTTCCGGCGGGCTCCAAGGCCATGACGGCATCTGGCCGACCGCCGAACAACTTGAAGTCAACCACCCCGCCCTTCGGGCACCCCTCCTTGGCAGGAGGGGAGTTGGAGAGGCTACTGGCGGACCTTTAAGCTTTGTGCGTTCGCGATCTCAGATGATACATCACAAAACCGGAACGAAGTTCAAGGCCCGGTGCCGTCATGGTCTTGGGGGGCGCCTGCTGTCTGACTGAGCCAAGCATCGTTTGTTGAATCGTTGCCTG